>NZ_SMBJ01000006.1:0-511010 GCF_004342325.1 Rhizobium azibense | reverse complement strand
CGCTTTTCGATCGGCAAGGACAAGATCCATCACTACATGGGCTGCTCGACCTTTGCCAATTACACGGTGCTGCCGGAGATTGCCGTTGCCAAGGTCAATGCCGACGCCCCCTTCGACAAGATCTGCTATATCGGCTGCGGGGTCACCACCGGCATCGGTGCCGTCATCAACACCGCCAAGGTGGAGATCGGTGCCACGGCCATCGTCTTCGGCCTCGGCGGCATCGGTTTGAACGTTCTCCAGGGTCTCAGGCTTGCCGGCGCCGACATGATCATCGGTGTCGACATCAACAATGACCGCAAGGCCTGGGGCGAAAAGTTCGGCATGACGCATTTCGTCAATCCGAAGGAGGTCGAGGGCGACATCGTGGCCTATCTCGTCAACCTGACGAAGCGCGGCGCCGACCAGATCGGCGGTGCCGACTATACCTTCGACTGCACCGGCAACACGAAGGTGATGCGCCAGGCGCTGGAAGCCAGCCATCGCGGCTGGGGCAAGTCGGTCGTCATCGGGGTGGCCGGTGCTGGCCAGGAGATCTCGACGCGTCCGTTCCAGCTGGTGACCGGCCGCAGCTGGATGGGCACGGCCTTCGGCGGCGCGCGCGGGCGAACCGACGTGCCGAAGATCGTCGACTGGTACATGGAAGGCAAGATCGAGATCGATCCGATGATCACCCATACAATGCCGCTCGAGGACATCAACCAGGGCTTCGAACTTATGCATGCCGGTCAAAGCATCCGCGGCGTGGTCGTGTATTAGTGCTGCCGACGGGGCGGCGCCCGAACAGCGGCACTGGGTTCGAGGCAGCCGGCCGCCCGCCGCTTTTTTGCCTTCGAGAGGCATCGGTCAGCTCACCGATGCCTCTCGTCCTGCGATACGGTATCAAGCATCTTGAGGATCGAGTAGGCGGCCTTAACCCGCTCAGGGATGGGATAGTTTCGGTTGGCAAGCAGTACTACACCGATCCGGCGCGTCGGCACGAACGCGGCATAGGCTCCAAAGCCACCGGTGGAACCTGTCTTATTGAGAAACACGTTCTCTGCTGGCTTTTGTGGCGGCACCAGCGGGGCCACCGCGTGAGACTTCATCGCCATGTCGGAAGAGTTTCCATGTAGGAGTGTATCCAGTCTCGCCGGCCAGGCATAAAGCTCCCACCCCAGGGACTGGAACGTATCACCTATCCGGTAGTAGCCGATCTGGGTTGCGCCGATCGCCTTCTTCAGCGAGGGTTCAAGCCCGGAGGAATCTATGTTCACCTCGACGAAGCGCAACAGGTCAGCCGCAGTCGTCTTGACCCCGTAGGCCTGTGCATCGAGTGCTCCTGGGCTTACTCGCACGGGGTTGTTTTGCTTGTTGTAGCCGAAGGCATAATCTTTCATTTCCGTCTCGGGGACGCGGATATAGCTGTTGACGAGACCAAGTGCCGGAAAGAGCGTGTCCTCCATGAGCTCGGGGAAGGGCGTTCTGAGGCTCGCAGCTGCGAGGGTTCCGAAGAGACCAATGCTGGGATTGGAGTAGACGCGATATGTGCCGGGTTCATAGCCGGGGCGCCATCCGCGGAAATAGCGCGTGAGCGTGCTGTTGCTGACCTCGCCGGGAAACTGCAGCGGCAGGCCTCCTGCCGTATAGGTGCCCAGTTCGAGGACGTTGATATGGTCGAAGGCACTGCCCGCCAGCTCCCGCATATGCTCGCTTGCAGCATCGGAGAAGGCGAGGGCGCCTTTAGCCTCGGCATAGGCGCCGAGCGTGGCGGTAAAGGTTTTGCTGACGGAGCCGATCTCGAACAGCGTGTCAGCAGTGACGGGCGTTGCCTTTTCCTTGTCGGCGAGACCGTAGTTGAAAATAAACCGGCGGCCATCGACAGTGATGCCCACCGCCATGCCGGCTACGCCGTTTTCGGCCATCAACGTCTTGACGGTCCGGTCGACCACGGGCCTGATCCTGCCTTCAACAGCGTCTGCTTGTGCATGGCAGGCGAAAAAGGTGCCGAAAAGGGAGAAACAGGCACCTGCGCAAAGCGCATAAGTCCTGCTGGATATTGTACTCATAGCTCCTCGTATCCTAATGGGCCGCATTCCCGAACGCGGGCTTGCTCAATGTGAAAGGCCCGCAGCTGCGGCCCGCGCGCATGCCGCCAAGGCACGCGCGGCCGCACCAGGGCGCGACAAACTATATAGGCCGTCGTCAGCGCCCTGAACAAACGAGGAAATCTGGGCTCAGGTATGAGAAAATCTAGGTCTGCCGAGGGCTGTTGAAGCTCGGGGAACCCTCCGATTTCAAATGGCGCTGGCCCTATCCATGTAAGCCGGTTCGAAAACGTGTCCGTCCGGATCAGCAAAACTGCGCAGGTACATGAATCCCAAATCCTGCGGCTCGCGGACATCCGCTTGGCCGCCTGATCTGGCGGCAGCCTCCACCATGGCGTCGACCTCCTCGCGGCTGTCGCGAGACAGAGCGATCAGCATCCCGCTTGTCGCGTGCGCGTCAGCAATCGGCTTTGCTGTGAAAGTCTGATAATAACCATGTTGCAGAAGCTGGAACGTGATCGTTTCAGACCACACCATCGAACTTGCATTTGCATTGGAGAACTGCTCGTTCTTGACGCATCCGATGGCCTCGTAGAAGGCCGTCGCGGTAGCCAGGTCCTTCACCGGCAGGTTCAGAAAGATCATTCTAGTCATTATCTTGCTCCTCTCAGAGATGGCTTAGACAAAAGTCTGCTCGAACGTCTGGCTCGGATGGATGCAGACGATCTCCAGCCGGTCGGTACCGACATTTTCGAAACGATGAGGAACGTTGGCGGGGCCAACAATGATGTCGCCGGCAAAACCGCGCATCCTATCATTGCCAACCGTAAACTCAGCCTCTCCCTTTCGAACCACCCAGGTCTCGGCATAGGGATGAACATGCAGCGCCGGGCCGCGGCCCGGATCCGCATCCACGATAAAAAGCGACACCTCGCTGCCGAAGTTACGACCTTCGAAGCGGACAGTACGGCTCGTGCCGGGTTCGGGCTGCTGATAGCGATATACCGAAAACATCCTGATCCTCCAGTCGTTACCAATTATCTTCACAGGAAGACATATTGGCAAAACTGTCTTCTCGTCAAGATAAATATCTTCTCGCAAAGATATCTTTGCCGCAGAGGCTCCATGGTGTATGGAACAGCACGACGCAATTGTGGGCACGACGAAGCAAACGAGGATCAGGCGGGTGGCGCCAGACAACAACCGCGGCTCAAAAGAGGGCGCTGTCGAGGACCATGTCGACCGGCTCCGCGCGCAATGGGCTCGCGAATTGCCAGACCTCGACACCGAGCCGATGGCGATTCTGGGACGCGCGAAACGGCTAACAAACCTGGTGTCGCCCTCCATTGAGGAGACCTTTGCCAAATTCGGCCTCGATCGCGGCGAGTTCGACGTCATCGCGACCCTGCGCAGATCTGGCCAACCCTACCAGCTGACGCCGACGGCCATGTATACGACGCTCATGCTGTCGTCGGGTGGGTTGACGCACCGCCTCGATCGGCTGGAAAAGGCTGGTCTGGTTGTGCGCGAAAAATCCGCCCGCGACGGTCGGAGTGTTGTCGTTTGTCTGACCGCATCGGGCATCGCGCTAGCCGAAAAGGCGTTTCGCGCCGATATGGCCAGTGAACTCTTGTTCCTGAAAAGTTTGGATGCCGAAGAGCGCGCGGCACTCGCCGCCCTGCTGCGCAAGCTTGTCATGAGTATAGAGGCTGGCCCCAGCGATGAAGCAACCTCTTGATCTCGATGTCGCGTCGGCGTCAGAAACTTACTCTCAGCGTTGATCGCGGGACCAGGTGCGATATGAAGGCGCTTCAGATGTAAGCTGGAAAAATCTCATCGCCTTTATCCGTACGCCCGCGTTGTTCGCGACCCGTAGGCCTCAGCACTCGGTCCGGGTTCGGCATTCGACCTGTGGTCACCTCGATCCTTCACTGGAAGCGATCGCGCTTCTACTCTGGTCCTGTGTCCACCGACAAAAAGCCTCGGGCAGTACGTTCGACCCGCAGATCACCGTGACCACACGCTTGCCACGGTATCGCGAGAGATCTTCCAGCATCGCTGCAACGCCAAGGGCGGCCGATGGCTCGACCACGAGACCCGCGTGCCGAAGGAGCAGGCGCATGCCCGCCTTGATGCTTGCCTCCTCAACCAGCGGCACGTGATTGGCGACGGCGAGCAGGTCCTGAAGGACCGCTGCGATTGGGAACCGGCCGGCGACACCGTCGGCGATGGTATCGGCGCGGTCGGTGGTGACGATAGATCGCGCCCGCCAAGACAGGGCCATGGCGGGCGCCCCGCTCGGCTGGATGCATACAACCTCCGTCGCGGGCGACAGGCACTTGAAAACGTGGCCAACGCCGGTTGCGAGCGCACCGCCGCCGAGCGCGAGCAGGATCGTGTCGATGCGGCCGAACCCTTCGACAAGCTCCAGCCCGATAGTGCCCGCGCCTTCGCAGGTGTCGAGGTTCTCGCTGTCCTCCACGAGTAAAGCGTTGCCGCTGGCCGCGATCTCGCGAGCGCGCTTTCGCGCCTCCTCGATGTCACCCTCGACAAGTTCGACGGCGCCTCCAAGCCCGCGAATGCGGTCGATCTTGGCGGCATTGGCGCTTTTGGCGGCGACCACTGTCACGCCAATACTGCGTTCCCGCCCGCTATATGCGAGCGCCTGCCCGAGATTGCCGGCGCTGGCGCAGACCGCGGCCCTTTGATCAGCGCTTCTTGCGAGGCGGGACATTGCGACCTCGGTCCCACGTCCCTTGAAGCATCGGATCGGATTTGCGGTCTCAAGTTTGATGACGAGTTCGCAGCCCAGAAGATCGCCAAGAGACGGACAGCCGAATTGGGGCGTGTCGCGAAACATCCGTGAGATTTGTTTTCTCGCCTCAAAGATGCGTCCGAGGTCGAGCCTGGTGTCTGGTTGTCTGGCTTCCCGGAATGCTGCGGGACTTTCACTGACTGGCTGCATGTGACATCCTCCGACGCTGTTGGGTTGCGCATTTGTACGTTATAGCGCACGTTGGAAGTGTACGCTATAACGCACAGATGCGAGGAAAGTCACAAATGAAGTCCATCAGTCCCGTGGACACGGGCAAGCTGCTGAAAACGATCAGACACGACCTTGGATGGAGCCTCGACAAGACTGCAGCGCATACTGGAGTGAGCAAGGCTATGCTGGGCCAGATCGAGCGTGGCGAATCCACGCCGACGGTCGCGACGCTTTGGAAGATCGCGACGGGCTTGCGGGTTCCGATGACCGCCCTGCTTGAGCCGGATCGCGAAGTAGGCGATGTATTGCTTTTGCGTGACGCCAGTCGTCTGCGGGTGCGCCCGTCGGAGGAGGGGATGCAACGCGCATTGTTGTTCCCTTATGAGACCCGTTTCGGTTTCGAACTCTATGAACTGACCTTCGCGCCCGACTTCGAGAGTATCTCAGAGCCGCATGACATCGGGGTTGTGGAGCATGTGAGCGTCCTGCGCGGGGAGATCGAATTGCTGGTGGAGGAAGAGTGGAGACTGGTGGAGCAAGGGCAGTCGCTGAGGTTCCCTGCCGACCGCCGCCATGGCTACCGCAATCGGACGCAAAGTGAGACTGTTGTCATGGATCTCATCCACTATCGGTTCATCCCACAGAATATCGCAGGGCGCAAACCGCAAGCGGCTTCTTGACGGGCAAGGTCGCGCATATGGCAAGATGTTGAACGGCCGCCGGTTTCGTTTGCTCGCTCTTGACCGCGCATGCTGCCAATAGGGCCCGCAGTGCGACAATGGCCTCAATGCTTCAGGAACTCGTCACAACTTTCTTCGGATTTCGGTTGAGTGGACATGAGCGTTCTCAGCTCGCAGTGGCGGAAGCGGCCGCGCGGTCTGATCCGGACACGCGCGGCACTTCCCCGTGTCAGCCGATCGTCATGAGGCTTGCATTGCCGCCGGCCGCAGCCGTGTTGATCGAAATCGAAACCTCTTCCAGCAGCCAATTGAGGCAATATGCCTCGTGATCCCTTGCAAGCTCATCGGTCGTGGCCGACTGAACGAGGACAAGAGGACCCTTCAAGGCCGCGATCCTTTTGTTGATCGAGGCTGTGCGTTCGATATCCCCTTCTATCAGGGCGCCCGAAAATGGTCCGTCGGATTCCCAATTCGAACTCCAGGAAAGCCTAGCCAAAACGGACGCTGGAAGCGCGGTAAGGGCGGTCTCAAGGTTCGACGCAAGATCGATCACAATCTGGTTTCCGGTGGCCAATGCCGCCGCAAGCTGACGGAAAAGGCCCTTTGCCGTTGCCGGCGCAAGGAGGATCCGCCCCCTTGGATGAAGGGCATATAGGTTTCGTTCGCCCACAGGTCCCGCCAATTCCTTTTCGAGCCCGAGCGCGGAAATCGCGGCAAGCTCACGGGCTGCTTCCGCTTCGTCGTTATGGCCTTTTCGGCCCAGCCAGGATGCAAAATCGCGAAGCGCAGGGTCGGTATGGACCGAACTGTGTTGCGGCGGGACGGGCGCGCGCTGTACGAGACGGCCGATGTAGAGTGGCCCGCCGGCCTTGGGTCCCGTGCCGGACAAGCCCCGTCCGCCGAAGGGCTGGACGCCGACCACGGCGCCGATGATGTTGCGGTTGACGTAGAGATTGCCCGCCTTCACCCGTCCCGTGACGTGCTCGATTGTCTCGTCCAGTCGCGTATGGAGCCCGAAAGTGAGGCCGTAGCCGGAATTGTTGATATCGTCGATCAGGCGATCGAGATCTTCGCGGCGGTATCGGATGACATGCAGCACAGGTCCGAACACTTCGCGCGTCAGGTCCGACATCTGCTTCAGTTCGATGATCGTAGGCGGAACGAAGGTGCCACGAGCGGCAGAGTCGGGCAGCGGCAATTGCTCTACCTTGCAACCGAGCGACCGCATCCGTTCGATGTGCTGGTCGATCTCGGCCCTTGCCTGCTCGGATATCACCGGCCCGACGTCGATGTTGAGCTGGTCGGTGCGTCCGATCCTGAGCTCCTTCAACGCCCCCTTCAACATGGTAAGAGTCCTGTCAGCGACTTCATCCTGGAGACAAAGAACTCGCAAAGCCGAGCAACGCTGGCCGGCACTGTCGAAGGCGGAGGCAATCACGTCGGCAACGACCTGCTCGGCGAGCGCCGAGGAATCCACGATCATCCCGTTCTGTCCACCCGTTTCCGCAATCAACGGTATCGGTTTTCCGGCCGGCGAAAGGCGCTCGCTGAGCTGGGCCTGGATTTGACGGGCGACTTCGGTCGAGCCGGTGAACATGACCCCGGCCGTTTCCGGGGCCGCCACCAGCGCAGCTCCGAGGCGGCCGCTGCCGGGCACGAACTGCAGCGCGCCGCGCGGTACGCCGGCTTCATGCAGGATCTTCACGCTTTCATAGGCGATGATCGGGGTGACGCCGGCCGGTTTTGCCATCACCGAATTGCCGGCGACGAGGGCAGCCGCCACCTGGCCCGTGAAAATCGCCAGCGGAAAATTCCAGGGGCTGATGCAGACGATCGCGCCGAGCGGTGCATGTGCTGGACCGAGCGTCTTGCGTGCCTGTACGGCATAATAGCGCAGGAAGTCGATTGCTTCACGGACCTCGCCGACCGCATTGGCGGCTGACTTGCCTGCTTCCCGCATGGCAATGGCCATCAGGATCTCGATGCGGGCCTGCATGATGTCGGCTGCTCTATCAAGGCAGGCTGCTCGCTCGCGAGGCGACAACGAAGCCCACTGTGCGACACCATCGGCAGCCATACGTGCAACCCTGGGCGCATCGTCAGCCTTGAGCTCCGTAACGTGACCCACGATATCGGAGTGATCGGCCGGATTGGCGATCGGCCGTGTCTCACCGTCCTGCGAGCCGTCGGCGAGCAAAGGCATGGCATGGAAGTTTTGCGAAAGGGTGGCGGCGAGATGAGCGGAAAGCTCCACCAAGGCTGCTTCGTTCGAAAGGTCGATCCCCTTCGAATTGAGCCGGTCCTTTCCGAAAAGCGCAGCCGGAAGTGCGATCTGGTCATGCGGCATGCCGACGACGGGCATGGCCTCGACGACGTCCACAGGGTCTGAAACAAGCTCATCGACCGAGACGTTGGGATCAGAGATACGGTTTACGAACGATGAGTTCGCGCCGTTTTCGAGAAGGCGGCGGACAAGATAGGCGAGCAAGGTCTCATGCGTGCCGACTGGCGCATAGATGCGGCACGGACGATTGAGCTTGGCCTTGCCTACGACCTCGTCATAGAGCGGTTCGCCCATGCCGTGCAGGCATTGGAACTCGTATTTTCCAACCTGAAACTCGGGACCGGCCAGATGATATATCGTCGCAAGCGTTTGCGCGTTGTGAGTGGCAAACTGCGGGAAGACGAGATCGACGGCAGCGAGCAGCTTGCGCGCACAGGCAATGTAGGAAACGTCGGTATGAACCTTGCGGGTGAAGACGGGAAAGTCTTCAAGGCCGTCGAGCTGAGCGCGTTTGATTTCGGCATCCCAGTAGGCGCCCTTGACCAGCCGCACCATCATCCGGCGACCGGAACGCCGTGCAAGATCAATGATGTAGTCGAGGACGAAGGGGCAGCGCTTGCCATAGGCCTGCACCACGAAACCGAGGCCGTTCCAGCCGCTGAGATCCTGGTCGAGGCTCAATTCTTCGAGAATGTCGAGCGAAAGCTCGAGCCTGTCGGCTTCCTCGGCGTCGATGTTGAGACCGATGTCGTACCTTTTTGCCAGGAGCGCGAGCTGCTTTACCCGAGGCAGCAATTCGCCGATCACACGGTCCGCCTGAGCGCGGGCGTAACGTGGATGCAGCGCCGAGAGTTTGATGGAAATTCCGGGACCCTCATATATGCCGCGGCCATTGGAGGCCTTGCCGATGGCATGGATCGCTGCCTCGTAGTCGCGATAATAGCGTTCTGCATCCACAGCAGTTGTGGCAGCTTCCCCGAGCATGTCATAGGAGTAGCGGAAGCCGCGGGCTTCGAGCGGACGGGCGCGCTTCAGCGCTTCGTCGATCGTCTCGCCGGTGACGAACTGTTCGCCCATCATGCGCATCGCCATGTCGACACCACGGCGGATCACAGGCTCGCCGGCACGCGCGATGAGACGGGTAAGCGCTGCAGCCAGGCTGCGGTCGTTGACGGTGGAGGTCAGTTTGCCGGTGACAACCAGGCCCCAGGTCGCGGCATTCACAAACATCGACTTCGTGCCGCCCAGATGCGACTTCCAGTCTCCCTCGGCGATCTTGTCGCGGATCAACGCGTCGCGGGTTTCAGCGTCGGGGATGCGCAGCAGGGCTTCGGCAAGGCACATGAGGGCGACACCCTCCTGGCTTGATAGAGAATACTCATGGACAAGCCCCTCGACCCCGGTGCCCTTGTGCTTGGCACGCAGAGCTTTGATGAGCCTGCGCGCGGTCTTAGCCGCATCGGCCTTCGCCGAGGAAGGCGCCCTTGCCGCTTCGACGAGGGGAGGAAGGCATTCGGGTTCGGGCCGACGATACGCTGCCGTGATTGCCTGCCGCAGGGGCGTCTGTGCTCTGATTGGTGGTGCAAACATTGAAAAAGGCACCGGGTTCGGCAAAATGTTGTCCTTGAGGATTTTGTTGGATTGGCTCGACATTTTGGTGCCTTTCAGTTCCCTGTGTTGGATGCCGATTGCGTTTTTAGCGCCAGTGATGCGGTTGGAGGGCAATGATACGCGCCCCCGCTCGGGAGTCCTTGATCTGGCCGACAGGCGTGCAGCGCGGTACCGTGAGGCCGCAAGCGCCGCGCATAACGCCAACCGTGCGAAAGCGGAGCAAAACGATGTCACTGCCGCGCTTCGGTAAGTCATCGGCGATGTCGGTGGGGACCTTCTTGCCCGTCATATCCTCGAGTGCCTGCGTGTTTGAAGATTGCGGCGTTTCCGGCTGCGACGTTCCATGAGACCGAATGGAATATGCATCACGTTCACTACCTCTTCAAAATACGACAAGATAACGCCACTTGCATTCACGAAAGGATCGGGCGGGTAAAATCCGCCCGCCCAACCGGTTGCCGAAACAAGCCCAATGCGGCGAATTGTACGCCTGGATGCGTTCAGCAAACCTTCGGGCAGAGGAAAGCTGGCGAGCGCGCGGTCCACGTCAGTCTCGAGGCTTTCCAGAAATCTCAGTGGTTGCGGATCCTGATGGCGTCCCTCCTCATCAAGCAACCCACTTTAGCACGCGCAGTCAAGGCGTTCAGACTTGATTTTCCTAGCTTATAGTCCTTATAGATTTATTTCTGTGCGAGGAGTCGTATGAAATGACTAAAAATGAGTACGAGCTTAGTGAAATTGACCTATTCGACAAGAAGATTCTCGAGGCGCTCTCTGACGACGGAAGAATGTCGATCACCGACCTTGCGGCGCGCGTCGGGCTTTCTAAAACGCCGTGCCAGCTGCGCTTTAAGCGGCTCATTGCTGACGGCTACATTGAAGGCTTCAAAGCCGTCATCAACCCCTCGAAACTGAATCTGGAGCATATTGCATTTGCGGAAGTCAAACTCTCAAACACGCAGGAAGACGCGCTTCGCGCCTTCAATTCGGCAGTCAAGAAGATCAAGGAAGTCGAGGAATGTCACATGATTGCCGGACGCTTTGATTATTTGCTGAAGATCAGAACGCGTGACATACGCCGCTACAGACATGTCCTTGGGGAACGGATTTCAAACTTGCCGTTTGTGGCGAGCACATCGACGAATGTCGCCATGGAAACGGTGAAAGAAAACTGGAGCGGGTCCAGCTACGCAAGCTAGCCGCCTTCTAAGGCTTCCGCGTGTTCTCTTGGCATGAGACGGGCTTCGACATAATCGAGCCTTGGACGATTTTGCGTGTGGCCGGCGCGTTCCAGGTCGACAGATGGCATTGGATACCGATCGGGTCGCGTCATCGTGGGCGCCGTCAGCCTGTCTGGTGCGCCTGTTTCGGGTTGAAGGCGGCTTATCGTTTCTGTGCACGTGCCCAATCGACCTGCGCCTTCGATCGCTGCCGATGCATCTTTTTGCGGCGTGAAGCGTTCTTCACGCACAGCAAGCAGACGCACCATGGCAAGGCGGGAATTCAACGGTACCGGTACGGGAAAGCGCTACGTGCCAAGCGACAAAACCTCCGCTCCCTGCGCCGCTAGTCGCCGCACAAGCAAGGGAGAGGACGACGATAGCGAAAGCGCACTGAGGCAAAGGCAATGACGAACATCCGTTTCAAGGGCTTTGACAGTGCAACCCAGCTTCGTGAACACCTTGCGGACGTGGAAGAAGGCGCCCCGGCCGACAGTCTGGCCGAAGACATACCCGGCGAGGATGAGCTGCAATCGGCCCTGCGGGAAGTTGCCTGGCTCCGGAAGGACGTTGCCGACCTGCGTGAGCAGCTGGCTCTGTTCCCTGGTCAGCACAAAACTGTGGCTGGGAACCGTGTCGGCGCCTTTCCGTGGCTTCGCATGGGGGTAGCGGTAGTTACCGCGATCGTGCTCGGTCGGTGGATGCTTCATCTCCGCCATGGGCCAGGCAGTCCCGCGGTCTCGATGATTCCGGCCCGCATTCATCGCGATCATTGGTAGCAAGGTCCGCTGCCGCGGATTCATCAAGGCTGCCAACATGCGGTGACCGTACACGCAGCCGGTCTGGCCGCGCCCCCTCGATGAAGTGGCGCAAGAGTGCAGGGCGGGCGCAAACCGCCTAACGACTGCATCTGGCTCTATAGACGCTGCGGGATCGCTTACTGGTCAAAGGGGGACGCACCTCGGCATTCACAGACCGTCTGGCATCCGCATGCCGACGCTGCCATAAATGAGCTTCATCGAGGGAGGGATCATGATGCAAAAGAATGTGCCGGACTTCAGTCTTGTGGGCAAGGTGACTTTGGTGACGGGCGCGAGCCGTGGCATCGGGCGAGCTTGCGCACTTGCCTGTGCCGCAGCAGGCTCCGATATTGTTTTGGGGGTCCGCGATGTCGCAGCGTCGGCAGGCCTGGTTGCCGAACTCGAAGGTGCGGGACGAAAAGTCCTGCCTGTTAAACTGGACATTCCCAACAAGGCCCATATTGCACAAGCCGTCGACGCGGCGCTTGCTGCGTTCGGTCGGATCGACGTTCTCATCAACAACGTCGGCGTGGCTCCGGGCAATCTGGCGGAACTCGTTGAGGAGAAGGACCTCGACGAGATACTCGATGTCAATATCAAGGGCACCTTTCTGATGACGCAGGCAGTAGGACGTCACATGATCAAGCGCAATGGGGGCCGGATCATCAGCATCAGCTCGCAGGCCGGTACTGTGGCACTGCGCGGCGAGGCAATCTATTGCATGAGCAAGGCGGCAATTAATCACCTCACGCGCTGCCTTGCAGCCGAATGGGCACGCTATGATGTCACCGTAAATACCGTATCGCCGACGTTCATCCACACGGATGGTACAGAGCCTTTTCTATCCGATGCCGACAATCGCAAAGCGACGCTCGCTCACATTCCACTTGGGCGGATCGGTGAAACCGATGATGTGGTAGGTGCCGTAGTCTTCCTTGCATCACCGGCTGCAAGCTTAATCACGGGCGCGAACTTGCTGGTGGATGGTGGATGGTCCGTTGCCTGAGGCCGAGGCGCCCCTGCAGCGCAATCTTATGTGTCGCTCCGCTTCAATAAGTAGTCCAGGCCGCCGGCGCGATACCAACGATAGCCATAAGGTTCGAGCACCATATGGTGCTTACCCTTCTCGTCGGCGCGACTGTCACCGTCGTCGGCTATGTCAATCAATAGATGGCCGGCGTCACCGAGGCCGGCGTCGAAGGTAATCTCCACCGGCTTGGCGTGAAAATTATGGACGATGACAACGGCATTGTTCCGCCATTCGTAACGGATGGCGAGCACGCCGCAATTGTTGCAATCAATAAAGCTGAAGTCGCCCCAACCGATCTCGGGCGCCTCCTTGCGCATGCGGATCATCCGCTCGGTCCAGTTAAGCATGGATTCTGGATCACGGCGCTGGAAGGCGACATTTATATGGTCGAAACCGTAAGGCCCCTTCGAGATGACCGGCAGGACCGGCATGTCGCTCTTGGTGAAGCCACCCTGCGGCTCGTCCGACCACTGCATCGGCGTGCGGGCGCAGTTTCGCTCCGGCAGCGACAGGTCGTCTCCCATCCCGATTTCGTCACCATATCGCAGAACTGGTGTTCCGGGCAGTGAGTACATCACACTGTAGGCAAGCCTCAGGCGGCGCATATCACCGCCAAGCATGGGGGCGAGGCGTCGACGGATACCGCGGTCGTAGAGCTGCATCTCTTTATCCGGCCCAAAGGCTGCAAACACCTGCTGGCGCTGCTTCTCCGTCAGGCGGCCCAGATCCAATTCGTCGTGGTTGCGTAGGAAAATGCCCCATTGACCAGTCTGCGGGCGTTCCTGTGTGTCATGCATCGCCTTGGCGAGCGGTCGGGTGTCTGCGCTGGCAAGCGCATAAAAAAGCGCCTGGTTGACGTGGAAGTTGAACATCATCTGCATGCGGTCACCGTCGTCACCGAAATACTGCAGGTTTTCCTTCGGCACGACATTGGCCTCAGCCAGGATGACGCTGTCGCCCTTCCGCCACTGCAGGAATTCGCGGAAGGTTCGCAGCATGTCGAACTGTTCCTTCGGCGCCTTCACCTTGCTGCCCTTTTCGGCGATGACGAAGGGCACGGCATCCATGCGGAAGCCGGAAACGCCAAGCTGGATCCAGAAGCCCATGATCTTCAGGATTTCTGCCTGAACATGCGGATTGGCGGTATTGAGATCCGGCTGGAACTTGTAGAAACGATGAAAGTAGTATTCGCCGGATTTCTCATCACGCGTCCATGTCGTTTTCTGGACACCTGGAAAAACCATTCCCTCATCGGCATTGGCGGGTTTTGTCTTCGACCAGACATACCAGTCGCGATAGCGCGAGTTCTTGTCCGAGCAGGCCGCTTTGAACCATGGATGTTCATCGGATGTGTGATTGACGACGAGATCGATGAGCACGCGAATTCCACGTTGCTTGGCACCGTGAGTGAATTCGACGAAATCGCCGAGCGTTCCGTAGCGGGGATCGACATTGTAGTAATCAGAAACGTCGTAGCCATCATCGTGACCCGGAGAGGCCTGGAACGGCATCAGCCAGATCGCGGTGACACCAAGCCCGGCCAGATAATCCAGTCGGCGCTGAAGTCCTTGGAAATCGCCGATGCCATCGCCATTCGCATCCATAAAAGTCTCAACAGAAAGGCAGTAGACGACGGCGTTTTTGTACCAGAGGTCGTTGATCACAAACATGCTCCTTGGGAAGTGGTGGTCCGGGGAGCGAAGCGTGCGAGCAGGGGAAAGGTTCCCCGGGTAAGGTCGGTATGTATTGCTCAGTAGATACCTTCAGGTTCCATCGCCCCCACCGCTTTCCGCTTTTCGGCGTGCTTCAGCAGGCTTTCCCGGATCGGATCAGCCTCTAGCTCCGGGCACGAGTGCTTCAGTCTGGTTGATGAGCTTAACGGGACGGACAACATCTCCGAACTTTTCGAGGCTCTCGAAGTCGACCGCGCGCTAGCGACGTCCGATGACTAACCTTAGCATGCGCGGGTGCCGCAAGAAAATCAGGTGTGTCGGGACCCTCGGGCAACGCAGGCAAGCCCGAGGGGGCAAGACGTAATGGAAGGAACGCCTTGTCGAACGCCGAGGCGTAGAAACTCTACCCGTTCACAAGGGCAAGCTCCTGCTCGCGGTAACGGCTGCCGATGACCTTTGCCGGAGCGAGCGCCTCGCCGATCTGTCTAACCTCATCGTCCGACAAGGTGATGTCGGCTGCCGCAGCATTTTCTTCCAGATGCTTGAGCTTGCGCGCGCCGGGGATAGGCACGATGAAGTCGCCCTGATGCAGCACCCAGGCCAGTGCAAGTTGCGCCGCCGTTACCTCCTTTGCCTGCGCCATGTCCTTCAACGTTGCAACAAGAGCAGCGTTCGCGGCCATGGCATCAGCTTGAAAGCGTGGCAGGTTCTTGCGCCAGTCATCGGCACCAAGTTCATCGGGCTTATTGATTGCGCCGGTCAAGAGACCACGACCGAGCGGGCTGTAGGGGACGAAGCCGATGCCGAGCTCGCGGCAGACCGCCAAGACCTCCTGCTCCGGATCCCGGCTCCACAGCGAGTATTCGCTCTGCACCGCCGCAATTTTGTGCACATTATGAGCGCGCCTTATCGTGGCAGCGCTTGCCTCCGAAAGGCCGATCGCTTTCACTTTGCCATCCTTGACGAGGTCCGCCATGGCTCCGACAGTTTCCTCAATCGGCACGTTGGGGTCGACGCGGTGCTGGTAAAAGAGGTCAATCTGCTCGATTCCGAGCCGTCCTAGAGAGGCTTCGGCTACGGCCTTTACATGTTCGGGGCGGCTGTCGACGCCGACCATGCGCGACGGCCCTTTGCCTTCATCGGTGATCTTGAAACCGAACTTGGTCGCGATAACGACGCGGTCCCGGTGCGGCTTCAAAGCCTTGCCCACCAGAATTTCATTATCGAAAGGGCCGTAGACTTCTGCGGTATCGAAGAAGGTAACGCCGATCTCGACAGCGCGGCGCAGCGTGCGAATAGCGTCTGCCTCATCCTGACCGCCATAGGCGAAAGTCATACCCATGCATCCGAGGCCTACTGCCGAGACGTTGAGTTCGTTTCCGAGCTTCCGTTTTTTCATCACTGATCTCCTTCTGTGATGAAAAGGAAGATAGGACAAGGAAGGTTGTTCGTTAATTCGATTGGAAATTCACACGCTGTTCTATAGTATAGAACAATGGACAGAAGTCGCCTACCTCAACTCGCAATCTTCGCCACAGTGGCCGCATGCGGGGGATTTCGGGGGGCGGCCAAGGAGCTGGGAATAGCGCCTTCTGCTGTAAGCCACGCCGTCTCGAGCCTTGAGGCGGCTCTTGGGGTTAGGCTCTTTTCTCGCACGACCCGAAGCGTTGCGGTAACGGATGAGGGCGCAATGCTTCTCAAACGGCTGGGGCCGGCGCTGGACGAGATCGACCTGGCGCTTGATGCGGTGAAGGAAATCAACAATCGTGTGGCCGGCAATCTTCGCCTCAGCGTGCCGCCCTTTGCGGCGCATTGGCTTGTGGCGCCACGTCTTGCGGCTTTTAGCAGGGCTTACCCGGGCGTCGTTCTGGAAGTCCGGGTCGAGGAGCCATTCAATGACATCGTCGCTGCGGGCCTTGATGGCGGCATGCGCCTCGAAGAGAGCCTGGAGCCGGACATGATCGCCGTCAAAATGAGCGCTCCTATACGGGCAAGCGTCGTTGCTTCACCCTCCTATTTCGAGCGAAAGACCATGCCGGTCCATCCGCGTCAGCTGATGGATCACGCTTGCATTCGGCGACGATTTGCCAGCGGAAAGGTTTATAGATGGGAATTCGAAAAAGATGGCGAAGAGCTGGTCCTCGATGTCGACGGCCCGCTCATTTTAGGCGACGACCGGCTCGTTATCGAGGCCGCACTCGACGGCGCCGGCATCGCGTTCCTGCTAGAAAACATGGTGAACGCCGCCATTGAAGAAAGGCGGCTGCGCCAGATTCTTGTCGATTGGTGCGCGCCGTTTCCCGGTGTCTATCTTTATTACCCAAGCCGGCGTCAGATGCGGCCAGCACTGCGCGCTTTCATCGAGTTCTTCAAACATGCAGGCTGACAGGCCATGCAAGTTGCAATAGTGCAAGTTGCCTGGATCGTCCTTCCCGCAAATTGGACTAGCCTCCCAGCTTTGCGGGACGACGTTTCACAGGGCGATGGCCTTTCTAATGATGCTGGCCATGGATCGCCGGAACTGTGAACGAGACAGCCTTTGCGCCAAGCGCACGGTGTTCAGGCGTGACAATCTCGATCAGCACTTTATGTTTGCCAGCCGGCAGCCCCGTCAGGACAATAGCACCTGTGCCTCCTGCATCCGCCCAGCGAAACGGCAGATCGTCGACGTTGACGTGCAGGTGGCCCGCCCGTGGCGAGACGTCGCTTGCGCCGGGCCCAAAAATCGGCAGGATTCTAAAATTTTCCGTCCGATACGGAATAATGGCCACCCCTCGCGTGGTGAGTGGTTCAGCAAGGGGCTGATCGACAAAAAGTTTCGGCGCAGGCTCACCCTTGATAGGTAGAAACTGAGTTTGGACACTGCCTGGAGTTTGGGCTTGGGCAGTCGCCGTTGCTACAAGCAGGAAGGCGGTTGCAGCAAGGCCGAGGGCTCTAATGGTCGTGATCATGATAAATATCATCCTGTGATAGCCGCGCCGACGGGAGATTTCCGCTCGACGGCGCGATGTCTGGGTTGAAAAATTTGCCGAGATTCGGATCAAGCCACGCTGAGCTCGATGTTGCCGCGCATGGCCTTCGACCTTTCATTTTGCTCCTGATCGGGTGGTCAGCCAGCCCGATAGCGTGCTGCTGGCTTATTGGTAGACAAATTTCCCGCCATGGCTCGCCGCGCGTCTTCGAAGGCATCCCATTGGCCGGTATCGTGAAGGCTCGGGATGGTCACGAACTCCTTGCGCGAAAGCCCCAATATGGCAGCGTCGACCAGGGCTTGAGCCGGCATGACTATTTCTTGGGGCAAGTGCTGCACCGGAAGCCCTGCGATATCCCAGAAGTCAGTCGCGGTGGCACCTGGGAGGACAACCTGGACATGGACGTTGCTGTCGGCCAGTTCGTGGCGCAGGCTTTGGCTGAAGGCGAGAACAAAGGCCTTCGTGCCACCGTAGACGCCGTTCAATCTTTCAGGTGCGACCGCCACGATCGAAGCAATATTGACGATCGTACCCTGGTTCCGCTCGACAAATCCAGGGACTGCGGCATAAGTGAGCCGCATGAGCGTATCGACATTGAGTGCAATCATCGCGCTCATGGCGTTGACGTCGGACTGGACGAGCGGCGCGGTCGCCCCGACACCGGCATTGTTGACCAGCATCGTGATCCGCGGGTCGTCAGTGATCAGAGTTGCGACCCGGGCTACGTCGTCCCTTATCGTGAGATCGGCAGTGACGGTCTCGACGGTGCGGCCTGTCTGTGCGCGGATAGCGGCCGCCACTCGTTGTAGTCGGTTGCCGTTTCTCGCAACGAGCATCAAGTCATAGCCCTGGCGGGCAAGTCGATCCGCATAAAGGGCGCCGATACCGCCCGATGCGCCGGTAATGACGGCTGTTCCCAACGTTTCCTGCATGGTGTTTCCCTTCAGGTTGTCGTCAACACAGCTAAGGCTCAGTTGCGACTTGAGGACTGCGATGGCTAAGAATATGAGCTCGGGAGAAGCTGCCCGGTAGCGAGCAAAAATGAGAGTCAGCCTCTCGTTTGACAGAGGCCATCAGCCTTGGCGCCGATCCAAGGTGCCGGCTCACCGGTCATGAGGTCGTCAAGCAGCGCCTTGCGCGCCCTCATATTCAGGCGGTTGAAGTTAATCGCCCGGTCTTCGACAAGCGGTTTGCCGGCCGGCAGAGATTGTTGATGACAAGGTCAAGGCACTTCTCTTCGGCAAAGCGCCACGCACGAGATTCTATCCGTGGCGCGCAAGGCGGTCGGCATATAGCAGCTGATCGCGCAGGACGCGTAAATGACGAGGCCGGCGTGAGTTCACGACATGACACTTGGGTGCTTTCGCGACAGATCTAGTCCGCTGCCCAGAGCTTGGCAGATGCCGAATTCAAGAGGCAGCCTCTCGCATTCTTTCTCTACCGCCCCAGGCGGCAATGCTCGATTCTCGGCGCCGATCATCAACCAAATGGTGACCGCCCGGTTCGAACGGTGCAAAGCGGTCATATCGAGGGTTTGAACCTTCAAGGAGAAGAAAATGAACACGCAATTGAAACGCAAGATCGCCTTCGCCCTGTCGATGGGAATCATAACAACCGGAATTATCTCTTTCGTCCTTCTTGCTCTCAACCTCGGCTTCTCAAAGGGATTTGTCCTGACCTGGCTGCGCTCGTGGAGCATCGGGTATCTGATCGTCATTCCCGCCATTCTGCTGATCGGACCGCGACTACAGGTGCACGTCGATCGACTTGTTCGATGATCCGGTTGCGGGGAAAGGACCGCCGACACGACAATCGTATCGCTTGAAAAAACTCGTTGCGGTCGCTGAGGCTCTTCCATCGCGCCGGGAGACGCTCAAGATCATCTCAAACAGTACCAGGACGCCGATATCGGTTCTTCGAAATCGAAAACCGATCTCACGCCGAGAAGAATGGTCGGACGCAAACCGTACGCCAAAGGGACCGTTCTCTTGCCTGCACGGCTTTTCCGGGACCTTGTACGCGTGCAGGGGCGTTCCCTTGCTCTCGCAAAGACTACGAAGGCCATGCGTTCGATCGGCCCGCAGGCGGTTCTCGGCTGGCTCAAAACACCGGCGAATGTGGTATCCGGAGCGGACAACCGACGAGGTCCGCGCGTCACTGCGGTGAGTGTGCAATACCAGCATAGTTGCTGCACGTCGCGCGGAACCGTGGCAATGCCCAGTCGATGAATGTCCGCACCTTCAAGGCAAGAAGCCCTTGACGCGAATAGACGATATGGATCGGCCTCGCCTCGCTGCCGTAGCCTTTCAGGATCGGTACAAGCGCGCCAGACGATAATTCGTCGGGAACCTGATAGTCGAAGAGGCGGGCGATGCCGACGCCGCTTAATGCTGCGGCAACACAGTTGGCCGCGGTGTTGACCTCGATGCGGCTTCGCGGCACCGCTTCGATCGGTTTGCCCTCGACTTCGAATCCCCAGAAGAATGACCGGCTGTTGAAAATGATGCCCTCGTGGTTCGGCAATTCGGCGGGATGTTGAGGAACGCCATGCCGCTCCAGATAGGCTGGGCTGGCGCATGTCAACAGGCGAAATTCACCGGCCTTGACCGCATAGAGGGAACTGTCGGCGAGTTCGCCAAGCCGAATGGCGACGTCCACCTGCTCGTTTACAAGATGAACTGTACGGTCGAGCGACAGGAGGTTCAACGTCACCTCCGGGTGCTCTTTCATGAACTCCAGCGCAATAGGCAAGACGTACCGACTTCCGAACTCCACTGGCATTGTGATCGTGAGCGTTCCACGCGGTGTTTGATATTCGCCGGAGGCTCGGCGTTCAACCTCCTCGAGGTCTGCCATAATCTTGCGTGCGGCTTCGACGTAATCGCGCCCCGCCTCGGTAAGCTGCAGATTTCGACTTGTTCGGATGATGAGACTCGCGCCGAGGTGCCGTTCAAGATCGGCGACCTTACGGCTGACGCTGGGCAGGGGAGCATTCAGCCTGCGGCTGCCAGCCGACAAGCTGCCGGCGTCGACGACCGCAAGCAGTACCCGCATCGCATCAAATCGATCCATACGGCCCCAACGACTGGAGTGACCGTTCAAAGGTAGCCGAAATCACGTCCGGTGCCTAGATGGCGGCCTCGGTGGCAATCGTTGCCGCGAGCACTTGTACCGGGGGTGCCTCATTCATACGCTCTGGGGCTCAACCAGCCTTGGCGTGACATTTGAAATTCGTATGAGAGGTCGATCACAATGTGGCCAGGACTGCATTCGACAACCGGCTGCCATAATTCGCACGTGTGCTCACCTTCTTTTCCAACGCCTCGATTACCATGGAGGAGAAATTCACGCCGTAGAGCCGCTCAATGTTTTGGAGCCCTCCCGGCGTAAATACATTTATCTCCAAGATCTTGGAACCAATGATATCGAGGCCGACCAAGAACATGCCATCGGCGACCAGCTTCGGTCTTACGATTTCGGCGACCTCAAGGATATCTGGCGTGATCTTCACTGCAGCCGCAGTTCCAGCCGCACTGATGTTGGAGCGGACTTCGCCCTTTGCCGGGATCCGGCGAAATGCCGCATAAGAACCATCCTTTTCCAGCGGCCTGCCGTTCATGAGAAACAATCGTATATCGCCTTCGACGGCATCGGGAAGATAGCCCTGGGCGATCAGGTATCCCTCGCCGCTGACTGCTTCAAATATCTGATTGAGATTGGATTCCTTGCTTGATTTGATCTTGAACACGTGCCGGCCGCCCGATCCTTGGAGCGGCTTGAGGACGACGCCACGCTTCTGGCTGTCGATGAAGGCCCTGATCTCATCCAGGCTCTTGGAAACAAGGGTCGTCGGCCGTATGACCTCGGGGAAGTCTTGAAAATACAGCTTGTTCTGCGCTTTCGCCAAGGCGTCGGGATCATTGACGACGATCACGCCGCGCTCGACCGCAAGGCGTCCGAACATTGCCCCGACATGCGCTGCCCAGGGCCGTTCATCGGCGTCCAGGGATGGGTCGTTGCGCAAGAAGAGAACATCGACATCCACCACGTCAATCGTGTCGGTCGAGGTTTTCTCATTAAGGTTTGCGACGAACGCTTCGGCGTTCTTGGGTTTGCCAGCACCTGGAATGATCGCCCGCATGAAGAGACGGTCATCCGGTCGAAGCACAAAACCATCAGGCGTGACGTAGCAGATATCATGGCCACGGGCCATTGCCGCAAGCGCCAGAGAGGTCGTCGTATAGTACGGAGCCTCGTCCTCGATGGAGTTCACGAAGAAGGCAATGCGCATCTAGCTTTCCTTTGGTTGGACCATGTCTATGGGCCGCATTCCCTGTCTTGCCCTGTCGAGCCTTTCGCGCCCTTCACCGGTGGCGAGAAACAGCGGATAGACGGACGGTTGCTTCAGCAACCCGCGTGCGGCAAGCTCCTCCATGACGCCAAAATGAGAAGAGGCGATCTTTCCCATCCAGAAGGGCTCAAGCGCACCGCCGCGCTTGAGGTGATCCAGGAGCTGAAGCAGTCCTCTCAGGTAGATCGCATCTTTGGCCAGACCGCCGCCTCGGTAAACCCGCAGCGCAAGATTGAACGCCCCGAAGTGCGTGAATTTGTAATCCTCGACCAGACGATTGAACACATGTTCAAAGGGCACGCCTGCAAGCATGTCGGCGCATGCGACGACGCGGGCAGCGATCAACTTCAGCCGTTCCACAGTCATCCCGCCCGATAGGTATTCGGCGAAAACCGCAAGGCCCTCCTGCATCCCTTCGTAGCCAGAAAGGCCAGAGCGAAAGAGCCGCAGGCCTTGCGACGAACCGTTGAAGTAGGTGAGCAGATGGACGCCGATCTCATGGGAAAGAAGTGGCTCCACGCGCCGTCGATCCATGTTGGTCGTTTTTGATATCAGAAGGCGATGATTGGTCACCATCAACCCTGATGGAAGATCATCGCGGAGCTCGATATCGACTTTGAAGTCCGGCCACTCGCGCCGATACATTGCGATCATCGCTTGCGCGCGTTGCGAAACATAGTTGGCGTCCGCATTTGGCGCGTCGGAAGTCCGGTCGTCAAAATCAGCTTGGCCGGCGTTCGAAAGCGTGCCGAGAATGCCTTCGGCTTCGGCAAGGAGAGGCGGTTCGACAGGACCGTACAGCGCTCTTCCGAACTCGGTGAAGCTGGCTGCCTGGCGCGCCGCGATCAAGGAAAGCTGCAAATCCACTTCGCGCTGCTTTTCCCGATAGAGATCGTAGAGAACCGGGTCTTCCATATGATCAAAGGAAACCGAAAAGAGGTGCTGCTTTGCGCTTTCGACCTGGATGGTCAAAGGGCGGTAGAGGAAGGCTGGTTCGCCCTTGAAACTGTTCGACTTGAACTGTTGAAACGCCTGCTGAGCGTTGATGGGGGTAACCGCAAGGAGCACGTCAAAGGCCGATGCGATTTCATCAATGCCGCGGTCGACACGGCTCACGGCATCGACAAAGGCGCGTCGACCCAGGGATCGATGCGATGTCAGTTTCAGGATGCCGCGAGAGCTTATGAAAGCGGCGCATGCTTTTAGCCCGGCGTCGAACAGGGTTGCAATCAGCTGATCTCGAAGCTCTGGGTATATCAGTGCGGACTCCGGCGCGCGGTAAATCGGAGCAAACTCGGCCGATAGGACGGCGCAACCGGGTACAACAGAAATTTCCTCGTCTATCATTGATGGCGGAGCTCCTCGCTCCTCCACCCTTGGCGTACGAAACCGAGCCTCGCTCGCCATGACCGCCTGCGAGAATGTCTCCTTGGCTACAACGGCATTCTCGGTTGACCAGACCGAAACCTCGAAGGGCGGCAGATAGGGCGCGTCGTCGGTAAGGAACTTGTCGCGCCCGAGTTCGCCGCTTCTGACGACCAGGAATGATCCAAACCGTTCAACCGCGATGGCGCTAAGAGCCTGGATGACAGGCATCACCTGCTTTGGGCTCGATGCGAGAAGATACGAAGCGTTTGACTGTGTGACCGACCGGGCAACCTCTTCGGTCTTGCGGGTCTCAACGTAAATGAAGATGAAGGGCAGCAGTCGATCAATATGAAGTCGCCCGCCTTGCGGCAATTCCTTGCGGATCGGCTTATCATCACGCAGACACTGTGCGACCTCCTCCAGCCAATTCTCCTGGACAGCCGATGTCTGGCGCATCATCGAAGTTGCCCCACAATGCGTTCCAGAAGTGGAACGGCCGCCGTTACCGCGTCGCAAAGCTTGCCGAGGACGGCCTTGTCCGGCTGCCCGGTCCACTCATCCATGAATATCTTCTTGAACTCGATGGCAACGGCACATCCCGTCTTGGGGAACTGCTCATGGATAAAGCGGGTTTGCTCTCCCTTGCCCTGGAAGGCGATATTCTCGCTCACGGCCAGCCGCTTGCCTCTGATCTTGAAGGCTCGGAAGTGGTCCATCAACGGATCAACGACATGCGCCCAGCGATCGCGGTCCATCGAGAAGGTACCGATGTTGATATCTGGGGCCTGCTCGGGATCGGTCTGGATGTCGGGACCGGCGCGGCGATGGTTATAGCTGTGGACGTCGAGAAGGACGAACTCCCCGTGGTTTCGCTCGATGCTCTTTAGAAAGGAGCCAAGCATTTCATAGTAGTCATCGTAAACCGTCAGGGAGGCCAAGTGTTTGGAAGCGGGAAGACCGTTTTTCCAGACGGTTAGCCCCCAGGCTTGCTCAGGACGGAAATAGACCGCCTGTTCGCGACTCCGGTTGAGATCGATCTCAAACCGAGAACGATGAAAGACCACCTGGTTCGGCACGCCACTGATCAGGAAGGCTGTGAAGGGGTCTTCCTCACGAAGGCGCTCGGACTCGCTCAAAGCACATAGCGGAAGCAAGTCGTGCCGCATGAGCCGACCGTCATGGATTGCCGTCGCGATGACCGGGGATTGGCTTCTCCTGACGCTCCATAAAGAACCGGTGTCGGGACACGCGCTTTTGGGAACCTCGATCTGGTTTGTCAGTGATCGACCTTTCTGAACCAAGCCCTGCCCAAAGCTGTCGGGACTGCTTTTCCGCCAGCCGGACACGCCGGCGCTCTTTCGTTGCCTCTGCCTCTTCGCGATCTGAAAGGGAGTGGATCATAATCACGACCAGCGATGGCGGGACGATCCTTCAATGGAGGGACGACCGGTCGATGGTTGCAGGACGTTTGCGGACACATAATATCTACCGATTGCAGGCTCTCGCCTCTTAGAAATGAAGGTAGATCGGCATTCGACTTGATCAAGGTGGGAGTACGCGCGAGCGAGTTCGCAAGTAGAACCTCAAGGCTTAAGTGGACTGAGCAAGGGTTGATAGAATCGGCCTCCCTAGGAAACCATCTTGGAGGCACGCCAATCGACAAATGCGGCCAAAAGTGCTGCCAGCAATGCGAGTGATGCCGACATCAGCATCATACCGAGCAGGACATGGGTTGCAGCTGACTTCACAAGGAAAAAGCCGGCAATTGAGGCTATGAATGCTGCGCCAGCAGTTGTCATTGCAGCGGCCAGCCCCGCCGCGGTACCGGCGAGATCGGCGCGCACCGACAGCACGCCTGTGTTGGCGGCGGGCATCATCAGTCCATTGCCGATGCCGATGAGTATGCAAGGCCCAAAGAACGCAAGAGCGTGGGATGTCGCCAACATCGATAGGATCAGGCCAACTAACAGCCCCATGCACGTTACGAGCCGCCCGACAATGAGGGTAGCGCCCAGCGCGTGCTTGGAGGCGTAGCGGCCAGCCAAATAGCTACCCAGGATGAAGCCTGCCGGGACCAACCCCATGTAAAAGCCCAGTTTCGCACTCGAGCCGCCGAGCGTTTGACCGACGGCCAATGGTGCGCCGCCCAGGAAGATGTAAAGCGTCCCCATGGACCAGGCCATGCACAGGGTGTAGACCCAGAACCGCGCCGAGCTCAGGAGCTCTCCATAGGCGGCAAGATAGTTCCCATGCGATCTCTGTGATCCCGTGGCCGTTTCTCTTAAATCAAAACGGGCCAAAGCGAGCATGGCTGCACCAAGGATCGCAAAGACAACAAAGCTCGTCCGCCATGCGAACAACTCATCCAATATCCCGCCAATCATCGGACCGAGCATCGGCGCAAGTGCCCATCCTACGGCGGCGTAACCGATTTTACTCGCGGCTTCGCGCTCGCCCGATGTTTCCTTGATCAGGACGAGGGCGACGGAAAAGCACGCAGCAATGGACGCCTGCATTGCTCGAAACAGGAGGAAAACGCCGATATTGGTCGCCAGTGCACAGCCAACGGACGCGACAATGAAGATAAAGACAGCCATTAATACGACCGGCCTGCGCCCATATCGATCCGTCATCGCTCCTGCGATGACGGATGTCAGCGCCGTGACGGTTGCATAGCCCGTAACCGAAAGATTAACGAGCGCGAAATCAGCTTGGAACGTGGCCGCAATGTTCGGAAGCGACGGCGAGATCATGTTCACCGGCAGCACCGCAAGCGCCGAAAGCAAGATGAGGGTCGCTAGCCGGGGCGGGGCAGTCGTCAGGGTCATGTCCATTTTGCCGGTCAGTTGGGTGCACGACGTCTGAACGGAGTTTTTGCTCGTCATGGTTTTGTCCCTCTTGTCAGTAAGGATTGGCGGAAGTCTGACGAGGCGCGGCCCAATCTGCGGGCATAAAAAAGGCCCCGTCAGGAGCCTGCTTACCGCGCATGGGGTGCTTTCGCCGGATGGCTACACCACCCTGCCCATGCGCCCTATCACCACACCGAGAACCATTGCGATTTTCATGAGGATACAGCTAGACCGGAATTTGCGGGTCGTCAATGCAATCATCCTTTCACTGCACCCCAGGCCTCTTATGGCGATGATCGCTTGGCCCAGGAGTTTATGTCTGCGACAGGGTGCCGACAGCACAGGGCAACAGAGTTATGTGGTGATCTCGCCGAGCTCCAGCTCCCGGCAAAGCAATTTACTGCCACGGCGCGTATCACATAAAGTGGATTGCAATACTCCTCTTTAGCGGCTAAAGCGATGTCGCGCATTCTGGTTTGGGGGGAATATCGCAATGAGGAACATCGCACGTAAAATCATCCCACTTCTTGGTCTGCTGACTATGATGACCGGCAGCACTGTCGTCTATGCCCAGGACGGCAAGACCCTTTCAATTACCGATGACCGCGGGGCCAAAGTCGAGGTTCCACTTCACCCGAAGCGAATAGCGTCGATCTCGTATTTTGCCGATGACGTGGCGCTCGCATTGGGTATCAAGCCCGTTGCCAGCACCTATATGACAGCTGGCCGCGAACCTGACTTTCTTCTTGGCATAACCGCAGGAATGAAGCAGATCGGCCAGCGCGCCAGGCCGAATCTCGAGCTCTTGTCGGAGGCTAAGCCCGACCTGATCGTCGCGATCCGTCGTTACACGGTCGGCAACGCAACGCAACTCGAAAAGATTGCTCCCTTCCTCGCCTTTAACATGGAGCTCCTGGACGGGAGCGACCGCGAGATCGCAGAGCTTTCAAAAATCCTCGGCAATCCTGAGCGCGGCATCCAGCTCAACAAGGAGTTCCGCGCGCACCTTGCCGATTTTGCAGCAAAGGCACCCAAGGACGTGCGTCCCCGGTTCGCGATCATGTGGGGTGGCGAAACACCCTTTGCTTTTCACACCGAAAATACGGCTGCCTCCATCGTTGCTGCTATCGGCGGCGACAACATCGCCGGAAACATGACGCCGGGCGGGGAATTCGGCATCGATCTGAGCCTGGAGACCATGCTCGAGAAGGATCCCGAAGTTCTCTTCATCTACGACTCTGGCCCAGACAGGCCTCATGAGAACAACCCGATCTGGCAGGAGCTCACCGCCGTGAAGAACAAGCGCGTCTTCTACGTCGGCGACCAGTGGGTCGAGACGAACGGTCCGATCGCCCGCGAGATCGTCTTGCGAGAGGCTGCCCACTATCTCTATCCCGATGTGTTTTCTGCCGTCGACGTGAAGGCGGAAGCTGCGAAGATCATTCCGCGTGAGGCCCAGAATTAAAGCTGCTGATCGCGACGATGATGGACGCACGGAAATCCTCAATACTCATTGGGTTCGTCGTCGTCGCGAGCTTGTTGATCATCGTCTTGGGGCTGCTGCCAGGAGCGAAAATGCTATCTCTCGAGAGCGTCCTGCGTGTGCTTTGGGCTCCTGACGGCCAGATCGACTCGATCCTTGTCTGGACCCTGAGGCTGCCACGAAGCCTTGCGGCTTCCATCGCGGGTGCCGGATTGGCGGTTTCGGGGTATCTTCTACAGGCGCTGACGCGCAATCCGCTCGCAGATCCAGGAATCACGGGCGTGACTGCCGGAGCGATCGCGCCTATCGTTGGCTGTTCCGTTCTTCTACCGTGGCTTTCTTCCGCCTATTATCCGTTCGTTGGACTTGCGGGCGGTCTTGCTGCCGCTTCGGTGACCTTCTGGGTGTCGCGCGGCGGAAACGGGCGTCCGCTGCACTTGGCCCTCGGCGGCGTCAGCATTTCTCTCTTCCTGAACGCTATCACGATTTATGTCTTGCTCCTGGCAGGGCCGCAATCGACCGCTCTTCTGTTCTGGTTGTCCGGAGGCTTCCAGGGGCGCACGTGGTCACATGCGATTCATATGCTGCCATGGGCTATCGTTGGCGTGGCAGGCGCCCTGTTGCTGCACCGCGTGATCGCCATGTTTTCCCTCAGCGACCATGCTGCCGCGGGCATGGGTCTCCAACGCAATGTCTGGAAGCCGATTCTCCTGGTTCTGGGAACCTGTCCCGTTGCAGGCGTTGCCCCTGTGGCGGGTCCTGTCGCCTTCGTAGGCCTTGCCGCACCCCATATAGCTCGTCTGCTGAAGCCGCGGGGAGCCGTTTGGGAAATCGCCTTGACTGCGGCCATTGGGGCGCTGATCGTCACCTGTGCGGACCTCATCGGCCGGACGATTGCCATACCCAAGGAATTGCCCGTCGGTATCATCACTGCGCTTT
This sequence comes from Rhizobium azibense, assembly GCF_004342325.1. Lineage (NCBI taxonomy): Bacteria > Pseudomonadati > Pseudomonadota > Alphaproteobacteria > Hyphomicrobiales > Rhizobiaceae > Rhizobium > Rhizobium azibense. Next base: position 482,737 of record NZ_SMBJ01000006.1, on the reverse strand, counting down.
TAGGTGGGCCTATCTTCATCTATCTCATTCAGCGAGGACGTCTCGACTTCAAGGGGCAGGGTGCATGACGGCGGGTTCGCAGGCCCTTCGCAGACCAACACCGTGGCTGTTGCCGACTGCCGTACTGCTTGTCTTCCTGTCCTTCGCAGCCGCGGTTTTTCTCGGTGTAGTGGACATTCCCGCGTCGGACATCGCTGCGGTCCTTACCGGAGATGGCTCACCGGAAGCCCGCTCCATCATCCTCGATATCCGCCTGCCGCGGATCGCCACAGGCATCCTTGCCGGAATTCAGTTCGCTGTTGCGGGATTTTTGCTGCAGACCATCACGCGAAACCCTCTCGCCGACCCATCATTAATGGGGGTGTCGCAAGGGGCGACCTTGACGGTGACGGTCTTCCTTCTTTTCACGGTCTACATTTTTAATCCCGGCTCGAACACAGTGGCCGAACTACCGATCGCCTGGCTGCCAGCCGCCGCCATGGTGGGCGGCATGACTGCAGGCGGCCTCATCTATCTGCTTGCCTTCAAGCTCGACCTCAGCCCACTTCGGATCACGCTCTGCGGAATTGCGATTGGCGCCGTGCTCCATGCTCTTGCCATAGGCCTTATAGCAGGTTGGGGGTCGGCTCGTATCGAGATCATTCTCGAGTGGCTCTCGGGAAGCCTATACGCGCGCACCTGGGAGCATGCGCTCTTCCTTCTGCCGTTCACGATGGCAGGCCTGGTCGTCCTGCCCCTTATCTACCGTCCGTTGGTCCTGTTGCAGTTCGACGCGCCTGTCGCCCGTTCGTTCGGAGTGTCATATCGCAAACAGTTTTCCGTCGCGCTATTGGTGTCCTGCGCCCTTGCTGCGAGCGCCGTCGGCGCGGTCGGGCCGATCGTCTTCGTCGGGCTGATCGTTCCGCATCTGGCTCGCTTCCTGGCCAGACGTCATTTCCCGATCGTACTTCCTTTGACCGTTGTGCTTGGTGCGGTCATCGTCACCCTGTGCGATCTCATCGGCCGTCTTGTCGGTCGCGCCGAGGAGGTTCCAATCGGCGTGGTCACAGCAATCGTCGGTGTGCCGGTCCTGCTCGCCCTTCTACGCAATGCCCCTTGAGATCGGCCATGCCTTTGAGTTGCTCGCAGTTGTCGGTTTTTTACGGTCGTCGCAAGGCGCTCGACAGCTTTCGGCTTTCCTTGAAAAAGGGTGAAATCCGCGCTCTCATCGGCCCGAACGGATCGGGCAAGAGCACGGCCCTGCAAGCGATGGCAGGCCTGATCGCTCCCGCCGAAGGCCACGCCGCAATCGAAGACGTTCCCGTGGCGTCCATGTCGCGACGGACCATTGCCAGGAAACTTGCCTTCCTGCCGCAGCAGCCCTCAGCCCCTGACGAGATGACGATCGCGCAGCTGGTGCGGCAGGGCCGTTTCCCGCATGTCGGTCTGTTCCGCAGCTATAGCCGCAAGGATGAAGCGGCTATCGAGTGGGCGCTCGAAAGCACAGGCCTGACCAGCTTGGCCCATAGAACGCTTCAGCAACTCTCCGGCGGTGAACGGCAACGCGCCTGGATATCGGCGGCGCTGGCACAGGAGGCGGGCATTCTTTTGCTCGACGAGCCGACATCGTTTCTCGACATCGGCTATCAGGTCGAGGTACTCGACCTCGTGCACCGCTTAAGCCGGGAGAGGGGCGTGACGATCGTCATGGCGATCCACGACATTAATCAGGCGATCGCCGTCAGCGACGGCATCTCGCTGCTGGAGAAAGGTGAGCTGCGCTTCGACGGCGAGCCGAAGGCGCTTGCCCAAAGCGGTCTCATCGAAAAGACATTTCGGGTTAAAGGGCGGTTTGTCGAGGTTGCTCCGGACAAGCCGCCGCATTTCGACGTCGAGCTTACACGGCTCCTCCGCCCCGACGCTTGAGAAGACGGAAGACGATCTTGGTCTGGGTGTAGTAATCCAGCGCATCGGCGAAATCCGGCGTCCAGCCGTCCTCAACGAAAGGAATGAAGCTGTCATATTTAAGCTTCCTGCCGGAAACTTCGAAGCCCGCCTTCGCCGCACGGTTGTTTGGGATCTTCTCGTTGTTGTCTTACGCGCGGTTGAATTTTGCTGACTACCGCATCGACATCAAGTTCGTGATCAGACCTGCTTTGATGACGAGCACGGGCCGATTGGTTTGCGGATGACCTATGTCCCTCAGCTGATCGGGCGTCAAGTCTGCCAGTGCCGCTCGTCGAGCGACGGTCCGCCGCCACTGCTGCAAGGCAGCGGTTATCGTTGCTGCGCACGTCAGGGTGGCTCCGAACCACTGTGTTTGCGGCGCGCTGCCGCCAGCGCGAGTTTCTATATGAGCCATCTTCACTCTCCCATTTGAGGTTTGCAGGCGGGAGTGTGCCACGCGGGTGCTTTCGGGCTGTTCGGCTGTGCGTGAAGAAGGAGCAAAAGTTCGACAAGCCGCCGCTAAATCGACGTTAAATCTATCTGCCGAAATGCTATTCTGCGGCAGCGGTCAGAATCTGGAGACGATCCGTGCGCATCAGGTTGCTAGGTGGCCTCGAAGTTACTTCTCCGGAACTCCGGAAAGTCCGCTTCACCACGCGCAAGACTTCGCTCCTTTTTGCTGCCTTGGTCCTCGGAGGCCGCCGCGGCTATCGTCGGGAGCAGCTTTCCGAAGCTTTTTGGCCGGGACGAAGCAATGGGCAGGCCCGCAATAGTTTGCGGCAGGCGCTGGTCGACATCAGGCGGTCGTTCCCGGCTGGCAAGAATGCCACAGTCTACATCGATGGGGACCAGGAGACCGTCGCGCTGGTGACTGGACCGGATGACGTGGACATTTCGATCTTCGACCTGAAACTGGACGGCGGCCGGTCCACTGATCTCGCGTTTGCTGCGGATCTCTACCGCGGTGAGGTGCTTGCTGGCGACACCATCCCGGACGGATTTGATGAATGGTTCAGGCCTCATCAGAGTAAATATCAACGCAAGGCGCAGCAGCTGGTGGAGCGGCTGAGCCTGGCGCTCTCTGGACCCGGCTCTTCAGAAGAAACAGCCTGCGAAGGGCTCGCGGAAAGGCTGCTTGCTTCGGACCCAACTATGGAGGCAGCCCATCGAGCATTGATGCGGATCCACGCTCTGAGGGGGCACGACAACGCGGTCTTGCGCCAGTTCGAGTCCTGTCGAGCTCTCTTGAAGAAGCATCTGCGCGCGGAGCCCGAGGCACAGACGGCCTTCCTGGCGGCTTCGCTGCGATCGCGGGAGGAGACCGAATATCAGCGGAGCGCACCGGGCCTTGACCTCGTGTCGCAGCCGCAGGCCCCTTTAGTCCCAACGAAACATTACGATCGGGCATCGGTTGCGGTGTTGCCATTTCAGAATCTAAGCGGCGACACGGAACAGGATTATTTTGCCGACGGCATAGTGGAGGACATCGTCATCGCCCTGGCTCACTTCCGTCACCTGTACGTGATCGCTCGGAATTCGAGCTTTGCCTACAAGGGTCATGCCGTAGACATAAAGCAGATCGGACGTGAATTGGACGTACGCTATGTGGTCGAGGGAAGCGTGCGCCGGACGGGCGACCGTCTGCGCATCGCCGGGCAGCTCATCGACACTTCGACCGGTGCCCATCTCTGGGCAGATCGTTTTGACGGAACTCTGGCGGATGTATTCGATCTTCAAGATCAGGTCGCCTCAAGCATCGTGGGCGCGATAACACCGAAAGTGGAGGAGGCTGAGATCGAGCGCGCCAAACGCAAGCCGACAGAGAGCCTCGACGCTTACGACTACTATCTGCGCGGGCTGGCGGCCTTTGACCGGACGATCACCGTTAGATCCACCATCGACGATGCCTTGGGGCTGTTCATGAAGGCGATCGACCGTGACCCGGAGTTTGCCATGGCCCATGCTCGGGCGGCACGGTGTTACGCGACCCGAAAAAGCAACGGTTGGATGATCGACCGTGCGCAGGAGATCGCCGAAGCTACCCGACTGGCCAGGAAGGCGGTCGAGCTTGGAAGGGACGATGCGATTGCGCTCTCCTACGGCGGATACGTCCTCGGCTACGTTGGTGGTGACCTCGATGACAGTGCGGCTTGCATCGATCGCGCGCTTGCTCTCAACCCGAATCTGGCCGCTGCTTTGGGCGTCAGCAGCTGGGTGAAAACTTGCTTGGGCGAGCCGGACAAGGCCGTCGAACACGCCGCGCTTGCCATGCGCCTGAGCCCATTTGATCCGCGCCTGTTTGCTTGGCAGTTCAACACCGGGCTCGCTCATTTTTGTGCTGGCCGCTACGATGACGCAGTCGCCTGGGCGGGCAAGTCTTTACGCCACCAGCCGAACTACCCGAGTGCGATGCGTGTCGTGGCGGCCGGTCATGCCCTGGCGGGGCGGTTTGCGGAAGCCCGGGAAATGATCGCTCGCCTATGCGACTTCGACCCTGCGCTGCGCCTTTCAAATCTTGCCGATATACTCCCACCGTTCCGGCGACCGGACGATCGTACTCGGTATATGGAGGCTCTTCGGAAAGCGGGACTGCCGGAGTAACGCCGATCTGTGTAAAGCTGGTCGGACGTAGAAGGCGCGGCGCTTTCAGGCACCATCTCTTTAGGCTTGATTGTCTGGCAGGCAAGGTCGCGGTTGAGAACACAGCGGGGTAAGGGGCAGTTGAGGGCCAGCTCGTCCGCATCGATCCTTGTTATGAAGTTGTGTTGCAGCTCGTGAAACAGACACTCTTTAAGCTGAATGCTCCTCTCACCTCTCCTTTAGCAGACGGCGACAACCTATATCAGCGTTTAATTAACTTTGCAGTATTCGTGCCTCGATAGGAGACATGTATGAACCAGAACCCATATGAGCTTTTGGGCGTGAAGCCGGATGCGGACCAAAAGGAAATTCAAAGCGCTTTCCGCAAGCTCGCCAAGAAGTTCCATCCCGACCTCAATCCGGGTGACAAGCGCGCCGAGACGCGGTTCAAGGATATTTCCGCGGCCTACGAACTTCTGAGCGATGAGGACAAGCGTGCCCGCTTCGATCGCGGCGAGATCGATATGACAGGCGCCGAGCAGGCGCCGCGCAACTATTATCGCGACTACGCCTCGGCGAGCGGCCCTGGCGGCCCCTACCATAATGCCTCCGGCTTCGCCGATTTCGGCGACGCCGACGATCCTTTTGCAAGTTTCTTTTCGCGCCGCAGAAGTGGCGCGCAATTCCGCGCCAAGGGCATGGATCGGCAGTTCTCTATGGAGGTCGACTTCCTCGATGCGGTCAACGGCGCCAAAAAGCAGGTCAGGTTGCCCGATGGCCCGCCCCTCGATGTGCAGATTCCGCCAGGCACCCGAGACGGACAGATGTTGCGACTGCGCGGCAAGGGCGAGCCGGGAATTGGCGGCGGACCGGCGGGCGATGCGCTGATCGATATCCGTGTCCGCCCGCATCGTTTTTTCACTCGTGATGGTGACGATATTCGCCTGGAACTGCCGGTCTCCCTCAGCGAAGCTGTGCTCGGCGGCAAGGTCCGCGTGCCGACACCCTCGGGTCCCGTCAATCTGACGCTGCCGCCGCATTCGAATACAGGCAAGGTGTTGCGACTGAAGGGCAAAGGCGTTGTAAGGCGCGGCGGTGAACAAGGCGATGTCTATGTCACTCTCAAGATCGTCCTGCCCGACAAGCCGGATGATCGGTTGACCGCATTAGTCAAGGATTGGGCCACAACGAGCGCGCAGGATCCAAGAAGGAGCATGGAGTCTGAGCATGGATGATGTTGAATTCCGGCGTTTCCTGAGGATCGACGTCACCGAGTTGAATCTTTGGATCGAGGAGGGATGGCTGGTGCCTGATGCCGTGGAGGAACGGCTGCAGTTCCACGACAGCGACGTCGCCCGCGCGCAATTGATCCTCGATCTTAGCCGGAAGATGGGACTTAACGAGGCCGGCGTCGATGTCGTTATGGACCTGGTAGACCAGCTTCACGGGCTGCGCGGAACCATGCGCCGGCTATTGACCGCGATCAGTCAACAGGAGCAGGAGGTGCAGCAACGGCTGCTGAGCGCTCTCGCCGATCTCGAACGCTATCGCGACTAGGCCGCTGCCGCAATAGCACGGTTCATGTCGCCTCCGTTAGTTCCACGCTTGCGCTCGAAGGCAATTTCAGGCTCGCCGAAGAGATGGCAGCCGGTGGAAAAAAGCTTGGCCTGAGAGACAACCTGCGGCCGGCAGTTCAGATATTCACCCATTCGCAGACTGTTCGGTCCTGCTGCACCGGTGAAAGTTACATCGTCTATTTCAACTTCAGAACCAGACGTCAGCAACCGTGCGTCCATCAAGCGGCAGGTCATGAAAGCTGTGGAGGCCGTCAAAGCGGCGCAGTGGAACTTCCGCCACCTGCTGCGGATCAGCAAGGCGAAGATTGACAGCTATTCTTGTTCGGCCGTCGTCGTTTGGCCTCAAGCTGCGCCAGCTGATAAGGTTGCCGCAGAGTTTGCAGAAATTGAATGAGATCCTGCGAGAACCGCAAATATACGCTGCCATAGCATTGCCTGGGTCTTCCACGGCGACTTCACGACCATCATATCCGTAGGTCCAGAGCACTCCATAGCGGCGGCAGACCGTGCAATTGCAGATCGTGGCATCGGGTATGTCTCCTCGGTACTCCCAACGCACAGCGCCGCAATGACAGGTGCCGCGCGTTATCTTAGGTCCGAATCGTACCGGCCGTCCCATGGCGCGTTTCCATTTGCATGCGCAGCTATTCGCCCGCCAACTGATCGTGGCGCTAATCGCTGGAGAACCCCTTAGCGCCTCTTGGAGGTTCCAAGCTGAACAGCTCGCCCGAGTCTTTGCCCGCTCGGCGAACCCGAGTGCTTCATACCATTGCAACCCAGAGGAGCGCAAGCTTCGTGGCCTGCGTCGTCCATGACACCCAATGCCATGGCCAAATGCGGCCATATGCGGTGAACCCGTGGCTCGAACGGGGTCACCGTTGGCCCCGCAAACCTAGCGTGAAGCTCATTGCAGGAGTATTTCTTCGTATAAGGCCAGCTCCACCTTTAGCTCTCAGGGAGGAATCAGACCTCAAAGCTGCGGGTGCAGATCGGCCGTTCCAACTCTGGATCTCTAACTCGTGGATGGCAGGAAACTCGTTGCCAAATGAGAATTCCTCCATCTTGTGTGATTCCTGCGAACATGGAGGTCGGTTGGTCCAGGGTGTTCCTTGGCCGACGTTCGAGCCGCTGACCCGAGGAGAATTTCCGACCTGCCGGAACGCCTGTCAATCGACAGGCTCCAATAACAGCCTTCCGCCATGTGCGAGTTGGATGGCCGCGCACGGTTGCCGCTTTGAACTGTCGGGGGGGCCGCTGCCCAGGCTCGCGTCAAGTTGTTTCGAAGACAAGGAGTTCAACATCTTTGGTCGTTCTGTCACCCTCAAAGACCATATGCATGTCTGCACGATGATCGATCCCGGCCCGCGGCCGCATGTCGGTGGACCGGTTGTCTCGACCTCGCAGACTTTCGTCTGCGTTGACGGCGTGCCCTAGAGCTCGATTACGCTAAACCCATCGCCAACCCGCGGCCCTCACGCCGCTTGACAGGACGGGAATCCTTCGTGTGCTCGACGCTTTAAAAGGACCGCATCATGTTCGAGAACGTCCTGGAACATGATCGAGGTCGAAACGGCCGTGTCTTCCATCGAAGCTCAGTCATCGTTTCTCAAGCCGGACGAGGTTCTCATGCGGCTGACCACAGCATTTACAGCTTTTTTCTTTGTCGTGACTTCAACCGCACCCGTTTTCGCAGGTGAAGTCGGCCTGCAGGATATCCGCATCTTCTCGCATGAACGCGGCAGCGCACTTGCGGTGACGATCTGGTATCCATCGAAGGACGATGGCGAATCGGCACTGATCGGCGAGAACAGGATTTTTGAAGGCACGCCAGCCTTAAAGAACGCCTCTATCGAAACGGGCCGTTTTCCGTTGGTGATGCTTTCGCATGGGTCCGGTTCGCGGATGGAAGGTATGGCCTGGATCGCCAGGGTGCTGGCCGAGGCGGGGTTCATCGTGGCCGGCCCCAACCATCCCGGCACGACGAGCGGCGATTCCACGCCGGCTGCCACCTCGAAAATCTGGGAGCGCACCGAGGATATTTCGACGATCATCACGGCACTCGTCAGCGATTCCCGATGGCAAGCATCGATTAACAAGGACCGTATCGGCGTTCTCGGTTTTTCGCTCGGCGGCAGCACGGCAATCGAGCTTGCCGGCGCTCGCGCCGATCTCGATGCTTATGCGCGCTATTGCGACGACTATCCGACCATGATGGATTGCCGCTGGTTCGAAGGCGGGCGCGGCTTCGTCGACAACAACCAGGTCAGGGTCGAAAAATTCGATCTACGCAGCATCAACCGGGAGCGCTTCGAACAATCGAACCGAGATCCGCGCATCGCCTCTGCGGTGCTGGTCGATCCCGGCCTTGCGACAGCCTTCAGTCCTGAAAGCGTGGAAAACATCAATATCCCGCTGACCTTCATCAATCTCGGCAGCATCGGCAAAATTCCACTTGCGGTGCTTTCTGATCGATTGGCAAAACAGGTCCCGGATGCCACTTATGCGCAGGTCGACGATTCCGACCATTTCAGTTTCCTGCCCCTTTGCAAGCAAGGCGCAGCGAATTTCCTGAAGTCGGTAGGTGATCCCGATCCCATTTGCGAACAGGGTGCAAGAAGATCGCGCGCCGATATTCACGAAGAACTCGCCATCCTGATAACCCAGGCCTTTGAACGGCACGCTGCTCAGATCGATGCGAAAACCCGCGATAGGAGAAAATAGATCCAATGGCACTGATGGTAAGGCGCGGCGAGCACAGGCGCCAACATCTGACGCATGGCAACTTATAGTTCAGCACTACCAATCATGTTCAAAGGGCCATCATCGTGACCGAGCCGGAATTCTGGCTGCGTTGCCTCTAAGCAATGTTCAGATCGGCGATTTCGCCATACATTGCAAGCAAGCGGGGCGACGTCATGTCGCCGGTCTCGTCATCGACCATCACGGCATAGGCAGCGACCCCGATGAAGCGAGCAGCCATCGAGGCAGCAATTTTCTCAGCCGATGGAGCGTTTGAAGCCTGGCGCATCTCCCCTGGCACGAGATTTCCGCGGTTCTTCTTGTAGGGCAGGACGATGAACTTCTCGGCGATTGACATGGTTTTGCCTTTCATTTTGTTCTTCAAATGTTCCTATTGGGGAAGCAAGTCAAGCGATTCATTTGCCGTCTGACCGGAGCGAGCCTACCATTCCGCCAAGCGCTCGCGGCTTAGAGGTCGTCGTTACCGCGCTCCTTCTTTCGGCGTGAGCGCAGCCCACAGCCAAGATCGCCGTTGGTAACTCGGATGAGCTGAGGGAGGAGGCGCTCCAGCATCCGGCTTGGGAAATGCGCCTTGGGGCCTCCCGTCGCGCGCGAAGCTGGAGTTCTAGCGGATTGCGGAGGACCATCGGCCCGCAATATCCATTCCCGCGAAGAAATGCCGACGCTGTTTCCGTCATCGCCGCGAAGACCGCGCAATTGATGATCTGAGGATTGTCCGGCGCTGACGTGAGCCTGAACTCCATAAGCGATTTGCCAAAGCTAGCGCCAAAGTGCCGAAAAGGCACGGCATATAGACGTTCTCCGAACGGGATCACGTTTTGGTGGTCATACAAGACAAACCCTGAAACAAACCGATCTCCGGATGCTTCTGCCAACATTCGCAATCCCGAAAAAATCGGAGTACGAGACGGACGCTGCCGCCTTTACCTCGATACCGACTATTCTTCCCCTTCCGTCTTCGATGACGATATCGACTTCATTTTGCTGTTTGTCGCGAACGTGCGAAAACTCGAAGCGTTCTTCCATGCCACTTGCCAGTTTAAGGATTTCGGCAAAGACAAAAGTCTCCAGCAACGGCCCAAATTGCCCGCGTTCGGCCCTCATTCGGTCGAGAGAGAGGTCACGAAGGGACGCGAGGAGGCCAGAATCAAGGAAATGTACTTTGGGTGTCTTCGCAAGACGTTTTAGCTTGTTGGAGAACCAAGGTTGCAAAGTCCGGGCGAGGAATAGGTTCTCGAATATGCCAACGTATTTCTGCGTTGTGATGTGGTCCATCCCAATTGCGGCACCAATTCCGGAATAGTTCACCAGCTGTCCCGAATGCTCCGCCAGAATGCGTAGTAGCCGCGGCATTTGAGCAATCTGCTCGATTTGTGCGACATCACGAACATCCCGTTGCACGATCGCCTGGATGTAGTGCATGTACCAATCCTGCCGACGGGACCAAGTTTTCCGTCCCAATGCTTCGGGATATCCCCCTGCAAGAACCGTAGTTACTTAGGCGTCCCCGATGACAGAGTGGCCGGTTTTGACTTCGTTTCGAAAGGCATCGAGAAGGAAGTTACCCTGCGCCGATTTGATTTCGCTTTGGGCAAGCGGAAGCAATCGAACGACTTCCATGCGTCCGGCGGGTGAGTCCGCCACCCGTGGCAGCATCATAAGATTAGCTGATCCCGTAAGAAGGAAACGTCCGGGCCGTTGGTCGGTATCTACACTTTCCTTGATCGCCAAAAGCAATTCGGGAGCGCGCTGAAACCTCATCGATGACGGCGTATTCATACCTCGTACAAAGCACAGGGTCTGCTGAGCTGCTCCCAGGGTCGTTGCGTTATCAAGCGTGTAGTACGCCATCTCCGCACTCGCCATCTTCTTGGCAAGTGTTGTTCCCGGATTGCCGGGGGCCAACGATCAATACGACACGGGTGTCTGACATAGCGTCGTTGACGCGCTGCTCAACGAGCCTTGGATAAATCGCCACAGCTTCGCCCCTGGTGACTGTTTTGAAAATGGGGGGCGTGACCAATTGAAAGTCAAGCTGCGACCATTTGAAATTCCAGCGTTGACCAATTGAAAGCGATCTCCGTTCTACCGCATATCTCATTTGCTGCCCAAGGCCGTGATTTGCATCTCGATGTCGTTACCGCGGACAACGCATGCCGTTTCGATCACTTCATCGAGTTTTGTTGCGCTGGGCGCCAACAGGTTGCAGGACATTTTCGAAGCATCTCAATCAGTGTGTGCAATGCGAAAGCCACATCAGGTTCTCCATTCGTTTGAGATTTGATAATCCAGTCGCTGAACGGCCATCGCCGATACCTTATTCGAACTCCCAGCGCGATGCGCCAGCCAAGCTTTTCAGGGAGAGCAAGTGAACCTATGCGTGGAAATTCCCTTTTCGACAGGTTGACCGACACGACGGTAGCGGCGGCCAGCGAACAATCCCTGAAGGTAGCGTTGAGCGACGTTGCACGTGCGCACGGCTTTGAGCGGTGTGCCTACTTAATCTTGATACCGCAAAGAGCTCTGCTGACTCGAATTATCAGAAGGGAATGGCAATCTCTCTATTTTGCGGTCCGGTGGTGATAGTTGCCAGGCGGCCCAGGCGGGCGTTCAAACGGTCGGGCGACGTTGAACGCCGCCGTGCAGACGACGACGTCAAAGACTTCAATGATTCAGGCTCTGAGTTCGGGATCCGGTCAGGCCCTCTCGATTCCCGTTCGGACAGGGTCCGTCAGTTCGCCATCCTGACGCTGGCGTCAGCAAATTCTCGACGCATCGGGAAGTGGCGACATCGACGCGGTGGGCGCAGCCGCCGCGGCGGCACTTATCCATGAGCGCCTCCAAAGCACGACAGCACCGATCCTTAAAACCGAATTTAACTTTTCAGACCGGGAGGCGCTTTGCTTGCGATGGACCGAGGGCATGCCGATGCGATTCCATCGCAGGCGTGAGCTGTCAAACTGCCCGCTGGGATCGCGACAGCCTCTTCGGCTCCGTGGTCCTTAGGGCCGATGCATTTCAGGACAACTCCGCGGGCGATCGCGCGCGGGCTGCCACCGACAGAGCTGCCCGCGCCGTGTCTTCATCGCAGACGAGGACAGTTCCCAGCCCCGACAAGAGGACCGCGGCAATGACCTCGACTTTGTTGATTCCGCCTGACGCGAAGACGACGTTCGGGATCTTGCGCAACGCTTCCAGCGGCGGCGCGATTGCCCGTAGATTGAGCGGGTGGTCGATGGGGGTTCCGTTCCTGTCAATGAATTGCGCCAGAACATCGCCGCAAGCGCCGGTCGCGACAAGCTCGTCGATCGTGACGTCTTGCGGCAGACCGTAGCGCATCAGAAGCGATCGCTCGGTCATGTCGCCTATACTGAGCACGACAAGATCGTTTGAGGTAATCTGCCGAAAAGCAGCCTGGAATACGTCCTGCGTTACGATCGCCGTTTTGGATTCCGGACTGCCGGCGTAAATGGGAGCTGCAAGATAGGCGCACTGCGCATTCAGGTGGCGGGCGAGATCGCTTGCGATGTCGAATGTGTTGATCTCGATGCCATGCGTGAGTCCACCCATCACCGAATTCACGCAAATATCGGGCCGGCGCATGGATGGCATATGACGTACCATTTCCCGCAGCGTGGCTCCCCAGCCGACGCCAATACCCGACAGCTTGCCATTATTGAGCAGCTGGGCGATGTAATCTGCCGTCGCTTGTCCGAGCAGAACAGGTATGAGATCGGGATCTGAAGGTGTTGGCACGATGATCGCCCGGCTCAGCGAGAACTCCGCGACCAGTGTCTGTTCGAGCTCGACACAGGACGTAAGCCTGGAATTCAAGGTAATCGTCACAAGGCCGGATCGTCGGGCTTCGGCGATGATCTTGTTGACACGGAGCCGGTTGGTCGAAAGCGCGTCGGCAATCTCTCCCTGCGTACGGCCCTCCATGAAGTAGAGCCATACCACTCGAACCTGCATCTGCTCGTCGGGAAGTGCAACTGGCGCGCCGGCCGTCTTTGCCTGTGTCATTGGACCGCTCTCGCAACCTCTGCTTTCGCCGTTATGGGCACCAGATCGGCCGCCCTTGTCAATTGCCGTGATCCGGCGGTTTTTTTGCGCATGTTTGCTAGTTGACCCGCCGGCCCGTCGCGCTGTTGAAGAGGTGAAGACTGTCTGCCAGGGCAAAGCATGAGACCGTCGCACCGTCCGAAAGTCTCTGGTCGCCCGCAACGCTTGCCACAATCAGTTCGTTACTCGCATCGTTAAGGCGCAGATGGACATGGTTTTCGTCGCCTACCGTTTCGACGAACTCGACTTTGCCCTTGAAACGAAGGGCAGGCGAGGTGGGCTTGCCGAACCTGATGGCATTTGGACGAATGCCGATCATATCGGCGTGCGCGGACATGGTTAGTTCTTCCGCCGCAATGGAGCCGTTCGTTTTAAGATCAACGAAGTTCATGGGCGGCGATCCGATGAAGCCAGCGACGAAGATCGATTCCGGGCGCTGATAGACTTCGACCGGGGTTCCGATCTGTTCAATCCGTCCGCCATTCATGACAACAAGACGATCAGCAAGTGTCATGGCTTCCAGCTGGTCATGCGTCACGTAAAGGCTTGTCGTCTTCAGCCGCCGCTGCAGGCGCCGGATTTCCACCCGCATCTGGACGCGCAGTTTGGCGTCGAGGTTCGAAAGCGGCTCGTCAAAGAGGAAAGCGGCGGGATTGCGAACGATTGCCCGGCCCATTGCGACGCGCTGGCGCTGCCCACCCGAAAGCTGCCGTGGACGGCGCTCGAGGAATGGGCCGATTTCCAGAATGGCTGCGGTTTCGGCAATGCGCCGGTCGATTTCGGCGCGCGCGACACGGCGATTTTTCAGTCCATATTCGAGATTCTGACGAACCGTCATATGCGGGTAAAGCGCGTAGTTCTGGAACACCATGGCGATATCGCGCTTTGCGGGCTCGACGTTGCTCACATCGGCTCCCGCAATATGCAGATGCCCCGAACTGATGCTCTCGAGGCCGGCAATCATTCTTAGAAGCGTCGACTTGCCACAGCCCGAAGGTCCGACAAGCACGATCATTTCGCCGTCAGCGACAGTCAGGTTGACGCCCTTCACCGCTGGAACCTGACCGTAATTCTTCTTCAGATCGATGAGTTCTATGGCTGCCATTCGTTCCTCCAATGTACCTGTCATGCATTTGTAACACGCTATTGACATTTGTAACAAGTCGCCCCTAACCTGTTTTCATCGCCACCTTGGGAGGGGTCAGCCGCGCACGGCAAAGCCGACGCACAAACAGCAGGCGATGGAGAGGAAAACGAGATGACAGACAAGGCTTCAGAAAACCGCCAGTTCGGGCGGATCTTCAAGAGCGTTGCGGCTGGCGCCGCCGCCCTCGTCTTAAGCTTACACATCGCAGGGAATGCGCTCGCCGCAGACCGGGTCAAAGTCGAATGGTGGAATGCCGCCAGCGGCCGGCTTGCCGAGATCACCAAGCAGCTGATTTCCGATTTCAACGCGTCTCAGGACAAATATGAGATCGTCGGTGTCAGCAAGGGCAACTATGAGGAAACGATGGCTGCAATGGTTGCGGCCTATCGCGTTGGCCAACAGCCTGTTTTGGTTCAGGCTGCTGAACGCGGCTTCCTGACCATGCAGCGGTCCGGTGCGATCATTCCGGTTCCAGAACTCATGGAGCGGGAGGGCTACAAGATCAACTGGAACGATTTTGTTGCACCTGTTGCCGGCTTTTATCTCATCGACGGCAAGCCCGCCGCCATGCCGTTCAACAGCTCGACCCCAATCTTCTGGTACAATGCCGAACAGTTCAAGGCGGCCGGCTTCGAAAAGCCGGGTGAAACCTGGCAGGAAGTCGAAGAGCAGCTTTATGCGATCAAGAAAAAAGGCATCTCGAAGTGCCAGATGGCGCTTGCCAACGACTTCTACTGGAGCCTGATCGAGAATTATGCGGCCATACAGGACCAGCCCTATGGCACCAAGGCCAATGGTTTTGGCGGGCTCGATACCGAGTTCGTCTTCAACAAGAGCCCGCTGATCGTCGCTCAGGTGGAGCGCTTGAAAAAGTGGATGGATGACGGCGTCTTGCAGATCGCCGGCCAGGGGCTTTCTCCCGATCAGCTCTTCATCTCGGGCACCTGCTCGACCTATGTCGCTTCGACGGCCGCCCATGCTGCTGTGGAGGCGGGCGCAAAGTTCAAATGGAGCGCGACCTTCCTGCCGCACGAGGAGGGCATCGAACCGAAGAACAGCACGATCGGCGGCGGTGCGCTCTGGGTACTCAAGGGGAAATCCGAGGACGAATACAAGGGTGCGGCCGCCTTTTTGAATTTCGTCGCTTCGCCGAACACACAGGTCTGGTGGAGCAAGCAGACGGGATATGTGCCGGTCACCAACGCAGCCTACGAGCAGGCCAAGGCGGAGGGCTACTACAAGGAGCATCCGACGCGTGAGATCGCCATTTTGCAGCTGTCCCGCGGTAGGCCGGACGATAATTCCCGCGGCTTCCGTTTTGGCAACCACAATCAGTCGATGGCGCTTCTTGTCGAAGAGATCCAAGGGGTCTGGACCGGGCAGAAAACCCCCCAACAGGCGCTTGATTCAGCGGCTGCCCGCGGAAACCAGATTCTTCGCCAATATGAGCAGCTCCATGCGGGGAAATAGCTCAGTGGAGGTCATCGGAGGCGCTCCAGGGCGCCTCCGCATCCTGGGAAGGCCATTGTCCGGCCTGGCAACAGCGCGCTTTCCCGAGGCGGGTCTCAAGGCTGCGCATTTCAACAAGCCGTGGCTCGCTGCCCTGCTCGTTGCGCCTCAGTTGCTGATCCTGCTGTTTTTTTTCTTCATCCCCTCCTACAAGGCACTGTCGCTCGCCTTCGTACAGGTCGACCCATTCGGTGGCCTGCAGATCTTCGTCGGCCTGAAGAATTTTCAGACGCTGCTGGCAAGCCCTGAATATAGAAGCAGCGCCCTCTTTACGCTCTGGTTCACGCTGCTTCAGAACATTGCAACGCTTGGCCTTGCGGGGCTCTTTGCATTCGCCACGGATTTCATCATCCGCGGCCGCGGCATCTACAAGAGTATCATCCTGATGCCTTATGCGATTGCGCCGGTCATATCCGGCGTGCTTTGGGCCTTTCTGTTCAATCCGGCTGTCGGTCCGATCGCACAGTTCCTGCATTCGCTGGGCATTGCCTGGGATCCGAACAGACGGCCATTCGATGCACAGCTGCTGGTAACGATTGCGTCCATCTGGAAGAACGTCTGCTATGACTACATCTTCCTGGTTGCGGCATTGCTTGCAGTTCCGGTCTCGCTGCTGGAAGCTGCCAAGCTAGATGGGGCAGGTCCCGTTCGGCGGTTCTTCACGATTTCCCTGCCGCTCGTCTCACCGACGGTGTTCTTCCTCGTCGTCATGAACTTCGTCTACGGCCTCTTCGAAACGTTCGGCATCATCGATGCCGTCACACGTGGCGGGCCTGCAGGCGCCACAAACAGCCTCGTCTACAAGGTCTATCAGGACGGCTTCGTGCAGCTCGATCTGGGCTCGTCAGCTGCCCAGTCGGTGATCTTGATGATCGTCGCGGTCCTTTTCACCGTCCTCCAGTTCCGTGCGCTTGAGCGCAAGGTCAATTATCAGGTGTAGCCATGGGTGAACGCAATCTCGGGCTTTCGATCTTCTGTCACGCCGTTCTGCTGGTTGGCGCAGCTTTCGTATGCTTGCCGCTTTACTTTGCCTTCGTGGCAGGTTCGCTCACACTGGAAGAGGTGCAGCGGGCTCCTTTCCCGCTCGTGCCGGGCTCGCATTTTATCCACAATGTTGCAATCGCATGGAGGCAGGGCGATTTCGCCCAGCTTTTCCTCAACTCGATCATCGTGACGGGCGGGATCGTCATCGGCAAACTCGCCATTTCGCTCATTGCGGCTTTTGCCGTGACCTATTTCCGCTTCCCGTTCCGCATGACCGCATTCTGGCTGATTTTCGTTTCCTTGATGCTGCCGGTGGAAGTCCGCATTATTCCGACTTACGAGGCCGTCGCCGACGCTGCAGGCCCGATCCGCTGGCTCTCCGGCATCACCGGATTTGCAGGCCTTTTGGAAAATCTGACCGGCTACAGCATAGAAACATCCCTGAAGTGGAACATGGTGAACACTTATGGAGGTCTGATCCTGCCGCTGATTGCCTCCGCCTCGGCGACATTTCTCTTCCGCCAGTTCTTCCTGACAGTGCCTGAAGAGCTGTGCGAGGCGGCGAAACTCGATGGCGCCGGCCCCTTCAAATTCTTCAAGGATGTACTGCTGCCGCTTTCAACCGCCAACATCGCGGCGCTTGCAATCATCCTTTTTCTGTTTGGCTGGAACCAGTATCTCTGGCCGCTGCTCTTTACCACCGACAAGACGATGGCCACCGCAATTCTGGGTCTTAAGGAACTTGTTCCGGTGTCGGATTCGGTGCCTGCATGGAACATCGCCATGAGTGCCGCTCTCTTCGTCATGTTGCCTCCGGCACTCATCATTCTCCTCATGCAGCGCTGGTTCACCAAGGGGCTGGTGGATTCCGGCAAGTAAGCCATTGCCCAGACAACAAGGACAAGTTCGATATGGTTTTCATCATCGGCCATCGCGGCGGCCGCAATCTCTGGCCCGAAAATAGCCTTTCTGGCTTCCGCAAACTGGCTGAAATGCCAGTCGAAGGCGTCGAATTCGACGTACATCTGACCCGTTCGGGCGAACTTCTCGTCATCCACGACGCAACGCTTGATCGCACGACCGATCACTCCGGACCGGTCTTCGACCTTGCTCCGGGCGAGCACCGAAGCGTCACGCTGAAAGACAGCGATGGGCAGGCGATACCGACGCTTGAAGAGGTTCTCGAGATATTCAAGGGCAGCGCCCTTGAGCTGCATATCGAGCTGAAGTCGGATGCTAGGGGGGATGCTTATCCGGGCCTTGAGCGCAGGGTGGCAAATCTCGTCGATGGCCTCCAGCTTGCCGGCCGTTCGTTCCTGACAAGCTTTCACGCCGGCGTTCTTCAAACTGTCCGTGAGGTTGCGCCTCATATCCGGACGCTGTCGTCATTCGACCACGCAGCCGCCGAGCGAGTTGGGCTCAGATCCGGCCTTAAGAAAATGGAAGAGCTCGCCGACATCATTGCCGTCGAAAAGTCTCTTCTTGCCACGCATTGGGACGAAATAACGTCCCTCATTCCTTTTGACCGGCTCGGCGCATGGGTGCCAAATCACAGTGCCGACATTGCCTATTGGTTGGCCAAACCCGTCCGGCAGATCACAACCGACAGGCCGGATCTTGCCCTTGGCATACGGGGTTCGTGAACAGTGTCCTTATCTGCGACAGACAAAACGCGCGCCACCAATCAATCCAACTCCGATCCCCTTCAGAACATTGACCTGGTCATTTTCGACTGCGACGGCGTGCTCATCGACAGCGAGCCGATCGCAAGCCGCACACTTGCCGAAGCCCTGCAGGAGGCGGGCGTTGCAATCACCCCTTCCGAAGCCCATGAAAAATTCACGGGCAATTCAGAAACGGTGATCCGCGACATGTGCGTCCGCGACTACGGCTTGGGTGATGTTGCAAACGTCTTCCAAGCCTGGCATCGGCTGCTATACGCCGAATTCGCACGGTCCTTGACGCCAATGGCTGGCATCGGCGACATCGTCGCCAGCCTGACGCGGCCGAAATGTGTCGCCTCGAACAGTACGATGCACCGGCTTCGCGCGAGCCTCGGCAGGCTCGATCTCTGGCAATGCTTTCACCCGGGGGTCTTCAGTGCCGAGGCCGTGGCGCTGCCAAAGCCTGCCCCGGACCTTTTATTGCATTGCGCCGAGAAATTCGCGGCAAGACCGGCACACTGCGTCATGGTCGACGACAGCCCGCACGGCGTTGCGGCAGCCGTCTCCGCCGGCATGATCGCCATAGGCTTCGTTGATCCTGCCGACCCGAGGCCGGCAAGGAAGGCATTGCTTGCCTCTTCGGGGGCCTTTGGCGTGGCAACCGGCGCCGTGGAATTGACCTCAATGCTGTTGGCAGCGGGCCAGTCAATCAAGCTCTAGGTTTCAATCACTGCTAAGATGCGCGACACGATTTGTCTCTTTGGAAACTTTGCGATCCCTGTGACGGCGGCCTCATTGGGCCCGGCTCGCACCAGTTCGTGCAATAGAAAGCAACCCTTATAACGCCATTTCTGTGACGACCCTTAACTGTACAGCAAGGTGTCTGACCAGGGGATCGCTACGTTTCGTTACACTTCGGGTCGTTTTGAAAACATGACCGATACGTCGATCGGGCAAATCACACTTCCCAAAACGACGTCGCCAGCGACGCAGCAAAGGAGTGTTTGGAAATGACGAAGATCGATAAGGTTCTTTATACCGGCAAGACCCTGACCACCGGCGGCCGCGAGGGGGCGTCTCGCAGTGACGATGGTCAGTTGGACATAAGGCTCTCGCCTCCCGGCAGCAATCGGGATGGTACCAATCCCGAGCAGCTCTTTGCCGCCGGATGGTCGGCCTGTTTCATCGGCGCAATCGGAATTGCTGCTGGCAAGCAAAAGGTAAAGCTGCCTCAGGATCTTTCCGTTGATGCCGAGGTCGATCTCGGAACCAGTGACGGCGCCTATTTTCTGCAGGCCCGCCTTAACGTTCGCCTGCCGGGTATCGAGCCGGCATTGGCAACGGCCCTCGTCGAGGAAGCGCATCAGACATGCCCATATTCCAAGGCGACGCGCGACAACATCCATGTGGAACTGAAGATCGTCGAGTAATGCAAGCGGCCGCCGCAGCGCAGAGGTCTGCGGCGGCCGGAAAAGGCGCAACGCCAACGGATGAAGCCATGGCTCCCCCAGGTTTGCGGAGGACAAATGAGACTGCTGATCATATCTATCTTAAGCGGGGCAATCTTTTCGACGTCCTGTCTCTACGATTTCGCCTCGCAGGAACCCTCGCCGCTGGATGGCTTGCGCACGGCAGCATCTGCGCTCGCCGCTGAAGTGCCCCGGCAGTCGCGCTAGAAACCGCTTGCCCGTCAGCGTTGAGCATCTTATACGCCAACGAACCTCGACGCGTCGCGGTCGCGCCGGCGGCTTGATCGCGACACGAGAGAGCTCGGCCATTCGCAGCCAATCAGCGCTTTTGTGAAGATGGTGCTGTTGGCGGCAAGATCAGTTCCTTTGCATCATCTCGCTGATGATATTCGAGAGGCTGTAAAGGCGCTGCTCGATCATTGTCGGAACCTCGCAGACATAAGAAAGTGACTGGACACGCTCTTCGAAGATGCGCGTTTCCCATGTCAGTTGCGCCGTCTGCCTGGCAAGCTCGGTCTGATCGGCATCAGATGCCGTGCGCATCTTGTCGACCTCTGCTGCCTTTTTTCTGAGATCGGCGGCAAGCTGCCTTTGACTTTCGGCATAGCGGGAAATGCCGGAGATGATCAGGCCGCGTTCTATGTTGATCTTATCGAATACGCCCATGAAAAGCTGCTCCAGCTTTTCTTGTGCCTGATCCTTGGGCAGCGATGCGATGTAATCGGAAATTTGCTTGCGGGCATCATCGATCGGATTGCTGCGCTTGACGAGTTCGGCGGCGAGCTCGGACAAACGGGGGTCCTTGTCCCACTGCTTGGCCGTTTCGGGAAGCTCGCCGGCGTTCCACACCTGCCCGATTGAAAGTTCAGGCACCTTGCGTTGAACGCAAGGCCAGTCGGGATCGTTGTTTGGCCCGGGATGTGCCGCCGATGCCGCAGACAGCGCAGCGAGCGTTGCGATCACGAAAAAGCGTCGGCTCACTGGCTTGCTCCCATCTCCTGCTTGCGGACTGTCAGGCCACGCGCGGGATTATAGGCCAGGATGGCTCCCCCCAACAGGGCAAGCGTGACGGCCAGAACGACGGCAAGCGATGTCCATTCGATGCGCGCGTAAAAGGCGAAGCGGATGAGTTCGACCGCATAGGTGAACGGGTTGAACAGGCATATCTTGTAGAGCAGGGGGCTTGCTTCTTGAACCCGCCAGAGCGGGTAAAGTGCCGAGGAGGCGAAATACATGGGAAAGATCACGAAATTCATGATCCCTGCAAAATTCTCCAGTTGCTTGACAAGCGATGATAAGAGCATCCCCAGCGCCCCGAGCATCAGCCCTGACAAAAACAGCGCAGGCAGGATCATGAAATAGCCGGCGATCGGCGCCTTGACATCCCAAAACCAGGCAATCGCAAGGAATGCATAGACCTGGAGAAGCGAAACGGCAACGCCGGCCAAAAGCTTTGACACGAGAAGGTACCAGCGCGGAAATGGGCTGACGAGCAGGATACGCATATTGCCCATCTCCCGGTCATAGACCATCGACAGGGAGGACTGCATGCCGCTGAAGAGGAGGATCATTCCGCACAATCCAGGGGTGATATAGACCTCGTAGAGAACGTAGGTCTCATATGGTGGGATGATCGAAACGCCAAGCACCTGCCGGAAGCCGGCTGCAAATATGAAGAGCCAGAGCAGGGGCCGCACCAGCGAGGAGATGAAACGCTCCTTCTGTGAGAGGTAGCGCAGCCATTCGCGCAACAGAATGCCCCTCAGGCAGACGAGGTACTGGATCGCCGTAAAGCCATTCCATTTCTCGACGGTCGCACCGCCCAACATTCCGGTCGCGTCGCTCATGGCCTTCCTCCGCGGATATTCATGTCTGTGATGCCGGTAAGCTTCGAGAATGCCTGATTGATGGTCTCCGTGCCGGTGTGGGCAAGAATGGCCGGAACCTGACCATCGGCGATAAGCCTTCCCTGATCCAGAACCAGGATCTGATCCGCTTGACCAACTTCGTCGATCAGGTGGGTTGCCCACAGTACGCTGATACCGGCTCGTTCCACGAGTGCTCGAATATC
Organism: Rhizobium azibense; assembly: GCF_004342325.1. Classification (NCBI taxonomy): domain Bacteria; kingdom Pseudomonadati; phylum Pseudomonadota; class Alphaproteobacteria; order Hyphomicrobiales; family Rhizobiaceae; genus Rhizobium; species Rhizobium azibense. Next base: position 460,988 of record NZ_SMBJ01000006.1, on the reverse strand, counting down.
CTTCAATATGGTCGCACGCGATTTGATATCGAGCCCGACCGTCGCCTCGTCGAGGAGCAGCAGGGAAGGCCGGTGCAGCAGGGCCCGGACAATCTCGACACGCCTGATCTGGCCGCCGGACAGACCACGGACCTTTTCTTCGATGCGGTCGCTCATGTCGATGGAGTGAAGAAGCTCGTCGATGCGTTGTCGCGCCACGCGCGAACCGATGCCATGCAGGGAGGCGTGATAGAGAAGATTTTGTCGGACGCTCAAATCGAGATCGAGTGTGCGAGCCTGGAACACGATGCCGAGATGTCTGAGTGCGGGGCCGGGATTGCGATCTATGTCCTGGCCGAAAACACGGATGCGGCCCGCCGGCGGCGAAAAAAGATGGCTAACGAGTGAAAAAAGCGTCGTCTTGCCGGCACCGTTAAGCCCCAGGAGAACGGTGAAGCGCGAAGGTTCTATGGAAAATGACACGTTGTCGAGCGCTTTTCGCTGCCCATAGCTATAGCTGACGGAGGCAAGTTCGAGTGCGGCGACCGCCACACTTTCTTGCCTGTCGTATGTCTCGCCCAAACGGGATTCAAGCTTCATTGGATATGCCTTTCACAAGCGGCTTTGCCGCAGGCGAGCAAGACGCCCGGGGTCCTACTTGATGATGATCTTGCCTGTCATGCCCTTGTCGGCCAGGTCGGGAACCGACCATGTGTACTCTCCCGGCCGCACTGTCGAAAACTGCACGTTGATCGTTCCTTCTGAATCGAATTCAAGCCATGCCGGGGCCCCATTCATATGAACCTCTAGATCGTTGATGACGATCTGGTTCATCCACACATTGCGAAACAGATCGGTCACGAACTTGTATTCAAGGCCGGCTGCCGACGTAATCTTCCATCGGTAGCCCTGTCCTGAAACGAGTTCGAAGTCCTTCCGGTTCACTGCGTAGCTGTTGTCCTTCGATCCGAGGACCAATTCCGGCACGTTTTGGCTTGCGCGCGTAACCTTGGGCGCGGGATCGCCGTCGTCGTCATCACCGGACTGGGCAAGGGCCGGTTGTTGCGTAGAAAGAGCGCCAATAAGAATTGCAAAAGCAGTGACTGCGAGTTTCATGTTGTCCTCCTCTTGGAAATCAGAACGGCTATCAGTCGGGGGCTACGGTCACTCCCCACGGCATGGCGCCGACGGTGACGGATTTGACCGGCTCGTCGCTCGCCGTATCGATGAAGGTGATATCGTTGGAAAGACCGTTCGTGCTGATCAGGTGCTGGCCGTCGGGCGTGAAGGCCAACTGCCAGACTCGCTGACCGACAAGGATATATTTCTCGACCTCATAGGTTTGCGTGTCTATGACCGCCACGCGATTGGCCGGGCCGAGGGCGACATAGGCTTTCTTGCCGTCCGCCGATATCCGCACGCCAACGGGCTGAATCGCCTCCGAGCGCAAGCCCTGGATCTCAAACGTGATCTTTTTGACAATTTGCCTGGAGGCATTGTCTATGACGGAGACGGTTCCGCCGATCTCCGAAGAGACCCAGACCTGTGAACCGTCCGGCTTGAATTCGGCAAAGCGCGGGCGCGAATCGACGAGCACGTTGGCGACGATCTCATGGGTCGAGGTATCGATAAAATGCGCCATGTTCGTCGTTTCGGATGTGTTCACCATCGTCTTTCCGTCGGGGCTGAAGCCCATGCCTTCTGGCTCCACGCCGACCGGTATCTCGGTGATCACGGATTTCTTGTCGACGTCGATGACGGTGACTAGATTGTCGTCCTCATTTGCGACATAGAGCGTCTTGCCGTCAGGCGAGAGCACGAAGAGCTCCGGATCCGGACCGGAAGGCAGTGTCCCGGTGATCTGAAGCGTTGCAGTATCGATGATCTCGACGGTGTCGTCGTCGCTCGCGCAGACATAAAGGTGCTTTCCGTCATGCGAGATCGTAATGCCGCGCGGCCTTTGACCAACATTGATTGTCTGGGTGACTTCCATCGTCTTGGAGTCGACGACAGTGACGGTGTTGTCCTTTTCGTTCGAAACATAAACGGTGTTGGCCAGAGACGGTCCCGCATACAAGGCGGCGGCGATCATTCCCGCAAGCAGGTAAACATGTCTGCGCATTCTCTCCTCCCATTACGTATTCAGTTCAATTTGCAGGCTGTCTCCGGTTGGTCGATCCCCAATGTGTCGAGTTCGGAAAACTGGTGAAGAAAACCCTCCTGCGGCGAGGTGGAGATCACACCGCGCCCATCACCGAGCAGAATGGGCTGCCGGAGCTGCCAGTTCCAGCGACGGAAGCTCACCTTCTGTCCCTTGAAGGCGGCCAGTGAGAAATTCTCCTCTTTGATGAAGGCTTCGATCTGAGCAGGATCGTTGCCGTTGGTTCGCGTCGCGGCCTCACCGAGTATGCGGGCTGCCGTCCATGCCTGCATGTCCTTGCCAAGCATGCGTCGTCCGGTCGCCTTCACGAAGCGGTTCTGGATCTGAGAGCCGCCCCATTGTTCGCTGGCCGGATGCCAGGACGAGGCAATGAGGCCCGCCGTGCCGGCGACGGGCCGCGGGTCCCACGTCCGGAAAGGAACATAGCTACCAAAGACCTCGCTTTCGTCCGCAACAATGACGACATCATGGTCGGGCAGTCCCTGGGTGAAGACCGGCATCTGTCGCTGTACCTGAACCACGCCGCTGTCGGTCCTGCGGGCCGTGCCGGTATCCTTGTAGAGCCGCTCCTCGACGATCGTCGCGCCGAAACGCTTGGCAGAGCGCCGGATGGCATCGGCAAAAAGCTGGTCCGGTTCGTGGGAACCGTAAAGCAGCACCCAATTGCGCCACTGCTTCCAGATCAGATACTGCGCCAGGCCATCGGCAAGCATGGTGCGCGTCGGAGCGGTGTGGAAGACGTTGGAGCGGCATTCCTGCTCGCGCAGGATGTCATCCGTCGAGCCGACATTGAAGAGAAGCACGCCGTTCTGCTTGGCGAGATCGGCAATGGAGAGCAACTGTTTGGCCGATATGTCGGTCAGCACATATTTCTCGCCGCGCGCCAGCATCTGCTTAAAAACCGGGACGACATCCTCCTCCCGTTTCGCCTCTACCACATCCAGGCTGTACGACTGGCCCAGAAATCTGCCGGTCGTGTTGTTGTCGTTGATGGCAATGTTGGCTCCGGCAACGCCTTCATCGCGCGGGGGAACATCCAGGACCGACAGCGCAAGTTGTGGTTCATAGGCGCGCAGATATCCTATGCGGATTTCCGTCGCAGGTTCGCTGGCGGGATTTTGCTGTGCCATCGGCTGCGGCGCATTGACGAGCAGCGAAAAACAAGCGAATAAAAAGATAAGAGTATTCGGCACCATACTCTTCATGGTCATACCACGCTTCGCGCCGGCTTCAACGAAGGCGGACGCGTTGTCTCGATAAGGTGCCCACTATGTTTGTAGTCCAATCCCCCATAAACTCAATACTTGCACTCACCTTTTCCCGCCACGGTTGGGAAAAATGCGGCGGCTGCGGAGACATGCCATGACATTGATGTTGGCCAGCGTTCAAAATCGCAAGGAGGCGGAGATCGTTCTGCAGGCAGGTGCGGACATTATCGATCTGAAGGATCCGTTACGCGGCGCGCTCGGGACGGCAGACATCGCGCAAATCATCGACGTCGTCGATTTCGTGTCCGGCAGACGGCCGGTGAGCGCCGCCTGCGGCGAACTTGGCGGCGATCTGCAGGCACTCAGGGCAAGGGTCGAGGAGGTGGCCGCCACAGGCGTTGACTTCATCAAGATCGGGTTTCTTCCATCGTCTCGCATCGGCGCGGATGCGCAGGCCCTGGCGGATGTTGCTGGCCGTAAGAGGTTGATCGCCGTTGTATTTGCCGACCATCGATACGAGGAGAACGCCATGACATCGTTTGCAAAAGCGGGCTTTTACGGCGTCATGCTGGATACGGATGACAAATCGAAGGGACGGTTGCTGGATCACATTCCTCCAGATCGCATTTCGGATTTTGTGGCGCAGGGGCAACGGAACGGATTGATGACAGGCCTTGCCGGCTCGCTGGAAGCACCCGACATCCCACGCCTGCTGCCGGGCAAGCCGGATTTCTTAGGCTTTCGCGGAGCGCTGTGCGAGGGCCTGTCCAGGAACGCCGATCTGGACGCTGAAGCCACGGCGAGGATCCGTACTCTCATTCCTGGGGAGCGGCCACTTGAAAAAACGCCGAACGTCGATCTCGAACTCCTGGCGGCACGAGGATATTTTCCCGATCCGGCTGGGGACAATCTCGGCACCGACCAGATCTTCGTACGCGATTTCGTCCTGCCGGTCGACATCGGCGCTTACAGCTTTGAACATGGCAAAAAGCAGAAGGTCCGCTTCGATGTGACGGCGGATGTCCTTCGCCTCACCCGCGATCCGAAGGACATGCATCATATCGTTTCTTACGACCTCATCATGGACGGCATAAGGGCGATCGTCAGCCGTGGTCATGTCGAACTGGTTGAAACGCTTGCCGAGCAGGCTGCAGCGTTCATCCTTGAGAACCCCCGTGTGGCTCGTGTCGTCGTGCGAGTAGAAAAGCTGGAACTCGGACCGGGCGGCGTTGGCGTGCAGATCGAGCGCAAGAGGGAAAGCGCCCGATTGTCGAAGCCGCTTCGCGTCGTAGCGGCAAGGGCCGATTGAGCAAGGAAAGTGATATGAAGCCGCTGGTCGTCAAGCTTGGAGGAAGCACGGCCGGCCGCATCGAGATGGAACAATGGATTTCAGTGCTGGCATCGGCGCGCTTGCCATTGGTGATCGTTCCCGGCGGCGGACCGTTTGCCGACCAGGTGCGCGTTTCGCAAAATACCATGCATTTCTCAAATGCTGCGGCACATGCGATGGCCATTCTCGCGATGGATCAGTTCGGCATCGTGATCGCCGAGCGGCATCCGCGCTTTCAACCGGCCCGGTCGCTGCGCGACCTCGAGGCCATTCTTGCGCAAGGCGCGATACCGGTATGGCTGCCATCCCAGATGACCCGCAACGCCGATATCGCACAGTCTTGGGATGTGACGTCGGATTCCCTTGCGGCCTGGCTGTGCAGGCAGATCGGAAGTCGAAAATTGCTATTGTGCAAGCAGGTCGATCCGGAAATGGTTCCAAACCACCTGGAAGCGCTCGTTGACAATGGCGTCGTCGATGCCATGCTGCCGCACTTGCTAGGGAAGGAGACTGTCTTGTACATTGCGGGGCCTTCGTCGCTACGTTTGCAACTGCTAGCGCTACCCATGACCCGCATACCCGGGCGCCGCGTCGGGTTGGCCGATGAAGCTCGCACAGAGACGTGCCGATGACGCGGCTTCGAACGCCGCGATGGGCCTGGGTGCTGACCGGGTCAGGTCATTTCTTCGTCGAATGCTTCGAGTTGATCCGCTCGCTCGATGATTGCGACGTGTTCGTGACCAAGGCCGCAGACGAGGTTCTCAGGATGTATGGGCTGAAGCTCGATTTTTCAGACACGACACGCGTGCTTCACGACAAGACGGCAAGCGCAGTCCCTGTCGGCGAATTCTATCACGGCGTCTATCATAGCGTCGTGATCGCGCCTGCCACGTCCAATACCGTTGCCAAATGCGTGGCGGGAATCTCCGACACGATCGCTACAAATGTCTACGCACAGGCCGGCAAATGCCGCCTTCCATCAATCGTCTTTGCCTGCGACACCGCCCCCGAGCTGGAGACAATGGCCCCGCATGGAATGGTGAAGGTCTATCCGCGGCCGATCGATCTTGAGAACACGGCCCGTCTTAGGACCTTCGAGCGCACACAGGTCGTAGAATCCTTTGTGGATCTGGAGCTGGCGGTGGCGCGGCGGAAAGGAGAGATCGACGGTCGTGGCTGAGCATCTCGTCTTCCTGACCGGGCACCTGGCAAAGGCCAGGCTTGAAAACATTCTCGCCGGATTGGGAAAAACCCCCTTCACCTACGAGATCATCGACATCGGCGTGAAGGTTGCCGCCCTGATGACGGAAGAAATCGTCAGCCGTCGCTTGCCTCGGCCGTTGAAGGCGGACCGAGTGGTCTTGCCGGGTCGGTTCAGAGGTCGGCTGGAACTGTTGGGCGACGAATTCGGCATCCCTTTCGTGCGCGGACCTGACGAGGTGGCGGATCTGCCCGTTTACCTTGGCCGGGCAGGAAAGCCACCGGATCTGTCGCGCCACGAGATGCGCATCTTCGCTGAAATCGTCGACGCATCGACCCTGTCGCTTGAGGCGCTGCTAACAAGAGCTCGAGCGCTTGCAAACGGCGGCGCCGATGTGATCGACCTGGGCTGCCTTCCAGATACGCCCTTTGCCCATCTGGAAGAAGCCATCGGGCGGATCAAGGCCGAGGGGCTTTGCGTCAGCGTCGACTCAGCAAATGCCGATGAACTGGAACTCGCCGCCCGCTCCGGCGCCGATTATCTTCTGAGCCTCAACGAAAGAACCATCGCAATTGCCACGCGTCACAAGGCCAAACCGGTTCTCGTTCCAGCCGTGCCCGGCGACCTCCTGTCTCTCGGCCGTGCCATCGAAGCGGCGCAAAGCGCCGGTATATCCTTTATCGCTGATCCAGTTCTCGACCCAATTCATTTCGGCTTCGCCGCCTCGCTTGGACGCTTCATCGAGGCCCGCCGACGCTGGCCGGATATCGAGATGATGATGGGCACCGGCAACCTGACCGAACTGACCGACGCCGACACGTCGGGAATAACGGCCATCCTCGCGGGCCTTTGCTCGGAGCTTTCCATCGGTAACGTGCTGGTCGTCAACGTCAGCCCGCATACCGTGCGCACGGTGGAAGAACATGACCGGGCGCGGCGCATCATGTATGCCGCCAAGCGAGATCATGCGTTGCCTCGCGGCTATGACGCAGCCCTCCTGCAAGTACACGAGCGCGCGCCCTTTGCGAGCTCCATTGCCGATATCGAGGCGCTTGCGCAGGACGTGCGCGACGCCAATTTTCGCATCATGACTGCTTCTGACGGCATCCATGTCTTCAGCAAAGCCGGCCACTGGAAGAGCGACAACGCCTTCGACCTCTTTCCTGTGCTCAATGTCGAACAGGATGGCCCGCATGCTTTTTATCTGGGAGCGGAATTGATGAAGGCGGAAATTGCCTGGAAGCTCGGCAAACGCTATTCGCAGGACGAGCCCCTTAGCTGGGGCGTGGCGAGCCCGGGAGCGGACGAGGACCGCACACGGCTTGCAGGGGCAGGCCATACGCTGCGCGCAAAGAAGGACGGTCCATGAGCTTCATCCGCGAAACAATCGTAACGACGGTGAATGCCGAGGGCCGGGTGCATATCGCGCCACTCGGTATCATCGCGCAGGATGACGGCTGGGTCATTGCGCCGTTCCGCCCCTCCGCAACCCTCGATAATCTCACCGCCGTGCCGTTTGCCATTGCCAATTATACCGACGACATGCGGATCTTCGCGGGCTGTCTCACCGGGCGGCGGAAATGGCCGCTGGTTGCGGTGCAAGATTGCCCTGTCCCGCGTCTTCAGGCAGCACTCAGTCATTCCGTCTTGCAGGTCGTTTCCGTCACGCAGGACGAGACCCGCCCCCGCTATTTCTGCCGGATTGTTTCTGAGGCCACGCATGCGCCGTTCACAGGCATGAACCGGGCCAAGGCGGCCGTTCTCGAGCTCGCGATCCTGGTGAGCAGGCTGCATATGCTGCCCAAGCAAAAAGTCGATTCCGAGATTGCATATCTGTCGATTGCCATCGAGAAAACGGCTGGTGCTGACGAGCGGCAGGCCTGGGACTGGCTGATGGAGCGCGTGAACGCCCATTCGACCGGAGACTGACGAATTCCCGGCAGTTCGGCCCACAGCGTTTTACGGTTTCGACCACAGTAGCGCAACGGCAGCGGCCGGCGCTGCCTTGCTTGCCTGGTCGCGGATCTCGTTTGCTGCTGCTGGAATGAGCATGCCGAAGTCGACGTAGGGCCGCTCCAGGCGTTTGGCGAGCTGCATGATCTGCGGGCGACCGATCCCCGCGCCCACCACCGGTGCGACTGGGTCGAGCCCGGCATTGCCGCACACCCTGAACGCAGCGTCGTGGATCATGCGCAATTGATGCTCGCCGAACCAGCGGGCGACATCGATCCATTCGCCTTCGCTAAGATCGGTGCCGTCACGTCCGACCATGCGAGCGATGCGGCCAATCGATCCAGCGCGCGACTTGGCTCTGCGGTCGGCGGCGGGGTAGTGGTCGTCGGCCTCATCCAATGTTCCTAGAATGCGACCGAGATCGGCGGTATTGGCAAAATACTCATTCATCAGCGGCGTCATCGTGCCGCGCACCGGAACTCTATCGGCAATTCCGATCAGCGCCGAGCGCGTAAAACCCGTGTAGACGAGTTCGCCAGTCAACAGGCGCTCCGCATCGGAGTAGCCATTGTTGCAGAGCCGTTTGTTCTGAAACGCGAGGATGTCGGTGGTTGTCGAACCCATGTCGACGAAGAGACCTTCTCCTTTGATCCTGGCGCTCAACGCAGCCGTGGCATGCCAATTGGCCGAGGCGATATCGGGGCCGAGCCCGTAGGCGTCTGAAACATCGACGAAGCCGGCACGGCCGGCATAAACCTTGAGATGGGCGCCGCCGAATTCCGCTTTGATGAAATCCAGGATATGGCGAACCCCGGCGTCTCGTGATGGGAAGCCATCCGAAAGCTCTCCCGTCATCGTGAAGACATGGATGGGACTGCCTTGAAAAAGCGGGCGGAACTGGTCCAGGGCATCGCGCACCTGATCGAGCCCGAGCCACATCGGCGCCTTGACGGTCCTGGCATGGGTAACTTGGCCATTTTCGGACCGCGCCATTTTCAAATGTGCGCCACCGATGTCCCAGCCGATAATTGTTTGCTTTTCTTCTGCTGCCATTCCGGCTTTCATGTGGGTGATCGTTTCTGCCGAGGTTTGACCATTGCTTATCATTCCCGTTCTCGACGTCAAAGACGGCCATGTGGTGCGCGCGCAGATGGGCATGCGCGATACCTATAGACCCTTAGAGACGCCGCTCAGCGCGATATCGGCGATCAGCAGTGTCGCCGAAGGCCTGCGCCAAATCCACCCGTTTTCGATCTTTTACGTGGCCGACCTCGATGCCATCGAGAGCGGTTCGAGCCATTTTTCTGCCGCCGCGCCTCTATCTCTTTTGAAGCCGAGGCCGGACGTCTGGCTCGATGCAGGATTTCGAAGAAAAACCGACGTCAGGCAGGTGCTTTCCAACGCGCAGATCTTTGCGGTCCTGGGCTCCGAAAGCCAGGCCGATACCGACGTTCTCAGCGCGTTCGCTACGCATCAGAGACTGATCCTTTCCCTTGACTTTCGCGGTGATGCCTTCCTCGGGCCGCCGGCCATCATGTCAACGCCTGACCTGTGGCCGAGACGGGTGATCGTGATGACACTGGACAAGGTTGGCGCGCGCTGCGGGCCCGACTTCGATCGCCTGCGATCGATCAAGGCCATCGCCGGAAACCGCGACATCATCGCCGCAGGCGGGATCCGCAACGTCAATGACCTGGAACGGCTGAGCGACATGGGCATTGCTGGTGCACTGGTTGCAACATCGCTGCATAGCGGCGAACTTACCGCAACTGATGTCTCGGCCGTTATGGGAGCAGCGGGAATTCAAGAGAAGAGGCGCCCTGCCTCTTCTCTCTATCCTGAAGCCTAAGCACTGCCATCTCAACCGTTGGCGCTTGAAGATGGCGTGCCGCTGAAGCCTAAAAGCTTCGCCAACCGGCGCAACAGGCCGCCTGTTCTTTCGGCGGACTCGCCCTGTGCGGGGTTGCTTCGTGTCTAGGCGCTGAAAGGATGCTTGACGGTGTCGCGCTGAGCTGTTGCCTCGGCCGCGGTCGGCTTGCCGGTGACTGCGCGCTCAATCGCTTCCTTCGTTGCCCTGTAGTTATAATCTTGGATCTTGGCGTCGTCTTCCGCTTCCCAGTGGATGAAGACGCCGACGCAGATGAAGATATCATCGGCTTCGTCTGCGGGAATGATGCCTTCGGCTACGCTGTCTTGGACTGCCTTTGCCACCGCATGTTGTGCCGGGCCGAACATCTGCACGGCTTGCTTGGCACCCTTGATCGTCACCTTGTTGAACAATATCGTATTCGGCTTGCAGGCCAGGTTCGGGGCGATGACCGCCAGAAGTGACGTAAACCCGTCCTTGTTGTTCGTAAGCGCATTGCAAAATGCCGTTTCCACGGCGCTTCCACGCGGTCCGATCAGCAGATCGATATGCGCAACTTCATTTCCCTCGCCAACGAGCGACTCACCAACCATTACCTTGCTAATCTTTGCCACGGCCAATTCCTCCCTTGTACCGTATGGTCAAAAAGTTTCGTCCAAAGAAGCCGTACCACACGAGACACGACGCTCGATGGACAGCTATCCTTGTTCGCAGCACCCTTGACTGGGTCGGTTGGCCAGATAGCAGCGAGTAAGATTTATTCGCCGGCCAAATTCAAACATCTAAGCTGCGATTATGCAAGCCGAACTTCATGTTGCAGACAAAAAGCGTCGCAACCGTGAGATCGGCGGAGGTTCCGGGGTTGATATTCCGGTGCTTCAGCCGTCTGTCGAAGTCCAGCAGTATTTCCTCCCGGACCGGCAAGCGCGTTTCATCCATCACCTGACGGCGAATTGTGACTGCCTCTTTCGCGATTTCGGCAGCGAGATCGGTCCCGTATTTGCGCCCGATATGACTGTCGGGAAACGAGGACAGGAAGTAAAGATAGACAAAGATTGTCGGCCACATGTCCTGTTCGCCGCGGGCGGCCACTTCTCTCCACTCCGACAGACCGCCGGTGAAGATATCTTCAAAGCCGTTCGTATATTGTCTGGCGATCGCGTCGCGGTCGGCCGCCATCGCCATGGCGGTGACGAGAGACACCGTCGGCTCGTCTTTGACGTCATGTTTTTCGGCGCTGCCGAGCCCTCCCGGGCCGGTGAGCCGGATTGCGGCGAACACGTCGCGGGCATCGTCCGCATCCATTTCATCCAATGTCTGCGTGAGGCCCTTGCGCAAATCCGAAGACGTGCTCTCGGCCGCCTTGGCAAGCGGCGCGCAAAGCAGGAGGATGCCGAGATTGGTGTTCGTTCCCACGCTGTTGCGAGTGGCGGTTACCGCACGAAGAACGCGCTGACCGACCGATGCAAGCGGTTCGGTCACCGATAGCGAGCTGACGGCAGCACTTTGGATGAATTGATCCGCCGTCATCCGGTGGCCGTCTGCGAAGCGGTGCACGTTGCCCGGCTTTAACGCGTCGATCTCGGCGCGGCAGGCGTCGAGGTAAGCTGCCATAATGTCTTGCCGCGCCAGCGTCATGCTGCGGGCCTTTCGGTTGCCTGCGGACTGACAAGCGCGACCATTGCCTGAGCGATGCAATCGGCGACGCGGACGGGGACAACGGATTGCAAGCCGGTCCAGGCCGGCATGCTGTTGACTTCCAGCACGAGAAGATTGCCTTCGCATCCCTGTACGATATCGATGCCCGCAAAGTCGGTTGCGACGGCGGCCGCTGCGGCAAGTGCAAGTTCGGCAAGTTTCGAGCGCAGCGGCCCGACCACCAACTCGGCTTTCGCGCCGCGGGCGATATTGGTGATCCAGCCGTCCGCGCAACGGCCCATCATGCCGAGAATTTCACCGTTGCTGACAAATATCCGGTAATCCCGATAGGGCGGTCCGGAGCGCAGGACAAGGCGCTGCAGGTAATAGACATTGTCGACCTCGTCCGGGTCAGGCAGATCGTCGATCGAACGAATGAGCCTTATTCCGCGCCCCTGCGATCCAAACAGTGGTTTCAGCACCAGCAGGCCGTGCGGCACCTCGCGTTTAACGACGGCCCTGGCATTGGCGTGACCTTCCACTGCGAAGGTTTCCGGCGTCGGCACTCCGGCGGCCGCAAGCAGAAACGTCGTCGTCGATTTGTCGACGCAACGCTCGATTGCTTTGGCGGAGTTCCAGACCGGCACGCCAAGCTGCGTCAGCGCGTGCAAAATGCCGAGACGGCGTGTGATCGCTTCAAAGCTGCCGCCGGAGATGGAGCGGACGATCACACCGGCCGGAAGTTTTCCATCAAGCGTCGGGATGGCGATGCCTGAGGGATATCGGGTATCGAACGCGATATCGGCAAGCGGGCAGAAGATCGTCTCCGTGCCGAGTTTTGCGAAGGCGCGGCGTAACTGTCTCACTTGGCGGTCTGGTTTGTCGGAAAGGATGAGAATCTTGTCTGAAATCACCGTCTGTTCAACCAAGGGAATGCTCCAGCATCTCTTTGTTCCATTCACCGGCGCGGAAGGTGTCGCCTGTCTCGATGGCCGTAACGATCACTTCGGCCGGGCTGAAGAGATGCGGATCAATCGCGTAGAAGTCGCCGTTGAACTTCTTGAAGATTTCCGCAAAAGGTTGCCCATAGTCGCGCGACCTGCAACTCGGCAGCTCTTCGGCGAGCGCGCGCGCGTCGTCGGCGCTGCCTAGAACGAATAGCTGCACCAATCCGCCATAGATGATGGCATCGTTCGTCCGCCCCATGGCCTTCAGGAAGTCGGGATGAGGCGCTGGAACGGGCGCGCATCCGGTTCCGTCGACAATGGCGTTCAGCGGAAAATTGAGGCTGTGAGCCTTGTGAAGAGCGACCTCCAGGGAGCGCCCGATAATCTGGATGGAGCCGGCGAGACTTTGGGTCGGGGCGTAGATGAAAGTCAAAGCGTCAGGTTCCAGTCCTGTCGCGCTCGATACCTTCTCAACAACGGCTGGCGGCGGAGGTCTGTCCGTTTCAAGAAGAAGAACTGATGTCGAAGCATCTGTTTCGCTGTAGGCAATTTCCTCGAAAATCGGCTCCACGCGCGCCAGCAGACGCGCCGGGCCCGAGCCCATGGCGAAATATTTCTCATGCGAAAGCCGCCAACCCGCATACTGGCTGGCGAGGCAGGCAAGGACCGGTTGCGAGGAATGGACGGTAACGCTCAACGGCCAGTTTTCGTTATGACGATCGAGCGCCATCGAGACGGTTCCCAGGCCGCCCATGCAGATTTCCGCCATCCGCAGACCCACTTCGAGACCTCCGGGGCTTGCCGCGCCGGCGTCGATGAGATGCTCTCCAAGCGAGCCGCGGCCACATGCGACGCCAAATCTTTCGTCGTCGGCAATAATTTGATCGACGATCCGTTGCGCATTCCTGTTGAGATGGGCCATTCCGTTCTTCATAGGAATTCTTCCTTCCAATGCTGCGCGACTTCGATGACACGACGTTTGACAGCGCGCTCTGCAGCGCAGGCGGATCGGGCATGCGCCAGGACAGTGCAAACCGGATCGCCGGGGCTGAGGGCCGAACCCGGCCTTTGATGGTCGGCCGTCAGGTTGGGCCACTTCACATCGGGGAAGCAGGTGATGGAACGAGAGGTGTAGGCAATCGCCGCAGCCGCAGCTCCGCGATAGACCGGCACGTCGATGCTTTCCCCGCGCACGGCCCGCAAATGCTCAATGAGGAGGGGTGCGCTGTCGGTGTCGAAGATATCCAGCGTTGCGCCAGGCCGTGGGTTGATTTCGATGAGATGAAGCCCCTCCGGCCCATCTATGAAATCGGCGCTGCAGAGACCCAAAAGGCCGCAGTGGCGTGTCAGCTTGTCGAGCCAGCAGGCGATTTGCATTTTCTTTTGCCGGTCAAATCGCATGAAACGGACGGCGCCGCCATAACGAAATGGTGACGTCGGCGAAGGCGACGACCATTGCCGGCTGATGCCGATGATGCGGGCGGCACCATTTCGGGCCAGGAAAAGGGCCGAGATGCTGCGGCCGGCAATACGCTGCTGATAATAATAGCCTGGTTCGGCAGGCATCGTTGCCACCGGTCTGACATGCGAGCCGCCCGCACCGCCGCCAAGCTTCGTAAGCCAGCCCTCTGGTTTGTCTGGTGACGAGAACTGGATCGCCGGATGCGGGATGTCCAGGCTTCGGCAAAGTTGGGAAAGGTTGGCGGGATCCTTGACCGCCCGCACGGTGTCGGCGCAGTTGCCGGCAAGCGGAAACACTCGATCAAGTGCGTCGATGACATCGGGCCGACCTTCAAAGCCGGAGCCGTACACCAACGCGGCCGGTTCGTCATCGCCCGTAAGGCGAGACAATATGCCGATGATTTTTTCGCGGTCTATTCCCTCGCTTATACTGCCTGACAGGCGCGCCGTCCTTTCGGAAAGGGCAATCGTGTCGCAATCGCAGAACAGATCGGCCACCAGAGGCCGATACCCGGCACGGCGCGCTGCTGCGGCAAGTGACCGGCCGGAAATGGCCGCGATCAAAATCGCAGGGCTATTTTTCGATGCTGCGGGCAAGGGTGAAAGCATCCTGAAAATCATAAACTACCGGTTTTTCAGCGCCGATCATCTGTTTGAACAGCCCCGACTGTGTCTTGTACTTGACATTGCCGATCGAAAGCGGACCGATGCCGACCGCGGCAGTTTCCCCGAGCTTGTCGGCTTTTGCATGCACCGCCAGGCCTTCGATGCCTGCCGGCGGCACGGCGTTGACATCTGCCGCAACAAGCAGATTTGTCGCCTGGCGCAGTTGTTCGGCGGAGATCACCTTGACGCCGGCCTTGGCCGCGGCCAGCACCACTTCGGCCTGGCGCAGCAATTTTGTCTTCTTTTCTTCCGTGGAACCGTCCGCCGCCGTGACAGTGACGCCGAAGCGGGCCTTGATGGCACCGGCGATGGCTTGGACACGCGCAATTCCATCGTGACCGACCAGCGTAACGTTTGCGCCCTGCTTGGCAGAGATCACGGCGGTGCAGTAGCCGACGACACCGGTCGCGCCGAAAATGGTCACTTCCGTTCCCGCCAGCTCTCTATTGTGCAGTTTTCCAAGCGTTTTCTCGACTCTGGCGACCATCGCTGCGGCGGTGGTAAACGAGCCGGCAGGATCGGCGAAGACAGAAACCTCGAAAGGAGGCACCATTGCCTGCTTTGCGGCATCGATCATGTCGAGTGCCAGGATCGTATCTCGCCCGGCAATAAAAATGCCGGTGGCAACGCCTGCATCCGGCGGACGCGAGAAGACCGCATCTTGGATAAGGCCTGATATGTCTGCAAGCTCTACGTCCGTGTAAGGAACGACATGATCATAGCCCGCGTCAAGGGCCATATTGACGTCGAACGGGCTCATCTGCCTCAATGGTGTAAGCATATGGAGAATGGTTTTCCGGCTCATTTGGCTCGCCTTCTCTAGTATGTTTCCCGACCCAGTTCGAATTGCTGCAGTGCCCTCGTTCGCGCGATCTGCGCCCCCGCATTTCTGCCGGCGACGATGCGGATTGTGGTTTGTGTGTCCTTTAGCGCAGCTGAAGCGACAATCCTCTCGGCAGCTGCCTGAGATGCGGCAAAGGCAAAGCCGGTCGGTCCCCAGGAACTTTGCCCGATGCCGACGGCTCCGCATTCGGCAAGCCTTGCAACCGTCCGTTCGACGGCAGGACTGGTAAAACGGCCGCCTTGGGCCGGAGCAAAATAATCGCCGAGCGTCTGCTGGATTGCCGTCACCGCATTGCCGAAGGTCGCAATGTCCTTTTCGATCGCGGCAGGCATGATCTCCATCAGCGCATGGCGACAGATCGAAGCCGAGCCGGCTGCTGGAAACGGCGCCAGAGCGCGGAAAGCCTTGATTTCGGCGTCTCCGTGAATGCCCTGGGCAAAACTGTCCAGAACGAGAATGATGCGCCATTCGCTCGGGAACGGAATGCGGCAAATGACGGTCGGGGTCAGATCGTCCCTTGCCTTGCCCGCATCGAAGATCAGACCGCCTTCTTCGAAGGCCGCAATGCCGATTCCCGATCGTGCGCCGCGCCCCAGGAAGGCCGCATCTTCGCGGATGTGAAACGGCAAATCATGCAATCTTCGAAGCGCTGCGGAAACGGCGAGCGCCAGCTGGGTTCCAGATCCCAACCCGGCATGTGCCGGGATTGTCTCTCGAACCATCACGCGGTGGTGGCCTGGAAGCTTGAGGTGAGACCGCAGGGCCGTCAGGTGCGCAAAAAGCCTAACGCTTTCGGGTCCATGGACGCTGGTTTCGGCTGCCCGCGAAATATCCAGCCGCGTCGATATGCCGTCCAGCGGCAAACCGATACTGCCGAAACGCGAGCTGTCCTTGCCAGGGATGTCCAGGAATCCGAGGTGCAAGCGTCCAGGAACTTGAATGGAGACGGAGTCCGACATCGGTTCTATTTCTGAACTTTTTGATAATCGGGCCCTGGGAGTTATGTTATCGTATTTTGCTACCAGCGCAAGTCTGGGTGACGAGCCGGGAGAAAGAACCGAAGGAGCAGCTGCGATGAGCGAGGAGACGGAACGGAAACGGGAGCGCGTATATTCCGAGGACGAAATCGTTTCGAAGCTGCAGGCGGAGCTTCCGCATTGGCGCTACGAAAACGGCTGGATTCGCCGCAGATACAAGACGCATGGCTGGAAATCCACCCTTATGGTCATCAACACAGTTGGACATCTGGCAGAGGCAGCCTGGCACCATCCCGATCTCAAGGCATCCTATGCGTGGGTGGAGGTGTTGTTGATGAACCATGCCGCTAAAGGCGTGACCGACAAGGATTTCGAACTCGCCAAAAAGATCGAGGACGTCGTCCAATGGCAGCCAAGCAAGGCGCAGGGCGCTCTTGAAGGCACGCCCAATGCCGATCAGCGATTTGCTTACCTGAAATATGATAGCTGAGCGGTATTTTTCGTCGAATGGACTTCACATTTGACGAAGAACAGATAAATTCACGACGGCACCAGAAAGTTTCGGAGTGTGATGGTTGCATGGATCGGCAGCCAAACAGTTCCTTTGCCGGCTGCAATTGAGCAGGTGGCAAAGCTTCTGGCAAAAAGCCGCTGCCCGGTATTTTCCATCGAATCGGATGTCCATGGTACCCGCAGCCTGATTGCGCTGGCGGAGCGGGTCGGGGCGACCTACGACCACGTGAATGGCCGAAATCTCCTTCATGAGGTGGCACTTCACACGGATATCGGGGGTTTTTTTGCAACGGCGACGGAAGTGCGACGCCGCGCCGACCTCGTCATCATCGTGGGCGATATTCCAGCGGCTCATCACGATCTGCTTTCATCGCTTGCGTCAACGGCGGCGGATCTTACTTCGTCCAGCCGAAGGCGCTGGCTTCGGATCAAAGGCAAGGCGTCGACTGCCCTCGGCGATCCTGTGCGGCGTGTGAAAGCGGTCGAAGTGGGCTCGTCCGATTTTGCCATCGATGCCGTGCTCGCAAGCCTCAGGGCGATCCTGGCGGGAAGGAAAGCATCCGCCCCCCTCGCCAATGTCGATTCCTTTTTAAGCGAAATGGCGAGCGCGCGTTTTCCCGTCTTCGTCTTTTCCCATCTCAACGACCCGGCCAGTCTGGGGATGCTGCAAGGCATGCTGGCCGACATCAACAGAGCCCGGCGAGCGACGGCTCTTTTCCTGCCATCCGACGACGACGCCTGGGGCATGGTCTTGGCATCGGCCTGGATGACGGGCTTTCCGCCGCGGACGGGTTTTTCGACCGGCTCACCCATCCATGATCCGTGGCTTTGCGACATCGAGCGGATGATTGCAGAAGGGGAGGCGGATCTGCATTTGTTTGTATCGGAGCGTGACGAGGCGCGTCCGTCGAAGCGCAGCAGGGTGCCCACGATCGCGCTGGTGAGAAGTGAACGGCCCGCTGCCGGGGCGTTGGTCACCGTTCGCATCGGCAAGGCTGGCCTTGATCATGACGGTGTGGTCTATTCGAGCCGCATTGGAACCTTAAGATCCGTTGCCGCATCGGTGCCTTCCGCTCTCCCCAGCATTTCCAACATCGTCGGGCAACTCCAGCATGCCCTGCAGGAAGAGGGTTTGCCATCATGATCATCCGTGTTGCAGGTGGGGAGGTGGTGGATCCGGTGAATGGTTTCCCCGGCAAGCGCGACGTCTGGATCAAGGATGGCTTCATCATCGAAAAGCCGGTCTCAAAGAGAGCCGACAAAACCTATGAGGTTTCCGGCTGCGTCGTCATGGCCGGTGCAATTGACATCCATTCGCATATCGGCGGCGGCAACGTGAATACGGCCCGACTTCTGTTGCCCGAGCAACATGCCGCCCACCTCAAGCGGCCGTTGCACACGCCTCTTGCAAACGCCGGTTGGTCGACCTTCAACACGGGATGCCTTTACGCTCAAATGGGTTTTACCACCGTGGTAGAGCCCGCCATGTCGCCTACGAATGCGCTTCATACCCATATGGAGCTTGCCGACATTCCGATCATCGATAAGGCAACGCTTGCAATTCTCGGCAATGACGATTTCCTTCTGTCGATGATCAGGGACAATGCCTCGTCGGCGATGATCGACGACTACGTGGCGTGGACGGTGTCGACGGCAAGATCGCTCGGCGTTAAGGTGATCAATGCAGGCGCAGCCGCCGCCTTTAAGGAAAACATCCGCAGCTTCGCCTTAGACGACGTCGTTCCATCCTACGGTGTCACTTCCCGCAAGATCGTCGAGACGCTGCAGTCGGCCGTCGGCCGTCTGGGAATTCCTCACCCTCTCCATGTTCACGCCAATAATCTTGGCATTGCCGGAAACGCCGCAACGGCTGCTGAGACTATTCGCGCATCGCAAGGCCAACCAATCCATCTGGCGCACCTGCAGTTTTACGGTTATGGCACCGAAGGCAAACGCGGCTTTTCTTCTGAAGCTGCCCGTCTTGCCGATCTCGTCAACAACACGGAAAATGTGACGATCGACGTCGGCCAGGTGATGTTCGGCCAGACGGTGACGATCTCGTCCGACGTCACAAGGCAATATTCCGGCATGCGAACCGCGAGCCCGAAAAAGTCCATTCTCTTCGACGGCGACGGAAACGGCGGCGGCATCGTCCCCTATCGCTATCGCAAGGACTACTATGGTTCGCTGCAATGGGCGGTGGGGCTCGAGCTGTTCTTGCTGATCAACGATCCATGGCGGGTTTTCTTCACCACCGACCATCCGAACGGCGCCCCCTTTACAGCCTATCCCGAATTGTTCGAGTTGCTGATGCGCCGCGATGTCCGCCATGCCAAGATGGAGGAGCTCGACCACTCCGCGCTGGAGCTTACCACACTCGCCTCGATCTCCCGTGAATATACCCTTGAGGAGGTGGCTGTCATGACACGAGCAGCGCCGGCGAAGCTGCTTGGCCTCGACGATCGCGGGCATCTCGGCCCCGGCGCAATCGCGGATATCGCCGTCTACCGGAAAGGGCAGGACGTCCAAAAGATGTTCCGCGATGCAGCTCTTGTGTTCAAGAACGGCGACCTGGTCGTCGAAGACGGCGTCGTCACGCACTATCGTTGGGGAAAGACGATGCACCTCAATCCGCCGCTCGACAAGGCCATCATCAAGCGCATGCAAGCCTATCACGAAGATCGCTACGGGCTGTCGCTCGATTGGTTCACCTTTTCGGATTCAGCGATCTGTCGCGAAACTCCCTTTGCGGAGGTCGCATGCAAGAGCTGATCCGCAACGGCATTGAGATCGACGACACGTTTGCGGAGGCATTCGGCATGCGTGCGACCGCAATCATCATCACCGCGCCGAGCCTGAAATGGGCGCGTCAGGCGGCGACGACCATGACGGGCTTTGCGACCTCCGTCATAGGCTGTGGCTGCGAGGCGGCGATCGACATCGATATTCCGGCGTCCGCGACGCCGGATGGGCGTCCGGGTTGCCGTGTCATGATCTTTGCGATGGGGACGGACGAGCTGCAGAAGCAGTTGAAAACCAGGCTCGGTCAGTGTGTTCTGACCTCCCCCGGCAGCGCCTGTTTTTCCGGGCTCGAAGGCAGCGCCTCGCTCGATCTCGGATCATCCCTGCGCTATTTCGGCGACGGATGGCAGATCTCCAAGAAGTTCGGCGGCAAGCACTATTGGCGGGTGCCGGTCATGGACGGCGAATTTCTTTGCGAGGCGAAGACGGGTCTGACGAAAGAGGCAGTTGGCGGCGGAAATCTCTTCCTGCTCGCCGCAGACGGCGAAAGGGCGCTGGCGGCCGCCGAACGCGCCGTGGCGGCGATCGAAAAGATTCCCGGCGCAATCATGCCGTTCCCCGGCGGCATCGTGCGCTCCGGCTCGAAAATCGGCGGCAAATACAAGGGAATGATGGCTTCGACCAATGATGCCTATGCGCCCACACTGCGGGGGGTGACCAAGAGCGCGCTTGGTCCTGGCATCAATGCAATCCTTGAAATCGTCATCGACGGGCAGACGAGCGAGGCGGTGGCCGCGGCTATGCGGGCCGGGCTGAAGGCCGTCATCAATTTCGGACCGAAGCGCGGCGCCTTGCGCATCAGCGCGGGAAATTATGGCGGCAAACTCGGCAAGTTCCACTATCATCTAAGGGATCTCCTGCCATGAAGCCGCTGACCTTCACCCTTCGCTCCGAACCGGATGAAAGGCTCGACCTATCCGGCTTGACACCCCATAAACTCCACGGCATGCAACCTGCCGACATCGCCAGATTGCCGATCGGAACGAGCCGGCGTCCCGCCTCGGTCGGCGATGTCTTCAAGGTTGCGGGCAAGGATATCTCGAACATCGTGTTTTCAGGCGGCAGCGCTCGCTTCGACTTCGTCGGAGCGGAGATGGCGACGGGACAGATCCGCGTCGAGGGCGATGTCGGCGCCCGCGCCGGTCGGCGCATGAGTGGCGGCCTTCTGAACATCGAAGGCAATGCCGGATTGCAGGCGGGCTCGGGAATGAAGAACGGGCGCATCGAGATCGGCGGTGATGCAGGCGACGGCCTTGGTGGGCCGATGGCGGGAGAGATCCACGGCATGGCGGGCGGGCTTGTGATCGTTGGCGGCAG
The DNA here is from genome assembly GCF_004342325.1 of Rhizobium azibense. Lineage (NCBI taxonomy): Bacteria > Pseudomonadati > Pseudomonadota > Alphaproteobacteria > Hyphomicrobiales > Rhizobiaceae > Rhizobium > Rhizobium azibense. The sequence goes on along the minus strand of NZ_SMBJ01000006.1, from coordinate 440,124 downwards.
GGCCGGCCATCGCCCCGGCGATAAAATGCGGCGAGGCATCATCGCGCTTTTGAAAGGATGCGGCGATTATGCCGGTTTCGGCATGACCGCCGGGACGATCGTTGCGATCGGGCGCGTCGGTCTTTATCCCGGCCATTTGATGAAACGCGGCTCGCTTCTGTTCGACCGGCGACCGGCGGCACTTTCGCCGACCTTCATCGATTGCGGCCGCGTGGACATCGTCTTTCCGACCCTGTTTGATCGCTATCTGATGGAAGACAAAATTCTCGATCGGCCGCTGCTCGGCAAAAAACCCTTCCGTTTCGGCGGCGACAATGCAGTCTTGGGCAAGGGCGAGATCATGTTTCCGCGAGGTTGAGCCGTGACCACCCGGTTCGAGATCGGCCGAAGGTCTTCAATCGGATTGCTGCAGCATCGGGTAAAGCTTGTCGAAGAGGGGCAGGCATTGGGCTCCCCGCTCCCGCAGGAACACCTGAAAGGCACTCATCGCCGGCGAGATCGTTCTGTCCGTTCGCGTTACCGAAAACCATTGCCTGCGGATCGGCATGCCGATGACGTCGAGCGTGACGAGTTTGCCGAACTCCAGTTCCATGGCGATTGTGTGAGCCGAAATGAAAGCGATTCCGAGACCCGCCATGACGGCCTGCTTGATCGTCTCGTTCGACGACATCTCGGTTCCCAGTTCATCCAACCTGCCAGGAATTTCGCCGAGGAAGATTTCCAGCGATATGCGCGTGCCCGAACCGGGTTCTCGGACAAGAAAATGTTCCTTCGCGATTTCCTCTTTGGTGATGTCCCGTTTCCTTGCCAGGGGATGGTCGGGCGGCGCGACCATCACCAGCGGATGGTCACCGAATCCCACCGAGTGCAACGGCATGTCCCTGGGCGGACGGCCCATCAGGGCGATGTCGACGTCATGGTTCTTGAGCTTTGTGATGATTTCGGCCCGGTTGCCGATTGCGAGCGAAACGGCAATGCCGGGATGGCTCTTGCGGAAGGTCGCCATCATGTTTGGCGCGAAGTATTTGGCGGTCGAGACGACACCGAGGGCGAGGGTGCCGGTGCGTACGCCCTTGATCGCATCGACTTCGTCGTCCAGTTGGCGCAGCCGTTCCTCGATCGACTGGGCGGCATCGATGAAAGCAAGACCCGCCGCCGTTGGTCGAATTCCATCATTTGTCCGGTCGAATAGGAGGATGCCCGCATCCTCCTCAATCTGCTTGAGCTGGATGGTAACGGCCGAGGGCGTAAGGCCGAGAGCATTGGCTGCCCGCACGATCGTTCCGTGCCGTGCTATCTCCTGCGTTGCACGCAGATGTCGAAGCGTGAGGTTCTTCATCCTCACAACTTAATTTTTTTTAGCTAACTAGTAAATACAATAAATTTTACTTAACGCGTAATTCCTGTTTCGATGTTTGCCATGCCCGGGCAGTGAGGAGCGGGCGGGGAGGAAGGCCATGACTTCGTCGACGCTAGACAGTTTTTTGAGTTCCCATATCAGCAGCGGGGGGCGCCATTGCGAAGCTGCCGTCGTCACCATCCGGCAGCTGGCTGCCGCTGCGGTCACGCTCTACAGCACGATCAATCAGGGTGCGCCCGGCAGGGCCTTTTCCAGAGAGCGCGGTCATGTTGGTCCAGGCGGCGACATAACAAAGGATCTCGACGTTCTGGCTGATGCCCTGTTCATCAACGCCATGCGGGAGGCGCCTGTCAGCCTCTACGCCTCCGAGGAGCTCGATGAGGCAGCTCTTCTCGATCCGAAAGCGCCGCTTGCAGTCGCCATCGATCCGCTGGACGGCTCCTCGAACATCGACATAAACGTCTCCATCGGGACGATCTTCTCCATCCTCCCAACAGCTGGTGATCCGGTCGGCGAGCCTAACGCCTCCTTCTTCCAAAAGGGAGACGCCCAGCTCGCCGCCGGCTTTTTCATCTACGGACCACAGCTTGCGCTGGTTCTCAGCCTTGGCAGCGGCACCCATGTCTTCGTCTTTTCCTCCGGTGGCGGCGTATTCGTGCAGGTCCACGAAAGCGTCATCATTCCACCGCGGACACAGGAATTCGCGATCAATGCCTCCAACTATCGTCATTGGGACGAAGCCGTAAGGCTCTATGTCGACGATTGCCTGAAGGGGACGGAAGGGCCGCGTGAGAAGGAATTCAATATGCGGTGGATCGCGGCCGTTGCTGCCGATGCTTATCGCATCCTCATGCGCGGCGGCATTTATCTCTATCCCGGCGATACGCGAAGGGGCTATGGCGAGGGTCGCCTGCGGCTGGTCTACGAGGCCAATCCGATCGCCTTCCTCATTGAGCAGGCCGGCGGAGCCGCCACCGACACGATCAGCCGTATTCTGGACCTGATGCCCACGTCACTGCACCAGCGCGTTCCGCTGGTCTTCGGCTCGCAGCGGGAGGTCTTGCGCATCTCGCGTTACCACACCGAGCCGAGCAATATTGCCGAGCGGGCGCCGCTCTTCAGCAATCGCGGTCTCTTCAGGGCCTGATCGGAGAACAAGACATGTCCGCAAGGCATCCCATCATTTCGATTACCGGATCGTCGGGCGCCGGAACCACCTCGGTCAAGCGGATTTTCGAGCAGATCTTCCGGCGCGAGAATATCGAAGCGGCCTTCATCGAGGGAGACGCATTTCACCGCTATGACCGGCAGGCCATGAAGGAAAAGGTGGCCCAGGAGGAACGAAACGGCAATCCAAATTTCACCCATTTCAACGCAGACGCCAACGAACTGGAGACGCTCGAGGCCGTTTTCGAAGAATATGGTCGCAGCGGCACGGGCCACACACGGACCTATATCCACGATGAACAGGAGGCCGCACGTTTTGACGTCCCCCCGGGCAGCTTCACGCCATGGCGCGATTTTCCCAAAAGCGACCTGCTCTTTTATGAAGGGCTGCATGGATGCGCGGTGACGGACAAGGTCAATCTCGCCCGTCACGCCGACCTGAAGATCGGCGTCGTGCCTGTCATCAATCTCGAATGGATCCAGAAGATCCACCGTGATCGCGAAGCGCGCGGCTATTCCACGGAAGCGGTCATGGACGTCATCTTGCGGCGCATGCCCGACTATGTGCGCTACATCACGCCGCAGTTCACGCTGACCGATATCAATTTCCAGCGGGTGCCGATCGTCGACACATCCAACCCGTTCATCGCCCGCTGGATTCCGACGCCTGACGAATCGATGCTCGTCATCCGCTTCGCCAGACCGCGCGGCATCGATTTCCCCTATCTGCTGTCGATGATCCACGACTCGTTCATGTCGCGCGCCAATTCCATCGTGGTGCCGGGAAACAAGCTCGATCTCGCCATGCAGCTGATCCTGACACCCCTGATCATGCAACTGATCGAACGCAAAAACCGCGCCTCATGAGGATGAAAGCCATGAACACGCAACTCCAGACGCAGGACAGTATCGAGTCTGCTATCATAACGGAACAAGACATGGCCGATGCAATCAGAGCGCTTGCCATGGATGGTGTTCAAAAAGCCAACTCCGGCCATCCTGGCATGCCGATGGGCATGGCCGACGTCGCAACCGTGCTGTTCAGCCGCTTCATCAAGATCGATCCTTCGCACCCCGATTGGCCCGATCGCGATCGCTTCGTTCTTTCGGCCGGCCATGGTTCGATGCTGCAATATGCGCTTCACTACCTGATCGGCTATGAGGACATGACGGTTGAGGAGCTGCAGCGCTTCCGCCAGCTTGGCGCCAGGACTGCCGGGCATCCCGAGTACAGTCACGCCCTCGGCATCGAGACGACCACTGGTCCATTGGGCCAGGGTATCGCAACGGCGGTCGGAATGGCGCTTGCAGAGCGCGTTTCCAATGCGCGCTATGGCGACGGGGTCGTTGATCACTATACCTATGTCATTGCCGGTGACGGATGCCTGCAGGAGGGCATCAGCCATGAAGCGATTGACCTTGCCGGCCATTTGAAGCTGTCGCGGCTGATCGTGTTCTGGGACAACAATTCCATCTCGATCGACGGTCCCACCAGCCTCTCGACCTCGATGAACCAGCTTGCACGCTTCCAGGCGGCGGGCTTCGACGTGCAGGAGATCGATGGGCACGATTTCGATGCGATCGGCCGGGCGATTGCGCGGGCAAGGGCTTCGAACAAGCCGTCGCTCATTTCCTGCCGTACAATCATCGGCAAGGGCGCCCCAAATCTTCAGGGGTCGGAGAAGACGCATGGCGCGCCACTTGGCGAAGCCGAAGTTGCCGCGGCACGACACGCCTTGAAATGGAGATCGGCGCCGTTCGAGGTTCCTGAGGCTATCTTGGAGCGCTGGCGCGATGCGGCTGCACGCGGGGCAGCCGAGCGGGTCAAATGGGTTAATCGCGTTGCCTCCGCTCCCGAAGGCGCCGCCTTCCTGAGAACCGTCGATCGTCAGATCGACACGTCACTGTTCGATGAACTTGCCGAGTTTCGTAAAACGCACCAGTCCAAGGCGACCAAGGTCGCCACGCGCAAGGCCTCCGAGATGGTTCTTGGCATCATCAACGCCGCGACGGATCTGACGATCGGCGGCTCGGCGGACCTGACCCATTCCAACCTGACGCTTACCGCGGGAATGGAGCCGATCAAGCCGGGAAGTTACGCCGGCCGCTATATTCATTATGGTATCCGCGAACACGCAATGTCGGCTGCGATGAACGGCCTTGCCCTGCATGGCGGGTTCATTCCCTATGGCGGCACATTTCTCGTCTTCTCCGACTACGCGCGCGGCGCCATCCGCCTTTCGGCGCTCATGGGCCAGCAGGTCATCTACGTCATGACGCATGACTCGATCGGCCTTGGAGAAGACGGGCCGACCCATCAACCGATCGAGCATCTGGCAATGCTGCGGGCGACACCCAACTTGAACGTCTATCGTCCGTGCGACATCATCGAGACGGCCGAATGTTGGGAACAGGCCCTCAAGGACTGCAATCGTCCGAGCGTGATTGTGCTGTCGCGGCAGAATCTGCCAATGTGTCGTTCGGCCAATAGCGAAGAAAACCGTTCTGCGCGTGGAGCCTACATCCTGCGCGCGACCTCGCAACCATCCTCCGTCACGCTCCTCGCGACCGGTTCCGAGGTCGAAATTGCCTGCGTTGCTGCCGACATGCTTTCAGCCGAACACGGCATCGGGGCGAAGGTGGTGTCCATGCCGTGCTGGGAGCTATTCGAACAGCAGCCGTCAGAATACCGACAGGCAGTGCTCGGAACGGCTCCGCGGATCGGCATCGAAGCGGCGGCCCGTCTCGGTTGGGATCGATATCTCGGAAACGGTGGCATTTTCATCGGCATGGAGGGCTTTGGTGCCAGCGCTCCTGCCGCCGCACTCTATGAGCATTTCGCCATCACCCCCAAAGCCGTCGTGGAGGCGGCGCTGAGACTTGCGGCCTGAGGTCTGATCAGGCCGGCCGGACAGTTCAACGTGAAAGGAGCAGGCTGATGGCCCGCATCGCATTACGCCAGCTGCTCGATCATGCAGCGGAATACGGTTATGGCGTTCCCGCCTTCAACATCAACAATATGGAGCAGGGGCTTGCGGTTATGGAGGCGGCTGCCTCCTGTGACTCTCCCGTTATTCTCCAGGCCTCCAAGGGTGCCCGCGCCTATGCAAAGGACATCATGCTGGCGCGCATGATCGAGGCACTGTCGGAGATTTATCCGGCCATTCCCATCTGCGTCCATCAGGACCACGGTAGCGACGAGGCGACCTGCATGTCGGCGATACGCCACGGCTTCACCTCGGTGATGATGGATGGCTCTCTCGAAGCGGATGCCAAAACACCTTCGTCTTATGAGTATAATGTCGCAATTACCGAACGGGTCACGCGCATTGCCCATTGGCTGGGCGTATCTGTCGAGGGGGAACTGGGTGTCCTTGGGTCGCTTGAGAGCGGCACCGGAGCTGCCGAGGACGGTCATGGGGCTGAAGGTGCTCTGTCACATGAGCAGCTTCTGACGGACCCTGACCAGGCCGTCGATTTTGTCGCGCGCACCGGTGTCGATGCGCTGGCGATCGCCTGCGGCACATCTCATGGCGCCTACAAGTTCACCAGGGCGCCGGACGGCGATATTCTGGCGATGAGCGTCATTCAGGCAATCCACCTCAAGCTGCCGAACACGCATCTCGTCATGCACGGCTCATCCTCGGTCCCGCAGGAAATGCAGGATGTCATCAACCGCTTCGGAGGTCGGATGCCGCAAACCTACGGCGTGCCGGTCGAGGAGATCGAGCGCGGCATTCGCAATGGGGTCCGCAAGATCAACATCGATACCGATTGTCGCATGGCGATGGCGGGGCAGTTTCGCAAAATCGCCTCAGAGCATCCTGAGGAATTCGATCCGCGAAAATTCCTGAAACCGGCCATGGATGCCCTGGGCAATCTCTGCCGTGACCGCTTCGAACGTTTCGGCACGGCGGGCAACGCCTCACGGATCAAGGTCATTGCCTTGGATGAAATGGCAAAACGCTACGCCGCCGGCGAACTCGATCCGACAACCACACCAGCCAAAGCCGCCTGAACGGCGATCCGGAAGAACAACGAGAGGACCAAGTCATGGCCAATAAATCGCAAACCGTCACAGGTGCGGAACGTTACAGATCTGGCGTGATGGAATACAAAAAAATGGGCTACTGGGAGCCTGATTACGAGCCGAAGGATACCGATATCATCGCGCTCTTCCGCATCACGCCGCAAGACGGCGTCGATCCTGTCGAGGCAGCAGCAGCCGTCGCCGGCGAATCTTCGACCGCCACCTGGACGGTCGTGTGGACCGACCGGCTGACGGCAACCGAGAAATATCGTGCAAAGGCCTACAGGCTCGATCCTGTGCCAAATGCACAGGGTCAGTATTTCGCCTATATCGCCTATGATCTCGACCTGTTCGAGCCGGGCTCGATTGCCAACGTGAGCGCATCGATCATCGGCAACGTCTTCGGCTTCAAGCCGCTGAAGGCATTACGATTGGAAGACATGCGGTTTCCGGTCGCCTATGTGAAGACCTTCCAGGGACCTGCGACCGGCATCGTCGTCGAGCGCGAGCGGCTGGACAAGTTCGGTCGCCCGCTGCTTGGGGCGACTGTGAAACCGAAGCTCGGCCTTTCGGGTCGCAACTACGGTCGCGTGGTCTATGAAGCGTTGAAGGGCGGATTGGATTTCACAAAGGATGACGAAAACATCAACTCGCAGCCTTTCATGCACTGGCGCGAACGCTTTCTCTACTGCATGGAGGCGGTCAACAAGGCCCAGGCCGAGACGGGCGAAATCAAGGGAACATATTTGAACGTCACGGCAGCCACCATGGAGGACATGTACGAGCGGGCAGAATTTGCCAAAGAGATTGGATCGGTCATCGTCATGATCGATCTCGTCATCGGCTACACCGCGATCCAATCCATGGCAAAATGGGCGCGACGCAACGACATGATCCTGCACCTTCATCGCGCCGGTCACTCGACATATACGCGCCAGAAGACACATGGCGTGTCATTCCGAGTGATCGCCAAGTGGATGCGCCTTGCAGGGGTAGACCACATTCACGCCGGAACCGTTGTCGGCAAGCTGGAGGGCGATCCCGCAACAACACGCGGCTACTACGACGTCTGCCGCGAAGGCTTCAACCCGATGCGTTTGGAAAACGGCATCTTCTTCGACCAGGATTGGGCCTCTCTCAACCGCATGATGCCCGTTGCTTCCGGTGGCATCCACGCAGGGCAGATGCATCAGCTCCTGGACCTTCTTGGTGAAGATGTCGTGCTGCAGTTCGGCGGCGGCACCATTGGCCATCCCATGGGCATAGCCGCCGGCGCCACGGCCAACCGCGTTGCGCTTGAATGTATGGTGCTCGCCCGCAACGAGGGACGGGAGATTGTGCATGAAGGACCGGAGATCCTGCGCGAGGCGGCGCGCCACTGCCAGCCATTGCAGCAGGCCCTCGACGTCTGGAAGGACGTGACCTTCAACTACACCTCGACCGACACGCCGGATTTCGTACCGACGGCCACAGCAGCAGAATAGGAGAGCTAACATGCATATCACCCAGGGAGCATTCTCGTTCCTGCCGCCGCTGACGGACGAGCAGATCGCCCGGCAGGCGCAATACTGCATCGATAACGGCTGGGCGACGAGCCTCGAATTCACCGATGATCCCCATCCCCGCAATACCTATTGGGACATGTGGGGCCATCCGATGTTCGACAACGCTGACGCAGCCGCGCTGATAATGGAGCTTCACGAGTGCCGGAAGGTCTATGGCGACCGCTACATCCGCCTCGTCGCCTTCGACAGCAGCCACGGATGGGAGTCCGTTCGCCTCTCCTTCATCGTCAATCGTCCGGCGCAAGAGCCGGGGTTCCGGCTTGAGCGGCAGGAGGCGGCCGGCAGACGGCTCCATTACACCACGCGTTCCTATGCGGCAAACCGGCCGGCGGGAGAACGTTATGGCTGATGCGGTCCACCTGAGGCCCGAGATCGATGACGCGGAGCCCTCAGTCATCGATCTGCGGGCGGAATATGTCGATTCCGGTGTCAAGGAGCTCGTCGACGAGCTGGATAGTTCTCTCATCGGCCTTGCACCAGTCAAGCAGCGGATCAAGGAGACCGCGGCCCTGCTTTTGGTCGAGCGTGCGCGCAGGCGCCTCGGTCTCGCTCATGAAACGCCGACGCTACATATGAGCTTCAGCGGCAATCCCGGGACGGGAAAAACCACAGTTGCTTTGCGCATGGCCAACCTGCTCCATCGCCTTGGCTACATAAGAAAGGGGCATCTGGTGTCGGTGACGCGCGACGACCTGGTGGGCCAATATATTGGCCACACGGCACCGAAGACGAAGGAAATCCTGAAAAAGGCGATGGGGGGTGTCCTCTTCATCGACGAGGCCTATTACCTCTACAGGAAGGAAAACGAGCGCGACTACGGCCAGGAAGCGATCGAGATCCTCCTGCAGGTCATGGAGCACCAACGTGATGACTTCGTCGTCATACTGGCCGGTTATGCCGATCGGATGGAGCGCTTCTTCGAAAGCAATCCAGGCTTTCGTTCGCGTATTGCCCATCATATAGATTTTCCCGATTACACCGATGACGAATTGCTGCAGATCGCCGAGGCGACACTTTCCAAGCAGAACTACCGTTTCGACGCCAAGGCCAGGGCGGCCATGGAAGAGTATATCGCCCTTCGGCGCCGCCAACCGCATTTTGCCAATGCGCGCTCCATCCGCAACGCCCTCGATCGGGCGCGCCTGCGGCAGGCAAACCGGCTCTTCGAGACTTCGGTCGGTCCGATTGATGCCAAGGTGCTGTCCACCATCATTGCCAAGGACATCCGGGCCAGTCGCGTTTTCAAAACCGCTGCAAGAAAAGAAGAGGCCACGCCATGAGCCGCAAAACGATCATTGCTCCCTCCATCCTTTCGGCAGATTTTTCCCGGTTGGGCAATGAAGTCGAGGAGGTCGTGAAGGCGGGCGCAGACTGGATCCATCTCGATGTCATGGATGGTCATTTCGTGCCCAACATCACCTTCGGGCCGCCGGTCGTCAAATCGATCCGCAATCGGACGGACGCGGTTTTCGACTGTCATCTCATGATCGCGCCGGTCGATCCCTATATCGCCGCCTTCGCCGATGCCGGCTGCGATTACATTACGGTCCATGCGGAGGCCGGTCCCCATCTTGATCGAACGCTTCAGGCGATCCGAAATCTCGGCAAGAAGGCAGGCGTCGCGCTCAATCCGTCGACGCCCGAAAGCGTAATCGAATACGTGCTCGACAGGCTGGACCTCGTTCTGCTGATGACCGTCAATCCAGGCTTTGGCGGTCAGGCCTTCATTCCGGCGGTTGCCGAAAAGGTGCGCCGCGTGGCCGCCTTGATCGGGCATCGCCCGATCCATATCGAAGTCGATGGCGGCATTACGGCCGAAACCGCGTCGCTGATCGCAGCTGCCGGTGCGGACGTGCTGGTTTCGGGATCGGCCATTTTCGCTGGCAATGACGCGTCGGCCTATGCGGGCAATATCGAAGTGATCCGCCGACAGGCAGACAAGGCGCTGGCGCAGCAGGCAGCGTAAATCGTGCACGGCAAGGAGAGGATGTGACCGCCGGCGACAGCCGGCGGTCACATCCTTTATTGTTTCTTCTGGAATTGCCCGAGATAGGCGAGGAGATTGGCAATGTCGCCATCGTCCTTCAGGCCTGCAAAAGCCATCTTGGTGCCCTTCACCTTTGCCTTCGGATTGTGGAGGTAGTCGCGCAACGATGCCTCGTCCCACTTGAGGCCGGCCTTGCCCGCATCGATCATTGCCTTGGAATAGGAAAACCCGGGATGCGAGCCGGCAACCCTGCCGATCACTCCGTTCAAAGAAGGGCCGACCTTGTTCTGGTCAGTGTCGGCACTGTGACAGATCTTGCACTTGTTGAACACCGTTGCGCCTGCGTTGGAATCTCCCTCCTGAGCATTGGCCCCGCAGGCAGCAAAGATCGCAACTGATACACCGATCAGAAGGATATGGTATTTCATGCTATTTCCTCATTCGCCAAGGGTGCCCTTTGACGAAGGCAGGCGCTGCTGTTCCTCCACCGGCGCCAGCCATTTTGGATCGCATGGCCTTGCGTACAGTGACGGTAGACCTGCGATCCGGCAAAAACTTACCTGCCAGAGAACGTAAGTCAACCCTTCGACAGGCCACTGAACCCTCATCGACCGCACAGGACGAAGGTCGCGATTGACGCGCCGGGGTGAAGCTCTTAGCTTCTTCTTACCTGTTCCAGCACTGCGCAGCGGCTGGTTGGCGGTCGCGGCCACGGCGCCCGAGAAAATATCGGCGCGGCGCGGCCACGTTGGGCGAAGGGTGCGACATGTTATTTATCGAACTCGTCTTGACAATCTGTATTGAGGACAGGCCCTCGAGCTGCCGGGATGAACATCTTCATCTCGAAAACAGGGGAAGCCTGATGGCCTGTATGGTCCAAGCGCCTCCTCAGATTGCCAGGTGGTCTGAGGAGCATCCGAACTTGCGCGTCGTAAGATGGCGGTGCGAATACCCACCGAAGGACACAGAAATCTAAGATGAAAATCCGACGACCGCGTCGCCCGGAGAAGGGCTCCTTTCAGGCCTGCACGGTGCAATGGATAAATTGCAGCGGCCGCGAGGAGAAGGGTTGCGCATCGGAGGTCTTTCAGCTCCAGCGTCCTGAGCAGCTTGCAATAGGCGAGCCCAGCCTCACATAATCCTCGCATCACAGACCCGCGGTTAGTTCGACGCCTCGGCTGTCTGAAGGCGAGCGAACTGAGACTTCCTCACCCGTCGCTTTCGACGCCTGTGTTGACGGTGGGGCACGTTTCGCCAGCGTAAGCGAGGATAAGATCGTCCTTGTCTGGCCGCCCGCTTCATGTCCCGCTTGGCACCCGCGCTTTCACCGAATTCAGTTGTATTGAGAATGGGAAGAGCGCATGGTCTGTTATCAGCGGTCTTCATCTAGGAGGCTGCTGATCGATGGCCGCCACACGCCACCTCAAGGGAGGACAGGATTGTCTTCCGTGTTCGATCTTTCATACTTGCCTTCGTCCGAGCTCAACCATGCTTCGGGCGCAACTCCAATAAGCTGGCCGGCCGTCTAGCTCCCACGCGGGACCTCCAATTACTTGTCGCGGGATCGTTCAACGAGGACTTCGAAATCGTCGTATCGGGATGTTGTGGTTCTGTCCTCACACATCGTTCCAACTTCAAAAAAAGGATCGCACCAATGGCCAAAGGACAAATAAGAGGTAACCGCGAAGCGCGGAAGCCGAAACAGGAAAAGTCTCCGATGAAGGTGGAGAGTACGTTCGCCAATCAGATCAAGGCCGCAACGAAAAGCAACGCACAGGGCGGCAAACATAAGAGCTGAACGCGATTGGAGAATGAGCCAGGTATTGGCGCCATTCTTTTCCCGAGCGATTCATTCGAGGCGATGTTCCATAAAAGTCGGGAGGTGTAACAACGGTGCCGCTTCGCGCGATCTATCGGGTTGATTACCCGTCGGTTCTCATCAGATCCGCGGTCGTGATAAGCTGGCGCGATACGTGGTAAAGCCAATCAGTAAACACCAGCCCCAGCAAGGGCGCGCGATGTCTTCCACTCCATCGCCGACCATATGTCGTCAGTGCGACGAGCGTCGTGGCGCTGCGTTCAAGGCATCGAGCAGGGCGGACATGCCTTCGTTTGCCGCCAGTGCCAGCATATGATTATCGGCAAGATCCAAGACGGCGACAATTGCCTCACGTTCGTTCCAGCCGACGGCAACGGCCGCCGCTATCAGGTCGAGGAAGGCGAATTGCAAGGCCTCCTGGCAGTGTACGTGCCTTTCGAGATTGTCATCAGTGGCGAACGGCCGTGAAATATCGCGCATAGACCGATAGTGTCCGATTCCCTTTGGCGAGACTACGGCATTTCAACGATTGCTGATAAAGTCCACAGGATTGCAGAAGCGGCACCACTTTGTTCTTCCGAGATGGAGCTACCGACTTGCCGGCATCGTTCGTGCAGAAGATGCCAGAGCTGGAACCTTTTGCAAGCGCAGCGGGTTGGCTTTGACGGATTGACGCCCCTGGCGTTTTTCATCGGGGGCAGTGTTCGCCAACTCAAGGTCGTTTTGTCATATTGGCCAGCTAGCTTCCGGCGGTTTTGGAGCGGCAGCGCCTTTGGGTTTTCATCTTTTTAACGCCGCCGATAGAACAATGAAACCAGCAGCTATCGTGGTCCAGAGGTTTGTCAGAAGTGCCACGACACCTGCGTGTGCGGCGAAAACCTGCGGGGTCGGACCGTGAAAATTCCCGGCTCGGTCCGTAAACCAAAAGCCGGTTCAAAAGCATCGTATGTCCGCTTCGGCCTGTGCTCTTCTCAACTCCGCCGTCGCGGCCTTTGCCGGGGCGCTTTCGCGGAACAACGCGCTGTTTTCACCGGTGAGGAGCCCCATCTGTTTGAAGGTTGAGGCCGCCTCGTAGCGTTCATAGGGCAGAATGGATTCGATGACGTCGATCGAACACGAGCAACGGTCAAGGACGGCCCGATTCTCGCCGTTGGCCTTCATGCAGGCATAGACGTATTCTGCAATGACGTTGGTCGGATAACGTGTTCCCGCCGCCGCCGGAAACGCAAAACCGATTGCTGCAAGTGCGAAGGTCGCGATCCCGAGGGTCTTAATGGCAATCATGGCGATTCCTTTCATGCAGCGCATTTTTCAGCCGTTCGAAGAACATGTATAGTGTTATTGTAGCATAATTTCAATGATGTCGATGCGTCGTCAGTAGTTTTATAGTAACCTTCCAGCTTTAATATTGCAACGCACAAAAATTGATGCTGCGATGCAGCGTACATTGCTGAACAAACACGCTTGCGGAAAGCAAATCTATCTCTTATGGTCTATTTGTTTCCGGCTTCAAGGACGTTACCGTCAAGGGAGTGGTGACTGTCTTCGTAGGCCAAGCGGGTGGGCGGTAACGGTGCCCTCCGCGCGCCTGGCTTAGGTCGTGACACGCTGCCGGAAATACTTCCCACACGCTGAACCGATGACGCGGGTCGCTGAACAGGCGCCGTTTTAACTCGTCATCCTTGCGAACTTAGGGAGGACTAAATGCGTGTACGTGCAAGCTTCATTAAAACGGCATTGGTGACGACTGCGGTATCTATGTCATTGGCGGGAGGAGTTACTGCCAACGACGAGGTCCAAAAATTGATCTCCGATTCCAAAAACTGGGCGATTCCGACGGGTGACTATGCCAATACCCGGTTTTCGAAATTGAACCAGATCAACAAGGACAATGTGAAGAACCTCCAGGTCAAATGGACATTCTCGACCGGCGTGCTGCGCGGTCATGAAGGTGGACCTCTGGTGATCGGCGACGTGATGTATGTCCATGCGCCGTTCCCAAATACGGTATATGCTCTCGATCTCAACAATGACGGCAAGATCCTCTGGAAGTATGAGCCCAAGCAGGATCCAAACGTCATCGCGATCATGTGCTGCGACACGGTCAATCGTGGCGTTGCCTATGGCGACGGCAAGATCATCCTCAACCAGGCCGACACGACAGTCGTTGCACTCGACGCCAAGACCGGCAAGGTCGTGTGGTCGGTGAAGAACGGCGAGGATACGGCCGGCGGCAAGGGCGAGAGCGGGACGAGTGCACCCATGGTCTTCAAGGACAAGGTGCTGATCGGCATATCGGGCGGCGAGTACGGTGTGCGTGGCCATGTGACCGCCTATAACCTGAAAGACGGTACGGTTGCCTGGAAGGCATATTCGACCGGTCCTGACGCGGAAACCCTGATGGATGGTGAAAAGACCACCCAGCTCGGCAAGCCGGTCGGCAAGGATTCGGGCGTCACCAGCTGGGAAGGTGAACAGTGGAAGCAGGGTGGCGGAACGACCTGGGGCTGGTATGCCTTCGATCCGAAGCTCAACCTGGTCTACTACGGGACTGGCAACCCGTCGACCTGGAACCCGGTTCAGCGACCGGGGGACAATAAATGGTCGATGACGATATTCGCACGTGATGCGGATACAGGCATGGCCAAATGGGTCTACCAAATGACTCCCCATGACGAATGGGACTTCGATGGCGTCAACGAGATGATCCTCGTGGACGGCATGGACATCAGCGGCCAGAAACGCGACGTGCTGGTGCACTTCGATCGCAACGGCTTCGCCTATACGCTGGATCGCGGAAACGGCGAGCTGCTCGTTGCAAAGAAATACGATCCGGCCGTCAACTGGGCGACGGAAGTCGTCATGGATCCGAAGAGCAAGGAGTATGGCCGCCCGCAGGTGGTTGCAAAGTACTCGACGCAGCAGAATGGCGAGGACACCAATACAACGGGGGTCTGCCCGGCCGCACTTGGAACAAAAGACCAGCAGCCGGCCACCTACTCGCCGAAGACCGGGTTGTTCTACGTTCCGACCAACCATGTCTGCATGGACTACGAGCCTTATCAGGTCAGCTATACCGCCGGTCAGCCCTATGTGGGGGCAACGGTATCGATGTACCCGGCTCCCAACAGCCATGGCGGAATGGGCAACTTCATTGCCTGGGATGCCGCCAAGGGTGAGATCGTTTGGTCGAAGCCCGAGCAGTTCTCTGTGTGGTCGGGCGCACTGTCGACCGATGGCGACGTCATCTTCTACGGCACGTTGGAAGGCTACATCAAGGCTGTCGATAAGGACGGGAAGGAACTTTACAAGTTCAAGACCCCATCCGGCATTATCGGCAACATCAACACCTTCGAGCACAAGGGCAAGCAGTATGTTGCCGTGCTGTCGGGTGTTGGCGGATGGGCCGGCATCGGACTTGCCGGCGGTCTTTTGGGCGCGGAAGGTGCTGCAGCCTGGCAGCAGGCCGTTGCCGGCCAGAAGGCTCCGACCGAGGAAGAAAAGTCGATCTCAACGGCCGGTCTAGGCGCTGTCGGCGGCTACGCTGCACTTGCCGACTACACGACGCTGGGCGGTCAGCTCACCGTCTTCGGTCTCCCGGACTGATCTGCGGGAACCCATAGCAAGCCGACCTCTTGGTCGAGGCGGCAAGGCAGAGAAACGAGGGCCTGCAAAACTGGGATTTCCCCGGCAGGCCCTCGAATTCGCCACGCAAACCACAACTCTCCTGTCAACGCCGCATCGCGACAGCACGGCTGTATTGGTGGCGAATGAGAAAGAGGTCCGAATGTCAGTGCGCAAAACGATCTTAGTGCTTGCAATGTCTCTTATTGGTTCCAGCGTCATCCTTGCTGCCGATGACAAGCAGAAAGCCGCAGCCGTCAGCGAACAGGATGGCAAATATGTCGATGCGGAAGGCAATCCAACATTCAAGATCCAGGATGACGGGACCGTCGACTGGTATACGTTCAGCGGCTACCGGCGCTATCATTCCGACTGTCATGTGTGCCATGGACCCGACGGCGTCGGCTCGAGCTATGCGCCTGCGCTTGCCAACTCGATGAAAAACATGGACTACGCAACCTTTCTGTCGATCGTTGCCGAGGGCCGCAAGAATGTCGGCGGCGGCAAGGAAAACGTCATGCCGGCATTCGGCGAAAACAAGAACGTCTACTGCTACCTCGACGACATCTACGTCTATCTGCGCGCCCGGGCCGTCGGCGACGCGCCGCGCGGTCGTCCGCCCAAGAAGGCTGACAAGCCGCAAGCGGCGAAAGACCACGAAAAATCCTGTATGGGGAGCTGAACCAATGTCGCCGAACAAATCGTGCGCTCGCCGTATTCTGTTTATGATCGCGGTGGTTGCCGCAACCCCCACAGGGGTATTTGCGCAAGGTGCCGGGATCGGCGCGGCGGGCGAACTGGTCGATCCGGACGTGCTGCGCGTTTGCGCCGATCCCTCGAACATGCCATTTACGGATCAAAGCGGCGAAGGCTTCGAAAACAAGCTGGCTGAACTGGTGGCTGCCAAAACGCAACGCAAATCGGTCTCCTATACATGGTATCCGATGGCCACCGGCTTTGTCCGCAATACGCTGAGAGCCAATCGGTGCGATGTCATCATGGGTTATGCCCAAGGCGACGAACTGGTGCAGAACACCAACGCCTATTACCGATCCACCTACGTGATGATCTTCAAGAAGGGCAGCGGTCTGGACGGCTTGGAAAGCCTCGAGGATCCGAAACTGGCCGACAAGCGGATCGGGATCGTCGCGAGAACTCCGCCGAGCGCCAACCTGGCGAGGGCCAAGCTGATGCGCAACGCGAAGACCTATCCGTTGATGGTTGATACCCGCTCGACGCCGTCCATGGCCGAAGTCATGCTGAAGGACCTCGAAAAGGACATCATCGACGTCGCTGTCCTCTGGGGACCGATGGCCGGCTATTACGTCAAGGAGATCAATCCGGACCTTGTCATGGTGCCACTTCTCAAGGAAAAGACCGGCCGTATGTCCTATCGCATCACCATGGGCGTGCGTCCGTCCGATCAGGAGTGGAAACGGACGCTGAACAAGGTGATTCGGGAAAACCAATCGGAAATTAACCAGATTCTGATGCAATACCAGGTCCCGCTCATCGACGAAGCCGGTAACCAGATCAAGGGATAGCAGTAACGGCGTTCGGATTTTCTCCACAATGGCAGAATGCGAATGTTGTTGAGATTTCAGAGCTTGCGCCGAAAGGCGCACGATGCCGGGAGGAGATCAGTGGTTGATCTCGGGCAGAGCAAAGAGGAGAAACTTATGAAGAAAAGCTGGAAGAAGCCGACGACATGCGTCGTTTGCGTCGGAATGGAAATGTCACGTTACCGTTCCGCTGAACTTAAGGCTAAGAAATAAGCGCATCTCCCGCTCCATGCGGCTTGTCCGCGTGGAGCGGCTGCCGCCGGAAGGAAGCACCATCACATGCGGCTGAAGATCCTCGGCTCCGCGGCAGGGGGCGGATTCCCCCAGTGGAACTGCAACTATCGGCTGAGCCGCGCCGTCCGCAATGGTGAAGGCGGCTTTCGGCGTCGGACCCAATCGAGTCTTGGCGTATCCGCCGACGGCGAGAACTGGATTGTCTTCAACGCATCTCCGGATATTGGGGAACAGATTGCCGCCGCTCCGGAGCTGCAGCCGATGGAGGAGGGCCCGTTGCGGGCTTCGCCCATCCAGGCTGTCGTCCTGACCAATGCAGATGTCGACCATATAGCCGGACTATTGAGCCTGCGCGAGCGGCATCGCTTTGTCATTTATGCAACCGCCCGGGTGCTTCGGGTAATCGAGGAGAACAGCATCTTCAATGTCCTTGACAGGCAATTGGTGGAGCGCCGGGAACTTTTGCTCGACGTGCCGACCCCCGTTGCGGACTGGCAGGGCAAGCCGACATCCGTAGTGATCGAAGCCTTTTCAGTTCCGGGCAAGATTGCGCTGTTTCTTGAAGATGCGGGCAGGGCGCAGGAAGGGTTCGGCACCCAAGAAGGCGATACTGTGGGGGTGCGTATTGTCCAGGAGGGCGGTCACTCCTCCGCATTGTATATTCCTGGTTGTGCGGCCATCGACGCTGACCTGAGAAGGAGGGTTGCTGCGTCATCGTGTCTGCTCTTCGACGGTACAGTCTACACCGATGATGAGATGTTGAGCGCCGGCGTCGGGGCGAAGACCGGCCGGCGTATGGGACACTTGCACATCGCCGGCTCCGACGGCTCCATGGCCATGCTTGCCGCTGTCGCGCCCACGCGCCGCATCTATGTTCATATCAATAACACCAATCCGATCCTTGATGAGAGCTCTCCCGAAGCGGCAGCTGTGAGGGCAGCGGGATGGGAGATCGGCTACGACGGGATGGAGATCGGCATATGAGCGAGTTTGCAGACGCGGCGCGAAATGGACTGACGCCCGCCGCACTGGAAGCAACGCTGCGTCGGGTGGGGGAGGAGCGATACCACAACAAGCACCCCTTCCATCACAGAATGATGGCAGGCGCGTTGACCAGGACGGAGCTTCAGGCATGGGCGCTCAACCGGTACTGTTACCAGGCCATGATCCCGCGCAAGGATGCGATGATTGTCAGTCGGACGGAGGACCCGGAATTGCGCGCGGAATGGCGCCGAAGGATCGAGGATCATGATGGGGCAACCGGTTGGGATGGCGGCATCGCCCGCTGGCTCAAGCTGGCAAGTGGGCTGGGGCTTAACGAGGAACTGGTAAGGAGCGAGAGCCGTGCTCTGCCTGCGACCCGCTTTGCCGTGGGAGCTTATCTGTCTTTCTGCACCAATCGCAGCCTTTTGGAAGCCATCGCCTCCTCACTGACGGAGTTGTTCGCCCCTGTGATCATCGGCGAGCGGGTTCCTGCCATGCTGGCAAAATACAGCTATGTGACTGAAGATACCCTGGCCTACTTTACGCCGAGGCTGAAGCAGGCGCCGCGCGATTCTGATTTTGCGCTTGCCTATGTCCTTTCGCATGCGACGGAGCCGGAAAAGCAGCAGGCCGTCATAAATGCGCTCGTTTTCAAATGCGATGTCTTGTGGGCGATGCTGGATGCACTCGACTATGCCTATAGAGACGGCGGCAACATACCGCCGGGCGCTTTCGTGCCGGAGGTAAGATGATGCAGAGCCGCCGCCAGCGTGCCGTCTTGTCCGCGCAGTCGAGGCCGCAACTGAAGCGTCACGTCCGACTGCAGTTTGATCCGGTGCGCAACGCCTGGGCGGTCTTGTCGCCGGAAAAGGTGTTCTGGCCGGATGAGGTCAGTCTAGATATCCTGAGACTGTGCGATGGCCAGCACACGGTGCCGCAAATGGTCGACGAACTTGCCGGCCAATATGATGCGCCTCGCCAGGACATTGCGCCCGATGTCGAAGAATTCCTCCAGGACTGGTCCGACAGATTTCTGGTGACGCTATGAATGAACGAATTCTGCCGCCAATCAGCATGCTGGCCGAGCTTACGCATCGCTGTCCCCTGCAATGCGTCTACTGCTCCAACCCGCTCGAATTGTTGAAGGCGGACAGGGAGCTTTCGACAGACGCATGGCGGGCTCTCTTCGAAGAGGCAGCCGATCTTGGGGTCCTACAGGTTCATCTGTCCGGTGGAGAGCCGACCGTTAGGCCCGATCTTGAAAAGCTTGTAGGCTGTCTGACAAGACGTGGCGTCTACACTAATCTCATTACGGCAGGGATCGGGATACCGGAAGGGCGGCTCGAGGCGCTGCAGGACGTGGGTCTCGATCATGTCCAGTTAAGCATTCAGGGTGCGAACGCGCCGACGACCGAGAAAATCGGCAATCACCGTGGCGCGCACGAAAAGAAGCTTCAGACTGCGAGGCGGGTCGTGGAGATCGGCCTGCCGCTGACGATCAATGCTCCGATCCATCGCCACAACATAGAGGAAGTGCCGGCTTTCATCGATCTTGCGCTTTCGCTTGGGGCAGAAAGATTGGAGATCGCCAATGTTCAGTATGGAGGCTGGGCTCTTCTTAACCGCAATGCCCTCATGCCCGATCGAGCGTCGGTGGAGCGCCAAGTGGAGATTGTCGAAGAAGCCCAGTCACGGTTGCAGGGAGTTCTTGCGATCGACTTTGTCGCTCCCGATTATTTCGCAGTCTATCCGAAACCCTGCATGGGTGGCTGGGCGCGTGATGCGTTCATGGTAGCCCCGGATGGCACGGCACTTCCATGCCACGCCGCTGCCACCATCCCGTCCTTGCATTTCGAACGGTTCGGCGAATGGAGTCTGACGGATATCTGGCTTAATTCTCCGGCATTCAATGCATTCCGCGGCGACGACTGGATGCTGGAACCTTGCAGAAGCTGCGAGCGGCGTGACATCGATTGGGGCGGCTGCAGATGCCAGGCAATGGCAATAGCCGGTGATGCTGCAGCCACCGATCCCGCTTGTGTCAAATCACCCCTTCATAGCCGTATGGCAACGCTCATCAGCCAAGCCAATTCCGCTCCTTCGACCAGCTCCGACAATTTCCGTTATCGCCGCATCGGACGGACCCTGTAGCCGGGCCGGACTATCATCATCGCAGATCGGCTGACAGTCGCCACGCCGATCGTTTCATCCGGTCCTAAGATCAGGCTTGCGCTGCCGCGCCGGTCACACCAGTCCTTGAGGGTTGGCTTCTGGTCGTCCCGGAGCTAGCCCATGGCATGGCGAATGGTTTTCGACAGGCGCAGCAGGAAGGCAGGTCTCGAAGAGGCGACAAGCTTCCACGACAAGAGAGCCTTTGCCATGCGCCGGGGAAGTAGGCCGACGGAGAGAAACCAGGCCGCGAGGACGGCACGCCGTCTGAGCGAAGCATTCATTTCCAGGCTCGCCACGGCACCTGCAGCGCCCAGAATGAACCTGGAATCGTCGGGAACGGGATGCAGTTGGCGGTCTATGCAAAGCGATGCCAAGCGCTCTTCGAGGTGCACCGTATCATGAAGAGCGACGTCCGGCGACACCGTCAAGCCGACATCGGCGGCCTGATCTGACAAGGCTTCCATCCGGCGGAAGTCATGCTCCACTCGCCAGCGTGCCCGCTGGCCAAGTTTTTCTGCAAAGACGGAATGATTGGCGCCATGAATGCGGTAGGCGCCAAGGCAGGAATCGATCGACGTCACCTCTCCATGGAGAGGCGCGACAGTAACCAGATATCCGTCCGCCCCCTGGCGAAACTCCATCTCGGGGATAGGCATGATCGCCTCCAGAACCGAACGCCTGAAGGCAAGCCCGCTTGTGACGGTCGTTTGATAGCGTCCCTTCTGCAGCAGCTGCGGAGTGACGTCACCTGAATCGAAGGGGAGCTCGTGAGGCGGAAACACATCCTTGATGCGTTGGCGCTCGTCGACGATGTGCAATCTGAATTGCACCTGGGCGGTATTGCCGTCGCATGACTCGATTATCTGCGATACGGCGTTCGGATAGAGATAGTCGTCGGCGTCGAGAAACAGAACGATCTCGCCTCGGCTGACCGCAAATCCCGTGTTGAAGGCAGCCGCGTGGCCGCCATTGCGCTCTCGTGGGACAGCTGTGATCCTGGACCCATATGCCGCAATCACACAAGCGCTGTCGTCAGCCGATGCGTCGTCGACAACGATGACCTCTACGTTGTCATGATCTTGCGCCAGCGCGCTGTCGATGCAGCGCTTTAAGAAGCGCGCATAGTTGTAATTCGCAATGATGATCGAAACTGGAACGTCATCTTGGATGGAATGCATCGCATAGAACCTCGCACTTCTGCTTTGGTCACGGCGAACCTTCTCATTCAGGTCCTGTTTGTAATGTCCGTCTGGGCAAGAACGGCGCTTCAACGCTGAAGAAAGCCGCTGCACCGACACGCCGGCCACGTACCCAGCAAAGATCGTGCTTTGATCAAATCGGTGCGCTCATCAGCCTGCGCAGCTTTATGGCTTTTGAAAGACACGTTGCTGTAACATTGGCCAGCAGCGGTTGAAAGCGATGGGTTTGTGCGGATCGTCCGCCGCGCCTGACCGAAGACCGCTCCAACATGTTTTACCGATTCGCGAGGGTTCGCCGCGAAGGCGTTCATGGTCGCGGCCACTCGGGCAAGGTCCATGTGGACCCCATGTTGTTTGCTGAATTCCTTCTGCCTTTCACTGCCTGAAGCACACCTCAGGTTGGCGGCAATAACGCCCAGCATCCTAGCCAAACAGCCCCAACAGCGCCCGGTATTGATATGGTCGCTCCGACTCCTGAATGAGGCGGGCAAGCTTGAGCTATCCGTCGATGTCGTTTCATATATAAGCATGCCCAGGTGAGAAGGTGGCAGGGAGGCAGGCTTATGAACCTTAGACATCAGATTGTGGCATTGGCCATCATCCCATTGATCCTGGCCATCCTGATTGTCACAGCGTTCATCACCTGGCAGTCGGCCACGCTTGTGCGCAGCAGCATCGACACCTTCGAGCGAAACATGCTGAAGGCCAAGCAAACGGAACTCCTCAATCTCACAAATCTTGCGCTCTCAGCCATTCATGACATTTACGAAGCCGCCGGTCCGGACGACGAAGGAGCAAAGGAGAAGGTTCGCGCCATCCTGACCGCTCTCGACTATGGCAAGGATGGCTACTTCTTTGTCTATGATTACGACGGTAACAATGTCGTCCATCCGCGTCAAACGTTCCGGCCTGGTCACAACTGGCTCGATCTTACCGATCCTGATGGCGATCGGGTTATTGCCAATCTAATCCAGAAGGCCAAGGAGGGCGGCGGGCTCCACCAGTACAAGTGGCAGAAGCCGTCCTCGGGGGAGGTGGCCGACAAGCTGTCCTTCGCCGCCGGACTCGACAAGTGGAAATGGATGCTGGGAACGGGCGTTTATCTTGACGACGTCTTCGCACAGACCGCCGCAGCAAACGCAGATTTCCGTGCCAATGTGCGCAAGACATTTCTGATCATTGCGCTGATCGCGGTGCCTGCGGTTCTCATCGTCTTTGCCACCGGCATGCTGCTGACGTTGAGAGAACGTCGCCTTGCAGACAGCAAGCTTAAACAGCTCGCGCAGCGCATTATCGACACGCAGGAAGAGGAAAGGACGCGCCTTGCCCGTGAACTGCATGATGGAATCTCGCAGAACCTCATCGGCGTCCGCTATGCGATCGATCTGGCGAGCCGCAAGGTCGCAAGCCAGGCCGAAGATGCGGCCCGCGCAATCGATCGCGGAGCAGAGGCGCTGAACGGGGCGATCAAGGAGGTACGCCGCCTTTCCCATGACCTGCGTCCGCGAGCGCTTGATGATCTTGGCCTGACGCCGGCGCTCAAGGCACTTTGCGACAACTTCTCGGAGCGGACGGGCATCGAGACCAGACTGGAGGCGCTTCCCTTCAAGAACATGCTGAAGTCCGAGGCGAGCACGGCGCTGTATCGAGTTGCGCAGGAGGCGTTGAACAATGTGGAGCGGCATTCGGGAGCCTCCCGCGTCGACATCAGGATTTGGAGCGTTGGCGGCCGTGTCCGCATGACGATCTCTGACAACGGAAACGGTTTCGATGAAACAATGGCCGAGGGAAAGAAAGCGCTCGGCGGCGGGCTCGGACTGCGCAATATGCAGGAGCGCCTGGCCCATTTCGGCGGACTGCTGCTGATCAAGACGACATCGGCGGGCACCATCCTGACCGCGATGCTTCCAAGGTCGGCTACGGTGAACCGCGCACAACTCGAGGACGCAGCATGAGCGGCAGAAAAAATATAAAGGTTCTTTTGATCGACAACCATCCCCTGGTTCTCGACGGGTTGGGGGCCGTTTTGGAAACCTATGAACACATTGAGATCGTCGGTACCGCCGGATTGGCACGCGCAGGGCTTGAGATTGCACTGAGGGAAAAGCCAGCAGTGGTCCTGATGGACATCAACATGCCGCAGCTCAGCGGCATAGACGCGATCGAGCTCTTCAAGGAGCAACTGCCCGAAGCACGCATCCTGATGCTGTCGATGCACGACAGTCGCGAATATATTTCGACATCGGTGTTGCATGGGGCATCCGGTTACATACTCAAGGATGTCTCCACCGACGAGATCATCGCCGCGATCGAAGCCGTGGCAGACGGCAAAAGCTACTTTTCTTCCGGTGTCTCCGATGTTCTCCTCGAGCGAAGGGAGGCGCCGGATGCGCTTCCTCTAACGACACGCGAGCATGATGTTCTACTGTTGCTGGCGGCAGGAAAAAGCAATCGCGATATTGCGCAGTTACTCGGTCTCTCAGCCGCCACGGTCGAGACGCATCGCAAGAACATCAAGAAGAAGCTCAACATCGCGACGACGGCTGGGCTGACGCGCTATGCCATCGCGAACGGATTGACCTGGGCCGAGAGTTGAGCACCTACCCAGTACTGGGTAGAGCCGCGTATTTTGCCGATTTTCGGTCTTGTTCCTAAAGTTTCCGCGCAATACCAGTTGCCCGGGTCACGTCGCCAAGAGCCTGTGACCCTGGGAGGATTACATCATGGCTGGCTTGCTGTCGCTGTCGCGCGTCATTGACGCGATCAATATCTTTTTGGGTAAATCCGTTTCATGGTTGTTGCTGGCAGCAGTGCTGATCAGCGCGATCAACGCGACCATCCGCAAACTGTTCAACTTGAGTTCGAACGCCTGGCTCGAAGCTCAGTGGTACTTGTTTTCGGCCGTATTTCTCATCGCCGCAGCATGGACGCTTTTAAGTAGCGAACATGTCAAGGTCGACCTTGTCTACGGTCAGTTGCCGCGACGCGCGCAGCTTTGGATCGAAATCCTCGGCACGATCTTCTTTCTCTTGCCGTTCTGTCTGATCACGATTTACCTGTCCTGGCCGATCGTCGTATCGAAATTCGTCAGCGGCGAAATATCGAACAATACCGGCGGCCTGCTCCTGTGGCCCGTATGGGCACTTATTCCTGCCGGCTTCGGCTTGCTGGCACTCCAGGGCATTTCGGAACTCATCAAACGCATCGCGATCCTGAAGGGCGATCTTCCGGATGCGATCGCGCTTGCCGACGCTGAAGCACAAACTCTCTAGGCAGGAAAATCCATGTTTGCTTTCTTTGCGGAAAATCTCGCGCCCATCATGTTCCTGTCGCTGATCGTCGTGCTTTTGCTCGGCTATCCCGTGGCGTTTGCACTGGCCTTCGTCGGCTTTGTGTTCGGTTTCGTCGGCATCGAGATGGGCCTGCTGCCGATCAACCTGTTCGGGGCAATCCCCGACCGCATCTTCGGACAGATGTCCAATGAGACGCTGCTTGCAATTCCGTTCTTCACGTTCATGGGACTGATCCTCGAGCGAAGCGGTATGGCGGAGGATTTGTTGGACACGATCGGACAACTGTTCGGGCCTGTGCGCGGCGGCCTTGCCTTCGCTGTGATCTTTGTCGGCGCCATCCTTGCTGCGACGACCGGCGTCGTTGCCGCCTCCGTCATCTCTATGGGTCTGATCTCGCTGCCGATCATGCTTCGCTACGGTTATGATCGCCGCGTTGCCGCCGGCACCATCGCCGCGTCGGGGACGCTTGCGCAGATCATTCCGCCAAGCCTCGTCCTGATTATTCTGGCAGATCAGCTCGGTCGGTCGGTCGGCGACATGTACAAGGGCGCTCTCGTGCCAGGCCTTCTGCTGGTGGCAGTCTATTCGGCCTACATCATCGTAATGTCCATTCTTCGGCCCGCCAGCGTTCCCGCGCTACCGGCAGAAGCGCGTTTGCTGCGAGGCTGGAAGCTCGCCGGAAGAGTTGTGACATCGCTCGTGCCGCCCCTGGTGCTGATCTTCCTGGTGCTCGGAACGATTTTCATTGGTCTTGCGACCCCCACCGAAGGTGGCGCGATGGGTGCCGTCGGTGCCCTGATCCTTGCCGCATTCAATCGTCGCCTCGAACTCAAAATGATCAAGGCGGCGCTGTATTCGACGGCGAAGCTCTCGTCTTTCGTGATCTTCATCCTGTTGGGTGCACGCGTCTTTTCGCTGACCTTTTATGGCGTCAACGGCCACGTTTGGGTCGAGCATCTGATGACGTCGATCCCGGGCGGTGAAATCGGCTTTCTGATTGTCGCCAACCTGCTGGTCTTCTTCCTAGCCTTCTTCCTCGATTATTTCGAACTCGCCTTCATCATCATTCCGCTGCTCGCGCCTGTTGCCGACAGCCTTGGTATCGACCTGATCTGGTTTGGCGTGATGCTGGCGATCAACATGCAGACCTCGTTCATGCACCCGCCATTCGGTTTCTCGCTGTTTTATCTGCGGTCTGTCGCGCCGAGCCGGGCTTATAAGGACCGAATTTCGGGCGCGACCATCCAGCCGGTCACCTCGGGGCAGATCTATATGGGCGCCTTGCCGTTCCTGGGGATCCAGCTTGCGATGGTCATTGTCGTCATCGCGTTCCCCCAGCTCGTCACCCACTACAAGGCCGGCCAGGTCACCGTCGATCCGTCGACCATCCAATTGAACGTCCCGATGCCGGATGCTGGCGCAGAAAATCCATTCGGCACGCCTGCCCAACCGTTCGGCGCTCCTGAACCGTCAGACGGTGCGCCGGCCGCACCTGGTTTTGGAGCACCCGCGCCCGATTTTGGATCGCCGACGCCAAGCTTTGGCGCGCCCTCCGAACCCGGCAAGTAACGTAGCAGCCATCAGCGCTTTGCCAAGTGCTGCAAATCCCATCAACAGAGGAGGATATGATGACAGATCAACTGAGCCGCCGTAATTTTCTGACCAGGGGAGCGCTCGGTGGCGCTGCCACGGTGGCAGGAGCAGCGCTGGCGGCCCCGGCCGTGGCGCAGGAACTGCCGACGATCAAGTGGCGCTTGACGTCCGGCTTCCCGAACAATCTCGATACGATCTATGGCGGGGCGGTGGTCATGGCCGATGCCCTTTCCAAGATCACGGAGGGTAAATTTCAGATCCAGGTCTTTCAAGCCGGCGAGATAGTTCCCGGCCCGCAGGCGATCGATGCGGTCCAGGCAAATACCGTCGAAATCGCCCACACCTGCGGATATTACTTTACCGGCAAGAATCCGACTTTTGCCATCGGTTCAACGATCCCCTTCGGTCTCAATGCCCGCCAGCAAAACGCCTGGCTCTATCACGGCGGCGGCAACGAGCTCTATGACGAGTTTCTTTCTGAATACGGCATCATCGGCAAGCCCGGCGGTGGCACGGGCGCCCAGATGGGTGGCTGGTTCCGCAAGGAGATCAACAGCACTGCAGACCTCAACGGCGTCAAGATGCGTATTGCCGGTGTCGCCGGCCAGGTGATGTCGCGTCTCGGTGTCGTTCCGCAACAGCTGCCCGGCGGCGATATCTATCCGGCGCTCGAACGCGGTACGATCGACGCAGCCGAATGGGTTGGACCCTACGATGACGAGCGCCTCGGCTTCTACCAGATCGCCCCCTATTACTATTATCCCGCATATTGGGAAGGCGGTCTGACCATCCACTTCTTCATCAACAAGGCGCAGTATGAAGGCTTGCCGGACGCTTACAAGGCAGCGCTCGACACCGCCTGCAAGGCGGCCAACGTCAACATGCAGGCGCTTTATGACGTCAAGAACACCAAGGCGATCCGATCGCTGGTCGGCAAGGGGGTGAAACTTCGTCCGCTTCCGCGTGACGTCATGGATGCGGCCTATAAGGCGACGTTTGAACTCTATGGCGAGTACAGTGCCAAGTATCCGGCCTGGGCGAAGATCTATCCGGCCTGGAAGAAATTCCGCGACGAATCCTTCGAGTGGTTCCGTGTCGCCGAATACAGCTACGACAGCTACATGTACGCCGCACAGGCCGCCGGCAAGTGACACTCAGGCGGCTGGAGGTCTGGCCAGCCGCTTTTCTCACCGTTACTGCAGCGTTTGCAGGGGCCTTTAACCGCGCTGCGGGATCGTTTATGACCCCAGCAAGGACGAGGTCAAAAGGTGCCTTAATGACGAGAGATGTCAGCCAGGCCCTGTCATCGTGTGATGGTCGGGAGACCCGGAGCGCCCAGTGGCCTTGGACGCTCCGGCCCAGGCGTTATTTCTGGATGCAGGTGTCGACTGTGTCCTTAGTGCATTCGTCGAGCCCGGTAAACACCGGATCCTCGACCGGCTTTCCGGCGATCAGGTCCATCATCACGGAGGGCGCCTTATAGCCCATTTCGAAGGGACGTTGGCCGACCAAAGCGGTGACAAGGCCCTCCTTGGCTATCGCCACTTCGTCGCCGATCGTGTCGGCGGCGCCGATGACGAACTCGTTCTTGGCGATCTTGTCGGCCATTGGCTTGAACAGGTCGCGGTAGGGCTGGGGAGCGCCGAAGAGCGGCCAGCCGCCCATGATGCCGAAGCCGGCAAGGTCGGGATTGGCGGCGAGGATGTCAGTCATCGCCTGCACGCCCTTGGCGCCGTCGTCATTGGTGAACACCGGGCAGCCGGCGACCTCGGTCCAGCCGCCTTCGCCCTTGAGCTCGCTCAGCCCTTCCTTGCCCGACAGCGAATCGCGCCAGCCCTGTGCGCGGCGCAGAATGTTGTCGGCGCCGGGATTACCCTGGATCGAGCAGACCTTGCCGCCATCCGGTTTAGCCTCTTTCATGTAGTCGCCTATGCGCTTGCCCATGAGATAGTTGTCAGTGCCCAGATAGGTCTTCCGCAAAGCAGCGTCTTCCTGGGCGAGGTCGGCGTCGAGCGTCATTACCGGAACGCTCGGATTGGCTGTTTTGAGCGTCTGGGCGATTAGCTTGGCATTCGACGGCGAGATGGCAATCGCAGCCGTGTCGGCCTTGCCTAGCATGTCCTGGACGATCTGGGCCTCGCCGGCTTCATCGGATGTCGATGCCGGGCCCGTGTAGAAGCACTCATATTCCGAGTCCGGATTTTCCTTGTTCCATTTCTGGCAACCCTGGTTGATCGCTTCGAAGAACGGGTTGTCGAGACCTTTGACGACGATCACGAGCTGCTTCTTGGCAAGCGCCGGGCCGGCGGTGAGTGCCAAGGCTGTGAATGCAAGTAACAATGCCTTCCTCATGGTTTCCTCCCTTGAAACAGACGGGCGCGACGCGACCGCCATACCAAATCAACCCGGGTACCAGACAATGCGACGGTCATCGTGCGAACGCTCGTATTGCCAGGCCGAGTCGATAAGCCTTTCCAGATCATAGCTGGGCTGCCAATCCAGCAGGTATCTGGCCTTGCTGTTATCCATCCAATTCGAGTGGTACTGGCTTGGGATGTCGACAGCCCCAAGATTTCGCGTCTGCGCCAGATAGGCTGCGACCTCGCCATAGTCGACCGGCCGGTCCATACAGATATTGAACAGCTGGCGTTTTGCCCGTGGATTGTCGATAGCTGCCAGAATTGCCGATACGAGATCATCCACATGCACGAAATTACGCTTCAGCGGGCGTCCGTCGGCGTCGCGCAGCAGCGGCACTGTGCCAGCTTCCGCATAACGCCTCGCATCGTCTTGCGGGACCAGCGTCTTCCAGTCGGGTCCGCCGAAAACATCATCGCCGAAGGACAGCGTATATTTGAAATCATCCTTCTCCATGATCCACGGTGCGCGAAGGCAGCAGCTGTTGAGGCCGTACTGGATAGCGAACTGTTCAAGCATTACCTCCTCGAGAACTTTGGAAAGCGCGTAACTGCCAGGATAAGCGCGATGCGGCGTATCCTCGGTGATCGGTCCGTCGTGGCGATAGTAGAAATGGCCGATACCGGCATCACCGCCGATGAGGATGAACTGCTGTGCGGTAGCGCTCGTCCGAAAGGCTTCGAGTAGCCAGAAAAGACCCTTGACCGTGACGTCCATGACGGCGGAAGGCGTTTCCTTGCAGGTGGCAAGATGCAGAACGTGGGTAACATCTTTCATTGCGGCTGCCGCGACATGCTGGTCGGCGATCGAGCCCTTTGTGACTTCGATACGGCTGGTCTCAGGAAGCAAACGATTATGGCACAGCGCGCGGATGCGTGCTTTCGTAAATCTCGGATCGTCAAGCAGCCCAGCAATAAAGCGCCGCCCGACCTTGCCCGTCGCACCGGTGACAAGGATCAGCATGCTCTCTCTCCCACTAACAGCTAATATCCGCTCGCTTCGCCCGTCAACGAGTATTTGTCATACAAAACAGATTTTTGTGATGTCAGCTTGATTCGTCGGACAATTGATTGACGCTTTCGCAAGGTTTTGCGTAAATGCGGTGGAATCGCTTTGCTGGGAGGACATCGGCAAGGCGAGATTGCGGGCATCCATCCCTTGGGCGACATCTGAGGGGCAATTGGGGCAAGCCTGCAGGTTTTGGGAGGTCAGCAGGCTGGTGGCGGTTCTCGAACTCACCAACATTTCCAAACATTTCGGTGCCATCCAGGCAGTCAACGACGTTTCGCTTTCGCTTCTGGCGGGCCAGGTCGTCGGTCTCATGGGCGATAACGGCGCTGGAAAATCAACGCTGGTCAAGATGATTGCCGGCAACTTCCGGCCGAGCGAGGGCACCATACGCCTCGATGGCTCTGAAATCGTCATGCACCGGCCGGTGGAGGCGCGCCAGCACGGCATCGAGATCGTTCACCAGGATCTGGCGCTCTGCAATAATCTCACGGCGGCGGCGAACGTGTTCCTCGGGCGCGAGCTGCGGCGCGGCATCGGTCCACTGAAAGTCCTGGACTACAAGACCATGTATAGGCGTGCCGGCGAAATTTTCAGGGAGCTGAAGTCGGAGACGCGTCCCCGGGACCTCGTAAGGCAGATGTCAGGCGGCCAGCGGCAGGCGGTGGCGATTGCGCGCACGATGCTTTCGGAGGCAAAGATCGTGCTGATGGACGAGCCGACTGCGGCAATTTCCGTTCGCCAGGTGGCGGAGGTCCTCAATCTGATCCGCCAACTGCGAGATCGCGGCATTGCCGTTGTCCTGATCAGCCATCGCATGCCGGACGTCTTTACGGTTGCCGACCGCGTCATTGTCTTGCGGCGAGGCAGAAAAGTTGCCGACAAGCCGATTGAGGCAAGTTCGCCAGAGGAAGTCACAGGGCTTATCACCGGCGCGATCGAACAGGTGTGAACGCGCTGCTTGGATAGTGGAAAAAATGAAGGTCGATGATGGCTGTTACTCTTGACCAGACAATTGCACAGAAGCAGCGGAACTGGATTGCATCAGTCGTGGGCGGGCAGACCTTCTGGGTCCTGATCGCAGTCATCCTCGCCTGTCTTTTCCTGTCTGCGGCAACCGACTCCTTCGCCACGGCGAAGAACCTCTACAACATCACCCGCAACGTCACTTTCGTTGCGATCATTGCGCTCGGCATGACGCTGGTCATCATCACCGGCGGAATCGACCTGTCCGTTGGGTCGGTGCTCTGCCTTTGCAGCATGGTCCTGGCGGTGGTGATGCATGCCGGCTACAGCATCGAAGTCGGTATTGCCGCGTCGATCGGCACCGCACTAATAATCGGGGCCTTCAACGGGCTTTTGATCGCCTATCTCGACTTCCCGCCGTTCGTCGTGACACTCGGCATGCTGTCGATCGCGCGCAGTCTTGCAATGGTCGCATCTAACAATACCGTGGTCTTCCAATTCGGACCGGATCACGACACGCTCCTGGCACTCGGCGGCGGCGCGTGGTTTCTCGGCATCGCCAACCCGGTGCTCTACATGATCATTCTGGCCCTGCTGACCGGTTTCGTGCTGCGCTGGACGAGGTTCGGGCGCTATGTTTTTGCGATCGGCGGCAATGAGCATGCCGCAACGTTGACCGGCGTTCCCGTACGCAGGATCAAGGTGGCAGTTTATATGATATCCGCCCTATCGGCGGGGATTGCCGGCATTGTTCAAACCGGCTGGCTGGGCGCGGTCACCACCAATATAGGTGCCGGAATGGAGCTTCAGGTCATCGCCGCCGCCGTCATTGGTGGCGCCAATCTGGCAGGCGGCGTCGGTACCGCTCTCGGCGCGTTGGTCGGAGCTGCGCTGATCGAAGTGATCCGCAACAGTCTCGGCCTGCTCGGCATCAACGCTTTCTGGCAGGGGACCTTCATTGGGGGCGCCATCGTGCTTGCCGTGCTTTTCGACAGGATCCGCAACTTCCGGCAAAGCGAATAATGGTCTTGCTTGAGCCTGGGCCTTGGATGTCTTGTTCTCGTTCCCGGATTGCCGGCAGAGGGGTGCAAACCGCTCAATCGCGCCTTCTGCGCGGAGTAAAGCGTGAAATGGTGGGCTAATCGGAGTGGGAGACATACAGAAAGCGCGGCTCACTATTGCCAGCAATAACGACGGCCGACAGGCGTCCCGTGCGATACGCCCCTGTATCGATCGCTATTCGGTTCGAATGGACCTCCGGAAGTTCCGATTCCGTTATCGTATGGCCATGCACCACGACCTTTTCGAGCGGGTCTGAGACATCGAGAAAGCGTTCGCGTATTTCGCGAAGATCCCGCTCGTCCTGGTGGGCAAGAGGTTTCTTCGGGTCGATCCCGGCGTGAACGAGGCAGTAGCCATTCACGATGACCATATCTGCGGCTCGATTGAGCAGTGCCAGATGATGGGAATAGCGGGGAAGCAGCAGGTCCGGCAGCTCTCCTGCCCAGCCCGGCATGCGGTGACTGTACGATCGAAGGGTCGACTTTCCGCCCATGCCTGACAGCCAATGATCGAGCGCCGGATCGCCGAGGTGGTTGTTCAATGCCTCGCGAAACAGGTAGTCGTGATTTCCGAGAATGAAGTGCGATCCCTCACGTTCTTGAAGCGTCGCATGGACGATTTCCATCGCTCGCCGGCTGTCGGGCCCTCTGTCGACGATGTCGCCGAGGAATACGACCCGCGGCTTCGCATCACATCTGTGGGCATCGTCGTCGATGGTCGCTAACAGAAGCTCGAGCAGGCTGGCCATCCCATGAACATCGCCAATGGCATAAACGGGGCGAGACACAGAACTGGCTAACTCGACGATTTTCATTTGGCATACTCAGACGCGGTACAAGCATCACTCTGTGTTCATCTGAGGTGATGCAGCTCTGCTGGCAAGGGATGGAGCCCGGCAAGTGCCTGTTGTGGTGTATGAAACGTCAATCCTGTTTTCGATACGTCGCATCGAAAAACAGTTTCATATCGGTGCTCGGTTGATCCGTTTTCTCTTCGACTTTCGCATCGACGTGAAAGCAGATTCGGCTCTTCCGGCTTGTGCTGCACTGTGACCAGCCATATTTTAGAGGAATGCCGGGCGCCGCAGGAAAGCGGTGACGCTTTCGCGTGCGTGGAGCTTGCTCATCAGGAACGAAAGCATGAACATCGACAGGATTTTGCGGTCCGTTGTGGCCGTACGTTCTTCAATTCCGGAAGATGCCTTCACGGCGATGACCCTCGGTACCCAAAGAGAGGGAAGCGGCGTGGTGATCGGTGAAAACGGGCTGGTGGTCACAATCGGCTATCTGATCACCGAGGCCGA
The DNA here is from genome assembly GCF_004342325.1 of Rhizobium azibense. Lineage (NCBI taxonomy): Bacteria > Pseudomonadati > Pseudomonadota > Alphaproteobacteria > Hyphomicrobiales > Rhizobiaceae > Rhizobium > Rhizobium azibense. The sequence continues at coordinate 406,778 of NZ_SMBJ01000006.1, read as the reverse complement.
GGAAGTGTGGCTGACGCGCAATGATGGCTATGTCGTTCCTGCGCATGCCCTTGCCTATGATCAGGAAACCGGCTTCGGCCTGGTGCAGGCGCTCGGGCCGCTTTACGTTCCCGCATTGGATCTTGGGGATGCAATTGCAGCGAAGGTCGGCGATCCGGTTATGCTTGCTGACGGCATCGGTCAGTTTGTGCAGGCTGCGATTGTCGCCAAGCAGGAATTCGCCGGTTACTGGGAATATCTGCTCGAAGAGGCGATTTTCATCGCGCCTGCTCACCCTTCCTGGGGAGGTGCGGCACTCATCGGCTCCGACGGCAAACTTCTCGGCATTGGCTCGCTGCGCCTGCAAATGAGCCAAAGGGGACAGGCCGCCGACATCAACATGGTTGTACCGATCAACCTGCTGCCACCCATTCTTGATGATCTGCTCACGCGCGGCCAAGTGAATAAGCCGCCGCGTCCCTGGCTCGGGGCCTTTTCTGCCGAAAGCAATGGCGACGTGGTGGTCATGAGCGTGGCTGAAGGGGGCCCGGCGGCTCAAGCGGGCTTGCGTGAGGGAGATATCATCTCCGAGATAAGGGATGGAGAGGTCGCCGGTCTTGCCGACTTTTACCGCAAGCTATGGAGGAGCGGTCCCGCCGGTGTGGAAATCCCCATGAGGATATTGCGCGATGGTCGTGAAGCTTGGCTGCGTGTCAAGTCGGCCGACCGCAACAGCTTTCTTCGAAAGCCGCAACTGCAGTAATGAAGCTTTGCGATTGTTTGGCCGTAGATAACCGGGTCGACAGTCCGCTTGACTCAAAAGGGGATCGGTGAACTAAATGGTAAATCGGTTTACTAAAGCGGTTTACAAGCGATGGGAAACGAGCGTGTCACCAGTCTGAAGGATGTCGCCGGTGCTGCCGGCGTTTCCGTGACGACAGTCTCTCGGCTGCTGAACGGCTCGCTCGAGCTTCCCCACGAGACGAAGAAGAGGATCGAGGATGCGATCCGTGATCTCAATTATCAGCCCAATCCGCATGCCCGGCGCCTAAGCCGCGGGCGCTCGGATACGATCGGTCTCGTCGTGCCCGACATCGCCAATCCGTTCTTCGCAACCCTTGTGGCGGCGGTGGAGGAGGAGGCGGATCGCCGCGGGCTTGCCGTCTCGCTGTATGCGACGCTGAACCGCTCCGGCCGCGAGGTCGCCTATCTTCAGCTGATAGAACGCAACCACGTCGATGGATTGATCTTCGTTACAAATCATCCCGATGACGGGCAACTGGGGGCGCTCATCAACCGCACCGGCAAGGTCGTCGTCGTCGACGAAGACGTTCCGGACGCGCTGGCACCGAAGCTCTTCTGCGACAATGACAGGGGTGGCTATCTTGCGGGAACGCATCTTGCGCAAATGGGGCATCGCCGCGTCCTATTCATCGGTGGACCCGAACGGATGATCAGCGCACAGCGACGGTTCCAGGGGCTAGAAAGGGCAATGCACGAACTGTGGGGTGCTGATGCTGTGTTGCTCAACTATAAGGGCGAATACACCGTCGCCTTCGGGCGCGAAGCTGCCAAGCGCTTCATAGCCGATGGCATGCCTGCGAGCGCGATCTTCGCGAGTTCGGATGAAATCGCCATCGGCCTTATTGAAGTCTTGCGCAGCCAAGGCATTTCGATTCCTCAGGACGTCTCGATCGTTGGTTTCGACGACGTCGGGCCGCTGCATCTTTTTGCGCCGCCGGTAACGGCCGTCCGCCAGCCCGTTCGGCAGATAGGCCAGCGCGCGCTGTCGTTGCTTCTTGAAACAAACTGGCAGGAGCGTGCCCCATGCGCTGTGGAAGAGCTCCTGCCGGTCGAGATCGTCGTGCGGAGTTCCGTTGCGCCGCCGGCGAATCCGAAAATCGCAATGGGCAAAAAAACAACCAGAGGATGAGAACATGACTTGCACTATCAAACGCAGAACATTGACAGCCGCTCTCGGCTTCACCGCATTGGCCACCGCCTCGCTCGCAGGCTTCGGCGCCAGTGCACAGGAAAAGACCTTTGCGCTGGTACAGATCAACCAGCAGGCATTGTTTTTCAACCAGATGAACGAGGGCGCCCAGAAGGCGGCCGATGCAGCAGGCGTAAAGCTGGTGATCTTCAATGCCAACAACGATCCGGCTGCCCAAAACAGTGCAATCGAAACCTACATTCAGCAAAAAGTCGCCGGTCTTGCAGTCGTTGCCATCGATGTCAACGGCATCATGCCGGCCGTCAAGCAGGCGGCAGATGCCGGTATCCCTGTGGTCGCGATCGATGCAATCCTGCCTGAAGGGCCCCAAAAGGCCCAGATCGGCGTCGACAACGCCAAGGCCGGCGCTGAAATGGGCAGGTTCTTTCTCGACTATGTCAAGGCGAACATGGACGGAAAGGCAAAGGTCGGTGTCGTCGGTGCGCTGAATTCGTTCATCCAGAACGTCCGCCAGCAGGGCTTTGAAAAGACGCTCGAGGGTGTCTCCGGCATCGAGAAGGCCGGGGTCGTCGATGGTCAGAACATTCAGGACAATGCGCTTGCCGCCGCCGAGAACCTGATCACCGGCAATCCGGATATGACGGCCGTCTATGCGACCGGCGAGCCGGCGCTGATGGGAGCGATCGCCGCTGTCGAAAGCCAGGGTAAGCAGGATGCCATAAAGGTGTTCGGTTGGGACCTCACTGCCCAGGCGATCGCCGGCATCGACGCCGGCTACGTCGCAGCCGTGATACAGCAGGATCCAGCCGCCATGGGTGCTGCGGCCGTCGACGCGCTGAAGAAGGTCTCGGATGGCGGTTCAGTCGACAAGAACATCGCAGTTCCCGTGACGATCGTCACCAAGGAGAATGTGGAACCATACAGGGCCGTTTTCAAATGATCGGGCACGGACAGCACCCAAGCGCTGTCTCCGGAACCGGGGGAGCCCTGCTTCCCCGGCAATCCGGGGTGGCGGCAATAAGGCCGCGCATATCGCTCCGCGATATCCGCAAGACCTTCGGCTCGCACCAGGCATTGCGAGGCGTCGACCTCGACCTTTTCCCCGGGGAATGCCTCGGCCTTGTAGGCGACAACGCGGCAGGCAAGTCAACGCTTACTAAAATTATCTCCGGCACCTATATTCCCGACGCTGGGACGATCTCGATCGATGGAGAAGAGGTGCGGTTTTCCGGTCCGGCCGAGGCGCGCTCGCGCAATATAGAGATGGTCTTCCAGGACCTGAGCCTCTGCGATCATATCGATGTGGTCGGCAATCTCTTTCTTGGCCGCGAAATCACCAAGGGACCTTTCCTCGATCGTGCGACCATGCTTGCCGAGGCGCGTAAGATGCTCGATGCGCTGGAAATTCGCATCCCGCGGCTGACTGCAAAGGTCGAAAAGCTTTCCGGTGGCCAGCGCCAGGCCATCGCAATTGCTCGGGCCGCCTCCTTCAGTCCCAAGGTTCTGATCATGGACGAGCCGACATCGGCACTTGCCGTTGCCGAGGTGGAAGCCGTGCTCTCGCTGATCAACCGCGTCAAGGCGAAGGGCGTTTGCGTCGTCCTTATCACCCATCGCCTGCAGGACCTCTTCCGGGTCTGCGACAGGATTGCCGTCATGTACGAAGGCACCAAAGTCGCCGAGCGCGAGATCGGCAAGACCGATCTGGAGGATCTCGTGAAGCTCATCGTCGGAGGTGAGCGGCCGTGACCGTCTATACCGAACGTGCCAAGGGCTCGTCGCTTGCCGACTTCTTTGCCGAGCATGCGCAGGTCCTGTCGATCGCCTTTTTCTTCCTCGCCTGCGTGGCCTTCTTTGCAGTCACGACCGATACATTCATGACCCTTGGAAATCTTCTGAATGTCGTGCGCCAGGCAGCACCGATTCTTGTTGTGGCCGTCGCGATGACCCTGGTTATCGTCACCGGCGGTATCGATCTGTCGGTCGGGTCGCAGGTGGCGCTCGTCAACGCCGTGGCGGCGATCATTCTTGCCATGGGGTACCCCTGGCCGATCGTTGTCGTGGGGATGCTGGCCTTCGGAGCGCTGCTGGGCATGGCGCAGGGCTGGTTCATTGCCTATCAGGGTATACCGGCCTTCATCGTCACGCTGGCGGGACTTTCGATCCTGCGCGGCCTGGCGCTTTATCTGACGCAAGGCTATTCGATCCCGATCAGGGACGTTCCAGGCTTCTTCTGGCTGGGACGTGGCCAGTTTATCGGCTTGCCGGTCCCTGCGTTGATCGCCATTTTCGTCGCCGCCATCGGCTATGTCGTGATCTCCTCGACCAAATATGGACGGCAGGTCGTGGCCGTCGGCTCCAACATGGAAGCGGCACGCCGCGTCGGCATGCCGGCGCAATGGATCATTGCCTCGGTCTATCTCGTTTCCGGCGTGGCCTCGGCGCTGGCCGGGCTGTTGATCGCGGCGCGTCTTGGCTCCGGCTCGTCAAACGCAGCCGTCGGTTTCGAACTGCAGGTCGTCGCGGCCGTGGTTCTCGGCGGCACGTCGCTGATGGGTGGCCGCGGCACGATCCTCGGCACGGTGCTCGGAACGCTGACCATCGCGGTGATCGGCAATGGGCTCATCCTCATGCACGTCTCACCGTTCTTCACCCAGATCGTGACTGGTGCCATCATCCTCCTGGCGATCTGGCTCAATACCCGCATCTTCACCACCAGTTTTCGTTTCGGCGCCAAGAAGAAGGGCTGAGTGATGGCAGGCGAGCTTTCCGAAGGCCATGTCCGATCCGGCAAGGTCATGACCGTTGCCGGCCCGGTCCGGGCTGACGCACTGGGCGTTACGCTGATGCACGAGCACGTCCTCAACGACTGCAGTTGCTGGTGGCATCCGCCAAAGACGCCGGAGCGGCAATATCTTGCCGAAGGGTTCGTTTGCATGGAGATTCTCGGTGAGCTGCGCCAGGACCCGTTCGTCAACAAGCACAACATAGCGCTGGACGACGAGCCGCTGGCGATCGCCGAACTTGAGGATTTCGTGAAGGAAGGCGGCAGGACGGTCGTCGAGCCGACGTGTCAGGGCATCGGCCGCCGCCCCCTGGCTCTGCGGCGCATCGCCAAGGCAACGGGACTCAATATCGTGATGGGTGCGGGCTATTACCTTGCCTCGTCGCATCCGGCCAAGGTTGCTGGCATGAGTGCTGCAGAGATTGCCGACGAGATCGTCTGCGAGGCTCTTGAGGGTGCTCAAGGCACGGATGTGAAGATCGGTCTGATCGGCGAGATTGGCGTCTCTTCCGACTTCACCGAGCAGGAGGAAAAGTCGCTACGCGGTGCAACCCAAGCCCACCGCCGCACAGGGTTGCCGCTGATGGTCCATCTGCCCGGCTGGTGCCGGCTCGGCCACAAGGTGCTCGACATCGTGGCCGAGGAGGGAGGCGATCTGCGCCACACCGTGCTCTGCCACATGAATCCCTCGCATGACGATCTCGGCTATCAGGGCGAGATCGCTTCGCGCGGTGCGTTTATCGAATACGACATGATCGGCATGGATTTCTTCTATGCCGATCAGCAGGTGCAATGCCCGAGCGACGAAGAGGCTGCACGCGCCATCGTCAAGCTCGTCGAGATGGGACACGCCGGGCGTATCCTGCTGTCGCACGACGTATTCCTGAAGATGATGCTGACGAAGTACGGCGGCAACGGCTATGCCTACGTGCTCAGGCATTTCCTCCCGCGCCTCAAACGCCACGGCCTCAATGACCGGGTCATCGGCCAAATGATGCGCGACAATCCGCGGTCGGTCTTCCAGGCTTCTGCCTGACACCATCAAAGAAACGGTAAGGGACAATGACAAAGAAAGTACTCCTCGTCGGTGAAAGCTGGATCAGTTCGGCCACCCACTACAAGGGCTTCGACCAGTTCGGCAGCGTAACTTTCCATCTAGGCGCCGAACCGCTGGTCAAGGCGCTTCAGGGCAGCGAATTCGATCTGACCTACATGCCCGCGCACGAGGCGGTGGAAAAATTTCCCTTCGGCATGGCCGGGCTTGACGCCTATGACGCGGTCATCCTGTCAGACATCGGCGCGAACTCGCTGCTCCTGCCGCCAGCGGTCTGGCTGCACTCGCAGACGGTGCCGAACCGGCTGAAACTCATTAAGGCCTGGGTGGAGAAGGGGGGCGGGCTGTTGATGGTCGGCGGCTACTTCTCCTTTCAGGGGATCGACGGCAAGGCGCGCTGGCGCCGTACGCCGGTCGAAGATGTCTTGCCCGTCACCTGCCTTGCCTATGACGACCGCGTTGAAATGCCGGAAGGATCGACCGCCATTGTCCTGAGGCCGGAACATCCGGTCATGGCCGGGCTTGACGGCGAATGGCCGCTGCTTCTCGGCGTCAATGAAGTGGAACCGCGCGACCGTGCCGATATCGAAGTGCTTGCCCGCCTGCCGGAAGATCAGGGGAGCCATCCGTTGCTGGTTCTGGGGTCGCACGGCAAGGGCCGAACGGCCGCCTGGACCTCTGATATCGGTCCCCATTGGCTGTCGCCGGCTTTTTGCGAGTGGGAAGGGTATGGACGCTTGTGGACCAATCTCCTTGGCTGGTTGACCGAGGCGCGCTGAAGCTCAGGCGGCGAGAATGGCACGAAGTTCGCCATTGGTGGGAAACGCAGATCGGGTGCCCCGCCGGCTGACAGTTAAGGCAGCAGCTGCGGTCGCGTGGCCTATGGCGCGGGCGTCAAGCGGCACGCCCCGCAGCGCACAAGAGGCAAGTGCCGTGCCCATGAAGGTGTCGCCGGCGCCCGTGGTATCGATGGCGATGGCGGGGGCTGCCGGGATCTCAAGGGTGCCTGCCCGGCTTGCGAGCATTGCGCCTTCGGCCCCGAGTGTCAGGACAGCATATTTGACCCCCGCAGAGATCAGGGCCGAGGCGGCAGCTTGGCCGCCGGTTCCAGTTAAGCTCTCGGCTTCACCTTTATTCACAAAGGCAATGTCGATGAGCGGCCAGAGATCGGCGAAAAAGCGACGAAGGGGTGAGGGGTTGAATGCGGTGACCAGCTGTCGGCGCCTGGCTTCTTCAAGAATGCCGCGGGTAACGTCGTCGGAAAGGTTGCCCTGCAGGACAACGAGATCGCCAGCGGCAGTTTCGGCAAGCGGCCGAATGGCATCCGAAATGGTCAGCGAACCGGCAGAATCGGAGGTCGTGACAATGGCATTCTCGCCATCGGGGGTGGTGAAGATGATGGAGAAATCGCTCGCCTTTCCGGCGAGCCGGACCAGTCGCGCATCGACCGGCTCTTCGCCCAACTGGCTGCGGATGATCTCAGCGCGAAAATCATCGCCGACGGCTGCAACAAGGATGGAGGCAAGACCGGCACGGCCCATCACCACGGCCTGGTTTGCGCCTTTGCCGCCAAGATCACGGGTTTGCTGGCGGCCGAGAATCGAAGCGCCTGCCTCAGGCATGGCCGATACGGAAATAGTTTCGTCCACTGTGACGTTGCCGATGACATAAGCACGCATGACTGGCTTTCGAAAGGGAAACAGATGCAGGAAATATCCGACAAGACCTCAAGCGCCATACGGGAAATATTCGGGACTGACAAGGCGCTGATCGGCATGATCCATTGCCCCGCCTTTCCCGGCGCCCCGCGTTACCACGGCAAAGAGATGAACGCCATCTATGAAGCCTGCCTTCGCGACGCCGAGGCACTGATAGAGGGTGGTATGCACGGCCTGATTATCGAAAATCATGGCGACATCCCGTTCTCGAAACCGGAGGATATCGGCCCGGAGACCGCGGCTTTCATGTCGGTTGTCACCGATCGCATCGCACGCGCAGTTGGCGTCCCGATCGGGATCAACGTCCTTGCGAATGCGCCGATCCCATCATTCGCCATCGCCATGGCCGGCGGCGCGAAGTTCATCCGGGTCAACCAGTGGGCCAACGCCTATGTAGCGAATGAGGGCTTCATGGAGGGCCGTGCGGCGCAGGCGATGCGCTACCGGTCGATGTTGAGAGCCGAGCACATCAAGGTTTTCGCCGACAGCCACGTCAAGCATGGCGCACACGCCATCACCGCCGACCGCACGATCGAGGAACTGACCCGCGACCTTGCTTTCTTCGACGCCGATGCCGTGATCGCCACGGGACAGCGCACCGGTGACACGGCGAGCATCGATGAAATTGAAGCAATCGGCGCAGCGACCCACCTGCCCTTGCTGGTCGGTTCCGGCGTCAGCAAGGACAATATCGTCGAAATCCTGAAGCGCACCAACGGCGTCATCGTCGCCTCCTCGCTGAAGCACGGCGGACTGTGGTGGAACCCGGTCGACGTCGAGCGCGTGAAGGCCTTCGTTGCAGCCGCCGGACCGGCTTTGAAGGGATGAATGATATGCGGCAGAGCTTGTCGGACCAGATCATCCGGGAAAACCGGTCCGTCTTCGAGGCGATGGTCGGTCATCGTTTTGTCGAGGACATCAAGGCCGGTCGCCTGTCGAAGGAAGTGTTCGACAGGTACCTCGTTTATGAGGGTGCCTTTGTCGAAACAGCCATCTCCATCTTCGCCCTGGCTACGGCCAGGGCAGAGACCATTGCGCAGAAGCGATGGCTGATCGATGTGCTTCACGTGCTCGCCAATCAGCAGCTTGCCTATTTCGAGAAGACCTTCGCCGCACGCGGGATCGATCCCGCGGCCTTCGATGTGGATCGGCCGGAGGTGGCGAACTTCTGCAACGGCATGCTGGAGATTGCAAGATCTGGAAGCTTCCACGACACGATCGCCGCCATGTTTGCTGCTGAATGGATGTATTGGACCTGGTCAAGTGAGGCGGCCGAATTCCGGATCGACGATCCATTGCTCAAGGAATGGGTGGACCTCCACGCGCATGAGGATTTTGCCGCCCAGGCGCGCTGGCTTAAGGCGGAACTCGACCTTGCGGCCGATCGCCTCGATCGCGCCGAGCGCTCGCGGCTCAGCAGCGTCTTCGGCCGGGTCCAGCAGCTGGAGATCGATTTTCACGACGCTGCCTATCGATGATGCCCACGACACAGGCAGTTGGCATCGGTGGCGAGGCAACCGTGAGAGGGCTCTTGGCGCCGGGGTCCGTCGCCTGGTCGAAAAGAAGGCGGGTGCCGGTTTCTTCGCACGGCACAGGCTCGATGGCATTGCCGCAATCGGGGTATGTCGAGGCGCTGACTGCCAATGGCTACGGACGATCCTCAAGGTGAAGCTGCCAGAAGCCATCGGACCGGGAACAATACCGCTGCCTGCAGGTTGATCTTGCTTCAACACAAGACCGCAGAGGCTGACGCTTGAGGCAGCAAGATGAATGGAGAAGCGCCATGGCACTGACCCTGATGAGCCCGGCATTTACACAGGACAATCCCATTCCCAAGAAATATGCGCGCTCCGGCGAAAATCTGCTTCCGCCTCTCAAATGGGGCGGGGCTCCGCAAGGGACGAGAAGCTTTGCCTTGATCGTCGAAGACCCGGACGCGCCACATGGCACCTTCCGCCATTGCGGCATTGCCAATATCCCTTCCGATTGGGACGCTCTGGCCGAAAGCGCTGATACCGCACCGCAAAACGCGCCACGCTTTTATGCCAATGATTTCGGAAACGTCCGCTATGATGGTCCGCAGCCGCCACGGGGCGACCAGGCGCATCACTACGTTTTTCGCCTTGCCGCGCTCGACGTCCCGAGTCTTTCGGTTCCCGGCGAGGCCGGTATCGCTACTATGTGGAAGGAAGCAAGGAAACATATGCTCGCCGAGGCAACCATTACCGGCACATATCAGACCTCGTAGGCTGAGCTGATTTGATTTCCGACTTGGCAAGTGCGATCGCAAAGCACCATGCGACGAAGGTCCCGGTGAGATGGACCGTGGTTGCGTGTTCCGTTGCTATCTTACGCCGACGCTGTCGGGCCACAAAGCCTGGATTTCCTTGGGCAGTGCGTCGCGCACTTTCGCCGATTGGCCGAGATCGATATGACGGGCAAGAACGTGGAAAACCGATTTCGCCGCATCGGCGGGATCGACCGGACGAATGGATTTCAGACCTTCGGCGACACGCGCGAGGAACTCATCGCGCGAACGTGTCTTGTCCGGCATTTGGGACGGTCGATATTGATCGTAGTAAATGCCGCGAACGATGAGCGGCAGTTCCGCGCCGAGATGGGCCGCAAGGTCCGGCGAAAGCCTGTCGCGCAGGGCCTTAAGGACGGCGCCCAGAATATGCCATGCGACGTGGCGGTCGGGACCATGGTCGGCCATGATTTCGTTCAGCCAGATATTGGTGGTTTGCAGCGTCTTGTCGAAGACATCGAGACCGGTTGTGCTCATCTTCACACCCTCCTTCCTATGCAAGGCCCCTCGAACCCCGGACATTGCTTCTCAAAGAGCACAACTGCAATTGGCTGCAATTGTTTCGCCCATGGTGAAGAAAACCGGTTGAGCGTCCAGTGCGGACAATGCCTGACGCAGCGGGCAATTGGCGACGGTGACGTTAATCGACGCCGCGTGGAACATTGCCGAGCCAGAGACGTTCGACTTTTGTAGAAATCCATACAAGGCGGAGGATAAAAATCATGAAAGTGAGCGAAGTGATGACGCGCGACGTCCGGCTCGTCAGGCCGGATGACACGATACAGGAAGCGGCAAGGATGATGGCCGAACTCGACGCCGGGGTGGTGCCGGTTCAGGATAATGACCGGCTGGTCGGCATGCTGACGGATCGCGACATCGCGGTGCGCGCCATTGCCAGAGGCCAGGGGCCTGAGGCGAAGGTCGGCGATATCATGACGTCCGAAGTCAGATACTGCTTCGATGATCAGGACACTGACGAAGTCTGCAAGAATCTTGCCGATCAACAGATCAGGCGCATCCCGGTGGTTAATCGCGACAAGCGGCTGGTTGGAATATTGTCGCTTGGTGATCTGGCAACAGTCGCCGAAAAGGGAGCGGCCGGCGCAGCGCTTGCGGGCATATCGCGGCACGGAGGCCAACATTCGCAGTCGAGCGGCCTTCACTGACGGGCCACGCGATGAGTGAAGATGCGGGAAAATGGCGCCGTGGCGCCCTCTTTTCCCGCCAATGCGCACTGCAGGCCGTAATGCTGCGCATGCAACCTCTATGGTGCGATGCAGCGACGATTGCCTCTTGACGCCCGAGCTACTGTGACCTTTACTCAACTGATCTGGTGGACCAACCAGTGGATCAGTGAGTGGTGATGGACGAGAGCCCGATCTTGACGCAGGTACCGAATGTCGGGCGAAGCCTGGCGCGCCAGACGGCGCGCGACGTCATCGCTGAAAAACTGATGGTCCTGATTGCCACGAACATGCTGCGGCCAGGCGACGAGCTGCCGGGTGAGCGCGAGCTTGCCAATGTTCTTCATGTCAGCAGGGAAACGGTGCGCGGCGCAATCCAGATGCTTGCTGCCCAAGGCATCATCGAAGTCTCGCACGGCAGCCGCAGCCGCGTCGGAAAGGTCGATCTCAGCCACATCACCGTCACCATCGCATCCCCGAACGCCATCGACAGCTACGATTTGGAATCGGTTCATGCGGCGCGCCTGCATATCGAACTGAAGGTCGTCGGCGATGCCGCCGAAAGGATCGACGCCGAAACGCTGACTAAACTGCAGGGCCTCATCGAAGCGCAGCGTCTGGGTGGCGACGATGCAATGCGCTTTCTCATCTGTGACCGTGAATTCCACGTCGCAATCTATCGCGCTTGCGGAAACCCGCTGCTCGCCGATTTTGTCACCGATCTATACACCTACATGATGGACCACCGACGCAAGGCAATGTCGAAGCCTGGCGCCATTAAGGCCAGCTATGCCGATCACGTTGCGATTGCCGAGGCTCTTGAACGGCATGACCGAGAGGCCGTGATCGCCGCATTTCGCCATCATCTGACGCGGATTTACGAAACAACCAGGGCTCTTTTGAGCGCCGGCAGTCCGGCGTGAGCCGGTATAGCATGAGGAGATTTGCCTGATATGCATGTGATGGTTATCGGCGCAGCCGGCATGGTCGGACGCAAACTGGTGGAGACGCTCGACTCCAACGCCGAAGCGCTCGGCCGCGGCATCGACAGGCTGACGCTCGTCGATGTCGTTGCTCCGCCTCTGCCTGCCGCACTTGCCTCCGTTTCCAATGCGCTGGCGCTTGATCTTTCGGATGCCGGCGCCGCAGCCAGGCTTGCCTCCTTGCGGCCGGACCTGATCTTCCATCTCGCGGCCATCGTGTCAGGTGAGGCCGAGGCGGACTTCGACAAAGGCTACCGCATCAATCTTGACGGGACGCACTCGCTCTTTGAGGCGATCCGGTACGAAGGCCAAAAAGAGCCTTACATCCCGCGCCTGATCTTTGCGTCATCAATCGCCGTCTTCGGGCAGCCATTCCCGGAGAAGATCGAAGATGATTTCTTCACGACGCCGCTGACGAGCTACGGGACGCAGAAGGCAATCTGCGAACTCCTGTTGGCCGATTATACACGGCGTGGCTTTTTCGACGGCATCGGCATTCGCCTTCCGACGATCTGCATTCGCCCTGGCAAGCCCAACAAGGCAGCCTCGGGATTTTTTTCCAACATCCTGCGCGAGCCGTTGGTCGGCCAGGAGGCCGTGCTCCCCGTCGAAGAGACCGTCCGTCACTGGTTTGCAAGCCCCCGTTCGGCAGTTGGCTTCTTCGTCCATGCAGCGCGCATCGACACCAGCGAGATCGGGCCACGCCGCAATCTGACCATGCCCGGCCTTTCTGCGCTCGTCGGCGAAGAGATCGAGGCGCTGCGCCGCGTTGCCGGCGACAAGGCCGTCAGACTCATCCGCCGCGAGGCCGACCCCACAATTCGTTCGATTGTTTCCGGCTGGGCAACCAATTTCAATGCGCAGCGCGCCGCCGCGCTCGGTTTCAAGGCGGAAACCAGTTTCGACGAAATCATCAAGATCCACATAGACGACGAACTCGGGGGTAAAATCTAACATGCCGCTATCCGCAACCCTGGAGAAAGGCAAGATCGCGCTCGTCACCGGCGGAGGCACCGGCATCGGCCGCAGCATCGCCCGGGCCTTGAGCGCTGAAGGCTATATCGTCGTCATCACCGGCCGCCGAAGCGATGTTCTGGAAAAAGCCGCCACAGAGCTTGCTGCCGAAACCGGCGGCACGGTGCGCGCGATGTCCTGCGATATCGGCCTTGCCGAGCAGGTGGCGGACCTTTTTGGTCAGATCAAAGCCGAGTTCGCTAGGCTCGACCTTCTCGTCAACAATGCCGGCACCAATATTGCGGCAATTCCGCTGGAGGACGTGAGCTTCGATCAGTGGAGCGGGGTAGTCGCGGCCAACCTCACCGGCGCCTTTCTATGCACGCAGCAGGCTTTCAAGTTGATGAAATCGCAGGAGCCGCGTGGCGGCCGCATCATCAACAACGGATCGATTTCCGCCACGACGCCGAGGCCGAATTCCGCACCTTATACGACGACGAAGCATGCGATTACCGGCCTGACGAAGTCGGCCGCACTCGACGGGCGGCCGTACGATATCGCCTGCGGCCAGATCGATATCGGCAATGCCGCAACGGATATGACATCGAAGATGAGCTCGGGAGTGCTGCAGGCGAATGGAGAGATTGCGAGCGAGCCGACGATCCCGTCCGAGCATATCGCCCGCGCCGTCGTCTATATGGCGAGCCTGCCGTTGGAGGCAAACGTGCTGACCATGACTGTGATGGCGACAAAAATGCCCCTGGTGGGCAGGGGATAGGCATAACCCAAGTTGAATTGGCCTGCGCCCTTATCCTGAGGAGGGATGGCAGGCAGGCCAAAGGCGAAGACAAGGTCTGGGAGGGACTTTTATGGCAGCTGTCGAGTTTGTCGATGTCAGAAAATCGTTCGGAGCGTTCCCCGTCATCAAGGGTGTGAACATCGAGATTGCCGACGGGGAGTTCGTGATCCTGGTCGGGCCGTCTGGGTGCGGAAAATCAACGCTTTTGAGAATGCTCGCTGGCCTCGAAAATATATCCGCCGGGCAAATTCGCATTGGCAGCCGCGTGGTCAACGGGCTGGCGCCTGGAGAACGCGATATCGCCATGGTCTTTCAGAACTATGCGCTTTATCCGCACATGACGGTCGCCCAGAACATGGCGTTTTCGCTGATGCTCAAACGTGCGCCGAAGGTGGACATGGATCAGCGCGTCAACAAGGCCGCCGGCATCCTCGGCCTCACCAAACTACTCGACCGCTATCCACGGCAGCTTTCGGGCGGTCAGCGGCAGCGCGTTGCCATGGGCCGGGCGATCGTTCGCGATCCGCAGGTCTTCCTTTTCGACGAACCGCTCTCCAACCTCGACGCCAAGCTCCGCGTCGCCATGCGCGCCGAGATCAAGGAGCTTCACCAGCGTCTTAGCACCACGACCGTCTATGTCACCCACGACCAGATCGAGGCGATGACGATGGCCGACAAGATCGTCGTCATGCATGACGGCGCGGTGGAACAAATTGGCGCGCCGCTCGATCTTTACGACAATCCGGCGAACCTCTTTGTCGCTGGCTTCATCGGCTCGCCGGCGATGAACATGTTCAAGGGCCGGCTCAATCCGGATAACGCCAACCAGTTCATCGCGTCGGACGGAACGGCCCTGCCGGTTGCAAATCCGCCTGCCGGAGCGAAGGGACGCGATCTGATCTACGGGTTGCGCCCGGAATACATCGCTCTCGATGCCAATGGTCTGCCGGCTGAGATCGTCGTCATCGAGCCGACCGGCTACGAAACGCAGTTGACCATGAGGTTCGCAGGCGCTGATGTCAGTTGCGTCTTCCGCGAACGCGTCAACGCGCGTCCAGGCGAGACGCTGCGCATTTCAATCGACGCGCCGCATGTGCATCTCTTCGATGCCGAAAGCGGACAAAGATTGAGTACCTGATAACGCTGCAGCGGAGGCAGGGAAGAAGAGGAGCCTTCCCTTGCTCATCCGCCGTTGCAATGACCGTCGTTCGCCAAGCGGGAAGGTGAACGCCGGAGAATTCGCTCCCGCTTTTCAAGGAGGAGTATTATGACAATCAAAAGACGTGATTTTCTTGCCGCGTCGGCGGCCGCGGCCGGTATCGCGGGCCTTTCGCCGTTCGGGGTCCGACCGTCTTTCGCCCAGGCCGAGCCGAATTACAAGCCGGAAGAAGGCGCAAGCCTCAGGCTTCTTCGCTGGACGCCCTTCGTCAAGGGAGACGAGGATGCCTGGCTTGCCAACACCAAGAAGTTCACCGAAGCGACCGGCGTTGCGGTTCGCGTCGACAAGGAAAGCTGGGAAGATATCCGTCCGAAGGCTGCCGTCGCCGCCAATGTCGGCTCGGGTCCGGACATGGTGATGTGCTGGTTCGACGACGCCCACCAGTATCCCGACAAACTCGTCGACCTGACCGAACTTGCGACCTATCTCGGCAACAAGTACGGCGGCTGGTATGACGGTGTCCGCGGCTATGCAACCCGCGACGACAAGTTCATCGCCATGCCACTGACGGCGATCGGCAATGCGGTCGTCTACCGCGACAGCCATGTAAAGGCGGCCGGCTTCAGCGAGTTCCCGAAGGATACGGCAGGCTTTCTTGAACTTTGCAAGGCAATGAAAGCCAAGGGCACGCCCGCCGGATTCCCGCATGGCAAGGCAGTCGGCGACGGCAACAATTATGCCCATTGGCTGCTTTGGAGCCATGGCGGCAAGATGGTGGACGAAAGCGGCAAGGTGACCATCAACAGCCCCGAAACGCTGGCTGCCATCAACTATGCGAAGGAGCTCTATGCGACCTTCATCCCGGGCACGGAAAGCTGGCAGGACATCAACAACAACCGCGCATTCCTCGCTGGGCAGGTTTCGCTGATCGCAAACGGTGTGTCAGTCTACTATGCGGCGAAAAAGGATCCAAAGCTTGCCGAACTCACCGCAGACATGAGAACAACGAACTTCCCGATTGGTCCGGTCGGCAAGAGCGTCGAGCTGCACCAGACGAGCTCGCTGCTTCTTTTCAATCATACCGAGTATCCGGAAGCCGCAAAAGCCTACATCAAGTTCATGATGGAAGCCGACCAGATGAATGCGTGGATTACAGGTTCCAGCGCCTATTGCTGCCAGCCGCTGAAGGCCTTTTCCGACAATCCCGTCTGGACGGCCGATCCGATCCATGCGCCCTATGCGCGTGCATCGGAGACACTGAGGCCGAACGGTTATGCGGGCCCTCTCGGCTATGCTTCGGCAGGCACCATGGCCGACTACGTACTCGTCGACATGTTCGCCGTTGCTGTAACCGGGCAGATGACGCCGGAAGACGCGATGAAGGAAGCAGAGCGCCGGGCAAACCGCTACTACCGGGTTTAAGCCCGCTTAAGGCCTGCAGCATGCCGGCGACGGCATGCTGCGATTGTCCATCAGGAGGTAGAACCATGTCGACCGTGACATCCGAGGATACGACGCGCGGCCGGGTCGCATCGCTCATGCAGAACAACAACATGCTCGGCTTCTTGTTCATGCTACCGGCGGCCATCTTTCTCGTGTGTTTCCTCACCTACCCGCTCGGGCTGGGCGTCTGGCTGGGCTTCACCGATACCCGGATCGGTCGCGACGGGATCTTCATCGGCCTTGAGAACTATCAGTTCCTCGCCGGGGATTCCGTTTTCTGGCTCTCGGTCTTCAATACCCTGCTTTATACGTTCGTTGCCTCCGTGTTGAAATTCGTGCTGGGCCTCTGGCTGGCACTGCTTCTCAATCAGCACCTGCCGTTCAAGTCGTTCTTCCGCGCTATCGTCCTGCTTCCATGGGTCGTTCCGACGGTGCTGTCGGGGCTGGCTTTCTGGTGGATCTACGATTCCCAGTTCTCGATCCTTTCCTGGTCGCTGATGCAGATGGGACTGATTGATGCACCGATCAATTTTCTCGGTGATCCCACGAATGCGCGAATTTCGGTGATTATCGCCAATGTCTGGCGCGGCATACCCTTCGTCGCCATCTCGCTGCTCGCCGGCCTGCAGACCATTCCCGCCTCGCTCCAGGAAGCCGCTTCGCTCGACGGTGCAACCAGCTGGCAGCGGTTCCGCTATGTGACACTGCCGATGCTGACGCCGATCATCGCCGTCGTGATGACCTTTTCGGTGCTTTTTACCTTCACCGATTTCCAGCTGATCTACGTGTTGACCAAAGGCGGTCCGGTCAATGCAACGCACCTGATGGCGACGCTGTCGTTCCAGCGCGGCATTCCGGGCGGTCAATTGGGCGAGGGGGCTGCCATTGCGGTTGCGATGATCCCCTTCCTGCTTGCCGCCATCATGTTCAGCTTCTTCGGTCTGCAGCGCCGCAAATGGCAGCAGGGCGGCCAGGATTAACGGTCGGGAGACAATCATGAACGCCAACACTACCGATCAGGTTCTGACCGACAACGTCCAGGGGATGAGTTATCTCAATCGTCTGCCACGGCGCATCGTCATGCTCTATCTGCCGATGGCAGTCTTCGTCTTCGTGCTGCTCTTTCCGTTCTATTGGATGGCGATTACCGCCGTCAAACCGAACGCGCAGTTGACCGATTACAACAACTACAGCCCCTTTTGGGTGGTCGAGCCGACGCTAGACCACATCAAGTATCTGTTCCTTGAAACCTCCTATCCGGGCTGGCTCTGGAACACCATGCTGGTTGCGGTCGGATCTACGGTGCTGTCGCTTGCAGCATCCGTTTTCGGCGCCTACGCAATCGAGCGCGTGCGCTTTACTGGATCGCGCCCGGTCGGGCTCCTCATTTTTCTCGCCTATCTCGTGCCGCCATCGATCCTCTTCATCCCGCTGGCCTTCATCGTCTTCAAGCTCGGCATCTATGATTCCAGGCTGGCGCTGATCTTCACCTATCCGACCTTCCTCATTCCGTTCTGCACCTGGCTGCTGATGGGCTATTTCCGGTCGATCCCTTTCGAGCTCGAGGAAAGTGCGTTGGTCGACGGCGCCAATCGCTGGCAGATTCTCGTGAAGATCATCCTGCCGCTTGCCGTGCCCGGGTTAATATCGGCCGGCATTTTCGCCTTCACGCTCTCGTGGAACGAGTTCATCTATGCGCTCACATTCATTCAGTCGTCCGAAAACAAGACGATTCCCGTCGGTGTTTTGACGGAGCTGGTGCGCGGTGACGTCTTCGAATGGGGATCACTGATGGCCGGGGCCTTGTTCGGCTCGCTGCCCGTCGTGATCCTCTATTCGTTCTTCGTCGACTACTATGTCTCGTCGATGACCGGGGCGGTGAAGGAATGACGAAAACTGAGTGTCAGCGTTCGCGAGAGAGAGGGGTGGATGAACAGGATTGATCTGGAAGGCCAGCATGCGATCGTCACAGGAGGTGCACAGGGTATTGGTTTTGCAATCGCCAGCCGTCTCATAGCCTCCGGTGCGGAGGTCACGCTCTGGGACATGGATGGGCCGTTGCTCAAAAAGGCGGAGGCTGCGCTTGGCGCAGGAGCTCGCAGCGCCGTTGCCGATATCTCACGCTTCGACCAGGTCGAGGCTGCCTATGCCGCCACTGCCGCCGATGGCCCACCGGTTTCGATCCTCGTCAATTCCGCCGGCATCGCCGGAGATGCAGCGCCGGTTGACACCTACGACATCGCCATGTGGGCGAAGATCATCGATATCAATCTCACCGGCACATTCTACGTCAACCGCGCAGTTGTCCCGGACATGAAGGCGCGAAACTATGGCCGCATCGTCAATATTGCCTCGATCGCGGGCAAGGAAGGCAATCCGAACGCTGCGGCCTATTCCGCCTCGAAGGCAGGCGTCATCGGTCTTACCAAGTCGCTGGGCAAGGAGCTTGCAGCCTACGACATCGCCGTCAATTGCATTACGCCGGCAACCGCTCAGACGCGGATTCTGGAACAGTTGACGCCGGAATTCATCGAATATATGCGCTCGCGCATTCCGCGCGGCCGCTTTTTGAAAGTCGAGGAGGCAGCTTCCATGGTCGCCTGGCTGGTATCAAAGGAAAACAGCTTTACCACAGCCTCGATATTCGACCTGTCAGGCGGGCGTGCCACCTATTGAAGGACATGGCGCTTCACCAACTTAGGCCGTGGCACCTGGAAAAATCTCGAAGCCTGTATCGACAATGGATCTCGTTTGCGGCCGCTGCGGCGTTTCGAATGCCTTTTCCACTGATGTGCGGCCAATCAGGAAGCGGTTGGAGCGTACAGTCGCAAGAGGCTGCGGCAGTTCGCGGCCGATATCTAGGCCATTGAAACCAAAGATGGCAAGATCGTCGGGCATGCGAACGCCGGAACCGAGGCAGTGGAAGACACCGCCGAGAGCCATGTCGTCGTTGGAATAGATGATCGCGTCGAGCTTTGCCGGCCCGGCCAAAAGGCGTGCCGTCATCTCCCGTCCGACACCGACGGAACTCGGCGCATCGGCGATCGCCTGGGCGGCAATTTGCAATCCCGCGTCGCCCAAGGCGCCACAGATCCCGTCGTAGCGCAGACGGGCCCGCCTGTCGGCATTCCAGTCATGACCGACATATCCGAACCGGTGGTATCCGCGCTCGACAAGGTATTGACCCGTGGCATAGCCGGCACGCCGATGCGACATGCCGACGGCGATATCGATCGGTGCCGAATCGATGTCCATCATCTCGACAATGCGGATTCCGCTTTCAAAAAGCATGCGATGGGTTGCCGGGGTATGATCGAAGCCGGCAATCAGGATGGCTGCGGGCTTCCATGACAGCAGTCCGCGAACGATCGTTTCCTCCAGATCGATGTCGTAGCCGGTAATGCTGATGACGGGCTGATAGTCGCTGCCGCGCAAAGCGGAATGGACACCTTGCAAAACTTCGGGAAACACGATGTTGGACAGTGAGGGAACGATGACGCCAACCAGATGGGAATCGAGCGAGGCAAGCGAACCGGCAATCCGGTTGGGGACATAACCCGTCGCCCGGACGGCCTCCATCACTCGCCGGCGCGTCTCTTCTGCAACCGGCCCCTTGTTGCGCATGATCCGCGAGACGGTCGACTCGCCCACGCCGGCGCGAAGGGCGACATCCCTGACCGTCACCTTGCTTTTCCTTGCCGGCAGACGCTGTTTTTGCTGCATCAAGTCCTCCTGATTCAGCCCCGGGCGAGCGTCATCTCCACGTTCACGAGCCGCTGCATAAAAGGCCAGCTCAACGTTCGATTGCCGCTGCTTGTGCTCAGCGGCTTGCAAAAGCCTCTAGCCAGCCAAGACCTGCCACCGTCTTGCCTGCAGGGCGATACTCGCAGCCCACGAAGCCCTTATAGCCAAGTCCATCCAGCTCTCGGAGCACACGAAAATCGTCAAGCTCGCCCGTTGCGGGTTCGTTGCGCAGCGGCACCGAAGCAATCTGTACGTGGCCGACGAGCGGTATAAGCTGTCGGAGCCCCGTGAGCACATCGCCGTGAATGATCTGACGATGATAGATGTCGAATTGCAGCTTCAGGTTTGGCCTCTTCAATGCACTGATGATGTCGGCTGCGAAGTCGAAGTCGTTGAGAAAATAGCCCGGCATGTCCCGCGGGTTAATCGGCTCGATGACGATGTCGATGTCGCTTTCGCCTGCCCGGTCGCAGGCGAATGCCAGAGAGTCGCGGTAAACCGCAATCGCGGCCGGGTCCCGGCGCGAAGCCAGACCGCTCATGACATGCAGCGTGCGGGCCCCTGCGCATCGGGCGTATTCTAAGGCGGTATCCACCGAGGTTCGAAATTCGCTTCTCCGGCCGTCGAGCGCAGCAAGGCCCCGTTCGCCGGCCTGCCAGTTTCCCGGCGGCAAGTTGAAGAGTGCAAGCGTCAATCCGTTTTCCCGCAGGCGCTCGCCGATGACCTCCGGCGGGTGGTCATAGGGAAACAGGAACTCGACGGCGGAAAAGCCGACCATTGCCGCTGCCGCGAACCGTTCCAAAAACGCCACTTCGTTGAACATCATGGTAAGGTTTGCGGCGAATTGCGGCATCACGCAGCCTCCGGCCCGCCGGGAAGCTCAATGCCCGTCACTTTTGCGATCAGCCTTGCGACGGAGGCATCATCGTCTCGGCCCATGCCGGCTGCAGCCGTCATGATGAACATCTGAAGTGCCGTGGAAGTGATCGGCAGTGGAAATTTCAGCCCGCGCCCAAGGTCCGACACGATGCCAAGGTCCTTCGTGAAAATATCGACGGCGCT
This sequence comes from Rhizobium azibense, assembly GCF_004342325.1. Lineage (NCBI taxonomy): Bacteria > Pseudomonadati > Pseudomonadota > Alphaproteobacteria > Hyphomicrobiales > Rhizobiaceae > Rhizobium > Rhizobium azibense. The sequence goes on along the minus strand of NZ_SMBJ01000006.1, from coordinate 385,652 downwards.
CTGGGGGGAATAATCACCTTGCAGGATGTGGGGGACGCGGTTTTCGAACATCCAGGAATTGCCGGCCGACGCTATGATGACCTCATAGACCTTGTCGATATCAAGACCAAGCGCCTTGGCAAAGGTTATCGCTTCACAGGCGGCCGCGATATGAACGCCGGCAAGGAGCTGGTTGACGATCTTGAAGGATGATCCGATGCCGGGCCGGTCTGCGAGTTCGTAGACCTTCACGGCAATCGCATCAAGCACGGGGCGGGCATGGTTGAAAGCTTCGGGTCGTCCCGATGCCATTATCGTGAGTTGCCCGGTAGCGGCACGTTTGGCGCCGCCGCTGATGGGCCCGTCGATATAGTTCAGAGCGAGCGCGCCGGCGCGTTGCGCCAGATCTTCGGCCGTCTGCGGCGGCATCGTTGCAAAGGAAAGGATCGTGCCGCCCTTCGACATGCTGTGGGCCGCACCGCCCTTACCAAATAGAACCTGTTCTGTCTGGGCGCCATCAACGACCACGGTCACGACGACATCGGCCCCGGCAGCTGCTTCGGCTGGACTTGCGGCCCCTTTGCCTCCTGCCGCCACGAACCGCGACGTCGTTTCGGCGCTGATGTCGTAGCCGTGGGTCTCAAAGCCCTTCTCCAGCAGTGATGTCGCGATGCCAAAACCCATCGATCCGAGACCGATGACGCAGAGCTTCAGGTTAACCGCTTCGCTCATGCTCGAAATCCATTGTTGCATTCACTTTGGGCGCAATTGGCTTGAATCGTGATCTGCGAAAAACTGATGACAGCGCTGCCACTCTATGGTTAGCTTATCGGCAGAACGGATTGCAAGTTCTATTTCTCATCGGGTACTTGCACTTCGTCAGCCCGCTCATTCAACGCAAACAGGCAGGAGAAACGATGTGCTAATCGGTGCTGTAGCCGACGACATCACCGGAGCCACCGATCTTTGCCTCATGCTGTCGCGTGAAGGCATGAAGACCCTGCAAGTCATCGGAATGCCGGAGGAAGGGACTGATTTTGGCGATGCCGATGCGGTGGTCGTCGCGCTCAAATCGAGAACGGTCCCTGCGGCCGAAGCCGTCAGGGATTCGACGGCGGCGGCCGGCAAGCTGCTTGCCGCCGGTGCAGAGCAGCTGCTGTTCAAATATTGCTCGACGTTCGATTCCACTGATGACGGCAATATCGGGCCGGTCGCCGACGCGCTTCAGGATCTGACCGGGGCCGAGCTGACAATTGCTTGTCCGTCCTTTCCTGCAGCCGGCCGCACCGTCTATAAGGGGCATCTTTTTGTCGGCGACCGGCTCCTGTCGGAAAGCTCTCTGAAGGACCATCCCTTAACGCCAATGCACGATCCCGATCTTGTCCGGGTCCTGCAACGGCAGACAAGACGGCCGGTCGGTCTTGTCGATTGGCCGGTGATCGCCAGGGGCGAAGACGCCATCCGGGGGGCATTTGCGCAGCAGCAGGCGGCAGGAAAGCGCATCCTCGTCGTCGATACATTGTCGGATGCCGATCTGCGCACGATCGGGGCGGCTTGCGACGGCATGAAGCTTGTGACGGGCGGTTCCGGCATTGCCATGGGCTTGCCCGAGAATTTCAGAAAACGCAAGAAATTGCCCGTCCGCAGGGCCATGACCCGCATGACGGCGCCGGCAGGGCGCCGGGTTGTCCTTGCCGGATCCTGCTCGCTTGCTACCCGCGGTCAGATCGAGGTTGCCCGCAATGACGCTGCGGCGGTTCTGAGGCTTGATATTTCGGCCGTTGCCGATGGAAGCCAGAGCGCGGCAGAAATCGCCGACTGGGTGATTTCGCAAGACAAGGACCGTCTGCCGCTCGTTTATTCCAGCGCCAGTCCCGAACAACTTCAGAGCATCCAGGCGGCCATGGGACGGCACGAATCCGGAGCGCTCGTCGAACAGACGCTGGCCGAGGTGGCCGAGCGGCTGAAGCAGAATGGCTTTACCCGTTTTCTGATTGCTGGCGGAGAGACTTCAGGCGCGGTGATCAATGCGCTCGGCGTCAAGACACTTTCGATCGGCCCTGAAATCGATCCCGGCGTGCCATGGACCCGCAGCCTAAGCGGTCCCGACATTGTGCTGGCTTTGAAATCCGGCAACTTCGGCGCTCCGGATTTCTTCCTGAAAGCATGGGCGCAGCTTGAAACGGAGGGGTCGGATGTCTGAGATTAACCGCGTGCGTGAAGAGATATGCCGTACGGGGCAGTCGCTATTCGAGCGTGGGCTGACCTCCGGCTCGACCGGCAATATCTCCGTTCGCCTTTCCGACGGCGGTTGGCTGATGACGCCGACCAATGCCTCGATGGGGACGCTTGATCCGGCCCGCCTTTCCCTCTTCGACGCCTCGGGCAAACTCCTGTCCGGCGATGCGCCGACCAAGGAAGCATTTCTGCATTTTTCGATGTATGGCGAGCGCGGTGATGCCGGCGCTGTCGTCCATCTCCATTCGAGCCATGCAACTGCCGTCAGCATTCTGCGCGATATCGATCCGTTCGACGTGCTGCCGCCCTTGACCGCCTATTACGTCATGCGCGTGGGGCGCTTGCCTCTTGTTCCCTATTTTGCCCCTGGGGATATGGCGCTCGCAGACGCGGTGCGGTCGCTGGCCGGTCGTCATCACGCCATGCTGCTTGCCAATCATGGGCCGGTCGTCGCCGGCACGACGCTCGCAAACGCCCAGTTCGCCGCCGAAGAGCTTGAGGAAACTGCAAAGCTTTTTCTCATGCTGCAGCATCACGCCAAAAGGATGCTGAGTGCAGAACAGGTAGACGAATTGCGCAAACGCTTCAACCTACCTTAGGCCGATCGCCAGCAGAACTTCGAAACGATTGAACGGGAGAGAAACGTGGCTGAGATCAAGGAGAAAGTCGGATTTGTCGGCGTTGGACTGATGGGTCACGGGATTGCGAAGAACATCGTCGAAAAAGGCTTCCCGCTGACGGTGATCGCACACCGTAATCGAGATCCGGTCGACGACCTCATCGGCCGCGGCGCCCGCGAGGCGGGTTCGCTTTCGGAGCTTGCGAAAAATTCGACGATGATCTTTCTGTGCCTCACAAGCTCGAAGGAAGTGTCCCTGGTGATCGAGGAAATGCGGCCGGCCCTTGCCCCGGAAACGGTGATTGTCGACTGCTCGACCGGGGATCCCACGGTGACAATGCGTATTGCCGAAACGCTTGCGGCGCTAAAGGTCCATTTTGCCGACGCACCGCTTAGCCGGACGCCGAAGGAGGCGTGGGAGGGGACTTTGGACTGCATGGTCGGCGCCGATGATGCGACATTCGAACGGATTCAGCCGGTGGTATCGACATGGGCGGCAAAGATCGTTCATATCGGCGGGGTCGCCGACGGTCATCGTATGAAGCTTCTCAACAATTTCATTTCGTTGGGCATGGGCGCTCTCTTTGCCGAGGCTCTGGCACTTTCCCGAAAGGTCGGAATCTCGGTGGAACGCTTCGACAGCGTCATCCGGGGCGGGCGCATGGACAGCGGATTTTACCAGACCTTCATGGGTTATGCTCTGGACGGGAATCGAAATGCGCATCGCTTCACGCTTTCGAACGCGTATAAGGATTTGAAATATCTGGAATCCATGGCAAATGACGCGACCGTTGCCACGCCGCTTGCAAGTGCGGTGAAGAATTCATATGCGGCGGCAGTGGCAGACGGCGGCAACGGTCCTGAGGATTACGTGCCGCATCTTGCAGATTTTGTTGCCCGGAGAAACAATGTCGGTTGACCGCAGATCAAGGTAAGCGACGGTGTTGCGATCGGCTGAAATAAGTTTCAGCAGCGTCTAATCGATATTATCTTATCAGGTAAGTTGACGCTTCGCGCGAAATCAACTTCTATCCGCCACCGCTTTTTGGGGAGGTTGAAGGATGCGTGTCGTAACAAAGATTGCCGAACTGCGGGAGCAGGTTGCGGCGATCAAGAAGGAAGGCCGGACCCTCGGATTCGTCCCGACGATGGGGTACCTTCACTCCGGGCATATGGAGCTGGTCGCGCGTGCACGCACCGACAACGATGCCGTCGTCGTCTCCATATTCGTCAATCCGTTGCAGTTCGGAAAGAACGAAGACCTGACGCGCTATCCGAGAGACCTGGAAAGGGACAGCGCCATGCTCTCTGCCGCCGGCGTCGATATCCTTTTTTGCCCAAGCGTTTCGGAGATGTATCCGCGACCGATGCAGACGATCGTGGACGTGCCGGCACTCGGCAGCGAATTGGAAGGTGCCGTGCGGCCCGGACATTTTGCCGGTGTTGCGACTGTCGTGACCAAGCTTTTCAATATCGTTCAGCCGGATGCCGCCTATTTTGGCAAAAAGGACTACCAACAGGTCGTAATCATCAAGCGGATGGTCGAGGATCTTGCACTGCCGGTCCGCATTGTCGCGGTCGAGACTGTCCGGGAAGCCGACGGGCTCGCGTTTTCATCGCGAAACAGTTACCTGACGGCGCAGGAGCGTGCCGCAGCGGTGATCGTTCCAAAGGCCCTTGAGGAAGCCGAACGACTTTGCCGGGAGGGCATCGACGGGCCTCAGGCGCTAGAGGCGGCATTGGCCGCGTTCATTGCACGCGAGCCGCTCGCCGTGGCTGAAGTCGTCGCCGTTCGCGATCCGCAGACCCTGACACGACTTGAAACCTTGCACGGTCGGCAGGCCCTTGTCGCCCTTTTCGTGCGGATCGGTTCGACAAGGCTCCTTGACAACAGGATCATCGGCCACCGGCGCCACGCCCAGTCGAGGGCTGCGTGATGAGCAAGCCCTCCAATCAACGGCGGCTGACGCCAATTCGCATCCAGTCCATGAAGGGCTCAACGCCGATCGTTTGCCTGACCGCTTATACGACACCGATGGCGCGTGCCCTTGATGCCCATTGCGATCTGCTTTTGGTCGGCGATTCCGTCGGCATGGTGCTCTATGGCCTGCCGAGCACGACTTCCGTTACGCTCGACATGATGATCGCCCACGGCCAGGCGGTCATGCGGGGGGTCTCGCGGGCCTGCGTCATCGTCGATTTGCCCTTCGGCAGCTACCAGGAATCGAAAGAACAGGCTTTCCGCAGTGCCGTGCGTATCATGAAGGAAACCGGCTGCGACGGCGTCAAGCTGGAGGGTGGCGAGGAGATGGTCGAGACCATCGCCTTTTTGACCGCGCGCGGCGTGCCGGTATGCGGACATATCGGGCTGATGCCGCAACAGGTGCACACCGCCGGCGGTTACCGCTCGCTCGGCCACAACGAAAGCGAGATCGCCAGGGTCAGGCGCGATGCCCGAGCAGTCGGCGGATCCGGCGCTTTTGCGGTCGTCGTCGAGGGAATGGTGGAGCCTCTGGCGCGCGAGGTGACCGCCTCGATCCACGCCGCGACGATCGGCATCGGCGCCTCGCCGGCCTGCGACGGGCAGATTTTGGTAGCCGAAGACATGCTGGGCGTCTTCACCGATTTCAAGCCCAAATTCGTCAAACGCTATGCTGGACTTGCACAGACGATCGAGGAGGCGGCAAGCGCCTATGCTGACGATGTGCGAAATCGACGGTTCCCGGCCAAGGAACACACGTTCGACGTTCGATCACCGCAGTGATCTGTGGGTTCTGAATGCCATGCTCCTATCGGTTCACCTTTGCAAATTCGTGAAACCGGTCGGCCTATCTTTTTTGCATGCACGAAAAACATTTATCAGCAGCACTGTCGATTTCGACGGCCGTCGATCGTCCTTGAACAGGCGAGCGCTCCAGTTCCGGAATGACGGCCGGCGCCACGCGTTCAAAAGCTAGGAGAGTCCGGCACAGGTTTCTCTCTCACGATCAGATCGATGGAGGATATTATGGCTGATCATCCGCACCTGACACCCGCAATCGAACTCGCCCGCAGAAACGGCGCCCGATTTCCGAACGAGAGTGAAGACTACCGGCGTGCGCGCGACGCGCTGCTTGCCGAAGAGATCGAGCTGCGCCGCCACATAGAACGCGTCGCCGCGCAAAGACGCGCTCTTCCGCCTGGAGGCGTAGTGACGAAGGAATACAGATTTGAGGGAAATAACGGTATCGTGTCGTTGAAAGACCTGTTCGCCGACAAGAACACGCTGGTTGTTTACAGCTACATGTTCGGGCCTGAGCGCGAACGTCCTTGTCCTATGTGTACATCCTTATTATCCGCCTGGGATGGGGAAGTGCCCGACATGCAGCAGCGCATAGCGCTCGCGGTTGTTGCCCGTTCGCCCCTCGAAAGGCTGCTGTCGTTCCAGAAGGAGCGCGGTTGGCGTTATCTACCGCTCTATTCGGATATTGATGACGACTATAGCCGGGACTATCGCGCGCTCGGTCATGGCGGCAGCGATGATGCGGCATTCAACGTCTTCACGCGACGCGACGGGACGATCCGGCATTTCTGGAGCGAGGAAATGGGACCGGCGACAGCCGACCCGGGACAAGACCCGCGCGGTGCTCCCGACGCCATGCCTATCTGGACGGTGCTCGATTGCACGCCGGAAGGACGTGCGCCGGACTGGTATCCGAAGCTCTCCTACCCGAGTTGACCGTCTGAAGCGAATATCGGGGAGGGAGGTTGCGCAAGGCCGGTCCGCCACAGAAATCAAGGGCCGGGTTCGATTTTAGCGGTCCGGCCGAGACGGAATAACTGCGCGAATGGCCACAAATGATGGGAGAATTGTCAAAAAAGTATCAGCGGGAGGTCGATGGCGTAGTAGCGATCGCTGATGCCTGCGGGTAAAGTCCCCATCAGAAAATGATGACCTCTGGGAGGAGGCGCCATTGCCGGTGAAATTCCGGTTGAAGCGCAGGGAGGAAGGTTCCATGAATCCGGATTTGGAAGTGGTCGCGATCGGCAGCGGCGAGTCCTTCAAGGCCTGGGAGCATGGTTATCCCTACCGTACGGTCCGCTGGCACTTCCATCCCGAGTATGAGATCCACCATGTCGTGGCGACGACGGGACAATATTTCGTCGGTGATTTTATCGGTGAATTCGAGCCGGACAACCTTGTGCTTACCGGACCGAACCTGCCGCACAACTGGGTGAGCGACGTGCCGCCGGGCACATGCCTGCCACTGCGCTGCCGGGTGCTTCAATTCACCGAGTCCTTCCTTGCAGATGCAACTCGGATATTTCCGGAGCTCTCGGCCTGTGCCGGCATTTTGGAAATGAGCCGTCGGGGTGCGTTGTTCACATCTGAAACGGCGTCGCTCGTCGGCCCGTTCCTTGGGGAGCTGGTCGACGCCAAGGGAATTCGCCGCATCGAGCTTTTCATGAACGTGCTCGACACGCTGAGTTCTGCGCCGGGCACGCGCACCCTTGCAAGCGCGCTCTATCATCCGGATCCCTCGGGTTTCATGTCGGCCGGGGTGAACCAGGCGCTGGCCTTTATCAATACGCATCTGACCGAACCTTTCAGTGAAAGCGACCTTGCCGGCCTGACCGGGCAAAGCCCAAGCGCGTTCTCCCGCAGCTTCCGTCGGCATACCGGCATGGCGCTTGTCCAATATGTAAACCGGCTGCGGATCAACTTCGCTTGCCATCTGCTGATGAGCGAAACGGCCATGTCGATAACCGACATCTGCTTTGCTGCCGGCTTCAACAACATCTCGAATTTCAATCGCCGGTTTCTGGATCAGAAGGGCATGGCGCCCTCGCGTTTCAGAACATTGCTGGCACAAAATGCAAGAGCGGTGGAGGCCGCCTAAAAAGGGGAGGACCGGGGAGGAGAAAACGAACAACCAGGGCAGGGCGACCGGGCACGCACGTGGCCCGAACGGGATTGCTTGTCCGCAAAACCAGCTGGAGAAGCGCCGGTCAAGAAGGCGCCTCGCACGGCGGGATCGCACAAAGAGTGTCGGGTTCGAGCGAGCTTGAGACTTCATCGAAACAGTTACCATTTGGTACGGAGAAATTCCAATGACCCAATTCGCATGGAAATTGGCAGGCGCAGCAGCGCTCGCCGTCGGTCTTCTCGGCAGCACGTCGGCCTTTGCGCAGTCTGCAAAGGTAACCGATGCAACGGTCGCCTTTCTGATGCCCGACCAAAGCTCCACACGCTATGAGGAGCACGACTATCCGGGCTTTGAAGCGGAAATGAAAAAGCTTTGCGCCGGCTGCAAGGTGATTTACCAAAACGCGAACGGCGACGCTTCGCGCCAGCAGCAACAATTCAACTCGGCGATCTCGCAAGGCGCCAAGGCGATCGTGCTTGATCCGGTCGATTCGACGGCTGCCGCATCACTGGTCAAGATGGCGCAGAGCCAGGGCGTCAAGGTGATCGCCTATGACCGTCCGATTCCCTCTGCCGCGGCAGACTATTACGTCTCCTTCAACAATGAGGAAATTGGCAAGATGATCGCCAAATCGCTGGTCGATCATCTGAAGGCAAAGAACGTCCAAGCTGGCGACGGTGGTCTACTTGCGATCAACGGCTCGCCGACGGATGCTGCCGCAGGCCTCATCAAGAAGGGTATTCATGCCGGTCTTGCCGAGGGCGGCTATCCGATCCTTGCCGAATTCGACACGCCCGAATGGGCTCCGCCGAAGGCGCAGCAGTGGGCGAGCGGACAGATCACCCGATTCGGCAAGAAGATCATCGGCGTCGTGGCCGCCAATGATGGCACAGGTGGCGCTGCCGTTGCAGCCTTCAAGGCTGCCGGCATCGATCCTGTGCCGCCGGTCACCGGCAATGATGCGACGATCGCCGGCCTGCAGCTCATTATCGCAGGCGACCAATACAACACCATCTCCAAGCCAAGCGAGATCGTCGCCGCGGCTGCGGCCAATGTCGCCATGCAGCTGCTGTCGGGCGAAACGCCGAAGGCCGATACCACGCTCTTCGACACGCCGACGCAACTCTTCACGCCGGCCCTCGTTACCGCTGAAAACCTGAAGGCCGAGATCATCGACAAAACAGTCAATGGCAAACCGATCCAGACCCCCGAGGAGCTGTGCACGGATCGTTACGCCGAAGGCTGCAAAAAGCTCGGCATCGGCAGCTGATCGGTCCTCGCAGAAGGTCCTTCGACCGCTCTTGCGAATGGTCGAAGGACCTGAAATTCATGATGAAAGGCTTGCGACAGATGACTGACGCTTCCAACCAAGCAGCCCCGCCCGGGGAAGTGGTGCTCAGCCTAAAGGGTATCTCGAAACATTTCGGTGCCGTCTCGGCGCTCACCGATATCGATCTTGACGTTCACGCAGGCGAAGTCGTGGCGCTCGTTGGCGACAACGGCGCCGGCAAATCGACGCTCGTGAAGATCCTTGCCGGCGTCCACCAGCCGAGTTCGGGCGAGATCGCGTTCCGCGGCAGCAAGGTGACGTTGGCCGACCCGAGTGCGGCCCTCTCCCTGGGTATTGCGACCGTGTTTCAGGACCTTGCACTTTGCGAGAACCTTGATGTCGTTGCCAACATTTTCCTCGGCCGTGAGCTCAGTCCTTTGAGGCTTGACGAGACCGCGATGGAGGTTCGTGCCTGGACGCTGTTGAACGAGCTTTCGGCCCGCATTCCAAGTGTCCGCATTCCGATCGCATCGCTGTCGGGTGGACAACGACAGACGGTGGCGATCGCCCGGTCCCTGCTTCTGGAGCCAAAGCTCATCCTGCTCGACGAGCCGACAGCTGCCCTTGGCGTTGCCCAGACGGCAGAGGTTCTGAACCTGATCGAGCGGGTGCGCGATCGCGGCCTCGGCGTCGTAATGATCAGCCATAACATGGAGGACGTGCGTGCCGTAGCCGACCGCATCGTCGTCTTGAGACTCGGGCGGAACAATGGAGTTTTCTATCCCGATGCGTCCAACCAGGAACTCGTCACCGCCATCACCGGGGCGACTGAGAATGCAGTCTCGCGCCGTGCCAGCCGTCGCCAGGCGCAGCAGGACACGAGGCAGGAGGGCCAAGTATGACCAGCGATGCGAAACAAACAACGCTTCTGGATCGAGGTGATGTTCGCGTCAGCCACGATGCGGGTATTGGCGCGACGATCCGTTCTTCGATCGACAAGGTGCGCTCTGGCGACCTTGGCTCGCTTCCTGTGGTCGTTGGCCTGGTGATCATCTGGACAGTCTTCGGAACCCTCAACCCGACGTTTCTTTCAAGCAACAATCTTGCAAACCTGCTTTTCGACGCATCCACGGTCGGGGTGATTTCGCTTGGAATCGTTTGCGTGCTGATGGTCGGCGAGATCGACCTGTCGGTCGGTTCAATCAGTGGCTTTGCTTCCGCCATGGTCGGCATGCTGTGGGTCAATCAGGGCTGGCCCGTGGCGATTGCAATCATTGCCGCCATCACCGTCGGCGGATTGATCGGCTCGCTGTATGCTCTGCTTTTCAATCGCCTTGGAATGCCCAGTTTCGTTTCGACGCTTGCCGGTCTGCTGGCGGTACTCGGAATGCAGCTCTATCTGCTTGGCGCGACAGGCTCGATCAACCTGCCTTACGGCTCGCCTTTGGTGAACTTCGGGCAACTGCTCGTCATTCCGCGTCCACTGGCATACGTGCTTGCGCTGCTGCCGGGCGTCGTGATGCTGGTTTCAGGCTATCGGGCTGGGCAACGCCGCAGGCAAGCCAATCTCTCGTCGCGCTCGATCGGTGCTCTCGTCGTGCGTGTCGCTTTAATCACGATCCTCCTCGAATTCGTCGTCTTTTATCTCAATCAGGATCGCGGCATCCCGTGGATGTTCGCGCTCTTCGTCGCCCTTGCGATCGTGATGAACTACGCGCTCACGCGGACCCAATGGGGCCGCTCGATGGCGGCCGTCGGCGGCAATCGCGAGGCGGCACGCCGCGCAGGTATCAATGTCCGGCTCATCTACACCAGCGCCTTCGTTCTCTGCGCCATGTTTGCCGCACTTGGCGGCGTGCTCGCGGCGGCGCGTCTTGCATCGGCAAGCCAGCAGGCCGGGACCGGCGACGTCAACCTGAATGCGATCGCAGCAGCCGTCATCGGCGGAACAAGCCTCTTCGGGGGCCGCGGCAGCGCTTACTCGGCACTCCTCGGCATCATCGTCATCCAGTCGATCGCAAGCGGACTGACGATGCTCGATCTGTCTTCGGCGCTTCGCTACATGATCACCGGCGCAGTTCTCGCCATTGCAGTCATCGTCGATTCGCTGGCACGCCGGTCGCGGGTCTCGCACGGCCGCGCCTGATACAACTACGAAAGCAAGGATTGACATGGGACAGGAACTTTCTGGAAAGGTCGCAGCGATTACCGGGGCTGCCTCGGGGATCGGTCTTGAATGCGCCAAATCGTTATTGCGGGAGGGTGCGAGCGTCGCTCTCATCGACAAGGCCGAAGATTCACTGAAAAGCATATGCTCTAAGCTGGGTGCGAGCGCCTTCCCTCTGGCCGCCGATCTGACCGATCCCGCCAGCGTCTCAACGATGATGCCGCAGATTCTCGAGCGTTTCGGAAAGCTCGATATCTTTCACGCCAATGCGGGCTCCTACATCGGCGGGGAGGTCGTGGACGGCGATCCGGATGCCTGGGACCGGATGCTGAACCTGAATATCAATGCAGCCTTCCGATCGGTCCAGTCGGTCTTGCCTCATATGGTGGAGAGAAAGACCGGCGACATCATCATGACCAGCTCGATCGCCGGTCTGGTTCCCGTGGTGTGGGAGCCGATCTATACTGCGTCGAAACACGCCGTGCAGGCCTTCGTCCATACGGTCAGGCGTCAGGTCATAAAGCACGGCATTCGCGTCGGTGCTGTCGCGCCGGGCCCGGTGGTGACGGCCCTGATCAGCGATTGGCCGCAGGAGAAACTCGATGAGACGATTGCCGCAGGAGGATTGATGGAGGCCAGGGAGGTCGCAGACGCGGTGCTCTTCATGCTGACGCGACCACGCAACGTGACGATCCGCGACCTCGTCATTTTGCCGCACAGCACGGACCTTTGACCATGGCGCAGTACTTTATCGGCGTCGATATCGGTACAGGCAGCGCGCGCGCAGGGGTCTTCGACGAAGACGGCATTCTGCTGGCGGCTGCAAAACGACCCATCACGATCTGGTATGAGGCAGGCAGCATTGTCGAGCAATCGAGCGAGCAGATATGGAAAGCGATCTGCGACAGCGTCAAGGAAGCTGTTGCAGCGGCAGCAATTGCGCCTGCAGCTGTTGCCGGTGTGGGTTTTGATGCGACCTGTTCTCTCGTTGCGGTGACCGCCGACGGCGCGCCGGTCGCCGTCGGCCCCTCCGGCGATCCCAACCGCAATATCATCGTCTGGATGGATCACCGTGCCGCCGGTGAAGCTGCGGAAATCAATGCTGGAGATCACAAGGTCCTGCGTTACGTCGGCGGGCGGATCTCTCCGGAAATGGAAACACCCAAGCTTTTGTGGCTGAAGCGCCATCTGCCGGCCTCCTTTGCCACTGCCGGTCATTTTTTCGACCTTGCGGACTATTTGACCTGGCGCGCAACCGGCTCGCTCAGCCGGTCGGTCTGTACAGTGACCTGCAAATGGACCTTTCTTGCCCACGAAGCGCGCTGGGATGACCAGTACTTCAGGGATATCGGCCTTGAAGAGCTGGTGGCGGAGGGATTTGCCAGGATAGGTACGGATATCGTCGATCCTGGCACGGCGCTGGCAAACGGGCTTACGCAAAGCGCCGCCGCCGATCTCGGATTGCCGGTCGCAACGCCTGTCGGAGCGGCGCTGATCGATGCGCATGCCGGCGGTGTCGGCACGCTCGGCGGAGCCCAAACAAGCGGCGGTTCGGATGTCAGAAACAGGCTTGCCTATATCTTTGGCACATCCGCCTGTTCGATGGCCTCAAGCGACAATCCGATCTTCGTCGGTGGCGTCTGGGGACCATATTATTCGGCAATGGTGCCGGGGCTCTGGCTGACGGAAGGCGGGCAGTCTGCGGCAGGAGCTGCCATAGACCATCTGGTGAGCATGCATCCCGCCTCTGTCGAGGCACGCGCGAAGGCGGATGCCGCGGGGCTCACACTCGTTGCCTGGCTCGACAGGCAGGCCACCGAAAAATGTACGGACCTGGGGCGTGCTGTCGAACTTGCGAAGTCCCTTCACGTCGTGCCCGAGTTTCTCGGAAACCGCTCCCCCCATGCCGACCCCGAGGCTCGCGGCGTCGTCTCCGGCATCGGACTTGACAGCGACATTCCCAGTTTGATCTCGCTCTATGTTGCCGGCCTTTGCGGGATCGGTTACGGCCTCAAACAGCTTTTGGAACGGTTGGCTCAGGACGGCATTGAGATTGACCTGATCGTCGCAAGCGGAGGTGCTGCGCAAAGCAATCTCGTGCGCCAGATTCTCGCCGATACGACGAATGTACCCTTGGCAATCGCCGACACCGAGGAGCCTGTACTGCTCGGTGCGGCAATGCTTGCGGCTGTCGCCGGCGGACGTCATCGTTCGCTGCCGGACGCCATGCAGGCGATGTCGCGCCTTTCCAGACTGTTTTATCCCGTCGGTGGCGCAATTGCAGACCTGCACAAACGCAGGTACCAGGCCTTCGGACTGCTGCAATCGGCTGACCGCGATATCCGATCGCTTTTTAAGCCGGGCGAATGACAGCATCAGTTACGAGGCTGATGAAGAGTGATCGAAGCCGACCGCTTGCCAGCTTCCACACTTCGGCGGCGCTTGCCGGTTATTGCCGAGGTGCAGTCTCACGCCCGGTGCGCTATTGGCTTTCGTCAAGAAATATGAGAATTGGGATCACATTTCGTGTTGATGCGCGCTCCGCGTCAATGCCGCCGCTAAGTTTATACCTTTAAAGGCCGAAATGCTCCGTCGCTTCTTTTCCTATTACAGGCCCTATCGCGGCCTCTTCGTGCTGGATTTCGGCTGCGCGATCATCTCGGGCCTGCTCGAGCTCGGCTTTCCGATGGCTGTGAAGCTGTTCGTCGATCGGCTTCTGATCGGCCAGGACTGGCTGCTCATTCTATTGGCATCTGCCGGTCTTCTGGTCGTTTATGCGATCAATACCGGTCTGATGGCGATCGTCACCTATTGGGGGCACATGCTCGGCATCAACATCGAGACAGACATGCGCCGCGCGGCCTTCGACCACCTTCAGAAACTCTCTTTCAGCTATTACGACAATCAAAAGACCGGCCATCTGGTCGGCCGTCTGACGAAGGATCTCGAGGAGATCGGCGAGGTCGCCCATCACGGTCCGGAGGATCTTTTCATTGCGGTGATGACATTTGCAGGCGCGCTCATCTTGATGCTGACTGTCAATTGGCAGCTCGCGGTCATCACCGCCGTCATCGTGCCGTTGACGGCATGGGTGACCAGCCGTTACGGAACCCGGATGACGCGGAATTCGCGGGCGCTTTTCGGGCGCGTCGGCGATTTCAACGCCCGGATCGAAGAGAGCGTCGGCGGCGTCAGGGTCGTGCAGGCCTTCGGCAACGAGGACCATGAAAGGGCCCTCTTTGAAAATGACAACCAAAGCTATCGGAAGACGAAGCTCGAAGCCTACCGCATCATGGCTGCCAGCACCTCGCTGAGTTACATGAGCATGCGGCTGACGCAGATGATCGTGATGGTCGCCGGCAGCTATTTCGTTCTGTCGGGCGAGCTGACGGCTGGTGGGTTCATTGGTTTCCTGCTTCTCGTCGGCGTCTTTTTCCGGCCCGTCGAGAAGATCAACCCGGTTATCGAGACCTACCCGAAGGGCATTGCCGGTTTCCGGCGGTTTACCGAGCTGATCGACACGGAACCCGATATCGAAGATGCGCCCAACGCGATCGAAGTCGATCATCTGAGGGGAAAAATCGCCTATCGCGATGTGTCTTTCGCCTACAGCAGCGGCAAGCCGGCGCTTAAGCACGTCAATCTGACTATCGAGGCAGGCGAGACGGTTGCATTCGTCGGCCCCTCCGGCGCAGGAAAGACGACGATATGCTCGCTGCTGCCACGTTTTTATGAAGTCGGCTGCGGTGCAATCTCGGTGGATGGCATCGACATCCGCCATATCAAACTCGCCTCGCTCAGACGTCAGATCGGCGTCGTGCAGCAGGATGTCTTCCTGTTCGCAGGAACGATTCGCGAAAACATCGCCTATGGAAGGCTGGACGCCGGCGAAGCCGATATCATCGAGGCAGCTGTGCGCGCCAAGCTTGACGAGACGATTGCATCTCTGCCAAACGGGCTGGATACGATGATCGGCGAACGCGGCGTCAAATTGTCGGGCGGCCAGAAACAGCGCCTAGCCATTGCCCGCATGTTCCTGAAGAACCCGCCGATCCTCATCCTCGACGAGGCGACATCGGCGCTCGACACTGAGACCGAACGCCAGATACAACAATCGCTGGCCAAGCTTGCCGAAGGCAGGACCACACTGATCATCGCGCACCGGCTAGCAACAATACGCGATGCGGACCGCATCGTTGTCGTCGACGGCTCACGGGTCGTCGAAGTGGGTTCGCATGCCGAATTGCTAAAGCGGCGCGGCCATTACGCGCGCCTGTATGATGCCCAGCTTGCGATCGATTCTTGACCGCGGGCTTGAGACGGTTGGCGTCTCGACAGTCGTAGCGAAGCGAATTACCTATAAAAAATGACCGATCACAGTGACGAGACAATTGCCGCGCGGATCAGCCGCGTACTTGCCGACCGGATCGTGACAGGACAGCTCGCACCCGGTTCCAAACTCAAGCAGGATCATATCGCCGAAGAGTTCGGCTCCAGCCACGTACCGGTGCGCGAGGCACTTAGGCGGCTGGAGGCGCAGGGGCTTGCCATCAGCGAGCCGAGACGAGGCGTCCGCGTGGCGTCATTCGACCTTGCTGAAGTGCAGGAAGTGGCGCGCATGCGCGCCGCGCTCGAGGTTCTGGCGCTTCGCCATGCTGCTCCCCACCTGACGCCGTCCATCCTCGATCAGGCCGAGCACGCCACCCTCGAAGGCGACCGGGCCGTTGATGTTGCCGGCTGGGAAGCCGCAAACAGGCGATTTCACCGGCTGGTGCTTTCGCCTTGCGGGATGCCGCGCCTGCTGGCCGCTATCGATGATCTGCACGCTGCGAGCGCGCGGTTTCTTTTCGCGACCTGGAACTCGGGCTGGATGACACCCAAGGATCGCGATCATCGAGCGATCCTCGGTTTTCTTCGCGAGGGAGAAACCGAACACGCCGCCACTGTTCTCGAGCGGCACGTTCAATGGATCGGCCGACGGCCGGCGAGAAGCGGCGGCGCTGCTTTCGCCGAACGTTTTGCGATCGTCGGCTGAGCATCGCTGCAATTCTGTCGCTCGCGGAAAATTCATCGCTGCCCTTGCCTTATGCTGCGCTGCATTATTATAGATAAATCGGTAACGATATCTATTGCAGCACGTCTGTAAGGGGAGGATCTGGTTTGATGCAGGCTGAAACGGCTGATTCGCATGGTGCAATCGAGGATTCGGAGCCTTTCTCCACTCGGTATCGCGCCGACGAAGCAGAAATTATCTATAATTTGCCATTCAACGATCTTCTTTATCGCGCCCACAGCATTCATCGCGAAAATTTTGATCCGAACGCCGTCCAGATGAGCCGTCTGCTGTCCATCAAGACCGGCGGCTGCGCCGAGGACTGCGGCTATTGCAGCCAGTCGGCCCATTATCCGACCGGGCTCAAGGCCTCGAAGCTGATGGAGGTAGAGCGTGTCCTTGCCGAAGCGCGCAAGGCAAAGGAGGGCGGCGCCACCCGCTATTGCATGGGCGCGGCATGGCGCAGCCCGAAGGATCGCGATATGGATGCGATCGCAGCCATGGTCAAGGGCGTCAAGGCGCTGGGCATGGAAACCTGCATGACGCTCGGCATGCTGACGCCGGCACAGAGCGCTGCGCTCGCCAAAGCGGGACTTGACTACTACAATCACAATATCGACACCTCAGAGCGCTTCTACGGTCAAATCATAACGTCGCGGACATTTGCCGACCGTTTGGAGACACTGTCGAACGTTCGCGACGCCGGCATCAAGGTCTGTGCCGGAGGCATCCTCGGGATGGGAGAGACGGCCGCCGACCGCATCGCGATGCTGGTGACGCTTGCCAATCTTGCCGTTCCTCCCGAGAGCGTGCCGATCAACATGCTGATCCCGATCCCGGGTTCGAAGCTTGCCGAGGCCGAACCCATCGATCCGATCGAGTTCGTGCGAACGATCGCTCTGGCCCGCATCCTGATGCCGGCCTCGCACCTGCGGCTTTCGGCAGGACGTTCGGATATGAGCGATGAGATGCAGGCCCTCTGTTTTTTCGCAGGTGCCAATTCCATCTTCGTCGGCGATACGCTTTTGACAGCCGACAATCCGGGGGAGGACCATGACAGCGCACTGTTTCGCCGCCTAGGTCTGAAGCCGATGGAGCTGGACGGCGCGGAGGCGGTCCCGTGAGGTTTTCGGGCCTTGCCCGCTATGAGCGGACACTGGCCGGCCTTGAGCGGAAAGGCCGCGCCCGGACGCTGATCGGCCAGAGCGGCATCGATTTTACGTCGAACGACTATCTGGGGCTTGCTCAATCGGAGCGCCTTAGGAACGCGATTGCCGAAGCGATCGAACGCGGGGTTGCGATCGGGGCAGGGGGATCGAGGCTGTTGCGGGGCAATCATGGCGAGCACGCAGCGCTCGAGGAGCAGGCAGCCGCCTATTTCGGTACCGAAAGGGTCGTCTATTTCGGCAGCGGTTACGCTGCCAACGTCGCTGTCTTTTCGACCCTTCCCCAGCGCGGGGACATCATTGTCCACGATGGCCTGATCCATGCAAGCGCGCATGAGGGGATCGCGGCGAGCAAGGCACGGGCGATATCTGTCACCCACAACGATGCTGCCGCCTTCGATGAGGCGATCAGGAGATGGCGCCGGTCAGGTGGAACTGGCAGGGCGTGGATTGCCGTCGAGAGCCTCTATTCCATGGACGGCGATCGCGCACCTCTTGCCCAGCTTGTAAGCGTTGCGAATGCGCATGACGCCTTCCTGGTCGTGGACGAAGCGCATGCAACGGGTGTCTTCGGGCCGGGGGGGCGCGGTTTTTCGGCAGGTCTGGAAGCGCAAGACAACGTGATCGTCCTTCACACCTGCGGCAAGGCGCTCGGTGTTGCCGGAGCGCTGCTTTGTGCAAGCGCTGTCATCTGTGACTACCTCGTCAACCGCGCCCGCGGTTTCATCTATTCGACGGCGCCGTCGCCATTGATGGCGGCTGCTGTTGGCGAATCGTTGCGAATTCTCCAGGACGAGCCGCAACGGCGCGCGGAGCTCGACAAGTTGCGGGCCTTTGCAAACGGCGCGCTTGCGGCTGCGACCGGTGCCAAAGGCAACGGTTCCCAGATCCTGCCGGTGATGATCGGCGACAATGCACGCGCCGTCGCGATTGCTGCGCATATGCGCGACCAAGGCTTCGACATCAGGGCAATCCGCCCGCCGACCGTGCCGGAAAAGACTGCGCGACTGAGAATCGCAATCACGCTGAACGTGGATTGCAGCATGGTTTCCAGCATGTTCGAGCAGCTGGCGGCCGTCCTGACGGAGGAGGAGCGGTCATGACGCAGGCTTGCGTCGTCACCGGGACGGATACCGGCATCGGCAAGACGTGGTTCGCCGCTGCCCTGACGCGGGCGCTCGATGGCTATTACTGGAAGCCTGTGCAGGCGGGCCTTGAGGAAGAGACAGACAGCCAGGCTGTCGCTCGCCTGGGCGGCATTACTGCGGCACGGATCATCCCGGAGGCTTACAGGCTGAAGACGCCCGCATCCCCGCATCTCTCCGCCAGGCTCGATCGCGTGGCAGTCGAGCCCGAGCGATTGATCCTCCCCGAAACCGACCATCCTCTGGTTGTGGAAGGGGCCGGCGGACTTTTGGTCCCGCTGACCGACCGGCTGTTGTTCGTGGATATTTTTGCCCGTTGGCAGATCCCTGTCATTTTGTGCGCGAGGACAACGCTTGGAACGATCAATCACACGCTGCTGTCGCTAGAGGCGCTGAAGCGCCGTGCCGTACCGATCCTCGGCGTGGCTTTCATCGGCGAGGAGAACGACGAAACGCAGCGGGTGATCGTGAAGATCGGAGCCATTCGGTCGCTTGGCTGCCTGCCGTGGCTGTCTGTTCCAACGCCCAAGACATTGCAGAAAGCTTTCGATGGAAACATCGATATCGAGCACATCAAGGCAGCCCTGGCATGAAGAATTCTCGCGTGTGGCATCCCTTCACCCAGCACGCGCTCGAACCGCGCATGAAGCCGATCGTTGAGACGGCTGGCGCCTACCTTATCGATGAGGACGGCAATCATGTGCTTGACGCGATCTCATCCTGGTGGGTGACCACCCACGGCCATCGGCACCCTGCCATCATGAGGGCAATTGCTGCCGCCGCTGGACACTACGACCAGCTCATCTTTTCTGAATACACGCATGCGCCGGCTGAAGAACTGGCTGAAGGCCTGATCGCCGTTGCACCGCCCGGACTGGCCCATGTCTTTTATTCCGACAGCGGATCGACCGCAGTCGAGGTCGCTCTGAAGATGGCGCTCGGTTTTTTCCATAACCAAGGCGAGCGGCGCAATCGCATCGTCGTCATGGAGCATGCCTATCACGGCGATACGATCGGCACGATGTCGACCGGTGAGCGCGGCGTGTTCAATGCTGCCTACGAACCGCTGCTCTTTGCCGTCGACCGGCTGGCTTTCCCAGAGGCGGGCCGCGAGCAGGAAACCCTCGATGCCTTCGAACGCTACTGCCGCTCAGGCCAGGTGGCAGCTCTTCTCATCGAGCCGCTCGTTCTCGGGGCGGGCGGCATGAAGATCTATGCGCCGTCGCTCCTGGCTGGCCTCAAGGAGGTTGCCTTACGTTGCGGGACGCTTTTCATTGCCGATGAAGTGATGACCGGTTGGGGACGCACCGGAACGCTTTTCGGCTGTGAGCAGGCAGCGATCACCCCAGACATCCTCTGTACCTCGAAAGGCCTGACGGGAGGGGCTTTGCCGTTGGCGGCAACGTTGTGCACGGCGGAAATCTTCGAGGCGCACCTCTCCACTGACCGCCGCAGAACCTTTTTTCATTCGAGTTCCTACACCGCCAATCCGATCGCCTGCGCCGCTGCGGTTGCCAATCTCTCCGTCTGGCGCGATGAGCCGGTGCAGGCACGGATTGAGTCTCTGGCGCAAGCGCATCGGGCGCATCTGACCGGTTTTTCGAATGATGTGCGTTTCCGCAATGTTCGACAGATCGGAACCATCGCGGCGCTCGATCTCGAGGTCGCCTCGGGCGGATACTTGGCACAGGTCGGCCCGAGGCTGCGCGCCTTCTTCCGCGAGCGTCACCTGCTCATCCGGCCGCTCGGCAATGTCATCTACCTGATGCCGCCCTATTGCATCACCGCAAAGGAGCTCGGCCGTGCCTATGAAGCGATCGACGAAGCCGCCTTTCATTTCAGGGGTTCGGCATGACTGGGGTGCGGGCTTCGCGCCTGGCGGGCTTCGGGCACAGCGTGCCGGCGCGACGGGTCGAAAACGTCGAGATTGAGCAAGCGCATGGGCTCGAACCTGGCTGGATCGAACGTCGTACAGGGATTCGTGCCAGGCACTGGGCCGAAGAGGGCGACACATTGAGCGGGCTTGCGGCCCGCGCCGGGGTCATGGCCCTTAGCGATGCCGGCATCGAGCGGACCGAAATCGCCCTCACGCTGCTTGCAACCTCGACCCCTGACCATTTGCTGCCGCCGTCGGCACCCCTGCTTGCCCATCGCCTCGGGCTTGCAAATTCCGGAGCAATCGATCTTGCAGGCGCCTGCTCGGGGTTTCTTTACGCGCTGACACTTGCCGACGGCTTTGTTCGAAGCCAAGGAAGACCGGTACTCGTCGTTGCCGCAAACATTCTAAGCCGGCGGATCAACCCGGCCGAGCGCGCAAGCTCGGTTCTGTTTGCCGACGCAGCAGGTGCGGTCGTGCTTTTACCATCGCTCGAGCCCGGCACCGGTCTCCTCGGCGTCGATCTTGCGTCCGATGGAAGCGGCTATGATCTTATCTCGATTGCTGCCGGCGGCAGCAACCGCCCCTTTGGGCCGGGAATGAGGCCCGAGGATTTTCTCATGACGATGCGCGATGGACGCGAGGTGTTTTCGCGTGCCGTCGAGATGATGGCGGCTTCGTCGCTGCGGGCGCTCGATCGCGCGGGCGTGATCACGCCGGATGTCAACCGGTTCGTGCCGCACCAGGCCAATACGCGAATCTTCACCGCCGTCGGCGAGAAGCTGGGCATCCCGGCGGTCAAGACCGTCAGCACAATTGCCGACTACGGCAATTCATCTGCCGCGACGATTGCCCTGTCGCTGTCGATCGCCAAGGAGAAACGGCCGTTTGCATCGGGTGAGGTGGTGCTTCTAGCGGCTGCCGGCGCCGGATTGACCGGTGGTGCCTTGGTTTGGGGATTTTGAGAGGCCGCGGGTCACCGGTTGGCAGGACTGCGGCCGTAAAGCAGCAGCATGGCGATGATGACAGTGCCGTAGATGATCTGCCTTCCTGCCTCCGGCATCTGCATGACCGAGAGGATCGATTGCAGGAGCGTGATTAAGATCACGCCGGCGACCGTGCCGAGATAGGAGCCCCTGCCGCCGAGAATGGACGTTCCACCGAGGACGACGGCGGCGATCGAAGGTAAAAGATAAGCATCGCCCATCGATTGGGCCGCCTTCGACGCATAGCCGGCAAGCAGGGCACCGCCAAAGGCGGAAAGGGCACCGGATGCGATGAAGGCGATCAGGACGATGCGACGGGTGTTGATGCCGGAAAGATAGGCCGCGCTCTCGCGGTTGCCGATGCCGTAGACGGAACGGCCGAATGTCGTGCGCGTGAGCGCAAAGACCGTGCCGGAACCGATGACGGCCCAGATGAGGACGGCATTGGGTATGGCGGGGAGAAGAAACCCGGTTGCCAGATAGCGCATGGCAAATGTAGCCGAATCCTGTGGCGAAAAACCACCGGTATAAAGGACCATCAACCCCTGAGCGACGGCGTTGGTCGCCAGAGTGATGATCATCGATGGAATGCGCAGATAGGCAACGCCGATCCCGTTGGCGAGGCCGATCGCCATGCCACAGACGATTCCGAAGGGAATGGCAAGCACCTCGCCTGCAGGACCATATGCGGCCGCAGCACAAGCCATCATTCCACCAACGGCAATCGACCAGGGAACTGAAAGATCGATCTGGCCGAGGAGGATGACGATCATCATGCCGGTGGCAATGACGCCGAGGAAGGAGGCCACTTTCAACTGCTGCAGGAGATATTGAGGCGACAGAAAACTCGTCGAATAAAAACTGCCGATGATCAGCAAAAGGATGATGCAACCGAAGGCCGTCGCGATCGCCGGATCAAGCCGCCGGGCGATTTTAGGCGAAGAGCTCACCGGCTCTTCTCGCGTTACGTTGCTCATCCGAACCACTCCAGCCGATTGCGGACGCGAAACAATCCGAAGGCTCCGAGGCTGACCGCTACCAGCAGCACCACACCCTGGAACAGAGGCTGCCACAGCGGATCGAAATCGAAGACGAAAAGCAGGTCGCCGATGGTGCGGAAGGCGAGAGCTCCGAATACCGCACCGATCGCGCTGCCCTTGCCGCCAAAAAGGGATACGCCTCCAAGCACGACCGAGGCGATCGAGAAGAGCGTGTAGGCATTGCCGCTCGCAAGGGCTGCCTCGCCCGTGAAAGTGAAGAATGTGAGAAACAGGCCGCCGATCGAGGCAAGAAGGCCGGCCAGCGTATAGGCAGTAAACTTGGCGCGACGGATCGGTAGTCCGGACATATAGGCTGCGGTCTCCGACGAGCCGGATGCATAAGCTGTCCGTCCGATGATCGACCGGCTGAACGGCACCCAAATGACGAGAACGATGGCAGCCAGGGCAATCAGGCTGGCGGGCACAGTGCCGAATATCTTTCCCGTCATGAGATCTGCCAGTTCCTCATTGACCGAGCCGCCGGGAAAGGGCCGCAGCAACAAGGCGATCCCGAAGAAGATGGCGCCCGTCGCGATGGTGGCGACAATCGGCTGCAATCTTCCATAAATGACGATCAGGCCGTTCAATGCTCCGCAGAAAAGACCGGTAGTCAGAACGGCGATCACGCCGAAGGCCGTTTCAACCGCCGTTCCGAGAACGACCCAGGAAGCCAGCGCATTCGTAAGGATGAAGATCATGCCGACCGAGAGGTCGATGCCGGCCGTGATCACGACCAGCGTCTGCGCCATCGCGACAAAAGCAAGCAGAACACCCTTGTTGGCGGCGGTCTGCACGACGTTGGACGTTAAACCGGCCGGATGGTTGGAGACGTAGATGGCAAACATGACGAAGAAAACAGCCGCTGCCATCAGCGTGCCGCGTCGTTCGTGCAAACGGTAACGCCATTCCTTCATGCCGCGCTCTCCGCCTTCTCGCCCTCGACATTGAGCGCGCTTGCGACCAAAGCATGCTGCGTGATGCCGCCATCCCGCAGTTCGCGTACGATGCTGCCCTTATAAAATACGAGAACGCGATCGCAGCAGCCGATCAGTTCATCGTAATCCGTCGAATAAAAAAGGATGGCCGCGCCAGCCTCGGCAAGCCGTCGCAGCAACTGGTAAATTTCCTGTTTGGTGCCGACATCGATGCCGCGTGTGGGGTCGTTGAGCAGCACGATCCGGGGCCGGCGCATCAGCCACTTGGCAATGACGACCTTTTGCTGATTGCCGCCAGAAAGCTCGCTGACCGGAATGTCGAAACCTGCCGTCTTGATCGCCAGCAACTGCACCATCTCGTCGATCAGCTGTCCTTCCTTTTTCCGGTCAATGACGCCTCCCTTGGATACTCGGTCCAGCACCGCGAAGGAGAGATTTTCCCGGACCGTCATCTCCAGCATCAATCCTTCGGTCTTGCGGTCCTCGGGGATCAGAGCCATGCCGATATGCTTTGAACGTGCGACCGCCGGACTGGTGAGCGTGACCGGCTTGCCATCGACAAGGACGGAGCCGGTGGTGCCGCGAAGTACGCCGAAAAGGGCAAGCAGCATTTCGCGCTGTCCTTGACCGTCCAGACCGCCAAGGCCGACCACCTCGCCTCTGCCGACGGCAAGAGAAATGTCGCGCAGGCTGTCCCCCCAGCACAGCTTGCGGCACTCAAGCGGAGGCGGAGCCGTATCGGCTGTCGCTCGCGCCGGTTTCGGCGGGAAGGCGTTGGAATATTCACGGCCGATCATCATTTCGACGATCTCGCTGCCACTGCGCGTTCCGGCCGCAAAGCTCATCACATTGCGGCCATTGCGCAAAACCGTGCATTCATCGGCCAGTTCGGCGATCTCTTGCATGCGGTGTGAAATGTAAAGCAGCGCCAAGCCCTCGGACCGGAGCCGCCTCAGGACGGAAAAAACCTTGGCGACATCAGTCGCCGTAAGCGCCGACGTTCCCTCGTCGAGAATAAGAATGCGCGGCTTCCATGCGAGCGCCTTGGCGATCTCGACCAGTTGCCGACGCGACAGTGACAGATCCTTGACCAGCGCCCGCGGATGGACGTCTTCGGCGCCTGCCCTGGCCAGCATCTCCTCGGCGATCGCGCGCTGTGCCTTGCGATTGATCAGGCCGAAATGGCGCGGCGGCGCAGCGATGCAGATGTTGTCGGCAACGCTCAGGTCGGGAATGAGCGAAAGCTCTTGGAACACGCAAGTGACCCCCGCAGCGCAGGCTTCGGCGGGGGACCTGAAGCTGACCGGGCGTCCGTTCAGCAACATTTGGCCCTCGTCGGGCGCGACGACACCTGCCATGATCTTGATAAGGGTCGATTTTCCGGCGCCGTTCTCGCCGAGAATGGCGTGAATCCGCCCCGGTTTCACGGTGAGTTCGGCATTTTCCAGAGCGTGAACGCCGCCGTAACGCTTCGAAACACCGCTCATCTTGAAGAGGGGCGTTGTCGCCGGGCTTTCTGATGTAATCATAAGGCTCCTCGAAACCGGTCTTACTGGCACGTCGCGGCTACCGCGACGCGCCGCTCAGGCGGGTGGCTTGGACCCGGTCTACTGGTTTTCCTTCGACTGCCCCATGATCTCCTGCGCGGTGAAGTTGATGCCGCAGGTCGGAAAGGCATTGCCGACGAAGAAGTTGTCGGATTGATCGGGATAAAAGTCCTGGCCTTCCTTGAAGTTTGGATCTTCAACAATTGCCAGCGGCAGCTTGATGGATTGCGGCACAACCTGTCCTTCAAGCGCAGCGATCGCCGTCTTGATGGCAACCGCCACCTGTGCGGGGCCTGTACCGGCGGAGGAGCATTTCAGACCCTCGGCGGCATGTTTGGCGCAGAACTTGCGAAAGCCGTTCTCAGTCTCTCCCCCGAAAGGCACAAAGGGATGTCCGGCATCGATCATCGCCTGGACGACGCCGGTATCGCCGCCCTGCGCGGTGATCCCGTCAAATTTCTTGTGCACGGCAATTGCGTCGGCGGTCGCCTTTTGTGCTGTCGGATCGTCCCATTTTCCGAGCACTTCGACGACATCCCATTTCTTGCCGGTCGCAGCAAAGGTTTCGTGAATGCCGTTGTGACGGTCTGTGTCGACCGAGGTACCGGGAACGCCGCGCACTTCCAGAACCTTGCCGCCGTCAGGCAGATGCTTTGCCAGCCAGTTTGCCCACAATACGCCAAGGCCCTTCTGGTCGACGTTGACATTGATTGCGTCTTCGGTGTCCAGGATGTTGTCGAAGGCGACCAGGATGACGCCGGCCTGCTTGGCACGCTTGATGACCGGTCCGAACGCCGTCGGGTTCTGGGCATTGACGACGATGGCGTCATAGCCTGAATCGATGAAGTTGTTGATTGCCGAGATCTGCGCAGGCACGTCCTCGCCGGTCGAAACAACCTTGAACTCCTTGAGTTTCGATGCGACCTCCGGCTGCGACGCATAGGCTTTCGCCGTCTGGATCATCTGGATTCGCCAGGTATTGGCGATATAGCCGTTGGCGAGCGCTATGCGGTAGGGGGCGTCCTTCTTTGGAAATTTGAAGAACTTAGTTTCTGCCGTCCACGGCACGAAGCACTCGGCTTCGGCCGCAGGCCCGCTGACGATTTCCGGCTCGGCGAGTGCCGTGGATTGGGAAAGCGTGATTGCAGCCGCGGCCAGGATGCCGCCGACCAATGTCTTGTACATCGAATCCTCCCATTGTTGCCGTACTTGGAATGGCGTCGAATGGGTGTCGGCATCATCGACCCTCCGCTGCGGTTGTTTTGTGCAGTCGGTGCCGGTCCGGCAAGGCATGTCGATACGCTATCCAGATGACGTCAGACGGGCTCCTCCCCTGCGTCACGAAGGCAATGCTAGCGCTGGCAACCATGATTGTAAAGCGGCCCGGGTTGACCTGCTCTGCTAGGGAATCTTGCGTTTCTGCAGCGTTGCGGTTTTGCGTGCGCGATGCCTAAACCGAGATTGGTGGCGGTCTTTTGCTGCGGCCTTTGTGCGGACAGGACGGTTACTCCGGAACGAGAGATGCCACAACCCAGCGGCGTGAAGACCGTCTGTGCCCATGCGGTTGTTTGAAAACATGGCCATCCCACCGTGGGGTTTTCCCCATTTGGAGCATCGCGCGTCAGGCAAAGCGTGGTGCAGCATATTGCGTATCCAATATTGATAGGAAGAGCTTGCGGAAGCGCTGCGCGCCAATTCTGGCGCCGGCAAGTGTTGATGCCCAGGTTTGACGGTGCCATTGTCGGGATCTGGCTCTTTTCGTAGATGGACAGGACAATGGCATTGGCGGGAGGCGAGGCGGTCTTCAGGCGCTGGAACAAGATTGTATGTTCAGGGGATCGTCACCACGATTGCCGTGCAGGCGCTCTCGCCCTCACGGCGATAGCTGTGCGGCACACTTGAATCGAAATGCATGGCATCGCCTTCGTTCAGGGACGTCTCTTCGCCGTCGACATCGACAGTCAGCCGGCCGCTCATGGCGTAGATGAACTCCGCGCTGCCATGACGGTGCGGTTTTGAAGGCTGGGTATTGGCGGAAAACTCCGCGAAGTAGGCGTCCATGCGCCGTTCGCCGGCCGGATAGTTCAAGCTTTCGAAAAGATAAAATGGCGTCGCCTCGTCTGGCGGGCTTGGAAGCCGCAGACGCTCATCCCTTCTGGTCACGGTAACCAGCGGCCCTTCCTTGTTGAAGAAGTAATCGAGATCGACGCCGAAGACCATCGCGATCCTCAGCAGCGTTGGCAAGGTCGGAAACAACTGACCGCGCTCGATCTTCGAAAGCATCCCGGGCGACAGGTCCGTATGGGTCCCAAGTTGCACCAAGCCCATCTTCTTATTCAGCCGCAGCGTCTTTATGCGCGGCCCGATCCTGTAGCGCTCGAGTTCGCCAGCGAGTGTGTCGGATAGCATTTTATCAACTCCTTTTCGTCAGGCGATAAGGTGTCATGCCAAATGTTCCCGTCAAGACAAAACTTATTATTGTCACGAAAATATTACTGGTAGGAAAAAGAAATTTCATTAAACGATAATTCATGCGTCTCGGATTGAGGCGCGTTTGAAAACAGGGAGCATGACAATGAGGATGAAACGCGTATTCGCAGCCGCTGTGGTTGCCATTGCAGCCATCGGACTCCAGGCGCAGGCTGCTGAAAAGGACATCGT
Organism: Rhizobium azibense; assembly: GCF_004342325.1. Taxonomy (NCBI): domain Bacteria; kingdom Pseudomonadati; phylum Pseudomonadota; class Alphaproteobacteria; order Hyphomicrobiales; family Rhizobiaceae; genus Rhizobium; species Rhizobium azibense. The sequence goes on along the minus strand of NZ_SMBJ01000006.1, from coordinate 358,063 downwards.
CGATACGGCAGTGGAGGCCGGCCAGTTCAAGACGCTTGCCTCGGCGCTCGACGCTGCCGGGCTCGTTCCCACCCTGAAGGAACCCGGACCGTTCACCGTCTTTGCGCCAACCGATGCCGCCTTTGCCAAGCTGCCCGCCGGCATGGTGGCGGAGTTGCTGAAGCCGGAGAACAAGGAGCAGCTCATCGATATCCTTACCTACCACGTCGTTCGCGGAAAAGTGATGGCCGCCGACGTCATCGGCGTCGACGAAGCGAAATCGGTCAACGGCAAGATGATCGACGTCGAGACAATGGGTCGTTCGGTCAAGGTCAATGACGCAAACGTCACCGCGACCGACATCGCTGCTTCCAACGGCGTAATTCACGTCATCGACCGGGTGATTTTGCCGCCGAAGGGCTGATCGCCATTCCCCCGCGTGGCCCGGCCGAAGGCGCCGTCGCCTCGCCCGACAGACAACCATGGAGAATGACATGAAGTTCTTGAATATTCTGACGCTCGCCCTCGTCATCGTCGGCGGTCTCAACTGGGGCCTCGTTGGCCTGTTCGGCTTCGACCTGGTCGCCGCGATTCTTGGGGCCGGCTCGGCTCTTGCCCGCACCGTCTACACGCTGGTCGGACTGTCGGCGGCATGGCAGTTCCGGCCGTTGGTTTTTGCAGTCGGCGCGGGGGAAATTGCTGCGCAGCGTGGCCGATAGATCTGAAACGAGAGGCTGCTCGACATTGCGAGCGGCCGCTCGGCATCGTAGCGACAGGGTTCCAACGGATATGATTTCCCTCCTCATGCTTCTTGGATTTGCACTGGCCACGTTCGCCGCCGGTGCCATCGGTGCGCTCTTTCGTCCGGGAAAATGGTATACGCGGTTGGATAAGCCGGCTTGGCGCCCGCCGGATCGGTACTTTGCGCCCGTGTGGATGCTTCTTTACGGGACGATCGCACTGTCCGGGTGGCTGGTCTGGCGGGAGGGCGGATTGCCCGAGGTCGCTTTGCCACTCACCGTCTACACGCTTCAGCTGATGCTGAATGCAGCCTGGTCACCGATCTTTTTTGGTCTTCATCGGCTCGACCTGGCCTTCTTCGAGATTATTGTGGTCTGGCTCTCCATCGCGGCCACCATCTTGCTGTTCTACCCGATCAGCACGGCAGCAGCGCTGCTGCTCCTGCCCTACCTGGCATGGGTAAGCTTCGCATCGGTGCTCAACTTCGCGATCTGGCGGCGCAACCCACTGCCGGTGCGTGTCTAGAAGGGAGTGCACTCCTTGGGCGCCAGATGGATCGAGGTGAATGACCGCATGCAGCAGGGTTACCGCTACGCCCTTACGGCAGCGACGGGATGCGAGTTCCATGCAGAATTCCGGCCGGGCCTCATGCCGCCGGACATGTTGGCGCTTGGGCTCTTCGCCGGCAAATACATGACTGACTGCCGGCAAGAATTTCCTGAAAGCTGGTTCGGGCAAGCTCGCCTTTCGCCGGTTACCCGCGATCCCTCGCTCAACTACTTTGGTGTTGACGCCAGTCAGCCTCTCAGTGTCTGGCGAGCAAAGGGCTGGATCCATCCAGACGATCCGAGGGGCTGGTTTCAGTGGTATTGTCGCTATTTCCGCGGCCGCAGGATGCCCGGCGAGGACGAACGTCAGATCGGCCGCTGGCGGGCCATGCGGCGACACATCGCCCAGATCAGGCACCATTGCGAGCCCGGCGATCTCTGGTGTCGCCGGCGCCAGCGGCAGGCGCTGCTTCACTGGGCCTATGACAGCCGGAAACTGTAAAGCAGGCGCCACTTTCAGATGCAAGAATTCCATGTCGTTCGCCGCGCCAGGCATATTGCCCCCTCCGGCCCCCACGGCGGCATGGGAGGCGGGCCCCGAACGGCCCGGTCGGTCTTTTTCGCCAAACGGCCGCTAGATTTGGGCGTGACGGCAGCAATGACTTGGTCGCAATCTGCCTTCCGCAGTGCCGGCTGTGTCCGCTCGAGCCTCCCTCTGGCTCCTTACGGCGACGAGCAGGACAATGGCATGGGCGGGAGACGAGACAACGACGACGTCGTCCTTTCGAGCGGCGAGAGCGCATGGCGGATCGTCGCGGGTTCGAGTACCGACGGGAATGCGAATTCGGATTCATTTGTCTCGATCGATGCAGCTCCGTTCAAATCTGCCCGGATTTGGCTGCTGCGAACTGACTGCGGACGATGCCGTGGCGCTGGAGCTTGTCGTAAAAAGTCTTGCGCGGTATTCCGAGCTCCGCAATCGTGCGGCGCACGTCGCCGCCATTGGCATCGAGCGCCTCACGGATGATGCTGGCCTCATAGCGGTCCAGTCTCTCGGGCAGGGGAAGGCCTTGTCCCGTATCGGGAGGCGACGCTTGGCTACCTGCCGAAGCCTGCTCAACGCCGAGGACGAAGCGTTCGGCAAAGTGCGACAGTTCGCGCACGTTGCCTGGCCAGTCGTGACCCTGCAAATGACGTTGAATGGCTGACGAGATCGCCGGAACTTCGCGGTGAAACCGGGAGGCCGCGCGCTCGGCAAAATGGCCAAAGAGGAGGGGGATGTCGTCCCGGCGCTCTCGAAGCGGCGGGATCGAGATCGTGACCACATTCAGCCGGTAATAGAGATCCTCACGAAAATTCCCGCGCTGTTCCGGGTCTGAAAGATCCACCTTTGCGGCGGCGACGACGCGCAGATCAACGGGTCTGACCTCATTGGTGCCCAGCGGCGTCACTTCCCGCATCTCGAGAACGCGCAGCATGTGCACCTGGGTCGACGGCGGCATGCTTTCGATCTCGTCGAGAAAAAGCGTCCCGCCGCTTGCATGCTCAATACGCCCGACGCGCTTCTTTTGCGCTCCGGTAAAGGCGCCGGGTTCATGGCCGAAGAGCTCGCTCTCTATGACCGTCTCCGGCAGAGCTCCGCAGTTGAGGGCAACGAAATTGCCCGATGCTCTGCGGCTCCATCGATGCAGCAGGCTGGCCACCACTTCCTTGCCGCTGCCCGTCTCACCCGTGACGAGCACGTCGACCTCGGTATCGGCGATCTGGCGCAAGGTCCGGCGCAGCCGCTCCATCGTCGCTGTCTGGCCGATCAGCGGCAGGTCGTCCCGAGCCTGATCGGCGGCCCGGCGCAGCGCTCTATTTTCCAGAACGAGAGCGCGTTTTTCCACCGCCCTTCTGACTGATTGCACCAGCCGGTCGGTTGCAAACGGCTTGGTGATGAAATCGTATGCGCCGTCCTGAATGGCCTTCACCGCCATGGGAATATCGCCGTGGCCGGTGATCAGGATGACCGGCAGGTCCTCGTCTTCCTTCCGCACGCGATCGAAAAGCTGCAGACCGTCAATCTGCGGCATGCGGATATCGGAAACGACCGCGCCTGCATGATCGGCGCTAAGGGCACCAAGGGCTTCACTGGCGACCGAGAAGGCTGAAACTTTAAAGCCCGCAAGCTCCAAGGTTTGCTTGGTCGCCCGCAGCAGGTCCTTGTCATCGTCGATGAGAAAGATCGATAACGCATCCCTCATGTCTTTGCCCTCATAAGGTGGACTGTAAAACATGTGCCGTTGCCGCTGCTTGTGACATCGATCCGGCCGCCGTAATCGGCAACGATGTCCTTTGAAATGACCAGCCCGAGGCCCAAGCCTTTTTCCTTGGATGTATGAAACGGCGTAAAGAGAGTGTCGAGAATTGCCGGTGGAATGCCGGGTCCATTATCCGACACGGCGATGGCGACCTGCTCGGGCGTAGCTGCAACGGATACCTCCACCTTCGCATCGTCGCGGCCTTCGAGCGCCTCAAGGGCGTTCTGGAACAGATTGATCAGAATCTGCTCCAGCCGGATCCGATTGCCCATGACGAAGAGACCCGGTGGCGGCATCTGAATGTCGAGTGCGTTCAGCTGCCCGGCAAACCGGCTCTTCAGCAAGACGACGGCGCCTTCGATGATGGTGCTAAGCTCAACGGGCTCGGCAGCCGTCCTACCTTTGCGCGCAAAGGCTTTCAATTCCTCGGTAATCGTGCCGATTCTTTCGGTGAGCTGAGCAATGGCACCGAGATTCTCCTCGGCCGGACTTGGCTCTTTGCGCTGCAGGAAGACGCGGGCGTTGTCGGCGTAAGCGCGGATCGTGGCAACCGGCTGATTGATCTCATGGGCTACGCCGGCTGCAACCTGCCCGAGGATGGCGAGCCGGTTTGCCTGCACGAGCTCCTGTTGCACGATCTGCAGCTTCGCCTCCGTATCTCGATGATCGGAAATTTCCGCCTGCAGGCGATCGCGAGCACGGCTCAATTCATCTGTCCTGGCAACGACCCGGCGCTCCAGTTCCTCGCGCATGGCCTGTTCGCTGGCGATCCTCATCATGGATACCTGCCGCCGTCTCAGCAAAACGGCAGCGATTGCGACAATGGGCAGCAAAAACGCCAGTGCGATAAGCCGCATCTCCCGCACAGCCGAGGCGACCGGCGCTTCGGTTGGAACCAAATATTCCAGCCGCCATGGCGTCGTGGGAACCGCCGCAAAGAGGCGCAGATACTGGGCCTCTCCGCCCCCGGGCAGGACCGCAGAAACAATGGCTGCGTCCGGGCCGATGGTTAAGGGATGCATGATGGGAAGCTCAGCCAGCGGTGCATCTCCGAACTGCAGGCTGCTTCGAATGGATGCAAGATCCTGCTGCGGTACCGGCCCGGTGGTCATGAAACGCCAGGAAGGAATGCTGGTGATCAAAACGACCCCATGGTTGTCCGTCACGTAAACGGGCCGGCTTGCGTCACGCCAGTCACTTTCCAGACGGTCGAATTCCATTTTGACGACAACGACCCCGAGTGGAGCGGCCGCACTGCCGACCCTTCGGGAGATGTAAAGGCCGGGGCGTTTGCTGACGCTGCCAAGGGCGAAGTGCTCCGCCGTGCCTTGCTCCATCGCGCGACGGAAATAGTCGCGGAACGCGTAGTCGTTTCCCACGAAACTGGTGGACTGGCGCCAGTTGCTTGAGGACACGGCTATGCCATCGGGACCGATGACATAAAGCACGGCGGCTTGCGTGTCGGTGACCAGCCGCTCCAGCTTGCGGTTTAAGAGATCAGTTGCGCCGCTCTTTGCAGATGAGAGCGCGTCAAGAACCTGTTGATCCTCCGAAAGGAGTAGAGGCAGGGCGCGAGGGCGCTCCAGAACGGCCGTCAGCAAAGCGACCTTGAGATTGGCATCGGTGCGGGCACGGCTTTCCAACGCTTCGATCGCCGAACGGCGCCCGTAAAGTTCGGCGCCGACGAGCGCTGCCGCAATCAGCATCGCAGATGCAGTTAGAAAGAAGATCCAGGCCCGACGCGCCTGCCGAATGACATCCGGCGGAGTTCGAACTTTGTCAGTGGTTGACCGCTGAAGCATGACCAAGAATGTGCGTATTCTCGCACAATGGTCAAATCATTTTGTGCGAAAAGGCGCCCAGCTGAATTCGCTTTCCCGATCGGATTGTCGAAAACATACGAAAAAACAGGGGTTTAGGGGCGTGGAAGCAAACTGGCATGGCCGTTGCAATGTGTCTGCAAACAGCCGGGTGGCTGTTGAATTACCAGATATCCGCATCATCCGCCCCGGGAGGCCGTTTTTCGGTTTGGGGCTTTATGGAGGACACTATGGGTGTAGCAATTCCAGCCTCGCCGGCGCGCGGCAAAGTTCCATTCTACCGGCATCTCTATGTGCAGGTCGTTTTCGCGATCTGTGCAGGCATTCTTCTCGGGCACTTCTACCCCGAACTCGGCACGGCGCTGAAACCGCTGGGCGATGCCTTTATCAGGCTCGTCAAGATGATCATCGCGCCGGTCATTTTCCTGACGGTGGCAACCGGCATCGCCGGGATGTCCGATCTGCACAAGGTCGGGCGCGTCGCCGGCAAGGCGATGATCTACTTCCTCGTCTTTTCGACGCTCGCACTTGCCGTCGGTCTTGTCGTTTCCAACGTCATCCAGCCGGGTGCGGGCATGCATATCGATCCGGCCACGCTCGACGCCAAGGCGGTGGCGACCTATGCCGAAAAGGCCCACGACTCGACCATCACTGGCTTCTTGATGAATATCATCCCGACGACCATCGTCGGTGCTTTCGCCGACGGCGACATCCTGCAGGTGCTGTTCTTTTCGGTGCTGTTCGGTATTGCGCTTGCCATGGTCGGCGACCGCGGCCGGCCAGTGGTGGATTTCCTGCAGGCTTTGACGACGCCGATCTTCCGCCTCGTTGCGATCCTGATGAAGGCGGCCCCCATCGGAGCCTTTGGTGCGATGGCTTTTACGATCGGCAAATACGGCATCGGTTCGATCGCCAATCTTGCCATGCTCATCGGCACCTTCTATCTGACGTCACTGCTTTTCGTCTTGATCGTGCTTGGCGGCGTTGCCCGCTACAACGGCTTCTCGATCCTGGCGCTGATCCGCTACATCAAGGAGGAACTGCTGCTTGTCCTGGGTACGTCGTCGTCGGAAGCAGCCCTTCCCGGTCTCATGGCGAAGATGGAACAAGCCGGCTGCAAGCGCTCCGTCGTAGGCCTTGTGATCCCGACCGGCTATTCCTTCAATCTCGACGGCACCAACATCTACATGACGCTGGCAGCCTTGTTCATCGCACAGGCGACGGACACGCCGCTGTCCTTCGCTGACCAGATCCTGCTTTTGCTGGTAGCAATGCTGAGCTCAAAGGGTGCTGCAGGCATCACCGGCGCGGGCTTCATCACGCTCGCTGCCACGCTCTCGGTCGTTCCGTCGGTTCCCGTCGCCGGCATGGCGCTCATCCTCGGCATCGACCGCTTCATGTCGGAATGCCGCGCGTTGACGAATTTCGTCGGAAACGCAGTCGCCACCGTTGTCGTCGCTCGCTGGGAGAACGAACTGGATCAGACAAAGTTTGCTGCAGCAATGGCCGGTGACCTGCCGGAAATTGGTGACGTGACCGTCCCCTCACTTCAGGCTGCCGAATAACGCCTGAGCTTTCAGCGACAAGTCGCCGCGCTCTGACGAGGGCGCGGCTTTTTCGCGCCTCCACAAAGGCGGGCATGGTGGAATTTTCTGGCTCCTCAATGTAACGCCCAACCTTAAGGCGAGGGGCCGCGCGTGCCGAGGAGATGACAACGTCTCAGGCGACAGAGGCTCACAGCCCTCGGCTGAAGCCATGACGGCGGCCAGAGCGAAACCCCGCCGCCCGTCGGCTGATCTGGCCGTTGGGAAATGCCTGGTCAGCAGACGGCCGCGCGGATCCAACCATGCCGCGCGGCCGTTCTTGAAGAGGTGGTTCAGGACGGCTGGGAGGGCACCGTGTGGCCCTGCCGCCTCTTCACTCCGCTGCGATTTTTTCAATTTCGTTTGCCTGAACGATATGCTCAAGCAGCGCCGTTTCTTCCGGGTTGAGATCGATAAGCGGCGGACGGACGGGGCCGGGGTCCCGGTCACGCACCCGCAGCCCGGCCTTGATGATCGAGACAGCGTAACCCTTCTTGCGATTGCGCAAGGCCACAAAGGGAAAGAAGAAAGTCTTCAGGATTTCGTCAACGACAGGCTGATTGCCTGAGCGAAGCGCCTGATAGAAACGCTGGGCAAGCGCCGGTATGAAGTTGAAGACCGCCGAGGAGTAGGTGGTGACGCCGGCTGCAAAATAGGCCTGCGCATACACCTCATGCGTCGGCATGCCGCCGACATAGACCAGACGGTCCTGAAGCTTGGTGGTAATTTCGATCACCTTGTCGACATCACCTACGCCGTCTTTAAAGCCGATCAGGTTCGGGCACTCATCGCAAAGCCTTGCAATGCTGTCGGCCGTCAAGACGGCATTGTCACGGTTATAGACGATGACGCCGATGCCGACCGACTTGCAGATGGCCTTCACATGGTCGATGAGGCCGGCTTGTTCGCTGAACATCAGATAGGGCGGCAAAAGCAATAGACCGTCTGCGCCGGCCTTCTCGGCGGATTTGGCGATGTCGATTGCAAGCGAGGTGCCGTATCCGGCGCCGCAGATGATCGGTGTTTTCCCGGCCGATCCTTTTGCCGCCGCCACGACGCAAGGAATTTCCTGCGGATTGAGCGAAAAGAACTCCCCGGTGCCGCCCGCGGCGAATAAAGCGGCCGCGTCGTAGCCGGCCAACCATTCGATGTGTTTGCGATATGAATCCTCGTCGAATTTGAGTTCTTGATCGAAATGCGTGACCGGGAAGGAGAGGAGCCCGCTGCCTACCGCTCGCTTGAGTTCTATTGGATCCATTGTTCATTCCTGTTTGATGTTCATAGGTGAAGGGAATGCGGGATCGGCTTAGATTGAGGCCGTCTCAAGCGCTTCGACGAGCGCTGCGATGTAGCCGTAGCAAAAGGCAAAGGCCACGCCGGAAGGATCCCTGCCGCTGATCGTCGGGACGTGATCGGGCATCAGCATGTACTTGTAGTCAACCTCCTTGTAGATCCGTGCAGAGCGGACCATGTCCATGTCGCCCTCGTCGGGGAAGGTTTCCATGAAGGACAGTTTTCCGCCCTTGATGTTGCGGAAGTGAACATTGAAGATTTTTCCGCGCGTTCCGAACCAGCGGATGACCTCTTCGATTTCTTCGCGCGGATTCTCGAGCATCTCGCCGATCGACCCCTGGCAGAAATTCAGTCCGTGATAGGGACTTTCGTGCATGGTCACGAACTTCTTCAGGCCGTCGACAGTCCCCAGGACGCGGGTGACGCCGCGATAGCCGGGGGGCGTGTAGGGATCATGCGGATGGCAGGCGAGCCGCACGCGATTGCTTTCGGCAACCGGCACGACACGCTGGAGGAAATAATCGATTCTTTCCCAGTTCTCGTCCTCGGAAAGCGTCCCGGCAAGACCGGGCGCTGCTCCCTGATCGGCTTTTTCCCAGCGAAAGGCCTCGTTCATCGAGCCGCCGCGGCCCGGCTCCATCGGCGTGCGGGGGATGCCGATCAGATTGAGGTTATATTTTGCCGCTGGAATGCCTGCCGCGGCAATATCCTCGATCAGTCTGCAGACGGCATCGATCTGACGATCACGTTGGGGACCGGCAAGCAGAATATCTGGATAAGAGGCCTTCTCGATCGGCCGCGAGGGAAGGGGCAGCTGAACCATATCAAGGATCAATCCGAAGCTCTCGATCTTGTCGCGGTGGCGTTCGAGATCATCAAGAGACCAGCTCGCAGGCGGTCCGGGCGGGTCGGCGCAGATATGCTTCAGCCCGAGCTGCGCGAAAACACGCAAATCGTCGTCGTCGCGAACCGCGACCTGGGTCCCAACATACATGTTTTGAAATCCTCTCCAAATTTCAGAAATGTCATATGACATAATATGAATTCCGAGAGGTGTCGAGTGGCTTATCGCTGTTCGGCCAGCTTCCGGTAGCGCCGCTGGCTGGCAAGCAAATGCGCCCGCATGGCCTGCCGCGCCCGCTCGGGTTCCTGATCCGCAATGGCCTCAAGGATCTCGACATGTTCTGCGTGGACCTTCTCGAGATAGGCACGATCATGGGCCTCGGGCAGCGTTGGAAACTGCCCCCTGGGGATGGACCGAGGGCCAAAATGCCGCAATACGTCGACATAGAAGCGGTTATTCGTCGCCGCTGCGATCGCCATATGAAACTCGTAATCTGCTTCGACCGTGGGGGCGCCATCCTCGATCATCTGGGCCATCTTGCGGTTGGCTGCACGTATTGCAGCCTCCTGTTCAGCTGTTCTTCGATAGGCCGCAATTGCGGCCGCCTCTCCCTCCGTGGCCATACGAAATTCAAGCAATTCAAGGGTTTCCGGGATGCTCCTGATTTCGATCGGCGTTAGCGAAAATGCCTTTTGCGCAGAAGGATTGCTGACGAACACTCCCTTTCCCTGGATGGGTCGGACATAGCCGGCTGAGCGAAGATCGGCGATGGCCTCGCGAACAACGGTGCGGCTTACACCAAAAGTCGCCTCCAGCTGCGGCTCGGTGGGCAACTGGTCTCCCTCTTTAAGCTTTCCTGACTCGATCTGGGCACGCATCTGATCGATCAACTGCTGCGCAAGTCTTTCCCGGCTCCGTCGCATTTTCAAATCCCAACCCTCACAGCGCCTGTCGCAAATGCCCATGGGCGGCTCTTGCCAACCCGCAGGAACTTCTGTAAATCATAATACGACATACCGATGACATAATATGTCTTCTATAGTAGACTAGGGAGGAATTGAAATGAAGCATTTTCGCAAGGGGCTATTCGTTGGAGCCGCCATCAGTTTTCTGGCGCTGACTGCTTCTGCCGCCGTCGCCGAAACGCCGAAGGATCAACTCGTCATCGGCACGTCGCTTGCCCAGGTGTTGTCGCTCGATCCGCAGCAGGCGACGGAGGGCAAGGCCAATGAAATCATGTGCAATCTCTATGACCGTCTGGTCCTGGCGACACCGGAGGGAAAGATCGCTCCGCAACTGGCAGAAAGCTGGGCGATCGATGATAAAGGCATTACGTTCAAGCTCAGGGAGGCGGCATTTGCCTCCGGTAATCCGGTGACATCCAAGGATGTCGTATTTTCGCTGACGCGTCTTCTCAAGATGAACCAGGCAGCAGCGGCCAACCTGAAGCGGGTCGGCTACAATGCCGACAATATTGAAAAGCTGGTGACGGCACCCGACGAACATACAGTTCGCATTGATCTGTCGGGCGAGGTTACGCCGGAACTGCTTCTCTATCGTCTCGCTATGGTGACCACCAGCGTTGTCGACAGCGTCGAGGTTTTGAAGCACGTCAAGGACAACGACTATGGAAACGCGTGGCTGCGCACGAATTCTGCCGGTTCGGGTCCCTTCACGCTCAATCGCTGGACACCCAACGAGATCGTCATTCTGGACGTCAACAAGGAGTATGTCGGGGGCGAACCGAAGATGCGGCGCGTCGTTATCAGGCATGTTCCTGAAAGCCAGGTCGAGCGCCTGATGCTTGAGCGCGGCGACATCGACATTGCAAGCGCATTGAGCGCATCTGATCTTGCGACGTTTCAAAACAAGCAGGGATTCGAAATTCAGCGCGTACCGACCGGCGGGTTCTATGTGCTTTCCATGAATGCCGGAAATCAATATCTGTCTAATCCAAAGGTCCGCGAGGCGATCGCCTACGGCATCGATTATGCCGGCATCGAAAAGACCATCATGGGGCCTTACGGCAGGGTGCGGACGGTGCCGGTTCCGGAGAACTACGAATATGCAATTTCGAGCCCTGATTGGCATCTCGATGTCGAAAAGGCCAAGTCGCTTTTGGCGGAGGCCGGGTTCAAGGACGGCTTTTCGCTTTCTTTGAAGACGATCGCGCAGACGCCGCGTATCGATCTTGCGACAGCCATCCAGGCCTCGCTTGCGCAGATCGGCATCAAGGTCAATATCCAGCAGGGCAATGGTTCGGAGATCATCGCGGCCCACCGCGCCCGCGATTTCGACCTCTTGATCCCGCAGACTGGCTCCTACATGCCGAACGTTCTTGGTTCGATGGAGCAGTTTTCCAGCAATCCGGACAATTCCAGGGAGGCAAACAACGCCGGCAACTTCGTCTGGCGCTCGGCCTGGGATATCCCCGAACTGACGAAGCTGACCGCAAAGGCTTCGCTTGAGCCGGATGCCAAGAAGCGCGGCGAGCTTTATGTCGAAATGCAAAAGATGTTCGTCGACCTCAAACCGGCTGTGCTGCCGCTCTTCGAGCGTTACGAGCCGATCGTTCTAAACGCGCGCGTTAAGGACTATGTCGGCCATCCGAACATGACGACGCGACTTGAAGCCGTAACCAAGGCAGAAACCGAATAACCGACGCAGGCAGCCGATCATGAAGGAATTGTCCACGAGTGAGCTTGGAAGGCGCGTCCTCCAACTCATCGTCAGTCTGTTCATCTTGCTTTGCGTCACCTTCGTGATCGGCCGCGTCATGCCCGCCGATCCCGTCGGCGCAGTGGTCGGCGAGCTTGCCGACCCTGCCGCCTACGCGGCGATGCGGGCGCGCCTTGGGCTTGATCTGCCACTTTATCAGCAGTTCTTCATTTATCTGACGGGCTTGCTGCATGGTGATTTCGGAACGGCAATCCTGACGGGCAATCCCGTTTCGAAGGATCTGGCTCAGGCATTTCCGGCAACGTTTGAGCTTGCCACTTTGGCGGTCATCATATCGACATTCATAGGTGTACCGCTCGGACTTGCGGCCGCACTTTTCCGCGACAGCTGGATCGACAAGACGGCGCGGGTCGTGGCCCTTGTCGGTCATTCGATACCGGTCTTCTGGTTCGGTATCGTCGGGCTGGTAATCTTCTATGCCGGGCTCAACTGGGTGGGCGGTCCAGGCAGGGTCGATGTCTATTACGAGGGTATCGTAACCCCAAGGACCGGTCTGATGCTGGTGGACAGCCTGCTCGAAGGCGAGCCCGAAATTTTCTGGAATGCGCTCTCGCACATCATTCTGCCGGCCATCATCCTTGCTTACGCCGCCATGGCATATATCACCCGCATGACCCGCAGCTTTACACTTGAGCAGCTCAATCAGGACTACGTCATTGCTGCGCGAGCCAAAGGGGTCGGGCCGGCGAATACGGTGCTCGGTCATGTTCTGCCAAACATTGCCGTGCAGCTGATCACCGTTCTTGCGATTTCCTATGGAAATCTTCTGGAAGGCGCGGTCGTGACCGAGATCGTCTTCTCATGGCCGGGGATTGGTCAATACATGACGAATGCGTTGATGATCGGCGATATGAACGCCATCCTGGCCGCAACAATCATCGTTGGCTTCATCTTCATGTTCCTCAATTTTGTAGCAGACATTGCCTATGCGCTGCTTGACCCGCGCACCCGGGAGGCCACGCAATGACCGACGCGCTCCATTCTCAAAGCGAGATCAGGCGCCCGCCTATTCCCGCCCGCATCGCCGCCTCGCTGGCGCGCGCCGGGCGCAAACTTGCCGACGAGCCGCTCGGTCTCTGCGGCTTCCTTATCCTCGTGGTGCTTTGCATCGTTGCAGTCATTGGCCCGGCGCTTGCGCCTTATGATCCAAATGTCCAAATGCTGAGTGACGCACTGCAGCCGCCCAGCCTTGCACATCTTGCAGGGACAGATGAGTTTGGACGCGATATCTTCAGCCGTCTAGTCTATGGGACAAGGATCACCATCCAGACGGTGTTCTCGATATCGGTAATTGTCGGCCCTGTGGGATTGCTCATCGGCATCGTATCCGGCTTTTTCGGCGGCCGGACAGACGCGATCTTGATGCGTGCAACCGACATCGTCCTGTCCTTTCCCTCGCTGATCCTGGCCCTTGCATTTGCCGCCGCCCTTGGAGCCGGATTGAACACGGCGATCATCGCAATCTCGTTGACGGCCTGGCCGCCGATTGCCCGGCTTGCCCGAGCAGAGGCCCTGGTCGTGCGCAACGCCGACTACGTTGCCGCAGCCCGCCTTTACGGAGCCTCTTCCTTGAGAATACTGCTTCTTTACATTGCACCGATGTGCGTCCCGTCGGTGATCGTGCGCCTGACGCTCAACATGGCCGGGATCATCTTGACGGCGGCATCGCTCGGCTTCCTCGGCCTTGGCGCGCAGCCGCCGGCGCCGGAATGGGGCGCGATGATATCAAGCGGACGCAAGTTCATGCTCGATTACTGGTGGGTTGCCGTCATGCCCGGCATTGCCATCTTGCTCACGAGCCTCGCCTTCAACATCGCCGGCGATACGCTGCGCGATATCCTGGATCCGCGCCATGCAAGATCGTGAAACCTCAACGATCCTTTCTGTGCGGAATTTGAACGTGCGCTTTGGGCGCAGTTCAATACCGGCCGTCAGCGAAGTCAGCTTCGACCTGGGGCGGGAAAGGCTGGGAATTGTGGGCGAGTCCGGTTCCGGAAAATCGACGACCGGGCGGGCGATCATGCGCCTTCTTTCGCCGAGCGCCGAGATCTCGGCGGAGCGTTTCGACCTTGCCGGCAGTCCTCTGCTTGAAAGGACCGAACGGCAGATGGGTGCACTGCGCGGCAAGGAGATGGCACTGATCATGCAAGATCCACGCTATTCGCTCAATCCGGTGCTGACCATCGGCCGGCAGGTGGCGGAGGCGGCAAGGCTTCATCTTGGCCTGCGTCGCGCTGAAGCGATGGAGAGTGCAAGAAGCATGCTCCAACGCGTCAGGATCAGTGATGCAGAGCGCGTCATGGGACTCTACCCGCATCAGATATCCGGTGGAATGGGCCAGCGCGTGATGATTGCGATGATGCTGCTTGCCAAGCCGAAGCTGGTCATTGCCGACGAGCCCACATCGGCGCTCGATGTCAGTGTCAGGAAGGACGTACTCGTCCTGCTCGACGAACTGGTGCGGGAAAATGATTCCGGCCTCATCCTCATCAGCCACGATATCCGCATGGTCGCAGCCTTCTGCGAGCGGATCCTGGTCATGTATTCGGGTCGCGTCGTTGAAACGCTCACCAGCCTCGATAACGCCCGCCATCCCTATACCCGTGGCCTGATTGCGGCGCTTCCCGACCCTCGTCATCCCGTCCGCAGACTGAAAGTACTGGACAGGAAGGCATTGGAAACAGAGGCGGCGAAATGATCAGGATCAGCAATCTCGACGTTGTCTATGGTGCGGGCAAAACGCGCAATCACGTCGTAAAAGGGGTAGGCTTCGAGGTCGCCAAGGGCGAAACGCTTGGCATCGTCGGGGAATCCGGCTGCGGCAAATCGACGGTTCTGCGATCTCTAGCCGGTATCGAGCAGAAATGGACGGGTTCAATAGAACTCGACGGCAAGGTAATCGGAAAGATCCGGTCGAAAAATGAGCTGAAGTGCGCTCAAATGGTGTTTCAGGATCCCTATGGTTCGCTTCATCCGCGTCATCGCATCGGGACGGCCCTGGCCGAGCCTCTCCGGTCGATGGGGCAGGGTGATGGTTGGTCTGCCGTTCAAAAGGCGCTGCGGCAGGTGGGACTGCCCGACAGCTTTGCCAACCGCTTTCCCCATGAATTGTCGGGGGGCCAGCGTCAGCGCGTTGCCATTGCGCGGGCTCTTATCCTGTCGCCACCAATCCTGCTGCTCGATGAGCCGACCTCGGCACTTGACGTCTCCGTACAGGCCGAGATCCTCAATCTTCTTGCAGACAAGCGCGACGAGCATGGGCTGACCTACGTGCTCGTGAGCCACGATCTCGCAGTGATCGCGCACATGTGCGACAGGGTCCTTATCATGAAAGATGGTGCTTTCGTCGATGAACTGACGAAAGCCGATCTGGAAAAAGGTGCCACCCATGCCGATTATTCACGAGAACTTTTCGAGGCAAGTTTTCTCTGATTCCTGCTCGGCGATCCGGCTATGCACCGAACAGGTGGGCCGCGCCTTCCACCGGACTTGCCCAAATGGTGGCACCTGTTGCAAATACGGTCTCTCCTTCGGCGCGCACCACCATTTCGCCGATTTCTGGAACATCCAGATAGAGGATGGCATCGGCCCCGAGCCGCTCAATATGTCTGACCCTGCCTTGCCACTCGCCTCCGGCTTGTGAAAGTCGAATATGCTCGGGTCGGATCCCGTATGTCTGGCACCCGAAGCGCTGCGCAATCTCGCCCGCATAGAGGTTCATCTTCGGACTGCCGATAAAGCCGGCGACGAAGGGCGTCGCCGGCTTGCGGTAGAGTTCCATCGGGCTGCCCACCTGCTCGACCCTGCCACCGTTTAAGACGACGATCTTGTCGGCCATCGTCATCGCTTCGACCTGGTCGTGGGTAACGTAGATCATGGTTGCTCTTAGACGGGCATGAAGTTGTGCAATCTCAAGCCGCATTTGGGCTCGCAAGGATGCGTCGAGGTTCGAGAGCGGCTCGTCGAACAAAAAGACCTTTGGATCACGGACGATCGCGCGGCCGATGGCAACGCGCTGCCTTTGCCCGCCGGAAAGCGCCTTTGGCTTGCGGTCGAGCAAATGCGTGAGCTGCAAGGTCTCGGCTGCTGCGCGGACCTTGGCCTCGATCTCGGATTTCGGGCGGCGGGCAAGCGAAAGCCCGAAGCCGATATTATCGGCGACCGTCATATGCGGATAAAGCGCGTAGCTCTGGAATACCATGGCGATACCGCGCTTTGATGGTTCGGCGTCCGTGACGTCCTTGCCGCCTATGGTCAGCATGCCGGACGTCGACTCCTCAAGCCCGGCAATGATGCGCAGCAAGGTCGATTTTCCGCATCCAGACGGCCCGACAAATACGACGAATTCACCCGAACGCACCTCCAGATCGATGCCCTTGATGACATCAAGGGCGCCAAAGCTCTTGCAAATCCGGGTAAGAGTGACCTCGGCCATTGACACTAACCTTTCACTGCGCCGGCAGTCATGCCCGCCACGATCTGCCTGTTGAAGAAGATGAAGACGATGAGGGGAGGGACGGTGACGAGCAGGATGTTCATGAACAGCAGGTTGTACTGGCTCGTGTACATGCTCTGGAAATTATAGAGCGTCAGCTGCACGGTGACGTTTTCTTTGCCTGGCAGGTAATAGAGCGGGTTCGTGAAATCGTTGAAGATCGCGATCGACTGCACGACAATATTGGTCACCGTCACCGGCTTGAGGAGAGGCAGGATCACCCGGAAGAATATCTGCCAGGCCCTTGCACCATCGATCAATGCCGCCTCATCGAGATCGCGCGGAATGGTCGAAATGAACGATCGGTAGAGCAGCGTCGAGAACGAGAGATTATAGGCAACCTGGATCAGGATCATTCCGGTAATGGTCTTGAAGAGGCCGATATCCTGAAGCAGTCCGATCGTCGGGACGACCGCCGGTGGCATCATCAGTCCCATGAAGAGCGCACCAGAGGCAACGGCATTCCAGCGGGTTCTGCGGCGCTGCATGACATAGCCGACCATCGCCGAAAACAGTATCAGTATGGTGACCGAGACGACGGTGATCAGTGTCGAATTGAAATAGGCCAGCACGAGCTGATAGTCGCGCGCCTTGAACACGGCTGCGAGGTTGTCCCACAACAGCCACTTTTCCGGGAGTGTGAAGTCGAGCCGGGATGCCTCGGATTTCGACTTGACCGCCTGGAGCGCAATGAACACGAACGGCAGCACGAAGATGACGGTGCCCAGGGCAATTGCGATCGCGCCGCTGGCATAGGGCCGCATCTGTTTCATTGTTCGGCCCCGCGTCGGTTTAGCCACAGGGTAAGCGGCAGAATGATGGTGGCGATCAGGGCAAACAGGATGACATTGCCCGCAGTCGACAAACCGTAAAATCCAGCCTGATACTGCTTGTAGATGACCGATGCGATCACATCCGAGGAAAATCCCGGCCCACCACGCGTCATCGCCCAAATGAGATCGAACGACCGGAGGCCGCCGATCAACGACAGCGTAATGACGGTGATCGTCGCCGGACGTACGAGAGGTAAGGTGATGCGCCAGAACTGCTGGGAACGTGTGGCACCGTCAATTCTCGCAGCCTCGTAGTAGTCGGGGCTGATTGCGGCGAGGCCGGCGATGAAAATCAAGGTGGCAAGACCCACGCCTTTCCACAGATCGACGAGCGCCACGGAAAAAAGAGCAAGTGCGGGATTGGTCAGCCAGCCCGGTCCGGGAATGGCGAGCGTTGCAAGCATGACGTTGATGATGCCCTTGGTCGGGTGCATCATCACGCTAAAGGTAATGCCGATGCCGATCGCCGATACCAGAACTGGAAAGAAAACGAGCGTGCGCAGGAAACCTCGAGCGAAAATGTTGCCGGAAAGCAGTACGGCGAGCAGGAGCCCGCATATCGTCTTCAGGCCGGAAGTCGTTAAGGCATAGATCAGCGTGTTGACGAGCGCCTTGATCAGAAACGGCTCGGAAAAGAACTGCCGGAAGTTCTCCAATCCAGTGAACTCGGCGGTCGAAAGATCCCAACGTGTGAGGCTGAACCAGAAAGAAGACACCGTAGGGACGACAAACAGCACGCCGTAGACGGCTGCGGCAGGAAGAAAAAACCACAAGGGGTAGGGCGACTTGCGTGAGCGGAGGCGTGTTTCGGTCATGTTTACCTCTTGGGCCTCGCCTGTGAAGGCGAGGCTTTCGGGAAGGGCCTCTACCAGTTGGGTAGACCGAGCTGCTTTGCTTGCTTGCGCACGTCGTCGTCATAAAGGGCGGCTGCCTCGGCTGGCTGGCGGATGCCGGACCCGACCTCGACGGTGATCTGTTCAAGGGCCGGTCCCTTGATCGGCGATACGAATTCCAGCGCCGGCGTAGTCGCCTTTGCCGCGAAATAAGGCAGCATGTCCTTCACCGCGGGCGGGACGTCGGCCGGCAACGCACATCCGTCGACGAGGGAGGGACCTTGGGC
The DNA here is from genome assembly GCF_004342325.1 of Rhizobium azibense. NCBI lineage: Bacteria > Pseudomonadati > Pseudomonadota > Alphaproteobacteria > Hyphomicrobiales > Rhizobiaceae > Rhizobium > Rhizobium azibense. The sequence continues at coordinate 339,765 of NZ_SMBJ01000006.1, read as the reverse complement.
AGTGTTGGTTTCAACCATGATCCTGCAGCCTTCGACGCTTCCGGCGAAATCCACAAATTTGCGGGCTTCATCCGCATTCTTGCTTGCGAGCGGGACATAAAGGGCAGGTGGCATCCAGACCGTCAGACCGTTCTTGGCCGCATCGTCCCCCGGCTGCGCGAAGAAGCCGACACCCTCCAGATTTTCCGGATAATTCTGTTTCAAAGCGCCGACCGCAAAGGTGAGCATTGGGTAATGGGCCGCTTCGCCTGTCGCCACCATCCTGAGGCCCTCGTCATAGCTTGCCGCGCCGAAATCCTCGTTCATCAGGCCGGCGTCGTGAACCTCCTTCAGGCGCTCGAAACCTTTCATGGCCGCAGGCGTTGTGGCGTATTTGGCCTTGTTGGCCGTATAATCGGTTGCGAAGTTCGGTGCGGCCTGATGCAGGTTGTAGTAATCCGCCAGAACGAAGAGCTGGGAGGTCCAGGTGTCACGATAGGTCTGGGCAACAGCGACTTTGCCGGCCGCCTTCACCTTTTCGTTGTTGGCCATGAACTCGGCCCATCTCTTCGGGACTGGCAAGGCGAGGTCCTGATAGATTTTTCTGTTGTAGAGGATCCCGCCAGCCATCGCCGTACCGAAGGGAACGCCGTATAGCTTGCCGTCAGCGCGGACCACGGCCTTGAAGCTCTCGTCTACTTTTGCCTGCGATGAAAGATCACCAAGGTCGGCCAACGTCTGTGCTGGTTTCAGCGCCTGCATCAGCGAGCCGGAATTGTATAAAAAGACATCCGACATCTCGCCTGTCGCCAGCCGCGTCTTGACGATGTTGTCGCCCTCGCCACCACCCGGCCGCTGCTCGATTTCGATCGTTACATCCGGCGCGATCTTCTCGTAAGCTGCAACCAGCGCCTCGGCGGCTGCGACGGTGTCGGGGCTGTTGTCGATCAGGAACGAGAGCGTCGATTCTGCATGCGACGGGCCTGCGGCAGCCAGTGCTATGAGTGCCGTGGCACCGGCAAGAATGACTTTGATGCGGTGTGTCATGACGTTCCTCCTCGAACGGTTTGACGGTGGCAGGCATCCTCCTCAAGGATGGGGAAGAGAAAAGATCAGCTCATGTGTCCCCGCTCCAAGGACGGCCTCCCCCGTGACGGGCTTGTCGTCAAGCAGCGGGTTCAGATGCCGGCGTCCGGCTCGGAATCGACCGACACAGCCTTCTGGAAGCCTCACTTTATAGGTGACCCTGTTGCCGCTGCACTCCCATTGAGCTTCAATGCGGCCTTGACGCACGTCATGATAGGCGGTGACGGGCGAGAGCGCGGCAATCGGCGCCGGATCGATGATGACCTCGGAAAATCCAGGTGCGCTTGGGCTCGGCGAGATGCCCGCGACGCTCTCAAACAGCCATTGGCACACGGCACCATAGGCATAGTGGTTGTAGCTGTTCATGTCAGGCTCGTAGATGGTGCCGTCCGGCGCCATTGAATCCCAGCGCTCCCAGATCGTGGTTGCGCCCCTGGACACCTGATAGAGCCAGCCCGGAACTTCCTCCTGCAGGAACACCTTTTCGGCAAGGTCGTCCATTCCGAGCTTTGTCAAAGCCGGCAGCAGGGCGGGCGTGCCTATGAAACCCGTGCCGATCTTGTAGTCGGCATCGATGATCACCTGTCTGAAATGTTGCTTGGCAGCCTCATGGTGCGCAGCCGGGATCAGGTCGTACAGGAATGCCAGCGCGTAAGACGTCTGGTCGTTATGTGCAATGCGTCCGGATGGTGCGACGAACTCGTGCGCAAAGGCGCGTCGAATGTCTTCAGCACGTCTCTGCATACGCGCTTCCAGAGCCTGGTTGCCGAGGACCCCTGCGATCTTTGCCAGCAAGTCGGTGGAGATGAAGTGATAAAGTGTCGCAGAGCAATCGTCGGCAACTGTCGGGCGTGGCTTGCGGTTGTCGCCGGTCGGCTGCAGCCAGTCCCCAAATGTGAAGCCGCGTTCGCCCCAGTGGGACGGCGGGCGCACGATCGGGCCATTCGATATCGACCAGACGAAGTCGACCCAGCGCACCATTGAGTCCAGGCATTCGCAAAGAACTGCCCGATCCCCGTAATGCGTGTAAAGAACCCAGGGGATCACGACGATGGCGTCGCCCCAGCCAGTCGAACCGGCATATCCGGGAAAATTCCTCGGATGCAGGCGTGTCGGGTCGGGCGAAAAGTGGGAAATGGCACCATCCTCACGCTGATCGGCCATGACGTCGCGCAGGTATTTCCGGAAGAAGGTCTGGCAGTCCGTCAGCCAGCACGCCGTTGCAGCAAACACCTGAGCGTCGCCTGTCCAGCCGAGGCGTTCGTCGCGCTGGGGGCAATCGGTCGGGACCTCGATGAAATTGGCGCGCTGTGACCAGATGGTGTTCTGGACAAGCCGGTTGACGAGTGCGTTGCCCGACTGGAAGCCGCCGCTCAGATTGGGAACGGAGGAGATCGGAATCGACGAGATCGCCAAGATACGTGCCTCGCCCGTAACCGTCACCCTGGCATAGCGGAAGCCTTGAAAGCTGAAATGTGGCGCGTAGGTCTGGTCGCCGCCTGCGCCCAGCGTATAGATCGTATGGGCTTGCGCGGTTCGATAGTTGCGGTTGTCGAAGTACCCGCCGGGCCCCAAGACTTCGGAATGTTCGACGCGGATTTCGGCGCCCGCTGTCCCGCGGACCGTATAGCGCACATAACCGCCGATGTTCTGGCCGAAGTCGTAGATCATCCGCCCTTGCGCGTCTGTCCAGCTATCAATCGGACTGATCGGCGGCAATTCACGGACCGGCGCCGTTTCGTGCGCAACGAGCAAGGCCTTGTCGAAAGGAAGCCTCGCGGTGCCGTGCGTATCGGCAAGGCTTTCTTCGCGTGCATCATAGATCTCGCCGAAATAGATGCCAGATTTGCGTATCGGCAGCAGCCCGCTCTGCCAGGTGGTATCGGTTGAGACAACAACGCCATTTGGCCCGACCAGCTCTGCAATGGCTGCCGTTTGCTGACCCCAGCAATTGGGAATGGCCTTTTGACCCCACATGAGCGGAGACCTGTACCACCCGTCCGCAAGCCAGATCTCGATACGGTTCTGGCCAGGCCTGATGAGGTCCGAGACGTCGTAGTGCTGATAGGCCAGGCGATGATCGTAGCTTGTCCAGCCGGGTGTCAGCAGATCATTGCCCACCCGTTTGCCATTGATGAAGCAGCGATAGAGGCCGAGCGCCGAAATGAAGAGTTCGGCAGGCGTCACGACGCCCTCGCAGTTGAACGTCTTGGCGACAAAACTTGCGGCCGTTCCTTGACCGCGATCCGACAGCGGCGCGATCATATCGCTGGTCCAGGCTCGTGAAACCAGATTTTCGCTGGCCGCCATCGGGTGAAAATTCATCAGATTCCCCACATTAGTGTAGAACGTTCTTCGTATAACGTTCTACATTTTCTACAAAAGCGCAATAGATATTTTGCGACTGGTCTGCCATGGTGATTTGGTGAGGCTCCAGGGCCTGCAGATCTAATCTGAGGATTTCATGCCGATCAGAGAGAAGTCGAAGCCTGCAAAGCGGGATCGTGTGACGATACGGACGGTCGCTGCGCATGCAGGCGTATCCGTTGCGGCGGTTTCGAAGGTCATGCGAAATGCGTATGGTGTGAGCGAGAGCCTGCGCGCCAGGGTGACCAGATCGATTGAAGAACTGGGTTATCGACCGTCAAGAACCGCACGCGGCCTGCGCGGTCGTTCGTTTACGATCGGATTGCTCCTTGTCGACATACGCAACCCCTTCCTGCCCGAAGTCATCGACGGCGTGAATGGCGTTCTGGCACCATCGCATTACCAGGCAATGATCGGGGTCGGCGAAGGCCGCATGCAACTGGAGACCTCTCTCATCGAATCCATGATCGACTATAAGATGGATGGACTCATCCTCGTGGCTCCCCGCCTGCCGACTGAAATCATCGCAGAATTTGCGGGTCAAGTTCCGATTGTGGCTGTTGGCTATCATGATGGGAAAGCAAAGACCTTCGACACGGTCAACACCGATGACCAGCAAGGGGCTGAGATAGCGGTAGAGGCATTGCTGAAATGTGGTTATCGCGACATCGAGATGCTCAGCCTGGGAGCTCGCGAAGGTCACAAGGTCTCCGTAGTGCGTCAGCGTGAAATCGGATACCGGCGCGCCATGCTTCGGTCCGGACTGAGCTCCTCAGCACCGATCAGCCACATTCCGGTCCATTCCCCGAAGCGCGAAGAGGCAATGCGGGTGTTTTTGGCGCGAAGCGATAGGCCCCGCGCCGTCTTCTGCTGGAGCGATCTTGATGCGATCACGCTTTTGAGCACGGCGGCGGAAATGGGCGTGCGGATACCTGAAGACCTGGCGGTCGTTGGCTATGACAATTCGACGACCGCAGCTCTCAGCCTGGTCAATCTGGCAAGCATCGACCAGTCGGGCAGGGAACTCGGTGAAGCAGCGACGCGAACCCTCTTGTCGAGGATAGAGGGTCGTAGCGAAGCGGAGCATCTTCTGCTGATGCCATCGTTGGTCCGCAGGAAGAGCTTAATCGATTCATTGTGACCCTGGTGCTTCTTGCGTTATGAGCAAGGCCGCCGAGATGGGTTTTCCCGCAAGTGGAAATAGCCGGAAACCGCTGAATGGCAACCAAGCAGTGCTTGCAAGCTGCCGCGTGAACCAGTCGTTTCAAAAATCTGCCGAACCGCTTACCTGCAAGATCTTTTTGAGATTCGCTTGAGTGGAGATGAAGGAACATCGCTGCCGCTCGAGGTTCTTGCGCAGGAATAGGTCATTGCGGGCGCAGCAGCAAAAAGTTGCTATTGGGACGCAGCGGCCGACAAAGGTGCTGCGTGGGCGGCGTGTTGCCGGGCGGCAAAAACATCACCGACTGCGATCAAGACAGGGTTATCATAGCCGATCTCGCGGATGCCTTCGGCAAGACCGAGAAGCTTCCCGTGCCACTGACGCTGCGTCGTGCGGCTCACGTCGCTCATGATGACGACCGGTGTTTTCGGCGACAACCCTTCGGCGACCAGGCGGTCGGCTATAAGCGGCGCTGTTCTCCCGCCCATATAGAAGACGGTGGTCGTGTGCGGATCGGCAGCGGCGGTCCAATCGATATCCATCGGCAATCCGCCATGGCGGGAATGGCCAGTGATGAAACGGACAGACTGGGCATGCTCGCGATGGGTCAGCGAAATGCCAAGGCGCGAGGCCATCGCGCTTGCGGCCGTGATGCCGGGAATGACGTCGACCGGAATGTTTTCGCGATCGAGATGAGCGATCTCTTCGCCAGCGCGGCCGAAGATCATGGGATCGCCGGCCTTGAGGCGGACGACGCGCTTGCCCGCCTTTGCGAGTTTTACCATCGTCGCGTTGATGTCCTCCTGGCGGCAGCTGGTGCGGCCGCCGCGCTTGCCGACCAGCATGCGCTTGGCCTCGCGGCGCGCGAGTTCCAGCACCTCGGCGGAAACGAGATCATCGAAAAGGATGACGTCGGCGGCCTGCAGGGCGCGAACCGCCTTCAGTGTCAGAAGCTCGGCATCGCCCGGCCCGGCTCCGACGAGAGTGACGCGTCCGGTTGTGCTTGTTGCGCACGTCAAGCCCCGAGCGGCAAGCAAAAGCTGCTCCTCGGCATGGTCTAAGGCAGGACCGTCGAAAGCCATGTCGGCGAATTTTTCCCAAAAAAGCCGCCGCGCGGAAGCGGATTCGAGGAGCCCGTTGACCTTGCCGCGTATTGATTGGGCAAGTCCAGCCCAGGATTTCAGCGTGCGCGGGAGCAGGGTCTCGATCTTGCGCCGGATGGTCTGGGCAAGAATGGGTGCTGCACCATCCGTCGAGATTGCAACAACGACAGGCGAGCGGTTGACGATCGATCCGAACTGGAACTGGCAGAAATCCGGCTTATCAATGACATTGACCGGAACGCCCATCGCGCATGCCGCGCTGAAAAAGCGCCCGGCTTCGATCTCGTCGTCGCAGTCGGCAATTGCGATGGCAGCGCCGGCGAGAGCTTCCAGCTGCCAATGCCTTGGATGATGGGTCAGTCTGGCCGCGGCGTGCTCGAGATTGCGGGCAAGAAGTGTCCTGAAGGTATCGCTCAGCGTTTCGGCATAGATTTCGACATGAGCGCCACAAGCGGCAAGAAGTTCCGCCTTCCAGGCGCAGGCGTCGGAGCCGCCGGCCACCACGCACCGCTTGCCTTCAAGCGCCCAGAAGACGGGCAGCTTTGCAAGCGGCTCCATGCGGGCTGGATTGTCATTCCGCGGCTGCTGCAAGACATCCATCGACGATCCCCTTGATTTCGGCGCGGCAGGAGCCGCAGTTGGTGCCAGCGTTGAGCTCTTTGCCGATTGCTTCGACACTGTGGCAGCCGCCGCGGACCGCCGCTACGATCTGATTGACTCCGACGGCGAAGCAGGAACAGACCGTGGCGCCTGGGTCCGGTTTATCGGCGCCCGGTCGGCCGGCGACAAGGGCAAAGCGCTTGCGCAAGTCGCCATGTTCGGCGGCAAGCTGTGAGATCGCCCAGTTGCGAGCGACAGCGACCGGTTCGGCGGCGAGGAAAAGGGCTGCAAGCAGGCGCGTGCCGTCGAAGAAGGCAAGTCGCAGATCGCCCGATTGCTGATCTGCGTAGCCGAGCGGCTCGATCTCGGCAGAAATATCAAAGGTGCTGCGACACCAGGCGCACCAGTCTTCGACCGCGTGGTCGAAGGCCAGTTCCAGTCGCCAGCCGCCATCTGCTTTGGCCAAGGCCCAATAGGTGGCACTGAGATTTTGCGGTTTGCCCGCCGACACTGCAAAGCCATAGCGGGCTGCCTTCAATGGCCGGGCAGCGACGGCGACGTTCTTGGAGGCAGGCTGGCCGGAAAACGGATCGGTGAGCGGGCCAACCACGGCGTCGATACGAGCCCTGGCGGCAAACTGATCGTTCCAGTGCATGGGTACGAAAATGCTGCCGCGGGCTTGGCGTTCGGTGATCAGCGCGCGCACGATGACCCTTCCATGCGGGCTTTCAATTTCGACCAGCCCGGCATTGCCGATACCGATTTCCATCGCGTCTCGGGGGTGTAGTTCGCCAAAGGGTTCGGCAATATGGGCCGAAAGCCGCGCACTTTTACCAGTGCGCGTCATCGTATGCCATTGGTCGCGGATACGTCCCGTGTTCAGCGTGAAGGGGTAGTCGGCGCTGGTGCGGTCGGATGCGGGTGGTTCGACCGGCACGAAGCGTGCCTTGCGATCAGCATGAAAAAAGCTGCCCTTCGCAAAGAAACGGGTCACAATCCTCTCGTCGCCGATGGGCTGCGGCCACTGAAAGGGTGTCATCTCCTCGTAGGCAGCTTTGCCGATGCCAGCATAGGCGCCGATGTCGAAATCGCGGCTGCCGCTGTTTTCGAAGGCCGAAAGTGCGGCGTGCTCAACGAAAATGTCTGCCGGAGAGGCAAAGGCGAACGCATCGGCAAAACCCATGCGGCGTGCGACCTCGGCCAATTGCCACCAATCCGCGCGCGCCTCGCCGGGGGCGTCGATGAAGGAACGCTGACGCGAAATGCGACGTTCGGAATTGGTAACTGTGCCGCTTTTTTCTCCCCATCCCAGAGAGGGCAGCAATACCTGGGCATGGCGGGCGGTGTCGGTCGTCTTGAGGATATCGGAGACGACGACGAAAGGGCAGGCCTTGATCGCGGCCTCGACGGCATCGGAATCCGGCAGCGAGACCACAGGGTTCGTCGCCATGATCCAGAGCGCCTTTATGCGGCCGTCGCCGACCGCCTTGAACATGTCGACGGCCTTCAGACCCGGCGCTTCGGCAATCGCCGGCGACTGCCAGAAACGTTGCACGCGATCACGGTCTTGTCCGCTCTCAATCGCCATGTGGGCGGCAAGCATATTAGCCAGTCCGCCAACCTCGCGGCCGCCCATCGCGTTCGGTTGGCCCGTAAGCGAGAAGGGACCCATGCCGGGCCTGCCGATGCGTCCGGTGGCGAGATGACAGTTGATGATGGCGTTGACCTTATCGGTCCCTGACGAGGATTGGTTGATGCCCTGGCTGTAGCAGGTGACGGTCTTTTCGGTCGCCTCGAAGAGACGGTAGAATTCGCGAAGCTGCATTGCTGGCAGGCCGGTCCGCTCCAGTACCTCGTTGAAGGAGACGCCAGAGGCTGATGCAAAAGCCTCGGCAAAGCCGTTCGTGTGTTCAGCCACATAATTCTGGTCGATGGCATTGTTTGCGATCAGGTGCTCGAAGAGGCCGAGAAAAAGAGCGACATCGCTGTCCGGCCGGATCGCCAGGTGGAGATCAGCGAAGTCGGCTGTCATCGTGCGGCGCGGATCGATGACGACGATCTTCATGCCGGGACGCGCCTGCTTGGCGGCCGTCAGCCGCTGATAGATGACAGGATGACACCAGGCGAGGTTGGATCCGGTAAGGATCACCAGGTCGGCAAGCTCCAGATCCTCGTAGGTCCCGGGAACGGTATCGGCGCCGAAGGCGCGGCGGTGGCCGGCCACGGAAGATGACATGCACAGGCGCGAGTTGGTGTCGATGTTGGCCGAGCCGATGAAACCCTTCATCAACTTGTTGGCGACGTAATAGTCCTCGGTCAGCAGCTGACCCGAGACATAAAAGGCGACGGAGTCTGGCCCGTGCTCGGCAATGGCATCCGAAAAGCGCTGCGCCACGAGATCAAGAGCCTCATTCCATCCGGCCCGCCGTCCCGCGATCTCCGGATGCAGTACGCGTCCGTCGAGATCGATCGTTTCGGCGAGCGCCGAGCCCTTCGAGCACAGCCGCCCGAAATTCGCCGGATGGTCCGGGTCGCCCTTGACGGAAACATTGCCGTCATCCGCGATCCTGGCGATCACTCCGCAGCCGACGCCGCAGTAGGGGCAGGTCGTCTTGATCTCTCGTGTCATCTATTCCGCCGCCATCATCAAGCTTTCAAGAGCGATGAAGAGGGCGCCGTCCTGGTTGCGGACCGGAATGGTTCGCACCGCCCCCTCATCGGCGCCAAGCGCCTTGCCGGTTTCGAGCGAGATGACCCAGTTGTGCAGCGGGCAGGTGACCGCCTTGGCATGCACGATACCCTGGCTGAGAGGACCGCCCTTGTGGGGGCAGTGATCTTCTATGGCGAAGACTTCGTTTTCAGCCGTCCGGAAGACGGCGATCTTGCCCTGAGGCGTCTTCACGCAGCGCGCACCGCGCAGCGGGATCTCGGAGATATCACCGATTGCAATCCAGTTCATCTTGATCTCCTTACTCTGCAGCCTGAGGATAGCCGATCGTCGCCATCGGCTTGAACTCGTGCTTATCCTTGCCCGAGACGCGTTCCGACCAGGGATCGACCTGTGCGAATTTCTGGCTGAACACGAAGCGCTCGAAATAGGCCTTGCGCTTTTCGGCATCGCCCATGATCTGGCGACGGATCTCTTCGAGGCCGATGCGCTTGGCCCATTTGTAGATGCGTTCGAGATAACGTGCCTGCTCGCGGTACATCTGCGTCAGCGCAACGATGTGAACGAGCGCTTCATCCTCGGTCTTGACGAGACCGAGGATTTCGGTGCCCTTGATGTCGAGACCGGCCGCACCGGCGAAATGAATTTCGTAGCCGGAATCCACGCAGATGACGCCGATATCCTTGCAGGTCGCCTCCGCGCAGTTGCGGGGACATCCGGAGACAGCCATCTTGAGCTTTGCCGGCGTCCAAGAGCCCCACATGAATTTTTCAATGCGGATGCCGAGCCCGGTCGAATCCTGCGTGCCGAAGCGGCACCAGTCTGAGCCGACACAGGTCTTGACCGTGCGCAGGCCCTTGGCATAGGCCTGACCGGAGACAAAGCCTGCCTTGCCGAGGTCGGCCCAGACGGCGGGAAGGTCCTCTTTCTCGACGCCGAGCAGGTCGATGCGCTGGCCGCCGGTGACCTTCACCATCGGGATTTCGAACTTGTCGACCACGTCGGCGATGGCGCGCAGCTCCTTGGAGGAGGTAACGCCGCCCCACATCCGCGGCACCACCGAGTAGCTGCCGTCCTTCTGGATGTTTGCGTGGACGCGCTCGTTGATGAACCGCGACTGATAATCGTCGGCATATTCGTCCGGCCAGTCGCAGACGAGGTAGTAGTTGAGCGCTGGACGGCACTTGGCACAACCGCAGGAAGTCTTCCACTCCAGCTCCTGCATGACGGCAGGGATGGTCTTCAGCCCCTTGGCCTTGATCAGGCGCCGCACGTCGTCATGGCCAAGTTCGGTGCAGCTGCACATCGGCTGCACGGCGGCAGGGTTATAGCTGTCGCCGAGTGTCAGCGCCATCAGCTGCTCGACGAGGCCTGTACAGGAGCCGCAGGACGCCGAGGCCTTGGTGTGGGCGCGCACGTCATCCAGCGAGGTCAGGCCCTTGGCCGTGATGGTCGAACTGATTTTACCCTTGCACACGCCGTTGCAGCCACAGATTTCCGCGTCATCCGGCAAGGCTGCAACGGCCGCCATAGGGTCCAGCGGAGACCCTCCCTGGTAGGCCTGTCCGAAGATCAGCGTCTCGCGCATCTCGGAAATATCGGTCTGCTTCTTCTTGAGATCGTTGAACCAGGCGCCGTCTGCGGTTTCGCCGTACAGCACCGTCCCGATGATCTTGTTGTCCTTCAGCACCAGGCGCTTGTAGACGCCAGCCGAAGCGTCGCGAAGGACGATCTCCTCGCGGTCGTCGCCATCGGCGAAATCGCCAAGTGAATAGAGCTCGATTCCGGTGACCTTGAGCTTGGTCGGGGTGTCGGAGTGAACGAAAGCAGCGGAGGTGTCACCGGAGAGGTGGGCGGCGGCAACGCGGGCCATTTCGTAGAGCGGCGCGACAAGACCGTAGACCTGTCCACCGACTTCGGCACATTCGCCGAGCGCCATGATGCTGCCGTCCGAGGTCTGCATGCCGTTATCGACGACGATGCCGCGATTGACCGCGATACCAGCCTCTTTCGCCAGGCCGACATTCGGACGGATGCCGACGGCCATGACGACGAGCGTTGCCGGAATGATGCGTCCGTCGTCGAGCTCGATGCCCTCGACCTTGCCATCGCCGATGATTGCCTTGGTATTGGCCCTGGTGATGACCTTGATGCCGCGCTCCTCGACGGCCCTTTGCAGTAGATAGCCGGCCGCAGGATCCAGTTGACGCTCCATCAGCGTCGGCATCACATGCAGCACGGTCACGTCCATGCCACGCTGGGCAAGGCCAGCTGCCGCCTCAAGACCCAGCAAGCCGCCGCCGATGACGATTGCCTTTTCCCGTGACTGGGCAGCAAGCAGCATTGCCTGCACGTCGTCGAGGTCACGGTAGGTGATGACGCCGGGTAGGTCTTTGCCGGGAACCGGAATGATGAAGGGCACGGAGCCGGTGGCGATCACCAGCTTGTCGTAGCTCTCGGTGACGCCGTGGTCGGAGGTCACGGTCTTCGCGTGTCGATCGATCGCGACGATCTTGTGGCCCTTGTAGAGCGTGATCCCGTGCTTGATGTACCAGCCGTCGCCATGAATGATGATCTGCTCATAGTCCTTTTCTCCCGAAAGAACAGGCGAGAGCATGATGCGGTCGTAATTGACGCGGGGTTCAGCGTTGAAGATTATCACCTCGTACTGACCAGGCGCCTTTTCGAAGAGGTGCTCGAGCATGCGCCCGGGCGCCATGCCGTTGCCGATGATAACGAGTTTTTCTGTCATAGTAACAAGTCCTTGATTAGGTTGCCGCCACTGCGGGCACGGCGTGCCCCTGGCGTGACAGGTGCTTTACGGACAGGTGCATCCAGATGAGTGACGTCACGACGATCGCAAACAGCAGCAGGAAGCAGCTGGACCAAAGGCCGGTGATGTCCTTGAGCAGGCCGAAAGCGATCGGAAGGATGAAGCCGCCAAGGCCGCCCATCATGCCGACGACGCCGCCGACTGCGCCGACGCTTTCGGGATAGTAGGCGGGAATGTGTTTGTAGACGGCTGCTTTGCCGAGGCTCATGAAGAAGCCGAGCACGAAGATGACGATGATGAAGATTGCCGGCGTGATACCAAGCCCGGGCTCGGATCCGGATGCAGCCGGTAGCGACAGGATGAGGGTAGCGACGGCGGAAACGGCCAGCATCGCGTACATGACGCTTCTTGCGCCCTTCTTGTCGGACAGGACGCCGCCGAATGCTCTAAAGATGCTGCCTGGAACGGAATAGGCCGCCGCAATCATGCCGGCGATTTCCAGATTGAACCCGTAGACGCCGACCAGATAGCGCGGCAACCACAGCGACAAAGCGACAAACCCGCCGAAGGCGAAAAAATAGTAAAGCGAGAAACGCCAGACCTGGATGTTCTTGAGAGGAGTGAATTCTTCAAGGAAGCTCTTGGGTGCGACGCCGCGACAGCGGCGGTCGCGAAAAGCTGGGTCGTCGGTGGTCGAAAACCAGAAGACGACGGCCATCGCCACAAGAACGAGAGCCCAGATTTCAGCAACCGCCTGCCATCCCCAGGCGATGAGCACGAAGGGCGCCGCGAACTTGGTAACCGCGGCTCCGACATTGCCAGCGCCGAAAATCCCCAGCGCAGTACCCTGCTTGTCTGGCGGAAAGAACGGCGAGACATATGCGACACCAACTGCGAAAGAGCCCCCGGCGAGGCCGATCCCGAGTCCAGCAATCAGCATTTCCGTGTAGCTTGTTGCGTAGGAGAGCAGGAAAGTCGCTATGGCCGCTGCCACCATGGTGAGCGTGTAGACCAGACGGCCGCCATAGCGGCTCGTCCATATGCCTAGCACGATCCGGACGAGCGAGCCGGTCAACACGGGGGTGCCGACCAGCAGTCCGAATTCTGCCTCGTTGAGACCGAGTTCCTGTTTGATACGAACGCCTATAATCGCAAAGATCGTCCAGACGGCGAAACAAACGGTGAAGGCGACCGTCGAAATCCACAATGCTCTGGCTGACTCGCCAGCAGACATTGGCTGGGGTTTCTCAGAAAAAGGCATGGCTTCTCCAGGGCCCGACAATGTCGTGCCAATCAATCGGTAAGAGTTAAAACAAAAAGCCGCTGGCCAGGTCGCGCACACAAGAATGCGCGGGATGTCCTGATCAGCGGCTTTGCCTGAGGCGCCCGTCTTTGGACGCCGAAAAATGCGACCTTTCGGCCTCGCTATTATCCATGCAAGAGGCGTGCCAACTCGAAATCGAAGTGGATTTGGCCAATTCTCAGGGTAAATCCGCCTTATTGGTCAGGATGGCCAGGTCGCGACACCCGGCTTCTTCGGTCAAAAATTATGCAATGCATAGAAATTAGGCGTCATGCTATGCCTGCTTTTGAGCAGCAATATACGCATCGACGCAATCGGGATCGAAGAGATTGCCGTCGAAAAAGCCATCGGGACCGAGCGTCATCGTGCCGCTGGAGCCAACTGGCGTCTCCATGCGCAAGGCGCCCTCAACCTTTGAACTTGCAGCAGGCATGGCAACGCCAAGCGCCTTTAGAGCGTTGCGGTAGATATCCGGCCGATAGGTGTTGCCGGCTACGCTCTGATGGGCTGTGGTGTGATCGACGTGGCCCCAGCGGACCATCTGCGTGTAGAACCAAAGTGCGTGGCTCTTCCATGGAAACGTCGCCGCCTTGGCGTGCGGGACGAAGAAGTCGCTGACCGTCTGCGTAGCGTCTCGGCCAATTCTGAGCACGCCGGTAACGGATGGAAGCAGCCACTCCGCAGGACTGTTGATATAGGCCGGACCCGAAAGCAATAGGGCAAGCTCTTCATGATTGGCGGGATCGGCGCACCAGAGTGAGGCATTGTAGAGCGCTCGCAAAAGGGCCACGAGAGCCTCAGGATTGCTATCGCCCCAGCGACTGTTCACCCCGAGCACCTTTTCGGGGCTGGATTTCCAGATTGCTGCCTTGACGGTTGCAATATGGGCGCCGCGTTTGAGGACGCCGAAAGTATTCCATGGTTCTCCAGCACAATAGCCGTCGATCAGGCCCGACCTCAGCGCGTCACCCATATCCTGCGGCGGAAGGGTCGTGATCTCGATCTCGCGCTCCGGATCGATGCCGCTTCCAGAAAGCCAGTAGCGCAATTCGTAGTTATGTCCGGAATAGGGGTGTACGATGCCGAAACGAAGCTTCTCGCCTGCCCGCTGCGATATCACTTTCTTCAGTGCGGCACCGCTTGAGCGCGCATCAAGCGGATCGGTTGCACCATCGTCGGCCATTTCCCGCCACAAGGCGCCCGAAACGGTGACGGCATTTCCGCCGAGTCCGAGCGCCATGGGTACGATCATGCGCGGCGCGGGGGCCATGAGACCTAAATTGCAGGCGATCGGCATGGGGGCAAGAATATGAGCGACTTCGAAATGGCCGACCGCCAGCCTGTCCCTGATCGTTGCCCAGGATCGCTCCCGCACGAGCGTGAGGGCCACTTCCTGCGCTGCAGCAAAGCCCTTCTCTTTGGCGACGACGAGCAGTGCGCTGTCGAGAAGCGGAACGAAGCCCGCGGTGATGTCATGCCTGTTCCTCATACGTCCGCTCCAGGATCAAGCAGGTTTGCCGCGGTGACAAGGCTTTGAGCGATCTCGACGACTTTCCTGTTCTGGTTCATAGCCGTGCGCCGCAATAGCGCGTAGGCTTCGGCTTCCGACAGCCCGCGGGTGCGCATCAGCAACCCCTTGGCGCGATCGATCAGTTTTCGTTTTTCCAACTCGCCGCGTGTTTCTTCCAGTTCTTGGCTCAATCGCGCAAAGGCATTGAAACGACTGATCGCCATCTTGAGGATGGGTCGGACGCGTTCCTGCTTCAGGCCATCGACAATATATGCGGAAACACCCGCCTCGACCGCAGCTTCGATCGAGGCCTCATCGGATTTGTCCACGAACATGGCAATAGGCCTCTTCACCGCACGCGATATCTGGAAGATGCTCTCGAGCATGTCGCGGTTGGGGTTTTCGAGATCGATGACGATGACATCGGGATTGATCTCGGTGATGCGCCTGGCAAGACCATTCATGTCATCGATGATCGTCACCCGGTCGTAACCGGCCTCGAGCAACCCGTCCTCGATGATGGACGCACGAATGCGGTTCTCATCAATGACCAGGACATTCAGACTGTTAGCTTTCATGAGACCGCGGGTTATTGGTATTCATTGGCAACAGCGCGCCGATGATGCAGGAGCCAAGGACACGAGGCCGCAGATGCGCGAAGACAGACACAAAATCAAGTAATATCTTGGTTGCTCAATCTCGAGGAGTCGACCACGGTATCTGCGCAGCGCCAATCGTTGTGAGCTACTCCGCGGCTTCAACGAAGCGGTGACGTTCGTAAAGAAACTTCAACACCGCCTCGCGGCATTTGAGGTATGTGCGGTCCGAAGCGAGTTCGATGCGGTTGCGCGGCTTTTCGATCGGCACGTCGAGGATTTCACCGATCTTGGCCGCGGGTCCGTTGGTCATCATCACGATGCGGTCAGAGAGCAGCACGGCCTCGTCGACATCGTGTGTGATCATCACCATCGTGTTGCCGAGACGTGCGTGGATATCCATCACCGCATCCTGCAGATGGGCACGCGTCAGCGCGTCGAGTGCACCGAAGGGTTCGTCGAGCAGCAGGATTTTCGGCTCCATCGACAGCGCACGGGCAATGCCGACACGCTGCTTCATGCCGCCGGAAATCTCAGCGGGCCGCTTGTCCTTGGCATGGGCCATCTGGACGAGATCAAGATTGGCCATGACCCATTCGTGACGCTCCGCCCTGCTCTTCGAACTGCTGAAGACCTTGGAAACGGCCAGGTTGACGTTCTCATAGACGGTGAGCCAGGGAAGCAGGCTGTGGTTCTGGAACACGACGGCGCGTTCGGGACCGGGCGCATTGACTTCCCGGTTTTCGAGAAGCACGGCACCGGCCGAAACCGGCGTCAATCCGGCGATCAGGTTCAAAAGCGTGGATTTGCCGCAACCGGAGTGGCCGATGATCGATACATACTCACCCTTGGCAATCGTCAGGCTGATGCCCTTCAGCACTTCGGCGCGCGTTCCGGCCCGGTCAAAATGCTTGTCGACATGGTCGAGCTTGAGATAGGCAGTCATGGTCGTTCCTTTCAGTTTGCCGAAGCGCCACGGGTGATCAGTCGGCCTGAGGCGGCCACCAGCTTGTCGAGCGCGAAACCGACGACGCCGATATAGGCCAGGGCGACGATGATGTCCGGCAAGCGCGACGAATTCCACGCATCCCAGATGAAGAAGCCGATACCGACGCCGCCGGTCAGCATCTCGGCTGCGACGATGGCAAGCCACGACAGACCGACGCCGATACGAAGGCCGGTAAAGATGTAGGGCGCCGCCGATGGCAGCATGATCTTGAAGAAGAATTCGAAGTGATTGAGTCGCAGCACCTGCGCCACGTTGCGGTAGTCCTGCGGAATATTGCGCACACCAACGGCCGTGTTGATGATCACTGGCCAGATGGAGGTGATGAAGATTACGAAGATTGCTGAAGGATTGGAATCTTGAAAGGCGGCGAGCGACAGCGGCAGCCAGGCAAGTGGCGGGACAGTGCGCAAGACCTGAAAGATCGGATCGAGCCCGCGCATGGCCCAAATGGATTGACCAATGACGGCGCCGATGACGACACCCGAAATCGCGGCAAGACCGAAACCGTAGGCGACGCGCTGCAGCGAGATAATGACGCGCCAGCCAAGCCCGATGTCCTGGGAGCCGTAATTGAAGAAGGGATAAGCAATCAGATCGAAGCTTTCCTGCCAGACCCGGTGGGGAGAGGGCAGCGAGGCGTCGGGCGACGAACAGAGCACCTGCCAGACGGTCAGAATAATCGTAAGCACGACAAGCGGCGGCACGATGGTGCGTGCGGCCACCATCGCAACGTCGCGGACATTGATCCGGGGTGCCGGCTGTCTTGCAAGGCGCACGACATTTGCAGCCTTCGGCGCAGTCTTTGCCGGTATGGGTTTGTTCTTTGCCAGGGCGGACATGGGGCGCTCCTCGTCGTGAATAAAAGGCCGGCGCGCCTGTCGCGCGCCGGAGGTGGGGATCAGGATGCGGCCTTGATGGCAAGGCTATCGAGATAGGCGGACGGATTTTCCGGATCGAAGACCTTGCCGTCGAAGAAGGTTTCCTTGCCCCGGGACGGAGAAGAGGGGATGTCGGCGGCAGCGACACCCAGCGCCTTGGCCGCATCGCGCCAGAGATCCTCCCGGTTGACCTGGTCGACGAGAGCCTTGATGTCGGTATCAGGGGCGAACTTGCCCCAGCGAACGTTCTCGGCCATGAACCAGGTATCGTGGCTCTTGAAGGGATAGGAAGCGCCGCCTGCCCAGAACTTCATGTAAAGATCGGTGCCATGGACGACACGGCCGTTGCCGTAGTTGATGTCTCCCTTGAGGCGGCCAAGGACGTCCTTCGGCGGCACGTTGAACCATTGGCGCTTGCCGAGGATTGTTGCCATCTCCTCCTTGTTGTCCATGCTGTCGCACCATTGCTGGGCTTCCATCACGGCCATCAGCAGGGCTCTTGTGGCATTCGGGTTCTTCTCGACCCAGTCGGCGCGCATGCCGAGCGCCTTTTCAGGATGTCCCTTCCAGAGTTCGCCGGTCGTTGCTGCGGTAAAGCCGATGCCCTGATTGACGAGCTGCTCGTTCCATGGCTCGCCGACACAGAAGACGTCCATGTTGCCGACCTTCATGTTTGCCACCATTTGCGGCGGCGGCACGACGATGGTGGAGACGTCCTTGTCCGGATCGATACCGCCGGCGGCGAGCCAGTAGCGGATCCAAAGGTCGTGGGTGCCGCCGGGGAAGGTCATTGCGGCCTTCACTTCCTTGCCTTCGGCCTTCTTTTTTTCGAAGGCCGCCTTCAGCTTGGATGCGTCGAGCTGGACGCCGGTATCGGCATATTCCTTGGCGACGGAAATGCCCTGGCTGTCGTAATTCAGGCGGGCGAGCAGGGCCATCGGTACCGGCTGATTGTTCTGCGTCACTTTGCCCGTATGCATGAGATAGGGCAGCGGCGAAAGGATATGAGCACCGTCGATCCCGTTCGAGGCACCGCCGAGAACGAGATTGTCGCGTGTTGCGCCCCAGGAAGCCTGCTTGGCGACCTCGACATCGGCAAGGCCGTGTTTTTCGAAAAGGCCCTTCTCCTTGGCGACGATCAACGCGGCAGCGTCGGTCAGCGCGATAAAGCCAAGTTTGGCGCCCGTAACTTCAGGTGCTGCGGCTGCTGCAAAAGCGCCGGAGGGAAAAGCCGTGCGGACTGCGCCGATCAAGGCAGCCGCGGCGGTTGTTTTCAGGAGGCTGCGGCGGCTCATGCCGCTCGTAAGGATCTTGTTCATGCGCTGGTTCCCCTTGTTGGTCGTCGCAGGAATGTTCGGGAATAAAAAAACGCCGCCCGGAAATTGCGTCTGCGGGAAGGGAGAGTTCCCGGACAGCAAAAACCGTGCGACGTCGATGTCTTTTGCAAGCGCTTATCGCGCGCTTGTCCGCCAAGATCGCCATTGATCCGGGCAAGGTTTCTCCTGCAAGCCCCGTGCCAGTTTTTGAAGTGAACTTTAGATCATTGAAATTAAATCAAGTTCTGCGCTTTAAGCGCCTATGCACAAATTTTGAGCTTATACCAATCCTGCGTATATTTTGTGCTAATGCTATTTCTCGTGCGCGGGCGGCTGCCAGCCTTTTGTGCAAAGCAAAAAGGAAATCAGGCCTCGTGCGCATCCGGTGCAAAGGGTAGGGTGCTGCGAACCGCAAATCCGCGGACATACTCCACGAGCCGCGCCGGATCGAAAGGGCGGCCGTCCATGAAGCGGTCTTGGTCGTTGTCGCCTTCGATGCGGATATCGGCATCCTGAGGCGTGCGCGTCTCCCCGAGTGCCGTCCTGTAGAGGTCGGGGCGATAGGCGGAAGCTGCCGCGCGCGCGCTGTTCAGGCTGATTGACGCCTGTCCCCAGCGGACCATCTGGCTATAGATCCACAATGCTTGGCTCGGCCTTGGGTAGTTTGCAAAGCCGCCATGGAACAGGAAGTAGTTATTGATGACGCGGCGGTTGCCCTTGGCATCCAGGCTGAACTCGCCGGCAAGCACATATCGGATAATGTCGACGGGTGCTGCAATATAGCGCTGATCGGCCAGTAGCGCGGCCAAGGCATCGTGGTTTGCGGCATCGTCGCACCAGCGTGCTGCGGCATCGAGCGCCACGATCAGCCGGGAGACCGTTTCCGGATGGCTCTCTGCCCAATCCGGCCGCATGCCGACGACCTTTTCCGGGGCTGACGGCCAGATATCCTGTTTTGTCGCAACGATCCGACCGACACCGCGCTCAGACGCCACCATGTTCCACGGCGCGCCGACACAGAAGCCGTCGATCGCGCCGGCGGCCAGAGCGTCGGAGGTGAGTGGCGGCGGGACGACGACGAGCTTCACGTCCTTGTCGGGATCAATGCCGCCTGCGGCCAGCCAGTAGCGGAATTCGTAGTTGTGCGAGGAAAAGGGATAGGTCATCCCGAGAGTCGGCACCGGCTCGCCGGTCAGCCGCATCTGGTTCAGCACCAATGCAAAGGCGCGCGCGCTTTCGAGGGCGCTGGCTTCCTCGGAAAGACCTGCGGTTTCGCGCATCCGTTCGAAGAGGCGCGTCGAAAGGGTGATCGCATTGCCGCCGCGCCCGAGCGAAAAGGGTGTGATGGTCGGCGAAGGGTTCGAGCCCAGTCCAAGTGCTGCCGCAACAGGCATCGGTGAGAGCATATGGGCTATATCAAACTGGCGAAAGGCCAGGCGGTCGCGAACATTCGCCCATGAAACGTCTCTGACGAGATCGAGGGTCAGGCCCTCCTTCTCGGCAAATCCGAATTCAGCGGCCGCAATCAGCACCGAGGCGTCGACCAAGGGAATAAAGCCGGCGCGAAGAACACGCGGGCCCTCGCTGCTGAGTTTTGAAGGCGCAGAGACGCGTCCTTGCTGTGTGTCTATTTTCGTCACCGCATTCACTCCGCAGTCCTCCGGACAATCGATTGGCCGTGGCGGCGGGTCACATCAGCAACCCTGCGGCCGTCACGACGCTTTGTGCGATTTCGGACATCTTCTTCTTCTCGTTCATCGCCGTCTGGCGCAGCAGAGCGAATGCCTGTTCCTCCGAAAGGCCGCGCATCTTCATCAGGATGCCTTTGGCCCGCTCGACGACCTTGCGCTCTTCGAGTGCCGATTTTGCGTCGGCGAGCTCCCGCTGCAGGCGGCTGAAGGCATTGAACCGGCTGACGGCCATATCGAGAATGGGTTTGACCCGCTCCTTTTTCAGACCGTCGACGATATAGGCAGAGACGCCGGCATCTACGGCCGCTTCGATGGAAGCCGTATCGGACCGATCGACGAACATCGCGATCGGCCGACTGACCGTTCGTGTCAGCTGGAACAGGTGCTCCATCATGTCGCGGTTCGGATTCTCGATGTCGATGATGATAACGTCCGGTTTCAGTGTTTCGATGATGCGTGCGACGCCCTGGACTTCGTGAATGACGGTGACCCGCGTGTGGCCGGCCTCCTGCAAGCCCTCCTCGATAATCGAGGCGCGGATTGCATTTTCATCTATGACCAGAATTGTCAGGTCGAAACGGCTCATGCGCCGTTTATGACGCACCGCAATAAAACAGGCAAGTTAAAAGCCGCAAAAATAAGCATTATGTAATAATGCACAAAAAATACGCGGTTTAGGCATCCCCAGCCTTCGCAGGCCGATGGTTTGAAGCGCCTTTATCGGGTTCCACGAGCGGCGAGCCTGTGGGGAGTCGGCGATCGGATGTCGGCGATAGGTCCGATGCTCAACCCACATCCGCTGGAGCCGGCGGCAATGGCGAACCCTGGAAGCCATTTCCCCGATGGCTGGGGTGCCGTCCCAATTTTATCCTGTCCAAGCTGCCAGCTGGCACCACCACCCCCCAGTTCCGCTCGAGTTCCGGCACCAATCGGGGGCAGGCTCGATGTTCCAGCTGAGGCCGTCGATCGAAAGCCTGGCCGAGAAGGACAGAGCTGGAGTTCGTGAAGGGTCAGCATTTTCTACTGCCCTTGCGCGATCGTGCAACCGTTTATGCTTGTCAGGGCAAGCGCACAGATAATGACAGGAGGGACTTATATGCTATGGTCGGATCGGCATGGCGCAGCATTTTCTGCTGCGGTTGCCGATCGATGAAACCAGTTAAGGCAGGGCTCACATGAAACTCGATCGGATCGACATCAAGATTCTCTATGAGCTGCAGAAAAATGGCCGTATCACCAATGTCGAGCTTGCCGAACTGGTCAATCTTTCGCCAAGCCCTTGCCTCATGCGCGTGAAGAAGCTGCAGTCAGAGGGCTATATTATCGGCTATTGCGCCCAGGTGAATGTCGGCAAGCTTGGTCAGACCCTCACGGTCTTCACCGAGGTTACCCTCAAGAACCACAGGCAGATCGATTTCGCCCGCTTCCTTGCGGCAGTCGAGAAGATCGACCAGGTGATCGAATGCCACCTGGTCTCCGGTGGCTACGACTATATGCTGAAGTTCGTAACAGCGGGCATCGGCGAGTACCAGACCATTATGGAGCGGCTAACGGACATGGACATCGGCATTGACAAGTATTTCAGCTTCGTGGTGCTGAAATCACCGATCGTCAAGGCCCACATGCCGCTGACCAGCCTCTTTCCGGTGTAGATGCTGGCAGTGTCTCAGCGCAGCGCCGGCATTAGGCACGCACGAGTTTCGGCTCCTGCTCAAGTCCATCGAGCCGGGTTGGATCGAGTTTCGGCACGCAGGCTGTCGGAAGGTGTCTGTTCCACGCAACTTGAAGATGCCTGACCGCGGGGTTGTCACAGGTTTTCGGGATTACCCGTGAGAAAAAGGGAAAGGCTTTGAAACTGACGTCATCGATCAGGCCGATCGCCTGTAATGTCGGATCGACGATATGTAACATACTATCGAGCGTCGTTTGAACTATGCGCGCTGGCGCGGTGAACGCGCCATCAGCTGCGCGTAGGCAATCGCCGATAGCATGTTGGCGTGATTTGCCTTTCCGGTGCCAGCAATATCGAAGGCGGTGCCGTGATCGACGGAGACGCGGTCGATTGGAAGACCGAGCGACACATTGACGGCGGTTTCGAAGGCGACGAGCTTGATCGGAATGTGGCCCTGGTCGTGATACTGGGCAATTACCAGATCGAAGGCGCCGTTATAGGCACGCGCAAAGACGGTATCGGCTGAAATCGGGCCAACCACGTCAATGCCCTTAGCTTGAGCCAGTTCGACCGCAGGCGTCAGAAACTCCATGTCTTCCGTGCCGAAGAGGCCGTTTTCGCCGCAATGCGGGTTGATGCCGGCAACGGCGATCCGTGGTTTCTTGCCAAGGCGCACAAAGTGGTTATGGCCCGCTTCGATCGTTGCAATGACGCGGTCCGTCTTGGCGCGCTCGATGGCACCTCGCAGCGAGACATGCGTCGAAACATGGATCGTATTAAGGCGCTCCGAGGCAAGCAGCATGAACGAACTCCTCGAGCCGGTCAGATGCGCAAGCAGGCCGGTGTGGCCGTCGAAATGATGCCCGGCAAGGTTCATTGCCTCCTTGTTGATCGGCGCCGTGACGATCACGTCGGCATCGCCCGACATCGCAAGCTCGACGGCGCGGCTGATGTAGCGAACGCAAGCGTCGCCTGCGACGGGGCTGATTTTGCCGATTTCGGGAAGGCTGCCGTCAAGCGCCACCTCGTCGAGGGCAATCGTCGATCCGTCTTCCGATGCAGAGGGCGCAAAGCGCAGGTCGATGCCGGTCGTGCGGCAGGCCCGCTGCAGTGCATTGCTACTGCCGACGATGACGAAATCGCGGCGCTCATGTCTTGGCATTGCCGCAAGCGCTTTGACGATGACTTCCGGGCCAACGCCTGCCGGATCGCCGAGCGTGACTGCGACTTTCGCATTTTTGACCATCAGTCAATTTCCCTTTGCAAGGGCCGGCCTAGAAGGCGGCTTCATAGATCGAGCGGATGTCGTCGCGTGTCAGATCACGCGGATTATTATCGAGCAGGCGGCGGATGGCAAAGGCATCATCGGCCATCTCGTCCAGGCTGCTTTCAGGCACACCCAAACCCGACAGCTTCATCTCGATGCCGAGTTCTGCGCAAAACTCATAGGCGGCTGAGAAGACGGTTTTGATCTCAGCGGAGGCGGGATGGCCGAGAGCTTCCAGGACAGCCTTGGTCTTGGCCGGAACCGACGGTGTGTTGAAAGCCAGCACATGCGGGAAGATCAGTGCATTTGCAGCGCCATGGGCGACATGCCAGCGCGTGCCGAGCGGATAGGCGAGGGCGTGGCCGCCGGCCGTATTGACCGGTCCCAGGCAGAAGCCGCCATAAAGGGAGGCGAGCGACAAGCCAGCGCGCGCTTCTGCATCGGCGCCGTCCCTGACAGCACGTTCCAGATATTTGCCAACGAGCCGCGTGCCTTCGATCGCGTAGATATCGATCATCGGATGCGCCTTGCGATTGGTAAAGGCCTCCACGCAATGCGCCATTGCATCCACTCCGGTCGCAGCCGTCGTGCGGGGCGGAACGGTAAAGGAAAGCGCCGGATCGACGACGGCGATATCGGCAAGCATGTAGACGCTTTCGACGGCAAGTTTCGCCATCGTTTCGGGATCGGTTACCAGCGCGCGGATACCCGCCTCGCTGCCGGTTCCAGATGTCGTTGGCACTTGTGCGAGAGCCACTTTGCGCGGGCCTTGAACCATGTTCGCTCCGACGACCTCGCGCAGGCTTTGCGGCGAACCGGCAAGCACGGAGGCGAGCTTGGCAAGGTCCATGGCGCTGCCGCCGCCGAAGCCGACGACGAGTTCTGCCCGGGCGGCTTCGGCGGCACTCAGCACCTTGTCGAGATTGCCGATGTCGGGTTCCGGAATGACATTTCCAAACACTTCGACCTTGCCCTGGATCTCGAGGGCATCGACGCGCGAAGCGTTGAAGGCATCCGAAATGACGAGCGTGCGGGTGTAGCCTTTCTCTGCGGCCCATTTGCCGAGCCTGCCGGCCGTGCCGATGCCGAACTCGATGATGTTCGGCCTGATGGTCGTGATAGGCGAACCCAGACTGGCCATGAAAGCGGCTCCTCCCTAACAAAAAACGGCCGATCACCGTCAAGGATGTAAAGTTGTTATATCAGCCGCCTGTTTCTGGCAAGAAAAATGCTCAGGACATCTCGAAAGATCGTCAAAAGGCTGAATGGGTGAAGACTAGAAAAGAGCGCAGCATTATACAACCACTTGAATTTATTTAATAATGATGGAACATCATTCGCTGACGCGGACGCGCTGGCACCGATGGATAGTGCCCACGCGGTTTGAACGTATATTTGTCAATATCGGCGGTGAGCTGGCTAGCCGAGTGCCTCAGCCGGAAGCCGGACATATTTGATTGCCCGACGATAATAGGTATAGGCGATGTGCAGCGTTCCGTCCGGGCCTTCAACGATTGAGGGATAGGAGAATTCGCGATTGAGCGAATCCCTGGAATTGTTGCTGAGGCAATAGCCGTCGCCGGTATCAAGATCGATCAGGCGATGAAAGTCTGCACCGCCGTTGTCGGAAAGGGCAAGGCTGAGAGGCGCGCGCGACACGCCCCATATTGCTTTGCGGCCCGATGTGACCGGCTCAGTGGCGCCCATTTCAGATTGATCGCTTTCGATCTCGTCGTAAAGCGACCGGCGTCGCGCCGTGGAAGTCTCGGCACTACTGTGGTTGTAAACCATTGCAATCCTGTCGTCCTTCAGCAAAACAGCCTGAATGGACGAGTTGTTGTTTGGCAGGTTGATAGGTCGTGGACGGGACCAGCTTTCGCCGTCGTCTTCGGATGCAGCCGAGAGGACGTTTAGCGCAAAGCGGTTGCGGAAGAAGGCTATCATCCTGCCCTTGCCGAGCGCCAGAATGTTCATATGGACTGCGCCGAGGCTGTCAGGAACGTCGGTCATGGTCCAGGACTGACCCTGATCGCGGGATATCAGCACACCTGCGGTGTCTACATCACCGCTCCAGCGTTGGCCCGGTAGGCTGACGCAGCGGAATGCCGGCAGAAGCCAGTCTCCTTTGGAATTTGTCACGATCGGTTGGCGGACGAAGGTTCCGGGCAAATCGCAAAGAAGCCGGACCGGTCCGAACGTTTTTCCGTCGTCGCGAGATATTCGGCATTTGACAACCGCGCCATCCTGATCGCCCGAAGTCTGCGAAGTGTAAAGCAGCCAGACGGTCCTGTCCGGTGCATTGAAAATCAATGGGTTCTGCTCGGACTTTGAAGGGTCGTCTGAAAGTTTCTGCGGCTCGGACCATTGCGCTGTTCCTGGTGCGAGCTTCGACATGTAAACCGCTATGTCGCCCATGCCCTCCATCGTGCCGCCGAACCAGACGCAGCTCAAGGTGCCGCCGGGGAGAAAAGCGAGGTTGGCGGCATGATTTTGGATGCATGGCGAGGGCAGGTAGGCGTCTGCGCGGCCAGCGTGAGCGGAATTCGGCCGGATCAGGCCGTTCATCAATGCGGGGATCTTTTCCGGCGGCAAAGCTGTCAAGCTCATGAGGTTCTCCTTATGGCAACTGCGCATAGTTTTCGGACAAAGCCGCATACTCGGCGTCGTTGAGCGCCACCAGCGGCGGGCGGGTGCGCTTCCACGCACTGTCACCCGTCTTGAGGCCGACCATGGCTTTGATCGCCGGGATCTGTGCATAGGAATTCGAAACCGTGCGATAGGCATTGATGCGCTCTTGTGCCTTATCGACCTGTGCGGCGCGTGTCGCATCGAAAACGTTGTCATAGACGGTGCGGAGCGAAGAGGCGACCAGATTGGACGTTGCCGTAATACAGCCGGCGCCACCTGCCTTCAACAAAGGCAGCAGCAATGGGTCTGCGCCGCAAAGCACCGAAAAGCCCGGATGGGCGGAGATGATTGCCTGCATGTTATTGAAATCGCCAGCCGATTCCTTGATGCCAACCACGGTTTCGGGGAAGGCATCGATCAGTCTGCCGATCAACGGGATCGAGATCGCAATGCCAGAGACCTGCGGTATATGATAGAGAATGACGCGCAGGCGACTGTCGTTCACCCGGTTTAGAATCTGGAAATAGGCATTGAAGAGGCCATCGTCCGATACGCCCTTGTAGTAGAAGGGTGGCAACATCACGACTTTGGTCACGCCGAGCGAAAGCGCATGGTTGGTGAGCTCGATGGTTTCGGGAATGGCGGCAACGCCGGTCCCCGGCAGAAGGTTTTCGGCCGGAACGCCGGCTTTCAGGGCCGCTTCAAGAATGGTGCGCCGTTCGGCGAGCGAGAATGAATTCGCTTCGCCTGTCGTGCCAAGAAGCGCCACACCGTGACATCCCTCCGAAAGCAGACGTTGGCAATGCTCGGTGAAAAGGCCAAGATCCGGGCTGCCGTCAGCGTTGAGAGGCGTGGTTGCGGCGCTGAAGACGCCTGTAATCTTATGATTGCTCATCTTTTTCCTCCTCGTCGAAGCGACAGCGCCTGTATACGCTTTTTGCCGCAGTGTTTTGTCCACAGGAGAAAGTTGTTGTCAATCTTACAAGCTGCACGTTGAAGCCAACCTTAGATCAAGGTGTTGTTATAATGGGAAAAATTTTTGTATCAAAGTTTTTGCAGCCGAGAATATGAATTTTATATTGACAGATTTACATTGTCGCGCAACTCTGCTGCTCATTCCATCGTGCTGGCTCGGGGAGGGCTTTCGAGGGCGCGTTGAATGCTCATGGGAGGAGCAGATGACAATTCGAAAGAACCAGACTGCCTCACAAATTTCGCGCCGTGATGCGCTGAAGCTTAGCCTCGCCGCAGGCGTCGGCCTAACGATGTTCGGCATGAGTGCACGTGTTGTCATGGCCGAGGAAGGTCAGGTTCTCAAGGCCATCAATCCGGCCTTCGACCAGGATTGGTCGCCACTTCGTGGCGGCGGCAGAACCTTCCGCTGGAATTCGTTCTGGTGGGCGTCGCCGATGTATTTCGACACGGAAGGCAAGTTGCAGCCTTATGTATTCACGAGCTGGGAATCGTCCGACAACAAGGTCTGGACCTTCAAGATCGATCCGAAGGCTGTTTTTTCCGACGGCAGCAAGATCACGTCGGCGGATGTGAAGGGTTCATGGGAAGTGGCCTCGATGCCGAACACCAAGAGCCAGCGCGCCGACCAAGTGCTGAGCAAGGTGCAAGGCTACAAAGAGATCGGAGCCGGTTCCGGCACTGAGCTTACCGGGGTCGCAACGCCGGATGAAGGGACGGTCACCGTTACACTCACGCAAGCTGACCCGATTTTCTTCATGCGCCTGGCAAACCATATTATTCCCGTGACCAAGGCGTCGCAGTCGAGAGGCAGCGACGGGGAAGAGATAGCCGACTGGTACAAGCCGGACAATAATGCCGTCTACTCCGGTCCTTTCAAGCTAACGAGCATCGACATCGACGCAGGGAGCCTGACGTTTGAGCCGAACGAGAATTTCTTCGGTCCGAAGCCGAAGCTTGCTCGCATCGAGATCAGTTCGATCGAAGACAATGTGACGGCGACGTCTCTCATCAATTCCGGCGAGTATAACGTCCATACGGAACTGGTCACCTCGACGATAATCCAGGATCTCGGTCCGGAGTTTTCGGCAGGGCCGATCATTCCTACGAGCCAGCACTTCTGGTTCAACATTTCGCGTGCACCGATGAACGATGCGAAAGTGCGTCAGGCGCTGATCATGGCGGTTGACCGCGACGGGCTTTTCAAGGCGTCTTATCCGGATGGACCGCACAAGAAGGCAGACCAGATCCTGAATTCCGTGCCTGGCGCGGACGGTTCCGGCTTCGAACCCTATCCTTTTGATCCTGAAGGGGCAAAAAAGCTGCTTGCTCAATCGAGCTATGGTGGTCCCGAGCGGCTGCCGAAGATCATGTTCGTTGGCATCTCGGCGCCCGCGATCCAGGCAGCTGCCCAATTCATCGCGGAACAGTGGCGCCAGAACCTCGGCATTACCGCAGTCGACATGAAACCGCAGCAGGACGCCTATGCCGGGCCTGACCAGAACTCGGTTCAGATTTTCCGCGACGATGTCGGCACGCGCGTCCCCGATGCCGTTTCCTACCTCGCCGGTTCAATCGCCTCCACCTCCTCCAACGCCCAAAACAAGCTCGGCGGTTACAAGAACGACAAGGTCGACAGCCTGCTTGCCGAAGCCGCGACCAAGGCTGCAGACGACCCGCAGCGCGTGAAACTGGCGCAGGAGGCACAAAAGGCGTTCCGCGACGATTGGGTATTCATTCCATGGTATTCTCAGGCGATGTCCCGCTGGGCGACGAAGGAGGTCAAGGGGATGGAGAAGAACCTGGACTGGCAAGTCGTTGCACCATGGGACATTTCCATCGATCAAGCATAATGGCTTTCGCCGACTTTGTCGCTGAACAGCAACATGCGCGAGGTCCGTACGGCCTTCGCGCATGTTTCAAACAGAAGGCGCGGTTGTCCGCGGCTATCCCCGTGAAAACTGCGCCGATGAACAAGTGGAGGTGGCTTTGTTTCGTTACGTGTTAACGCGGTTTGCCATCTGGATTCCGTCCGTCCTTGTCGTGATGATGGCCGTTTATGCGATGGCATTTTACGGTGCCGGCGATCCGATCAAGCTGATCTTTCTTCGTGCACCGGGCGATGTCGCCTATAATCCGGAACGGATCGAAGCCATTCGAGAGAGCGCCGGCCTTAACAAACCATTCATCGAGCAGTTCGGCCTTTACATCTGGAACTTGCTGCATGGCCAGTTCGGCAATTCGCTGACCTCGGGCCGCTCGGTCTGGGCGATGGTTTCCGCAGCCGCTCCCGTCTCCTTCAAACTGGCGCTTTGTTCCATCACCTTGACAGCGGTCGTTGCCATCCCCCTCGGCATGATCGCAGCGCTCAATCAGAATTCCAGGCTCGACTATACGATCCTCGGCTCGGCCCTGTTCTTATGGGCAATTCCTGCCTATGTCGCCGGACCACTGCTCATGGTCGGATTGATCGTCTTCCTGCCGATGATCAAGGTTCCCTACGGTTGGGGAGGTATTTTTGATGTCCGCATCCTGCTGCCCCTGATTGTTTTGTCCTTTCAGCCGATTGCGCTCATCGTACGCCAGACGCGTGCGGCAGTGATTGAAGTGCTGTCGGAGGATTTCGTACGCACGGCGCGGGCCAAGGGCGTACCGGAAATCGTCGTCGCTCTCAGGCATATCCTGCGCCCGGTGCTGACCCCGGTCGTCACCCAGCTCGGGCTCGTCATGATCACCATCGTCAACGGTGCGATCTTCGTTGAACTGGTCTTCGGCCTACCCGGCCTCGGCCGTCTGACCGTGCAGGCGCTCACGAATTCCGATTATCCAGTCATCCTGGCGATCACGCTCATCGGATCCTTCCTGGTGATGGTCTCGAACCTTCTGGTCGACGTTCTCTATCCGCTGCTTGACCCACGCGCCAACGATGCAAGAAGGAGTCGCTGACAATGTCCGCAGTCCCTCTCTCGACGATCGAGACCGCAGAAGAACCCCCGGTCAGCCTTTGGCGCGATGCCTGGTTCCGCCTGAAGCGCAACAGGCTTGCCCTTTTCGGCCTCGCGGTTGTCGTTGTGCTGGCTCTGGCAGCGGTCTTCGGACCATACCTTACGCCCTATGACTACCTGGGCCAGGACCTTGATGCCCGCAACGCCGCACCCTCGCTGACACATCTATTCGGCACCGATGATCTTGGCCGGGACGTCTTCAGCCGCGTCGTCTACGGCACACGCACCGCCTTTCTCGTCGCCGTGATCGTCACGCTCGTCGCCGTTTTGATCGGACTGGCCCTCGGCGCTGTTGCTGGCTTCTTCGGCGATCCATTCGATCGCGTCATCATGTGGCTGACCGATGTCACCATGTCGGTGCCGAATCTGCTCCTGGTCGTCGTCATCAACGCTTCGCTGAAATCGCCGATCACCAACTGGATGGAAGCCCGCTACCTGGAGACCCTCAATCCTTTTTATCGTCAGACGGTTTGGGTTGATTTCATCCTGGTTTTCGGGTCAATGGCCCTGATCGCCTGGCCGCCCTACGCCCGTCTCGTCCGCGCCCAGGTCCTGTCGATCCGCAGCCGGCCCTATATCACGGCGGCGCAGGCGCTCGGCCTTTCGAGCTGGATCGTTATCACGCGCTACGTCATTCCGAATGCCCTCGGTCCGCTGATCGTTTCCGTCAGCGCCGGTCTCGGTACTGCGATGGTGCTCGAAAGTGCCTTCAGTTTCCTCGGTGTCGGCGTCAATCCACCAACGCCCAGCTGGGGCAACATGATCTCGGATGGCCTGCGTGTCTGGCAGCATTATCCGCATCTGCTTGCTGCGCCGGCGGCTGTGCTCGGACTTGCTTCGGTTGCTTTCAGCTTCCTGGGCGATGGTCTCAATGATGCGCTCAATCCGCGGGGCAGCAAGTAATGAACACGACGACCAATGACCGCCTTCTTGACGTGCGCGACCTCACCGTCGAGATAGAGACGCGCCGAGGGACTGCCGTCGTGGTCGATGGCATCGATCTCTACGTCAACAAGGGCGAAACGCTTGGCGTCGTCGGCGAGTCCGGCTGCGGCAAGAGCTTGACGATGCTGAGCCTGATGCGGCTCCTGCCGAACAAGATCAGAGTCGCCAGGGGCACGGCGCATTTCGACGGACGCGATCTGCAGACGATGTCGAACGCCGATCTGCGGAAGGTGCGCGGTGGTGACATCGGCTTCGTCTTCCAGGATCCGATGACCTCGCTCAATCCGGTGATGCGCGTCGGCGAGCAGATCTGCGAGCCGCTGATCTATCATCGCAAGATGAGCAAGGCAGATGCGCGAATTCGGGCGGTCGAGCTCCTGCGGCTGGTGGGTATTCCCGGCCCTGAGGAACGCCTGATGGCATACCCGCATGAGCTTTCGGGCGGCATGCGCCAGCGCGTGATGATCGCCATCGGCCTTGCCTGCGATCCGAAGCTTCTGATCGCCGACGAGCCGACCACGGCGCTCGACGTCACGATCCAGGCCCAGATCGTCGATCTCGTGAAGGAGCTGCGGGCCAAGCTTGGCATGTCGGTGGTGTGGATCACGCACGATCTGGCGCTGATTGCAGGTCTCGTCGATCGCGTGGCGGTGCTTTATGCCGGCACTGTCGTCGAAGTTGCGCCGGTCGATGAGCTCTATGCTCGGCCAAGCCATCCTTATACGCGCGGGCTGCTTGCGTCGATCCCGAAGCTCTCGGATGCGCCTGCAAGCCGTCTAAGTTCGATCGGGGGAACACCGCCTGAGCCCGGCCTGCGTCCGAAAGGGTGTCCGTTCGCCCCGCGCTGTCCGCTTGTCGAGACCATCTGCCACGAGCGCGCTCCGAAGCTTGAACCTTTGGCCGGAGCCGCCAACCATCGCACCGCATGTTTTGTTGTCCAGAAAGTGCAGGAGGCTGCGTGATGGGCGCTGAACCGCTTCTGAAGGTCGAAAACCTGGTCAAGCACTTTCACGTCAAGCTCGGCGCTTTCGGCGAGCGCTCGGCAACCGTTTACGCGCTCGACAACGTCAATCTTGATATCATGGAAGGCGAGACCTTAAGCCTTGTCGGGGAATCCGGTTGCGGCAAATCGACGACCGGTTTTACGATCCTCAATCTCTACAAGGCCACGAGCGGCAAGGTTGTCTACAAGGGGCAGGATCTGTCGAGGCTTGGCGAAAAGGAAATGCGGCCATTCCGCCGCGACCTGCAGATCGTCTTTCAAGATCCCTATTCGACGCTCAATCCGCGCATGACGATCGGCGAGGCGATCGGCGAGCCAATCCTCTTCCACAGGTTATGCACCAAGGGCGAGCTCAAGGACAAGGTCGCAAACCTGCTGAGTGATGTTGGGCTGCCGGCGCGCTTTGCGCAGCGTTATCCGCATGAGCTCTCAGGTGGCCAGCGCCAGCGCGTCGCCATCGCGCGTGCGCTTGCCTGCCAGCCGAAATTCATCGTCTGCGACGAGGCAATCTCAGCACTCGACGTTTCGATCCAGGCACAGATCATCAATCTGCTGCTCGATCTGCAGGAGAAATACGGCCTCACATATCTCTTCATCGCGCATGACCTGGCAGTCGTCCACCATATCAGCACGCGCGTAGGCGTCATGTATCTCGGCCGGCTTGCCGAGCTTGCCAGCCGCGAAGAGCTGTTCAAAAATCCGCTGCATCCCTACACGAAGGCGCTGCTTTCGGCGGTGCCGGAAACCGATCCTTCCCACGAGCGGAGCCGCAAGCGCCAGATCCTGCAGGGTGACGTTCCAAGTCCGCTCGACCCGCCGTCCGGCTGCCGCTTTCACACCCGCTGCCCGATCGCAACCGATGTCTGCAGCAGACTCGTTCCCGAATGGAAGGAAGCAAGTCCCGGCCATCTCGTTGCCTGCCACGCCGTCAATTGGGGTCAGACGACGTGACGCTGAAAGTCGCCATCATTGCCGACGACCTGACCGGGGCACTCGATACGGCCGCGCCTTTCGTCGAAGCGGGCCTTGCCGTTGCTGTCGCCATTGATGTTGAGGCGGCAAGGGAGGCGATTGCGAGGAGTGCCGATGTCGTGGTGATCAACACAGCCTCGCGTGCTCTTGCCGAGGATGCCGCCGCACACAGGGTGCGGCTGGCAGCAGAGGTCTTGCTGTCGGCCGAACCTGCAATCGTCATGAAGAAGATCGATTCCAGGCTAAAAGGCAACGTCGCTGCCGAAAGCTCTGCCCTTGTTGAGGTATTCGCCCTCAAGTCAATTCTGGTTGCGCCTGCGATTCCGGACCAGAAGCGCTTTACTTATCGCGGTTGCGTCGTCGGGCGCGGTGTCGACAGTCCGATCCCGGTTGCCGAGCTTTTTGCTAACCATTCGCAAATCGTGGCCGTTGCAGATGCCGAGGACGATAGCGATCTCGACTCCATCGCCGGCGAAAATGATTGGCGTTCGGTTCTGGCCGTCGGCGCGCGTGGCCTTGGCGCGGCCCTGGCCCGACGCCTGGGCAAGGCGGGCGGGCATAGCCAAACCTTCGAGCCGGCCATCAGGACACTTTTTGCCATCGGCTCCCGCGATCCGATTACCGCCCAGCAGATGGACCGCCTCGAGGCATCCGGTGCCTTGCGCATGGTCGCAGACGCACCGCTGGGAGCTGTGGAAAGCGGCGAAGGCTTTGAGCTTCCTGCTCTGCTTCGCTGCAGTGGCGGAATTGCAGACGATGCTGCAGCAGTAGCGCAACGCTTTGCAAAAGGCGTAAAATCGGTCATGGACGATACACGGCCGGATATGCTGATGGTTGGCGGTGGCGACACTGCGCTTGCGGTGTTTGGCGAGCTTGGTATGCGCATCCTCGTCCCGAAAGGTGAAATCGAGGCAGGCGTGCCGTGGTTCGACGTTACAGCCGCAGACGGGCGCCATCTTCGTTCTGCGGTAAAGTCCGGGGGGTTCGGCAGCTGCGATAGTTTGCTAAGACTGATTGTGCGGGTTCAGGCGGCCTAGCGGATGCCGGCGGGAGAATGAAGGTGGATGAAAGAAATGGAGCATCTTTGAACGCGGGAACCGGCCGAGCCGCAAAGCCCGAGCGCGGAAAGGCCGTGAAGCTCGTGGATCGCGTCTTCGACCAGCTTCTGGAACGTATTCGCGCCGGAAACTATCCAGCTGATTCACGCTTGCCGGGAGAGCATGAACTGGCGTCGATGCTGGGCGTATCGCGTCCAATCGTTCGCGACGCGCTCGCGCGCTTGCGCGACCAGGGCATGGTTTATGCCCGTCAGGGAGCAGGAACCTTCGTCAGCGCCCACGGCTTGCCGGCCGCGCACCTGGCTTACTCGCCTGTCAAGACGATCGCCGACATTCAGCGTTGCTACGAATTCCGCCTGACGATCGAGCCCGCGGCGGCCTACTTTGCCGCCAAGCGCCGCGACAGTGGAGCGCTTGAGAAGATAGCAACGGCGCTTGCGGATCTTCGCGAGGCGACGAACCACCAGCTTCATCGAACCGACGCCGATTTCCTGTTTCATCGGGCTGTCACTGAGGCTGCTAACAATCACTATTACACGGCCTCCATGGACGCTCTCAAACCGCATATCGCGGTTGGTATGCATCTGCATGGATTGTCGCTTCTCGGTCCCCGCCAGGGCCTTCAGAAAGTGTTTCAGGAACACGATGAAATCTACAAGGCTATTGCCGAGGGCCGGGCAGACGACGCCCGGGAGCTGATGCGGGCCCATCTTGAGGGCTCGAGAGATCGCCTCTTCGAGGGTCGTGTTCTCGACCTCTCCTTCTAGTTGCCAGCGACGGTGTCACGGAGGTCTGTCGCCGTCACGGTTGGCGACCGGCATTTTCGTCTGCGCACCTGGTCATGGGAAAGAAAAAACAGTCTCTATTGGCGCGTGCCCGTTTGCGCTTGCCCATGCTACGATATTGGTTCCTTCAACAGTTAGGGACGATCAACTCATGACGGGCCAGGATGGCAGTATTCTTGATTATGTCGGGATTCTTGCCGTGTTTTTTCTCGTTGGCGCCAACGGTTTTTTCGTGGCTGCCGAATTCGCATTGGTTTCCGTCAGGCGCAGCCGCGTGGCCGAGCTCGCGGCCGCGGGACGTATGAACGCTTCAGCGCTTCAGCGGGCTGTGGACAATCTCGATGCAAATCTTGCGGCCACCCAGCTCGGCATAACGATCTCTTCACTCGCTCTTGGCTGGGTCGGCGAACCGGCGCTGGCGCATCTGATCGAGCCGCTATTGGCGTGGTTGCCCGGTGACTGGGCAAGGACAGGCTCTCATGCCATCGCAGTTGTCATTGCGTTTGTGATCATAACGGCGCTTCACATTGTGCTTGGCGAGCTGGCACCGAAGAGCCTCGCTCTGCAGCGTAGTGAGGAAACCTCGTTGGCCGTGGTCCGGCCGCTTGGGTTCTTTCTCGTCTTATTCAAGCCGGCGATTTTTGCTCTCAATGGTATGGGCAACCTCGTGCTTCGTGCTTTCGGCCTTCACCCCGGAACTGGTGAATCCTCCTTCCATTCTCCGCAAGAGCTGAAGTTGCTGGTGGCCGAAAGCCAGGAGGCGGGTCTTCTCAACCAGGTGCAGCAACAGCTCGTCGAGCGCGTGCTCAATATCGGCGAAAGACCGATTTCCGACGTCATGACACCGCGTCTGGACGTGGAGTGGTTCGACGCCGACGACAGCGAGGCAGAAATCCTGAGAACGATTAGGGAGTGCAGGCACGAACAGCTTCTCGTTGCTCGCGGCTCAATCGACGAGCCGATCGGGATGGTTCTTAAGAAGGACTTGCTCGATCAGGTTTTGGACGGCGGCAGGATCCGGCCGATGGATGTCATCAAGCAGCCGCTGGTGCTTCACGAAGGAACCTCGGTGGTCCGCGTTCTCAGCAGCTTCAAGGCGTCACCGGTCCACCTCGCTATCGTCATCGACGAATATGGCAGTCTCGAGGGAATTGTCACGCAGACGGACTTGCTGGAGGCGATCGCCGGGGAACTGCCGGGATCCGACGAGGAACCGGCGATCGTGGTTCGCGAAGACGGCTCACTGCTCGTTGATGCAATGATGCCGGCCTTCGACGCTTTCGAAAAACTGGGCCTGCGGAACAAACCGGATGCTGACTTCCATACGCTTGCGGGATTTGCCCTTCATCAGCTCCAGCACATCCCGGAGACCGGTGAGGTTTTCGAGTTCGACGGATGGCGGTTCGAAGTCATCGATATGGATGGAATGCGCATCGACAAGATCCTGGCAACGCGCAGTCCGACGCAAGGAGCCGATATCTAGGCTGGCTGCCGTGCCGAGCCAGTCTCATTCGTTTTCCGATCACCGCCGATTCTTGAAATCTCCGGCGCAACCTCCGATCATGCCTGCCATTGTCAGGCTCATAAAAATCAATCCCGGCGTTCAGACGCATCAAAGCGATCAGCCGCCGGGCAGAAAGAAATTTCCCTGTCATCCATCATTGGAAATGCTCTTTGCTTTTAACCACTAAATTTATAGACAATAAATAGTTCATTCAATCGGAAAGGAAAACAGATGGCCGCTCTGCGACTGGTCGGAATTGCCGGCAGCTTCAACCGCCCTTCCAAGACATGCGCGCTCGTTGAGGAGGTTGCCGATCGCGCGGCGCATAGATATGGCTTCGACCGTCGCGTTTATGATCTACACGATGTTGGCCCATCGCTCGGCAGTGCGTTATCGCGAAGGGAACTGGACGATCAGGCAAAGGGTGTCATCGATGCAATCGTCGGCGCTGACGCTTTGGTGGTCGGCTCGCCGACTTACAAGGGATCCTATCCCGGTCTGTTCAAACATCTGATCGACCTTATTGAACCCGGGGAACTGCGCGCAAAGCCGATCATCATCACGGCAACTGGCGGCGGAGACCGGCATGCTCTGGTGGTCGAGCACCAACTGCGGCCGCTCTTCGGCTTCTTCATGTCCCATACCCTGCCGACGGCCGTCTACGGATCGGACCGAGATTTTGCGGACTACAAGGTTGCTTCAAAGCCACTGTCGACGCGGATTGACGAAGTGGTAGGCGAACTTGCAGCTTTTTTTCCAGGCGATGTGATCGTTGCGGCCGCCGAATAACGTTCAAGGCCTGATATCCTCGCGGGACTAAGAGGAATTCGATGCCGACAACCCTTTGCACTGCCGCATTAAAATGCCGCGGCATGTCGCGGAGCGACTTATGAAGCGTGTTGCAATGAGCCGAATACTCATTCTCCCCGGCCTCTTCGGTTCAGGTGAGGGGCACTGGCAGCACCATTGGTTGAAGGAGCATCCGCACAGCCGGCTTGTCGAACAGGACGACTGGGATCGTCCCCGCTTGCACGACTGGATGCTCAGACTTGAGGAAACATTAGCCGAGGAGGAGGACGATGCCTATATTGTCGCTCACAGTCTCGGTTGCCTTTTGGCCGCTCAACTGGCAGGCCGGCCATCGGCTCGGCGCGTCAGGGGAGCCCTTCTTGTTGCGCCATGCGATCTGCGTGCAACAGAAGCGCTCCATCCCGGTCACATCGACTTTGGCACGATGCCCACCAAGGCGCTGCCCTTTCCAAGCATCGTCGTCGGCAGTCTCAACGATATCTATATAAGCCTTGACCGGTTGACGATGTTTGCGCGCCTTTGGAGATCCGATCTCAGGAACATCGGATTGGCCGGACATATCAACGTCGCAAGCGGATTCGGGCGCTGGCCGAGCGGGTATGGACTTTTGACAACGTTGAAGAGCCGCACCCGCCGCCCGCGGCAGGTTGAACGTAGGCGAGCGGTCACCAATGTTTGAAGCGTGCGGCCGCAAGCGGCTTGCTGTCGGCTAAGATGAGCGTATATCGCTAGCCGAAGACGGAATTCACGCGTGATCCAGGAGAAAGGACCCAACCCATGAGCCTTCGCATCAATGATATTGCACCTGACTTCTCCGCCGAGACGACGCAGGGCCCAATCCATTTTCATGAGTGGATAGCAGATGGTTGGGCGGTGTTGTTCTCGCATCCGAAGAACTTCACGCCAGTCTGCACGACGGAACTTGGCGCAATGGCCGGGCTCGAACAGGAGTTCACTAAACGCGGTGTCAAGATCATCGGCATATCCGTCGATCCGGTGGAAAGCCACGGCAAGTGGAAGAACGACATCAAGACGGCTACCGGTTTCGATGTCGGCTATCCACTGATCGGCGACAAGGATCTCAAGGTCGCCAAGCTCTATGACATGCTGCCGGCAGGCGCAGGCGAGAGCTCGGAAGGCCGCACGCCGGCCGACAACGCCACCGTGCGCTCTGTCTTCGTCATCGGCCCCGACAAGAAGATCAAGCTCATCCTCACCTATCCGATGACGACGGGCCGCAACTTCAATGAAATCTTGCGTGCCATCGATTCCATTCAATTGACGGCCAAGCATCAGGTAGCGACACCTGCAAACTGGCAGCAGGGGGAAGACGTCATCATCACGGCTGCGGTTTCGAACGAAGACGCGATCTCGCGCTTCGGCTCTTTCGACACTGTCCTTCCCTATCTCAGGAAGACCAAGCAGCCGACCGGTTGATCGAGCCTCGGAGCTTGTGCGGATTGACTGGATCGGCGCGCAACGACCACGGAAGCGGGAGAGACGCCCGATTTTCGTCCCTGATCGTTTGCGCGCATTCCCCACACTCGTCCAGGTCTCCCCACATCGCTTCGTTCGGATCTGCCGGCCAAGATCTTGAAGCCGCGCCCTGCAATGAGCGCTCGACGCGGCCGCTTGATCGCGACGTCACCCCTTCCGGGGTCGGACCTCCATGAATAGGTATGGTGCGCCGGTTCCCGAGGGGATCGCATAGACGTCATAGGACGCCTGCGGGTCGTCTCCCATCCCCAACGAGCCAGGGGGCATGCCAGGCACGGCCAGCCCTCGGACCGGCGGCCGCTCCCGCAGCAGGCGCTGAACGGCCTCAAGCGGAACGTGTCCCTCAAGGTAGTATTCCTCGACGATGGCAGTGTGGCATCCCTCAAGGGCGGCGGGGACTCCCAGCCGCGCTTTAACTGCGGCAAGGTCGCCGGTGTCGCGCACGTCGACAGAAAATCCCGCCGCGGCCATCGCCTTCGACCATTCGCGACAGCAACCGCAGTTCGGATCCTTGTGGACAGTCATCTTCGCTGGGGCGGCGGCGCGGACCCCGCTGCCAAGGAACACCAGGGCGGATGCCGCCATTGTGATGAAGCTTCTCCTGTGCATCGTCTCCACTCCTTGATGTCCTGCCGCCCGGATGGACGCGGGCGGCAGGAGGCGGCTATTTTACCTCGGTGACCATCAGCTTGCCATTCACGCGTTCGGCAACGAACTCGATGTTCGAGCCTTCCTTCAGCTTTTCCAGCAATGCAGGGTCTTCAACACGGAAAACCATGGTCATCGCGGGCATGTCGAGGCCCTTGAGGTCTTCATGTTTGATGGTGACCTTCTTTGCCTTGGTGTCGACCTTGTTGACAACGCCCTTGGTGAATTCCTGGGCAAACGCACCGAAGGCCGTGCTGGCGCAGAGCAGGGCGGCTACGGTGACCTTGATCATTGCAGTTTTCATCTCTGTGTCTCCTTGGTTTCGATTACTTCCCGGCGACGGTGACGTCGCCGTGCATGCCTGCTTCATAGTGACCAGGGATCAGGCAGGCGAACTTGAACTGGCCGTCGGTGGTGAACTTCCAGACGATCTCGCCGGATTGACCTGCCGGAAGCCGGATCGAATTCGGATCGTCATGTTCCATCTCCGGGAACTTCTCCATGACCGCCTTATGCTCAAGGATCTTGTCTTCCTGATCGAGCACGAATTCGTGATCGACGGTGCCGGCATTCTTGATCGCGATCTTGACTGTCTGCCCCTTGCGGACATTGAAGACGGCGGGGGTAAACAGCATCTTCCCGTCGTCGGTTTCCTTCATCGTGACGCGGATCGTTTGCGTCGCCTTGGCTTTGTCGCCAGGTTCGCCAACGGGCATCTTTTCACCGTGACCGCCAGCGTGATTGCCGGTGGCCAGGGCTGGGGTTGCGAGCGCGACCAGCGCCAGTGCCAGTACATAGTTTTTCATGGGTAAATCCTTTTTTGATGTGGAGGATTGAGCCTCAGCCGTTTGTCGGCTTCGGTGTGATTTGCGTTTTCGCGTCCTTGGCCTTGGTCGCGTCCGGCAGTTCGCCGGTCCATTCCCAAGCCTGGGTCCCCGGCGGGTTCTCGTACCAGCCCGGATCGGAGTAGTCGCCCGCCGAGATGCCCTCGCGGACCTTGACGACCGAGAACATGCCGCCCATCTCGATGGGGCCGTGCGGCCCCCAGCCGGTCATCATCGGAATGGTGTTCTCGGGGATAGGCATTTCCATTTCGCCCATATCAGCCATACCCTTGGTGCCCATGGGCATGTATTCCGGCTGAAGCTTCTTGATCTTCTCGGCGACCTTGGACTTGTCGGCACCGATGAAGGTCGGGATGTCGTGTCCCATCGCGTTCATCGTGTGATGCGACTTGTGGCAATGGATCGCCCAGTCGCCGAGGTACTTGGCGTCGAACTCGTAGGCACGCATTGCACCGACCGGAATGTCGATGCTTACCTCCGGCCACCGCGCTTCCGGCCGCACCCAGCCACCGTCGGTACAGGTCACCTCGAAGTCGTAGCCATGCATGTGGATCGGATGGTTCGTCATCGTCAGGTTGCCGACGCGGACGCGGACCCGGTCGTTCTTGGAAACGACGAGTGGACTGATGTCCGGAAACACGCGGCTGTTCCAGCACCACATGTTGAAGTCGGTCATTTCCATGATCCGGGGCACGTAGGAGCCGGGATCGATGTCATAGGCATTGAGAAGGAAGACGAAGTCACGGTCGACCGGCATGAACTTCGGGTCCTTCGGGTGGACGACGAAGAAGCCCATCATGCCCATGGCCATCTGCACCATCTCGTCGGAGTGCGGGTGGTACATGAAGGTTCCCGACTTTACGAGATCGAACTCGTAGACATAGGTCTTGCCGACCGGGATATGCGGCTGTGTCAGGCCACCGACACCGTCCATGCCCGACGGCACGAGCATGCCGTGCCAATGGATCGTCGTGTGTTCCGGCAATTTGTTCGTGACGAAAATGCGGACGCGATCTCCTTCGACCGCCTCGATGGTGGGACCGGGTGATTGACCGTTGTAGCCCCAGAGATAGGCCGTCATGCCGTCAGCCATCTCGCGTTCGACCGGTTCGGCGACCAGGTGGAACTCCTTGACACCGTTGTTCATCCGGTGCGGCAGGGTCCAGCCATTGAGCGTAACCACTGGCTGGTAATCTGGTCCCGAGGT
Source organism: Rhizobium azibense (assembly GCF_004342325.1). Classification (NCBI taxonomy): domain Bacteria; kingdom Pseudomonadati; phylum Pseudomonadota; class Alphaproteobacteria; order Hyphomicrobiales; family Rhizobiaceae; genus Rhizobium; species Rhizobium azibense. The sequence goes on along the minus strand of NZ_SMBJ01000006.1, from coordinate 298,906 downwards.
CGGATGGAGCGGTGGCTGCATGTCCGCCGATTCCATCGTTGGTGCGTCGGGCAGACCCATTGCCGACGTCTTTGTCCAAGCGGCCGTCGAAAGGAGAGCGGCGCTAGCTCCAATGATCTGTCTTCTATTGAACATAGCGATGTCCTTTCTCAATGGCCGCCGCCACCGCGGCTCTCGGAGGCAGAGGCAACTTCGGTCTCTGCTGACGTAGCCGTCGCGCCGCCGCCATAAATCGCTGGCGCAAGGTTGGCTTCGGCCAACCAGAAGTCGCGTTTGGCGTTGACGGAGAGCAGGATGGAGTTGATCTTGTCGCGTGTGTCGGTGAGCAGTTCGAACGTGTTGGTGATCATGCCGTTGTAGGTCAGCAGAGACTCCTCTTCGACCTTGGTGCGCAGCGGCACGACGCTGTTGCGGTAGTGCCGGGCGATGTCGTAGTTCGACCGGTAGGCCTCGTAGGCGGAGCGTGCTTCCGAACGGACGTTGATGGCTTTTTCCGCCAACTCGTTGGCGGCACGCATGTAGTCAAGCTCGGCCTTGCGCATCCGGGCCTTGCCGGTGTCGAAGATTGGGATCGCGAATTCCAGCTCGGCAAATCCCGTCGTGTCGACCTTCTTGTCGCCGTCCTCGATTTCGCGTTCCGTTTCAAGCCCCGTCAGGATTTCCAGATCGGTCACATACCGAGTTGCCTCTGTCAGCCCATAGGAGCGAGCGGTCGCCTCCAACTCAAGTTTGGCGACTTGCAGATCGATACGGTTGCGAAGTGCCTCCGCCTCGATGGTATCGCGCTTGACGACAGCCCTTGGCAGGGACGGCAGGCTGTTCGGGACTTGATAGTCGAGGTCAGAGCCCCAAAGACCCATAAGACGCGTAAGCTCTTCCTTTGTCAGCCGGGCCGCCAGACGCGCCTTTGCGGTTTCGCCTGCAAGCTCGGCTACAAAAACATGCTCGCGAGCTTGAGCGCCTTTGGTCATTGCCCCGGTCTCGCCCAGCTTCTGTGCTAGCTCGGAGGCTGCATCGGCAGTGGCTTGGGCGCGTTGCAACTGGCCCACGTTCTCCCAGGCAGCAACGGCGTTGATCCAGGCGCGACGGGTGTCGGCGGCAAGCTGAAGCGTACGCACAGCAGCGTTCAACTGTGCTTGCCGGAACCGCGTGTCAGCGATTTCGATGTCACGCTTCTTCGTGGCAAGCGCCAGGATGTTGGTGACGACTGCCCCTTCGACTGTCTTGAAGGCCTCTAACCCGGGCGTCCCGATGCCTGTCAAACCAACGGCTACAGTCGGGTTCAGGAACATTGTCGATTGCCAGGCGTCAGCGGCGCTGTCGCCAAGATCGGCATACGCCGCCTGAAGGCCCTTGTTGTTCAGCAGGGCGATCTGTACGGCGGTCTCGACGTCGAGTGACTTCTTGCGAGCCAGGAGCGCTCTGACCTGAGCAGATGCTGCTCGCGCCTGTTGTTGATTTTGCACCCAGACGGTTCGCTTAGAGGCGATGGCAGCAGTCTTACTGGAGACAGTGGTGAAACCGGCTTCATTCCTGGCATATTCCGCGCTGCTGACACAGCCTGCTAGGACGAATGGAATAACTGAGATGGCTGCGAGCAGTTTCGTCGGGGTCATGACGGGTCTCCTTCGGCGGGAGACTGCGACTGGTTCTGTTGCCGCCAGGGCCTGGGGTCGACGGGCTGCCTGTCGACATAGCCCGAGATCGGCGACCGGTATGCGACCGGGCGCGGGGAGGGCTGTTCGACTGCGGCCGACGACGCCGTTACGTCGGGAGGAAGTGTGGATGCGCAGCCGCCGATAACAAGCGGCAGCCCCACCACGAGAAGCGAGGTTTTCATTATGAAATTTCCGAGTATGAGATAGCCTAAAGGGCACCCGCCACACAAAGGCAGATGTCCGGCTGGACCCGATCAAGCGGGCGCGTCTCTATTCAGATGTTCGGAGGACGGTCGAGCGTTGGCAGTTCACCAAGCGTCGTCCGGTCGTCGACGAACTGCCGGATCGAAGTCACGACGGGCCCACCGACGTCCTGGCCATCAGAAATAATACCGATGCCGCCGCAAAAATCGTCACAGCAGTCCTGTTTGACGAGCTTTGATCCGTCATCATCGGAGACATCGCCATGCGAGTGGTCATGTTGGGCGACGTCGACCCTGTCATGCGCGCCGTGCGACAGCATCGCGTCAAACGGAGCGGCTCCAGGATCTGGGAAGGGAGAGCCATGCATCGCTGCATTAGCGTTCGACAGCGAATACCCCGCCAGCGATACGATGATCACCAGCCGCATCATCACGAGCAGCCTGCTCACTATGATTCGGTACATCTTGCCCATTCCCAACGAGCTACATGCAAAGCAGCCCGATTTCAATCTGGTCCCATATGTTGTTGATGTTCGCGTCGTTTATGTGGCGCGAACATTACCTTATGCACAGGCTAGAGGTTCCAATGCTGGTAAGGTCAAGGAGCTGTTCTTCCCTGACTGTGCCCGATCTCGAATGCTGCCCGGCTCTATTTGCCGCGGCTCTCGGCGCAGCGACGATACTGCATATCCAATCGGACCGCGCTGATCGGCCTATGCTCGTGCCGGCTCTACCGAAACCGCTCAGCTCCGTTGCGGCAAAGCTTCCATATGGAACTTTATACCTATTCATCAAACATCCGGCCACTGCGTGCTTCCAGCCGATAGCGATGCCCCGGATAAACAAGTCTGGCAGTCGAGACAACCTTCTTGCCCGACCAGGTCCGTCGCCGGATCGCAAGACAGGGTTCCGTTTTCAAAATCATCAGCAGCTTGCATTCCCAACTCCTCGGCATTGCTGCCTCGACGACATGCTCGGATCCACTCAATGGCGCTGCGGCTGTGAGATAGGCATTCGGTGTCACCGAGGAGAAATCTTGCTCAAGGTAATTCTGCGCTGCCGACGGGTTGACGAAGCGGTCTTCGATTTGCACCGGAACGCCGTTTTCGCTGTGAACGATGAGCGAGTGGAATACGGGGCCGCCGATTTCAAGCTCCAGCGCATCAGCCACTTCCGGGGAGGCGATTTCTCTTGCAAGAACAATGACATTTGCCTCATGCTCGTTTCCACGCTCGGCAATCTCTTCAGCAATATTACGCACTTCAAAAAGCGCAGAATAGCCTTTGCGCTCCGCAACAAACGAACCGACGCCCTGGATGCGCACCAGCTCACCCTCGCTGGCAAGCTCGCGCAAGGCGCGGTTGGCGGTCATCTTGCTGACGCCGAGCTCGACGACGAGTTCGTTTTCGGAAGGCACGCGATGCTTGGGCGGCCACTCGCCGCTGTGAATGCGATCGAGAATCACCTGTTTGACGCCGGCGTAAAGCGGTGCGGTGTCATTTTCGGAAAACTCGCGCTTCATCTCGCCCGGACGCTTCATTGCCCATTCCTTTTGCATCGATGGAATCTGCCCGATAAACAGACTTTCCTCTTGCATATCATGAAATCTCTCATATGCTACCCTATACAACCTCCTGGTCAAGCGTTCGATTAGCGTCGATGACGACAGGCAAGCCGGCGCAGACCGGTTTCATGAAACCACAAGATCAATGACAACTTCAGAGGAGATTGATGATATGAGATTGAAGACGCTTTTTCTTTCTGCCGGGTTCATGCTCGCGACCTTCGCCGCCCCGCTCGCGGCCAAGGATTGGAAGACCGCCACCATAACGCTCGAAGGCGCCTACGCGCCGTGGAACCTGACGAATGCCGACGGCTCGCTCGGCGGTTTCGAACCGGAACTCGCCAAGATTCTTTGCGAACGTGCCAAGATTGAGTGCAGCCTCGTCGCCTCAGACTGGGACGGAATGATTCCAGCCCTCAACGCCGGCAAGTTCGACGTCATCATGGACGCCTTGTCGATTACCGAGGAACGCAAGAAGATCATCGACTTTACGGTTCCCTACGCCGCGACCCCCGCCGCCTTTGCGACAGCCAAGGATAGTCCGCTTGCCAACGCCGCAGGCACAGGCTCGACCATCACGATGACTCCCGGCCAGAGCGGGGTGAAGGAAATCGAAGCCCTCAAGGAAGCCTTCAAGGACAAGACGATCGGCATTCAGGCGGCGACTGTCTATGCCAAATTCGTCTATGACAACTTCGGCAGCATCGCCGAGATCCGTGAATACAAGACCGGTGCAGACCGCGACCTTGACTTGCAGAGCGGCCGCATCGATCTCGGCTTTGACGATGCGGTCTATTTCAACAACGCCTTTCAAGCCGCAAATGGTGCGCTTGCCTTTACCGGTCCCGAAATAGCCGGTTCCATCTGGGGTGAGGGCGAAGGTCTTGGGCTGCGCAAGGCAGATACGGATCTGCGCGACAAGTTCAACGAGGCCATCAAGTCTGCCCTTGCTGACGGCACCGTCAAAAACCTCTCGATGAAGTGGTTCAAGGTCGACGTCAGCCCGCAGAAGTAAGCGCCGGTTCCGGCCGAAAACTTCCGGTCCCCGCTTACTCGACGGGGACCGCATGTTATTCTGACGGCCCTTGGAGGGCAGCGCGGGGAACGGATATGGCGACAATGGAACTGATTGGCTTCGGCTCGACAGGATGGGGGGCACTGCTTCTGCTCGGTGCCGCGACGACGCTTGCCGTGACGGCGACGGCGCTCGCAATCGGGGCGCTGCTCGGAACGATCGTCGCCGGCGCCAAGCTGTCCGGCAATTGGCTGCTGTCTGCCATGGGCAGTCTCTACACCACCGTTTTTCGCGGCGTTCCCGAACTGCTGATCATCTATCTGATCTATTTCGGCGGATCGTCCGCAATGACGGCGATCGGCACGGCCATGGGTTACGAGGGTTTTCTCGGACTACCTTCCTTCGCGGCCGGTGCGCTGGCGGTTGGTATCATTTCAGGCGCATATCAGGCGGAGGTCTTCCGTGGCGCCTATCTTGCGATTTCCAAGGGAGAACTTGAGGCGGCATCCGCAATCGGCATGCATCGCGGCTTGCGCTTCCGGCGCATTATCATGCCACAGGTCCTGCGCTTTGCCATTCCCGGTCTCGGCAATGTCTGGCAGTTGAGCCTCAAGGACTCGGCGCTGGTTTCGGTGACGGGTCTTGCCGAACTGATGCGGACCAGCCAGGTCGCGGCCGGCTCTACCCGGCAATATTTCCTCTTCTTCATCATCGGTGGCGCGCTCTATCTGATCCTGACGAGCCTTTCCGATCGGGTATTCAACGGTGCCGAGCGGCGGACAAACCGCAGCATGCCGGCAGCTGCGATGGGCCAGGCCTGAGGAACGACCATGGACTTCACCTTTCTGTCGCAGACCATGATCACGCTTTTGAAGGCTGTGCCGATGACGCTGGCGCTGTTTTCCGCGTCGATCTTCTTCGGCCTCTTTCTGGCGCTCTTGATTGTCTGGATGCGCGTTGGCGGCAATCCGGTACTCTCGGCGATTGCCAAGGGCTACGTCTTTGTCTTTCGCGGCTCACCGCTTCTGATCCAGATGTTTCTCGTCTTTTACGGCCTCGGGCAATTTGGTTTCATCCGCTATTCCTTCCTCTGGCCGTTCCTGAGAGAGCCTTTCGTCTGTGCCGTTCTGTCGCTGGCGCTGTGCACTGCCGGTTACACGGCCGAGATCTTCCGCGGCGGCATTCGGGCAATCTCTCCAAGGGAAATCGAGGCCGCCCGCTCGATCGGCATGTCGGGCTTTGTGCTTGTGCGCCGCATCCTGGCGCCCATCGCTTTTAGGCATGCCTTGCCCGCTTATTCGACCGAAATCGTCCTGATGATGAAGTCGACGGCTCTCGCAAGCCTCGTCACGGTATGGGAGGTCACAGGTGTCGCCCAGCGTCTGATCTCGCAGACCTATCGTACGATGGAGGTCTTCCTCTGTGCTGCCCTCATCTATCTTGTTTTGAACTTCATCATCCTTCAGGGCATGACCCTGCTTGAATATTCGCTCTCCCGACATCGCCGCGCCACTCCGGCGGCGCTGAAGGCGTAGGATCAGACTCAAACCGATTGGAGCCTTCATGCCCGGTCAGACCCGACTTTCGGTCCGCAACATCCGCAAGAGCTTCGGCACTCACGAGGTGTTGCGCGGAATTTCCCTCGATGCACAGGATGGCGATGTGATTTCGCTGCTCGGCGCATCAGGCTCCGGCAAATCGACGTTCCTGCGTTGCATCAACCTTCTCGAGACGGCGACCAGTGGCGAGATCTGGGTCGATGGCGAAGAGATCCACATGGTGCACAAGAACGGAAGAAGCAGGCCCGCGAGCCAGAAGCAGGTCGATCATATCCGCTCCGAACTCGGCATGGTCTTTCAGCAATTTAATCTCTGGTCACATATGACCATCCTGCAGAATGTGATCGAAGGCCCCGTGCATGTCCTCAAACGGCCGCGTGCAGAGTGCATTTCCGAAGCCGAAGCGCTGCTCGAAAAGGTCGGCATCGCCGATAAACGTCATGCCTATCCGGCGCATCTTTCGGGCGGCCAGCAGCAGCGTGCTGCAATCGCGCGCGCGCTTGCGATGAAGCCGAAGGTGATGCTCTTTGACGAGCCGACTTCTGCCCTTGATCCAGAACTCGTCGGTGAGGTACTCCGCGTCATGCGTGCGCTCGCCGAAGAGGGCATGACCATGCTCGTTGTCACGCACGAAATGAGTTTTGCCCGCAACGTCTCTAATCGCGTCATCTTCATGCGCCAAGGGCTTGTGGAAAGCCGTGGCGCTCCGGACGCAATGTTCGGCGGCGGCGCATCGAAAGCCTTCCGCCAGTTCATCGGCGATTTCGGAAGTGGACAATGACCGTCACGATCGGGGAGAGGCTTGGCTGGCGCGACATCGCTGAGGTCGGCGAAGGCGCAGCACTTGCACTGTCGCCGGCTGCAGAGGAACGTATCGCCCACGCTGCCCGTATCGTCGGGTCTATCGTCGATAGCGGGGTGCGGGCCTACGGTATAAATACCGGCGTCGGCGCCCTGTCGGACACGGTCGTTGATCGTAGCTCGCAAAGCCGACTCTCGCGCAATATCGTACTCAGTCACGCATGCGGCGTCGGCTCGCTCCTGGCACCACGCGAGGTGCGGGCCATTATTGCCGCGCAGATCGCCAATTTTGCCCACGGCCACTCAGGCGTGCGGCCGGAAATCGTCAAAAACCTGGCTGCCTTTCTCGAGAGGGATTGCATTCCCGATGTGCCGTCGAAAGGCTCAGCCGGCTATCTCACCCACAATGCCCACAGTGCGCTCGTCTTGATTGGGGAGGGATCTGCGCGCGTCGCCGGTCGTCCGATGCACGGGCGCGACGCGTTGACGGCGATCGGTCTTGCGCCACTCGTCCTCAAGGCCAAAGAAGGGTTGAGCCTTGTCAATGGCACGGCTTGCGCGACCGGCCTTTCGAGCATCGCTCTCGCACGTGCCGCGCGCCTTCTCGATTGGGCCGATGCAATCGCCGCTCTTACCTTGGAAGCTGCCGGCTGCCAGCTGGCAGCATTCGACGAAGCCGTGCTTGCGCTTCGTCCTTCGAGGGGTATCGCGACGGTCGGCGCGTCGATCCGCAATCGCCTTTCGGGCAGTGGGCTTGTTGCGGTCGCCCTCGCAAGGCGTACGCAGGATGCGCTGAGCCTGCGTGCGGTACCGCACGCCCATGGCGGCGCGCGCGACGTATTCGAGCAGTCAGCCGGGATCGTCGACCGGGAGCTCGCGTCCGTCACCGACAATCCGGCGATCTCGGGCACGCCGGACAATCCGATCGTCTCGTCCGAAGCGCATGCCGTTGCTCCGGCACTCGCGCAGGCGATCGACAGCCTTGCAATCGCAATCGCTCAAATCGGCGCGATGAGCGAGCGGCGAATTGATCGGCTTGTCAATCCGCTGGTAAGCGGCCTTCCGCCTTTCCTTGCCAGTGATGCCGGCAGCGATTCCGGCTTCATGATCGCCCAGTATACGGCTGCCGCGCTCAGTAATGAGAACCGCCGTCTTGCTGCTCCCGCCTCGTTGGATGGCGGCCTGACATCGGGTCTGCAGGAGGATTTTCTCGCGCATCCGACAGCTGCTGCAAACAAGCTGCTTACCGTCATCGATAATGCTGAATACATCCTTGCGATCGAACTGATGGCTGCAGCACAGGCCCATGATTTTCTCGAGGCGACAGCGCCGAGGGCGAGGGGCACGGAAGAAATCCATGTTATCGTGCGTGCGCATGTGCAGCACTATGCCGACGACCGCCCGCTTGCTGGGGACGTGGAGACATTGCGCATTTTGCTTCGGGATCGGTCGCCGCCGACGGGTATTTGAAGGGGTTGCCATGATCGCTCGTTTCGACGTCGCTGTGATCGGCCTTGGCGCCATGGGAAGCGCAGCACTTGCATTTCTCGCCGCCCGTGGCGTCAAGGTGATTGGCATCGACGCTTATTTTCCCGCACATGCGATGAGCTCGTCGCATGGCGACAGCCGGCTCATTCGGCTCGGCTATTTCGAGGACCCGTCCTATGTGCCGCTTCTTCAACGTGCCTATCGCAACTGGCGAGCGCTCGAAACCAGCCTAAGGACCGATATCCTGACCATCACCGGCGTGTTGCAGATCGGTTTGCCAGACAGCAAGATCGTGAGCGGCACGCGCACTTCGTGCAGGTTGCACGGCCTTGCCCATGAAGAGCTCGACGCAGCGGAAATGGCGCGCCGCTTTCCCGCGTTTCAGCTCGATGACGATGAGGTTGCCATCTTTGATCCGCAAGGCGGGTATCTGCGACCGGAGACAGCCATCATGGGCTACGTCAAACTTGCGGCCGAAAGCGGAGCGATGATCCATTTTGGCGAGAAGGTCATGGCTCTGGATCCGGGTGACGGGGGTGTGACTATCGCCTCAGCAAATGGCTGCTACCACGCCAGAAAGGTCGTCATCGCGACGGGATCATGGATTGCCGAACTCGTTCCGCGCCTGAAATCACACGCGACACCGATCCGTCAGGTCGTGGCGTGGTATCAGCCAAAGGACGGCTTTGTCGCAGCGCCGCAACGCATGCCATGTTTCCTTCGCGACGAAGGTCGGGAAGGTTCTTATTTTGGCTTCCCTGCGATCGGCGTCGACGGCATGAAGCTCGGCCGCCACGCGCATTTCCGCGAACCGATCGACCCTAACCGACCCAATGCGCCGATCAACGACCGAGATACCGCACTGCTTGATGACTTTGCATCCAGACGTTTGCCTGCCGCCGCCGGACTTCGTGTTCGCGCGGCCTCCTGCCGCTATACAATGTTGCCGAGCGAGGATTTCCTCTTCGACCTTCTGCCCGGGCAGCCAAACATTGTCGTTGCATCGCCCTGTTCCGGACATGGATTCAAATTTACGAGCGTTGTCGGTGAGATTCTGTCTGACCTTGCACTCGATGGTGGCACCGCGTTGGAGATAGGCGCTTTCTCCTTCGACGCCCTCGAAAGACATCGCCATTCGCGATCTCCTGGCGTCAACTAACCTCTGCTGCTGGCGACCGACGACCCAAGCCCTCCATCAGGCGGCGGGGTCATCACGTGTCGCGCCCGCCAGAAGCGTCAATTGCTCCGGTTCGTGCACACCTTGGCGATACAGTTCTATGATGATCGAGGCCAGACGTGCGACCGTTTTATTGTCGGTGATCTCCATCTGAGCACACAGATCATCAAGGACGTCATTGCAGACGGTCAGATCTTCAGACGTAAGCGGCTCGTCGCGGCGATGTCCGAAATGTTCTTCCATATCAGCCGCCTGCGCCGGGAGGTGCATCGTTTTCGAAAACTTCGCGGTACTGAATCATCTGTTTCTCATCGACGTCGATCGACCCTCGCGCAGGTGCCACAAGCCGAATCCCTGGGCCGCCGGAGCCTGAATAGTCGCCGTCGAGGAAGGCAATGCCGGCCGCTTCAAGGGCACGAACGACGGCGACGACGTTGTTAGGCATGCCCTTGATCTGTCCATCGCTTGCCTCCATGCGGCGTAAGGTGGGGGCAGAAACATTGGCGTGCTTTGCAAGTTCGACTTGACCAAGACCCGCCAACACACGCGCCGCTGCCAGCTGTTTGCCGGTGATGTGGTTGATTTCACGCATGGTGGTTCCAGCCGCTTGCCGCCTCTGTTGATGAAGATATATTATCAAGCTGAGCGATTTTGATCAATCAGGATGAAATCCTGCCCCAACACCTATAATCCACAAGCTCTTCGTCCGCTGGGCTCACTGGTAGAAGCGTCAGTTCTGGCGACGAAGTTGTAGGCGCCAGTCATCCGGGAAAACCGACCGGAAGCGCGGTGCTCGTTGGAACTGGCCGTCGCCGTCGCTATGCCGGTAGGAGGAAGATGCGCGGTTGCGAGTTTGCCTCAGATCGGCGCGGTCACCGACCTGCGCGCGGCGCGATACTCTCAAAATGATGGCGTCCTGATGACGATCGTTGCAGGAACTCATCCGATTGGTCTAGGCCATTACCTCTTGAACGAAAACCGATTAAAACCAATATTTTCCCGGGTGGCGTAGCGGCATCGAGAGAGGAGAAAACATCATGCTTGTGAGTGAGGTGCCTTGGCGGGTTCCGATAACCGTCCGCTTGGAGTGCGGATTTCAGCGGACATTGACGTCAGCCTTTGAGACCCTTGGTTTTCTTGAGAACGAGTGGCCCGAGCGGCGAGGTGAGCGCTACCATCGAGCCGTCAACCAGTGCCGGGGAGCATTGAGCCGGGTCGTCCCCGCAGAGGTGGCACGCGAAGCATTTATCGCAGCCTGCCTGGAGGCCGGCGTCCCGGCAATGGCAGGCACCGTCGCCGCTCTTACACAAGCATCATCGCCGAACCTTGCAATGGGCACATAATGGACGGCCGTCGGCACAAAGCGACGGCAGCATTGGTTTTGAATGGTCGAGGCGCTTTCGGCGCTGTCGCAAAGGTTTTTGTGTAACACCGCATGTGTCTTCCTTGGTGCGAGATCAGGTTGGGAATACGAGATTAGGTCGGCTGCTGGGATGGCCTCTTCTTTGAGCGCGCATGCCAGCTTAGGTAGTGCGATCCAGCCTTTATCTAGACACAGTTGTCGCTTAAAAGTCGGGCATCGAGCTTGCCTGTTAAGCTTTGTTTTGGCGCCACTTCGCGCTCAAGGCGGTCTTTCCTCTCAAAATCGATCATCCGTCGTCGGCAATGGCCGAGCGACTCATCCTGTGCGATTGAAAGGATATCGTCATGAACAGCGGAACTGTTAAATTTTTCAATGCGGCCAAAGGCTTCGGCTTCATTCAGCCAAGCGATGGATCAACGGATGTCTTTGTTCACATTTCTGCGGTTGAGCGCTCCGGCATGTCCGATCTGAGGGAAGGCCAGAAGGTTACCTTTGATATCGTGCGCGACAACAAAAGCGGAAAGAACGCCGCCGAGAACCTTTTCGCTGCGTAACCATCCAACCTGATCGGCCACTGACCCGGATTTCCTGGACCGGTCCTTTATCAACTATTGAGGTCGGGTTCGCCCGGCCTTTTTCGATTTTCAATTTTGGAGCTACGAGATGAAGAAAACCAATGCAGATCAACTTCTTCAGCGCGCCAAGCGGCAGGTCGCCAATACGAGCGCCGGCGGGCATCTGGGTGGGACCAATTTCGGACAGGCCTATGACGCTAAGACGTCATCAGTGAAGGCAAAAACCGACAAGGTTCGCCGGAACACCAACGGACGATAAGTCGGCGTCGACCGGAGCAAGAGTGCCCGTTGCCCCAGTGCAGCGGGCATTGTCTTCGCCACAAAGAGCTGACGTTGCCGGCCAGTCGCAGGCCGCCTGTAATTACCAAACGGCCAGATACTTCAGGAGCGAAACAATACCGATGATTATCACGATGATCTGCACGATCTGTCGCATGCGGGCATCGATCGGCAGTCGCTGAACCAAGTATAAGACGAGAATGATCACGAGAAACGTGATCAAAATTCCGATTATCACTGACGCACCCATTTATCCTCACTCCTGCAGATGAAAGCCTTTGGACAACAGGCGTTTAACTAACGGATGGCAGGACAAAGGAAAGAGCGGGAATTTTCAGTTCGATTCACTGCTGGTATCGCCGGGGCAGTGAGGTCCCGGCACTCGTCTTTCCTTCTGTTGCCGCATCTGTGCAGCTTCCTCGCCTAGATGGCGTTATCAACGATAACCAGCGCGCGTCCCTGCGAGCAGGTCTCGATACGGGCTGCGACTTTATAGATGTCGCGGAGCATTTCGGGGGTGATGACGGCCGATGTATCGCCGCTGATCGCCATGGAACCGTCGGCAATGACAATCGTATTTTGACAGTAGCGAAGGGCGTGGTTGAGATCATGGAGCGCAACCAGAACGATCATGCCCTTGCGCGCTGCCAGGTCGGAAATGAAGGTCAGGACATCCACCTGGCGATGCAGGTCGAGCGCGGAAGTCGGCTCGTCCATGAGGAGGACCTCGGGTCGGCGCACGAGCGCCTGTGCCAGCGATACCAGCTGCCGCTGCCCGCCAGAAAGCTCCCCGAGCTCTCGAAATGCGAGATCCTCGATCCGCAGTGCCTTCAAGATGGCGTCGATTTCGGCGAGCTCATCGTCGTGAACGCGCCAGCCGCTGCCCTGTTTGGCAGACAGCAGGATCGATTCGTAGACCGTCAGAACGGCGTTGGCGCCGGTATCTTGCGGCATGTAGCAGATCGTTCTCGGTCCTCGCGCCGTGCCGGAGAGTTCAACGAGCCCCGGCCCGGAGATCAACGAGGCGATGCGTTTGAACAACGTCGATTTGCCTGCCGCGTTGGGGCCGATCACCGCCGTTACACTGCCGCTCCGGAGCATGTCCGTGCTGACACTGGAAAGCACCGTCCTGCGGCCGTAAGCGGCCCCCACGTCCTGAAGCGCAAGACCTACCATGCGCGTCTCCGGTTGCTGAATATAAGAACGAAGAAGAAAGGAACGCCGACGAGCGCCGTGATCACGCCTATTGGAAGGATGGCGCCAGGAATGAGCATCTTGCTGACGACGGATGTCGTCGACAACAGAAGCGCCCCGCAGATGACGGCTCCTGGCAGGAAGAAGCGTTGGTCCTCTCCGACCAGCATACGGGCGATATGCGGTCCGACAAGCCCGACGAAGCCGATGGTGCCGACGAAGGAGACGGGGATTGCAGCAAGCAGGCTGACGATCATCATCGTCTGCAGTCGCAGGCGGCGGACATTGACACCCATGCTGGCAGCCTTGTCGTCACCGAGGCGAAGAGCAGTCAGCGCCCAGGCGTCCTTCATGAACAGCGGCACGGTGACGAGAAGCACCGCCCCGGTGAAATAGACCTTGGCCCAGGTGGCTTTCGTCAGGCTGCCCATGGTCCAAAAGACGACTGCCGCGAGCGCCTGTTCGGAAGCCAGATATTCGAGGAGGGAGAGGGCTGCGTTGAACGTGAAGACCAGGGCAATGCCGAGCAGCACGATTGTTTCGACGCTGACACCGCGCATCGTGGAGGCGAAGTGGATGAAGAGTGCTGCGACCATCGCCATGATAAAGGCGTTCAGCGGCACCACGTATTCGATGGCGCCGGGAAACAGGGAGACGCCGCCAACGAGTGCGAGTGCTGCGCCGAAGCTGGCGGCCGCCGAAATGCCAAGCGTAAAAGGGCTCGCCAACGGATTGGAAAGGATCGTCTGCATCTGGGCCCCGGCGACCGAAAGCGATGCGCCGACCGTGATCGCCATCAGCGCAATGGGCATGCGAATATCCCAGATCACGACCCTCAGCTGGTTTGCAACTTCACCGGGACCGAAGATCGCCGAGATAACCTCCGTCAGGCTGTAGCGGGCCGGCCCAAGTGCCATGTCTGCTGCGACATTCAGGCACAGCGCGCCAACCAGCCCGGTTAGGATCAGGATCCTGCGCGTTGCTAGAGCACGATATCGCTCGCGTCCCGCCGGCGTAACGAGGAGCTGGGTTGCCTCAGCCATCAGTTTGATCCCTGTTCCAGCGATACGAAATAGCCAGGCTTGAAGGTCACGGGAAGAAACCTCTCATGGAATTCCTTGAATGTCTGATCGGGATCGAGATCAGCAAAGAGCTCGGGGTGAAGCCATCTGGCAAATTGCTGGATCGGGTAGAACTCATATGGCGCGCCATAAAACTGATGCCACGCGGCGTGAACTCGTCCACTCCTCACAGCCTTTAGGGCCGGAAAGGGTGTGCGCGTCATCAGTTTTGCGAGCCTGTCGCGGGCAAGCGACATATCCGCATCGCGGCCGACGGGCACGAACTGGTTGATGTCGGATTCGGCTGCCCAGTTCGAGCCGGTGACAATCACATGTTCGGGGTCGGACACGACAAGCTGTTCGGGGTTGAGATCGCCGAATGTCGTGGCAATGACATCTGATGCGATATTATGGCCACCGGCTTCTTCCACCATAGCGCCGAAATTGACCGGTCCGAAGGTGCGGCAACAGTTGTTTTCCCCCGAAATACCGGGCGCCCGCTCGATAAAGACGTTCGGGCGTTTCAGGTCCTTGATCGTTGCGAGCCTGTCGGTCACGCGGGCGATCTGCGCGCGCCGATAAGTAATAAATTCCTTGGCCCGCTCTTCGGCGCCGAAAAGGCGGCCGAGCAGTTCGATCGATGGCTCGGTGTTGCGAACCGGATCGAGGCGAAAATCGAGATAGACGATCTTCACACCGGCGGCGGCGGCCTTTTCCTCAAAGCCGCTTTCCGTCGCGGACTTTTGCGCCTCCAGATTGAGGGTGATGACATCGGGCGAGAGCGCAACTGCCGCTTCGAGGCTGAATTCACCTTGGGGCAGATAACCGAAACGTGGCAGGTCGGCAATCTGCGGAAAAGCCTCGACATAGGCTGTGTAGCTGTCTGGGTCCTTCTTGATCAGATCATCGCGCCAGCCAACAATCTGATCGAAAGTCTTATCACCCTTAAGGGCGGCGATGACGTGGATCTGCCGTGCCTCGCCAACGATGACGCGTTTTGCTGGCAGGTCGATCTTGAGCGTGCGGCCCGCAGCATCCGTGATCTCGGCAGCCGTCGCGGTCGTCGCAACCAGGCCAATCAGAATGGCGGCGATGTGTCGGATGGCAGAAAACCGCATGAGAGGCTCCTTCTCGACGCAAAGGTCGCGCGCCGGTGACAGCAATGGTCGGGCCGACGGTTCTTGCCGTCGGCCCAGGTTAACTCACTCGTCCTTCAGGGAGACGAAATATCCCGGCTTGTAGTCGAGCGGCAGGAAGCGGGCATGCAATTCCTTGAAGGTCGCCTCAGGATCGAGGTCGGCAAAAAGGTCCGGATGGAGCCACTTCGCGATCTCCTGGATGGCGACGAACTGGTAGGGGTTGTTGTAGAACTGGTGCCAGATTGCATGAACGTTATGATCGGCCACCGCCTTGACTCCGGTAAAGGCCGGGCGCTTGGTCAGGGCTTCGAGTTTGTGGTGAGCTTTCTCGAGATCTGCGCCATAGCCGACCCCAACCCAGGCCCCGCCGGGCACATATTTGTCCCAGTTGCCGCCGGTGACGATGATCTGGTCCGGATTGGAGGCAATGATCTGCTCGGGATTGACCGTTCCGAACGTGCCGGGGATGATGTCCTTGGCCATGTTGATGCCGCCGGCAATTTCGACCATCTTGCCGAAATTTTCGTTGCCGAAGGACATGCAGCAATCCTCGGAATAACCTCCAGCGCGCTCGACGAAGACGACAGGCTTCGGCGGGTTGGCCTTTTGCAGCACGTCGGTCACGCGTTTGATGCTGTCGGCGCGGAATTTGATGAAATCTTCCGCGATCGCTTCCTTATCCATCAGCTTGCCCATGATACGCATGCTGGGCTCGGTGTTTTCCATCGGCTTTTCGCGAAAGTCGACATAGACAAGCGGAATGCCGACTTTACCGAGCTTTTCGATGTATCCGGCTTCTTCGGTTGCGGTTTTCGCGTCGATGTTCATCAAGATCACGTCGGGCTTCAGCGCGACGGCTTGTTCGATATCGAAGGTGCCGTCCTTCATGCCGCCAAAGGTCGGCAGCTTGGCGATATCGGGATACTTCGCAAGATAGGCGTCGTAGGATTCAGGGTCTGCCTTTGGCAGGTCGTCGCGCCACCCGACGACGTGCTTAAAGGGGGCTTCCTTATCCAGTGCTGCCAGAAAATAGATCTGTCTGCCCTCGCCGAGGATCATGTGTTTGACCGGGGCGTTCACCTCGACCTCGCGCCCGGTCACGTCCCTCACGGTGATCTTGTCGGCAAAAGCCGGCCAGACGGCGGTAACGACAAGGCCCATTGCAAGAACGGCCGCTTTGCCTGTAATGCGCATTAGATTCACTCCGTGGAAAACTGAAATGCCCTCTATTATTTTATGAGTGTTATCGTCAAGTTCTATCTATTAGAACGATTTCAAACTGGGACTGGCTGGCATGACGGTAATGGACGGGCAAGGGGCGGGCGGCGAGAATTATGGGCTTCGTGACGAGATCAAGGCCTATTGGTCGGCCAGGGCGGAGTCCTTCGACCAGTCGCCGGGCCATGAGATTTTCACCGAGACGGAGCGCAGCGCCTGGCATCGGTTGATTGTAAAGCATCTTGGTGCGGGACAGGGCAGGCGTGCGCTCGACCTGGCGAGCGGCACGGGTGTGATTTCGCATCTCATGGACGATCTCGGTTTCGAGGTGACCGGTCTCGACTGGGCCGAGCCGATGCTCGAACGCGCCCGTGCCAAAGCAAAGAGCCGGGGCCGCATGATCCGTTTCCGCATGGCTGATGTCGAAAACACCACCGAATTGGATGACACTTACGACGTCATCGTGACCCGCCATCTGGTGTGGACCCTCATTGATCCCGAAAAAGCATTTGCGGAATGGATGCGTGTGTTGAAGCCTGGCGGAACGCTGCTGATCGTCGATGGCGATTTCGTCAGTGCCAATTTCGCCGAGCGGCTGGTGAAGCGTCTCATGAAATTGCTTGAAGGCGGCGGACTCTTGAAAGCGGATCCGGGCCATGCGCCCGGTATGGCAGAGATCCATAGCAGGATCCTGTCGCGGGTCTATTTCTCAAAGGGCGCGCGGGCCGACAAGGTCGCCGCACTTCTGCACAATGCCGGTTTCGAACACGTCCAGATCGATGATGACCTGCGCGAAGTACACAAAGCGCAGGCCAGCCACTGGAACTATTTCAAGGCGCTTTCCAGAGGCCTCCAGCACCGCTACGCGATCAGTGCGTGCAAACCTCGCTAGGACTTGATGGGATCGCGCCGCTGCCTCATTGCAATCGTTCTGCGACCGATCAATGGCATAGACGCGACAGCCTCGGCGCATCCCGCTACTTGACTGTCCATCGCGCTGGCCCGCGTCGAGTGCCGTTGGGTTCGGTGGTTCGTCGCTGACGCGTTTCAGTTTTTCTGCTTTCGGCCGGCAATGGCGACTTCCGCGCCGGCGCGCGCGCCTCTCGTCGCGCCAGGCCGTTTGAAACTGCCCCGAAAATCAGGATCCGTTCTCCTGCAGATGATTGCTGCAGCCGAGAGATTGGCAACGAGTGCCAGCGTCAGAAAACCCAGCCTGCGAGGTACGAGCTCCGACGGGGCAGGGGCCGTGCGAGCCCCTGGGTTCGAATGTATAACTTGCCGTTGTATTTTGTAACGACCTAATCGCCCGTAGATATATAGTAATCGGTCTTTCGGAGGATGGAATACATTTTTTGGATACTTCAATGTTATTTAAGATTTGTAGTGAATTTTACTTATATATCAAATGCCATGCGCCTGGCTACGTTCAGACCGGAACATACGGATGAGGAAAATGACCCGCTTTGGAATTGGAACACGCTTGGGGATCGGCTTCGGTTTCCTTCTTCTCCTGATGCTGGCGCTGACCCAGTATTCGGTGACCGAGGTCAACTTCATCAATAGCGATCTTGGCCAGGTCAACGACGTCAACAGCGTCAAGCAGCGCTTTGCCATCAATTTCCGTGGCAGCGTGCACGACCGGGCTATTGCAATCCGGGATGTTACCCTGGTCGAAGCAACTGCAGACCGGCAGGCAGCAGTGGAACTGATCGCTAAACTGGCCGAGGCCTATGCCGTCAACGAGAAAAAAATGGCGCAGATGGTGTCTTCGCCGGCGGGCGCTTCGGCCGAGGAAAGGACAATCCTTGCTGAGATTGCCGACATCCAATCGAAAACCAACCCGCTCGTTGTCCAGATCATCAATCTGCAGGTAAAAGGCGATGGGGCGCAGGCAAAGAAAATCCTGCTTGAACAGGCCCGCCCGCTGTTCGTCGCTTGGCTCGGCGCAATCAACAAATTCATTGATTACCAGGAGGCCCTGAACCAGAAGGTCGGCGACGACGTTCGTCAATCCGTCAATGGTTTCCAGACTTTGGCGTTCGGGTCGCTGGCTGTCGCCATGCTGTTGGCGATTGTCGCGGCCTTTGTCGCAAGTCGCTCGATTACGAGACCGATCGCAAAGCTGCAATCGGCACTGCGGCATATGGCCAGCGGAGGAGGGGTCGGAGCCGATTCTACGCTCGATACCCGCCGGGACGAGATCGGGGATCTCGCGCGCGCCGTCGGCGCGGTGCGCGACGCGCTCAGTGCACAGGCTACGCACCGGGCTGAGGTCGACGCAAGACGCGCCGCTGCAGAACGCGAGCAGCTCGAAGGCGCTGCCAGGGAGCGTGAGGCTGCCGCAACTGAAACCAACGATGCCGTTGCCCAATTAGGTCAGGCACTTGAGGCAATGGCCGATGGCGATCTCGCCTTCCGCCTCGTGCGGCCATTCGGTCCGGCGCTCGACACGCTGCGCATAAACTTCAACAATTCCGCCGACAAGTTGCAGTCGTCCCTGAAGGCAATCGGCGGCAACGCCCTCTCGATCGACGCTGGTGCAGCCGAAATCAGCACGGCCTCCAACGACCTTGCACGCCGCACGGAGCAGCAGGCTGCTTCCCTCGAAGAAACCGCAGCCGCGCTCGACGAGATTACAACAACGGTTAACGGCTCGACCGCACGCGCTGAAGAGGCGCGCACGGTTGTCGCCAAAACCCGGCAGAATGCCGAGCGATCGGGCGACGTCGTCAAGCGCGCCGTCCTTGCGATGGGACAAATCGAAACTTCCTCCAGCGAAATCAACAATATCATCAGCGTCATCGACGAAATCGCATTTCAGACAAATCTCTTGGCGCTCAATGCCGGCGTTGAAGCGGCCCGTGCGGGCGAGGCCGGCAAGGGTTTTGCCGTGGTGGCACAGGAAGTGCGCGAACTGGCGCAGCGCTCCGCCAGGGCCGCCAAGGAAATCAAGCAATTGATCCACACATCCGCCGAACAGGTGCGCTCCGGCGTGGCGCTCGTTGACGAAACAGGCAAGGCACTGACGGAAATCGTTCTGGAAGTGCAGGAGATCAACCGCCACGTCGATTCGATTGTTGAATCGGCAAAAGAGCAGTCGACGGCCCTTCGAGAAATCAACAATGCCGTCAATGCGATGGATCAATCGACCCAGCAGAACGCCGCCATGGTCGAGGAGACGTCGGCCGCCGGACAAAAACTGGCAGCTGAAGCAGCAGCGCTTTCAGCACAGCTGGCAAAGTTCCGTTTCGACGGCGCAAAGTCGGTCACCGTCCGTCAAGCGGCCCCCGCCTCTCTGTCGAGGCCTTCTGCACCTGCAGCCATGATCCGTAAGATTTCATCAGCCTTCACCGGTGGAAGGTCCCAAGCCGCGGTTGCGGCGTCGTCGGATTGGGAGGAATTCTAATCCTCTCTTGTTTCCGGAAGTGATATTCAAAGGCCCGCACTTTCGCGGGCCTTTTCATTGTGCCCCAGGCATGGCGCGTGGTGTGAGAGCACGTTTGACCGCGTGTCCGCAGGCGGCCGAGCTGCTGCTATGCGTATACCGCTTGACGCCCGCGATGGCGAGCCGCCGCGGCTCAAGCGCTTCGCAGCTATGGTGCCAACGAAGGTGCCCAGCTTTTGACGGCCGCTGCCATGCTTGCCAGATGATCGGCCAATGAGAATCCCGATATTTTCTTTCTCGGCGTCAGATCATGATCGCCGTCTTCAAGCCAAACGAGGTCAATTTTGTTGGACAGGTTGTAGTTTTGGACCTCCCGCCGAGTTCCGAACACGTCTCGTGTTCCCTGGACAATCAGCGCCGGCGTCTTTAGCGTTTCGAGATGCTTTGTGCGCAGCTCTTCGGGCTTGCCCGGCGGGTGGAACGGATAGCCGAGGCAAAGGAGCCCGGCGACCTTTCCTTTGGCGAAGAGATCGTCGGCAATCATGCTGGCAACGCGGCCGCCCATCGATTTTCCACCGATGATCAAACGATTGCGGACGCCGAAACGCTCGACCGCAGCACCATATTCGCCAATAAGCCTGTCGGCGCGCGGCGGCGGCTTGCGGCCCTTGGAGGTCCGCCTTGCCGCCATATAGGCAAATTCGAACCTGGCGACGCGAAAGCCAATGGCGGCCAGCGCTTCGGCCGCAGCCGTCATCGACGTCGCATCCATCGCCCCGCCGGCGCCATGAGCAAGCAGGATCGTAAACTCTGCGTCGTCGGGGCCATTTATCAAAAAGCCATGTCGCATCACGCAATTCATAAGGGGTCTTCCGTTCTTTGTCAGCACACCGATGGCAATTTAGGCCAGCGACGGGGTGGCTCTTTCCAATCACGAAACCTGCTCGATGAGCCGGAGACCCTGCCGACGTTGCTTAAGACACCGTAAGCCCCGGACGCTGTTCGCAACCAGGCTGACGACGTCCGTCCTTCCAATCCGGCAATGGAACTCGCTTCGAGATTGAACAAATTCGTCGATACGACGAGTTCACCATTTACTTCCGCAGCATTTGCGCCGCATATTAGAATATTAGAAAATAATTGGTAAAGGTATTCGAACAACACGACAATTGCGCTCGAATGCCTTGCAAAACGGGTAAGGGAGGAGCTCTCATGAGGCGAATTATGTTGCTTGCGGCATCGACCGCTGCAGTGTCGCTCGCTGTCTCATTTGCTTTCGCGCAATCTGGCAGCGTTGAAAAGGCAGTAGGCGGATACAACTTCGATGAGGCCGCAAAGGAAGCAGCCGGCACGAAGGATTTTCATTCAGCCGACGGCCATCTGACCTTTGCAATTGTAACCCACACGGCTGGCAACGGGTTCTTCGATCCGGTCTATGTCGGCGCGACGGTTGCCGGCAATCTGATCGGCGCCAAGGTCCTGTTGCTCGGTTCGGAATCACCGACCGACGACCCCGCTCGCGAGATCGAAATCCTGAACCAGATCGTGCAGGATCCGACGATCGACGGGCTGATCATGACAACGCCGCAGGCTGGCGCCTACAACGACATCGTCAAAGCCGCCGAAGCGAAGGGTATCCCGATTGCCACCACAAACTCCTTCGATGGGACCATTCTCAACCGCAGCAAGATCAGCCATACCGGCCAGGACGCGTCTGCTGCGGCAATTGCCGGCGAGGCACTCGTCAAGTGCTTGGCAGACAAAGGCATCGACAAGGGGTCGATCGTGCTGCCCTCGTCGACTGCGATGGGCAACATCGAGGTGAACAATCGAGTGACATCGGCTTTCAACGCGATCGTCAAAGGACTTAAGGATGCAGGCAAGCTGGAGAACTTCAAGGTCGATGCAGGACCCGAGAACACCGGCATCGACACCAATCCGAATGATCCGGTGAACGGTATCGTGACGTTGTTTGAATCGCGCGGCGACGTTGTTGGCGCCTTCGCCGGTAACAACGTATTCACGCCGGCCCTTGCCAAGGCCGTCGCCCAGACCGGCATGACCGGCAAGATCTGCGCCTATGGATTCGACCTCGGGCCGGCCCAGCAGGATGCGTTGAACAGCGGCGACTTGACCGGCGCGCTTGGTCAGCAGCCATTCTTGCAGGGCTTCTGGCCGGTCATGCAGCTCTATCTGCAGATCGATCGTGGAATCGCGGCCGCCAATCTCGACACGCGCGCCCAGCTCGTGACCAAGGACACTGTCGGAAATGTTGGCAAGCGCTTCGAGAATTGACGTCGCGCAGGGCTCAACAATCACTGCGGGAGAGGGATCTCTGCCTGCAGCATGCCAAAGCCGGATAGAACAAGCTTATGGAGCCTAACGCGACCCGGCACGAGCGCGCACCATCCCAACTGATCGGCGGCTGGGAGGCGGGGCTTGTGAGCCTGCTCGTGCTTCTCTATCTCGGCGGCGCTATCGTCAATCCCGCCTTCTTTGGATCGGCGGAGGCGTTCCATGCCCTGCTTCGCGATACCTCCCGGGTGGCCATCATTGCAGTCGGGATGACCTTCGTCATTGTCAACAAGGATCTCGATCTCTCGGTCGGCTCAACCTATGGCCTGATTGCGGTCGTCTTTGCCCGGCTGTTCGCATCCAACGTTCTCGACCTCAATGTCCTGACAGCGATAATACTCTGTTTGACGTTAGGTGTTGTGATCGGTCTCGCGAACGGCCTGCTTGTCACCGTTCTGAAAGTGCCCGCATTCATTGCCACACTGACTGTTCTGTTTATAGGCCGCGGCTTCGTACTCGCACTCACGCATGGCCAGGCAATCTATTATCCCGGCAAGGCGAAAGAATATCCGTTGTTCTTCCACCTCGGTGAAACAAATGTTTTCGGCTTCAACAACCAGATTGCGATCTTCGCCGTCGTCGCGGTGATCGGCGCCCTTGTGTTGGCCAAGACGCGGTGGGGCTACGAGACATTCGCCACGGGCGGAAATGAGCAGGCCGCTGTTTATGCCGGCATACCGACGAACTGGGTGCGTATACGGGCCTACCTGATCTCCTCTCTTTGCGCGACGCTCGCCGGCCTGATGTCCGCCGCGCAGGATAAGGGAGTGACGCCCCTTTACGGTGTGAGCGGCGAGCTGACGGTCATCGCCGCAGTCATCATCGGCGGCGCTTCAATCCTCGGCGGCCGTGGCCGCGTGGCCGGCTCATGCCTCGGTGCACTGCTGGTTGTGCTTCTCGACAAGGTGCTGCGCGAGGGCTGGCCGATCACACGCACGGTCAAGATCGGCGACGAGGAAATCACGGTCAACGCGATATTCTCGCTGCCGGTCGGTGCCGTCCCGGTCTTCCTCGGATTCCTTCTTGTCATCGCGGTGCTGATCGAACCCCATCTCATTCGGCGCCAGGTTGCAACGCGCTTCTGGGCGTGGATCTGCGGCAAGCCGCCGCCGCCCGCCTACGAGATCGGCGGTGTCGCGCTGGAGGGCGTTCAGACCAAAGGTGCCATGGCAACGGACACTGCGATGTCGACGACTACCATCGGCAGGTTTGTTGGCCGGCGTGACTCGCTTGCCATCATCCTGGCTGTTTTGCTGTGGTTTACGGGTGTCGCGCTCAGGCCCGACTACTGGTGGAACCTTTCGAACAGCTTTGCGATCCTGCTCAACTATACAGAATTGGCGCTGATCGCGATCGGGCTTACTTATGTCATTGCCGCGGGCGATATCGACCTTTCCGTCGGATCGGTCCTTGCCCTTTCCGGGAGTACGGCTGCCTACTTTTTGAAAGTCCTCGGCGCCGATCCATTCACGGCGATTGCCATGGGCCTTCTTGCGGGAATGGCCGCTGGCCTCGTCAATGCCGTCGTGACGGTCGGGTTCAAGTTGCCGGCGTTCATCGCCACACTCGGCATGTACTATATCGCCCGTGGTCTGGCTGCCTGGTTCGTTGCCGGACAGCAATTGGCAGGCTGGCCGGAGGACTACAATCTGCTCGGCCGCAAGGTGAATGACATTCTCCTCCATTTCGGTCTTTCGCTGCCGTCCGGAGTAATGCGTAGCGTGGCGGAAGTCGTCAGTGTTCAGACGATCTGGATGTTTTTCGTCGCCCTGATGGCCGGCGCCGTGCTCGCCTTTACGCCGTTCGGGATGAAAGTCTGTGCCACCGGCGGTAACATCCGCGCCGCTGCCTATGCCGGCATCGATACCAACAGGGTGCGCTTTATCGCACTCATGCTGGCCGCATTATGTGCAGCCATGGCAGGGATCATCAACGTTGCCTATTTTCGGAGCTTCAATCCGGTTGCCGGTCAGTTCCGCGAGCTTGATGCCATCGCTTCAGTCATCATAGGCGGCGGTTCGATCTTCGGAGGCTACGGCACCATGATTGGTGCACTCGCCGGCGCAGCCGTGATTACACTCGTGCGGGCTCTCATGCAGCTCAACGTCCAGGGATTCACTATGCCGCAGCACTGGATCAACGTCTTCATCGGGCTCATCCTCATCGTCGCGGTCTTGATCGACATATGGGTTCGCCAAGCCAATATTCTCGCACACGTGCTCGCCCGTCTCGCAAGAATGCGCAGGGGTAAGGAAATCGCTCATGGTTGACGTAACACAATCCGAGCCGATCGTGGAAATGCGGAATATCGAAAAAGCCTTCGGTGCGGTGCAGGCCCTCCGCAAGGTGGATCTCGTGCTCTATCCCGGCGAGATACTCGGCCTGGTCGGCGACAACTCGGCTGGCAAATCGACGCTCATGAAGATCCTGACCGGTGCCTATCAGCGCGATGCCGGTGAGATCTTCGTTGCCGGACAGCCGGCGCATTTCAAGAGCCCGCACGAAAGCCGGGATGTCGGCATCGAGATGATCTACCAGGACTTCGCTCTCTGCGGCAACATGGATGTCGGACAGAACATTTTCCTTGGCCGCTGGCCACTCAAAGGTCCCTTCGTCAATCGTAGCAAGATGTATGCCGAAGCTGATAATGTGCTGAAACGGCTCAAGGTCGACGTGAACTCGGTCTATCAGAAGGTCGAAAGCCTGTCGGGTGGCCGCCAGCAATCTGTAGCGATTGCACGCGCGATATCCTTTGGCCCGCGCGTCGTGATCCTAGACGAGCCGACAGCCAATCTTTCCGTGATGGCGACCGAGCGCCTGCTTGAAACCATGCTGGAGTTAAAGAAGCAGGGTGTCGCGCAAATCATCATTTCGCATCGCCTCGTCGACATTTTCGCCGTGGGTGACCGCGTCATGGTGCTGAAGCGCGGCGAGTATGTGGGCGACCGCTACATCAAGAACACAGACGAGCATGAGGTTCTTGAGATCATTGTGTCCGGCACGCGAGAGCTCGCGCTGACGGCCGATGAGGCAAGGCGGACTTGGAAAGGCAAGCTTTGAACTTCCGAGAGAAAAACGGGGCCGAAAGGCGATCTCCTCATCCAGGAACTGGGTGAGAATTGCCCCCATCCTTCTTGCTTTTACGCAAGTTCACTCTTGTGAGATCTGCTGGCTTCCGGCGTCTGCGTGGGGCAGGGAATGCGCGCAGACGACGATCAACCTCAGGCTGCAATACAATGGATGTCAGATCGGGAAGCCCGCGCTATCGACCACAATCGAAATTGCGGACGAAAGAGCAGCAGCGACTTACGGCTAGCGTATTCACCTTAACCATTAGCCGCACGGGATCACTGTTCGAAGCCGTCTGCGGTGCTTGTTATTTGGCTGTAGTTATTCTACTATTTCTTGTGGGTTTTTTGCCCTCGCCTGGATTGGAGCGTTCTCGCAATGCTGAAACGTGTTGCCGTCCTTTTCTCGGTCTTTTTGACAGGATGTGTACCATCCTGGCCATACCTGACAATGGCGCCACCCAGTGCCAGCAACTGTCAAAGCACAAGGCCAAGCGCAGCTGAAGCTGCCGCCTGGCGCAGGGCACAAAGGCAAAATACACGTCAATCCTATCAGGCTTTCCTCGCACAATACCCTCGCAGCTGCTACGGGACCTTGGCCGTTGAAAGGATGAGGACGACGGTTCAAAAGCAGCCTGTCACAGTGCGGAAATTGGCGACACAACCTCGGCGAGACTTCTGGGGACGGCGAGTGTACTAGCGCTGTCGGCTCTGTTTCATAAACTGCTTTTTCGTGGAGCAAAGCCGCATCTATAAACGGGCGAAACCTTGATCGAGGGGCGGCAGGCTGGAAGCTCAGCGGCGGATACTATCGTGGAATTAGCTGATGCATTTTGACGTTGTTCATGCTGCTGACCCGCGATTTCGAGGTGGCGCGTCCAGCGCACTGAGAGCCGAACTCAAGGCGGCGAAACAGTGGGGGGTGAGCTGTGGTCTGCTGCCTTTTTTGGGGCAGCGCACGCGCGAGCTCGGCGTCTTCGACAGTCGTACAGCCGCAGCGATCGAGCAAGCGGATACTGTTTGGCTCACAGGATCCGAAGAGGCGACCTGCGACATCCTTCTGGCTCACCATCCTGCCGTGTTCGAGCGAATGCCGCGTTCACCGGTGCGTTTGCAGCCTCGCCGCGTCGTTTGCGTCGTTCATCACCCCCTGTTCGACGGCAATCGCGTTCCGCAATACGATCTAGGGGTCGTGGAACGCGTGTTGGATCGGCTCTTTGGCGTTCCGGTCGTGTTTGCTCCTGTTGGACCGAAGGTCCGATCCCAGTTCGACAGTATCGGGACCGAGAGTCCTGCGCTGCTCCGGCACGATTTGTGGAACATGATTGACCTTGCTGAATGGTCATTTCCCCAGCGTACAGCTCCAACAGGCACCGTCAATTTGGGGCGCCACTCGAGAGCGGATCCGGCGAAATGGCCCAGTTCCGCAGATGAGCTAAGAGCAGCCTATCCCGACACACCCGATTTCGCCATCAAGGTCTTGGGTGGCGCCCCGATGTCAATCCAGCCCTGGATAGGCTCGAACTGGCAGATCAGTCCGTTCGCGCAAAACAGCGTATCGGACTTTCTCAGGCTCCTGGATTTTTACGTTTACTTTCACAGCCCGCAGTGGGTGGAAGCCTTTGGATTATGTATCGCGGAAGCAATGGCGAGCGGTTTGGTGACGATGCTCGATCCTTCGTTTGAAAGCCTCTTCGAAGATGGCGCCGTCTATTGCAAAGTTGCCGAAACGCGCAACGTCATCGAGCGATTTGTCGCTTCACCTTCGACCTATCTGCAACAATCGAATGCCGCGCGAGAGCTTGTGCGGAGAAAGTTTGCGATCGATCAATACCCGCAGCGCATGGAACGTCTATGTGATGATCTTGAACTGTCCAGGCCCTCCACCCTGAAATGCAGCCGAACCGCGGTATTTGCCAAAACCGTCGCGGACAAGGCGCCCGGATCATTGCCGCGGCTTATGGGCAAGAAACGGCGGATACTCTTTGTCGCGACAAACGGTATCGGGCTTGGACACATCACGCGACTGATGGCTATCGCAGAGCGTCTGCCCGAGGACATGGATCCCATTTTCTTTACCCGATCGGCCGGGTCGGCGTTGGCTTATGCGCGAGGTCACGCTGTTGACTATACTCCTTCCGGCTTGGCGATCGGAGTGACGGACGACAGCTGGAATCGGGCATATGCGCAAGAGCTGCTGACGGCCGTTGAGGCGTTTGATGTTTCGGCGGTGGTGTTCGATGGGAACAGGCCGTTTCCAGGATTGATTGCCGTTGCCGAAAACCGTCGCGACCTGGCCTGGATTTGGATCCGGCGCGCCTTGTGGCGCCTTGACCACGACTTTGACCCATGTTCCCAGGATATATTCGATATGGTGATCGAGCCGGGCGAATTTGCCCATGACGAAGATGATGGTCCCACTCGCGATATGCTGGGGACTGTCGCCGTCCCTCCTGTGCTTCTGTTGGACCCAGGGACGCGAATGCCCAGGAACGAAGCCGCCGGCAAGCTAGGCGTCGACCCGGGCCGCTTCACTGTCGCGGTACAACTAGGCTCGCAGCGCAACTTTGACTTTGAGGATTTGCCCGGTTTGATTTTTGCCGGCCTGGTAAGGCGGAACATACAAACAGTTCAGGTTCTCAATCCGCTCGCGAAACCTTCCAAGCAGGAACGGCCGGGGGTTTTGCGCACGAGCGTTTACCCCTTGGCTGAATATGTCAGCGCGATCGACCTTCTTGTCACCACTGCCGGGTATAACAGCTTCCATGAAAGCATCTTGGGAGGGATCCCTTCGATCTTCGTGCCAAATGAAGCGCCGGAAATGGATGACCAGCACCTTCGCGCTGTTTATGCCCAAACAGCAGGTTTGGGTCTGTGCCTGCGGTACTCGGAATTGGATCGTGTGGAGACAACCCTCGATCTGGCACTATCTGACGCTTTCCGCACCGAGGTTCGCCGGCGATTGGCTCGCGTTGGTTACGTCAATGGCGCCGCCATGGCTGCGAATGCGATCGAGCAGCTTGTCTTCAGTATCCGCGCTGACCGTCCGCTGCATGCCTCGATTGCTCGCAGTTGAGCTAAGGGACGCATCGGCGCCCACCTGGTCGGCAAGAAACTCGTCGATGGTCGATGAAAGTGCGATTTCGCTGGAAATGTCCCATTTCGCGAGGATCAATGACCAGCGTCGACGAGCATATCTGCCATAGATTTCGGGGGAGAGCGAAGGCAGGTAGCCTCGGGTAGGGAGAAACTCCAAAGGAGCCGAACTTGCAGCGGTCAGGTCGGGACGCAGTTCTGAAAGAACGACAACAGGAAATTCGCCATTAGCCCTGCAAGCCTCCACAGCAGCATCGAGAATCTCGCGGAGGTTGGCGGGCATCACGCCGAGGACAGAAATAAGGCTCCTGGCTTTGGCTTCCTCGACCGGATCTTGCAGGACGTAAAGAAGGCTGTCCTCTTCATCGGCCGGATTGAGGGTCCGCGCACTTCGCTTGCGCCTGCCGAACGGTAAAAACCCGCCAACTTTGTCTATGATCCAGCGCAAAGCCATTCATCCTCAAAGCCCATTCTGCTGAACAAAAAGTTCGACTTCCTCATCGATTTGCTTTCGCGTCGCAGCGTTCAGTTTTTCACCCACCGAAGACCTGGTCCGTTCTGCCTCATCGACCTTGAAACGAGTGGCGAGCGTTGCGTTGAAATATGCCTTCTTTAAATCCGGCTTTCCACGACTAAAACTGCCCTCCGCGTAACCCTTGGCAAGTTCGAGATAGGCGTCTTCGAAGCCTCGGCGTGCTGACAGTTCCAGCAGGGCAAATGCGCGATTGGCATCGCGAGAAACGTTGCCTTCGCCCTTCACGAGAAGGCGTGCTGCGTAGAAGGGCGCATACTGGTTACCCATTTCCGTCGCGCGGATCATCAGATCAAAGCCGCGCTTGACATCTTTCTTCACACCCAATCCGCTGACATAGGCACGGCCGAGATTGGTCATGGCGTCGATCTGACCGGCATCGGCCGCCGCGGCATAAAGCCTCGTCGCCTCCACATCATCTTTCTTCACGCCGGTGCCGCGACGGAAGCTGTCGCCGAGTGCTGTGATCGCGTTCGACCAGCCGCTTGATGCTGCAAGTCTGTACCATAGGATCCCCTCTTCGGGATTTTGAGGCACGCCTTGACCGCGGATGTAGGCCGTTCCCACATTTGTCCTTGCTCTGAGATTTCCGAGCGGTGCCGCCTTCATGTAGAAATCCAAGGCACGCTTGTAATCGACCTCGCGGCCGACACCGGCCCGGGCCATGTAACCGAGATTGACGAATGCGGCGCTGTATTGCTGCTGGCTGGCGAGTTCATAGAAATGCTCCGCCCAGTCATAGCGTTTCGCTATTTCAAGGACGCGGGCCAACTGAAACTGCAGGCGTGGGTTGCTGGGATCTGCAGCGAGCGCATAACCGCAGGAGCGCAGTCCGTCGCGGACGTTAACCAGCCCGTTCGTAACACCCGGTACCACGCGTTGAGGATCGTTGGGATCGGCTGCATACAGATCGCAATCCGTAACGATTGTCTTCATGCCGCTTTGTGTGTCGGGCATTTCGCGTGGCCAGACACGAAAAGTCTCGCTGACGGCGCGCTCGCCGGCCTGCTGAAAAACAAACTCCGCTCCAGCGGCTTCAGTAGCCTCATCGGACGGCGGCTCGGTGGAAATCGCGGTGGCGGCAAGTGCACCGCTGACAAACAGCCCGCGCTTCTGCAACTCAGCAACCTGGAGACTGCTGCGTTTGAGCGCTTCGACCGCAAGCTGGCTCTTCGGAAACACCTTTGCGAAACGTTCGAAATCAGTTGGATCCGCGCTGTCTTGAATGAAATACCACAGGACCTGGTCAATAGTCAGCGCGCCATCGCCCCCCGGGACCTCGGGTGCTGGTTCGTCGGCGCCGCCCGGCTTCAGGACGAACTTGGTTTCGATCGAGCCTGTGATCCATGGTATTTGCGATCCGCTGGTGGCAAGGCGCACGTCTCCACGCACTGTTCTGAACGTGTCGTAGATGTCGAGGCCCGGCTGCTGAAGCGCATTGGCCAGCGCCAAAGAATAAGGGCTGTTCACTCCGGTACCGTCGTAAGCCACTTCGCCGGCGCCTGTGGCGAAGGCGATGAGGACCTGACCCGAGCCGGCCTCGATATTTGCCAAGCCCTGCTGCAGTCCCTTTTCCGAGGTCAGTGGGTTGTTGCGGCAGGCGTCCAAAATGATCAGCTTGACGCCGACCGGGTCGTCCTTGACGATGTCTATGAGGTCATTGAGAACCATGGCGTCGTCGACCACCTCTTTGGCCGATCCGGTCCTTACATCGACGGGTAGCAGCAGGCTTCGCCCTTCGAATTGCAGCGCATGTCCCGCGTAGTAGAGGATAGCCAGATCAGCGCCGAGAAGATGCGTGCGGGTTGCATTTTCGAGGTCGCCGACAGCGGCCTTCTTGACGTCGTAGAAAAGCAGGACATCGAAACCAAGCTCCGTGAGCGTCGCGGCAATCAGCTTGGAATCGTTTTTGGGGTTCGCCAGAGGCGCAAACTCGTATTCGCCATTCCCCACCACGATGGCGGCTCGCCGCTCCGCATGGGCCATCTGCGAGAATGCCGTTAAGAACAGCGCCAACAGCGGGATCAGGAAAATCCACTTCGGCCGAAAGCAGGAACTTCTTTGCATCATGGCAGGTTAGCCCAGATTGTTGACTTCGTAGTCCTGACGAGAGGTAAGAATAATGCCTCCATAGTAATGCAATTTTCGGACCTTGGCATGGGGGTAAAGGATCAATGCCAGCGAATGCCGCTTCCAATGGCATCGCGAATTCAGGCTGACGCGTTTCCGGCCGGATTCTTTGCCCTGAGAGGATAAACCCGGTGCTATTGCCATGCTGCTTTCGAGGTGGCGGGTCTTTATGATAGGTTCATGATCCAGGACTGCCGGCGTCACGAACAGGGGCACTCTCCGCATGGCCGAAGAACGCAAGACAACCGTCCAGACGCCGCTTGGACCAGAGACGCTGACCTTCACGCACCTTGTCGGCCATGATGAGATCAGCAGGTGTTTTGCCTTCACCGTTGGGTTCGTCAGCCCCGACGCGAACGTCGATGCCCTGAGGCTTCTCGGAAAGCCAATTTCGGTTGAAGGCGAGGCAGGAGACCCCAAACGGTGGTTCAGCGGGCTCGTATCAGACTTTCGCCTGACCCGCATCGAAGAAGGATTTGCCTATTACGAGGCGGAGCTGCGGCCGTGGCTTTGGCTGCTGGGCAACACCACCGACTGCCGCATCTTCCAGAACATGAGTGTGGTGGAAATCGTCGAGGAAATATTCTCGAAATATAAGCCCGCCAAGTTCGAGAAGCGGCTGCAGGGTTCCTACGAGGCACGGGAATATTGCGTGCAGTATGACGAAACCGACCTGGATTTCGTGCAGCGGCTGCTTGAGCATGAAGGCATCATGTATTTCTTCGAATATGGCGAGGGAGAGCACACCCTCATTCTTGCCGACGCCATGAACAAGCTGAAGCCCGCGCCGGGTTATGCGACGGTCAAGTTCCGCGCCGAAGGAGAACCACTGCGCCGAGACCAGGAATATATCACAGAATGGGTGTCAACCAGTTCTGTTCACCCGGGTACCTATGCTCATACGGACTTCGACTTCACCAAGCCCGGCGCCGACCTGATGGCGCAATCGGCGCAGCCCTTTGCTCACGCGGAATCACAGGGCGAGCACTATCGCCATCCCGGCGCCCATCTGACGGTTGGCCGCGGCGACGCAATTGCCGTAGTGCGTCGCGAGGAGCTTCAGGCAGCCCATCAACGCATCGCTGCCGCCGGCACTTTGCGCGGACTGGCTTCGGGCTGCACCTTCAAACTGGAAAATTTCCCGCGCAAGGATCAGAACACGAACCATGTGGTCCTCAGCGCCGACTACCGCTTGTTCGATCCTGGCTACCGCCCCGCCGGTTTTGCGGGCGAAGAAACTTTCCGTGCGGCACTCCAGGTTGCTCCGACCTCCGTCACTTATCGGCCGGCGCGAACCACGCCCCGACCGATCATGCGGGGCCCGCAAACCGCGACGGTGGTCGGCCCTTCGGGTGAGGAAATCTTCACGGACAAATATGCGCGGGTGAAGATACAGTTTCACTGGGACCGCCTCGG
Organism: Rhizobium azibense; assembly: GCF_004342325.1. Taxonomy (NCBI): domain Bacteria; kingdom Pseudomonadati; phylum Pseudomonadota; class Alphaproteobacteria; order Hyphomicrobiales; family Rhizobiaceae; genus Rhizobium; species Rhizobium azibense. The sequence goes on along the minus strand of NZ_SMBJ01000006.1, from coordinate 266,630 downwards.
TAAGAAGGACCAGAACAGTTCCTGCTTCGTGCGGGTCTCGCAAACCTGGGCTGGCGGGAGCTGGGGCTTTATCCAGATCCCCCGCATCGGCCAGGAGGTGATCGTCGATTTCCTCGAGGGAGATCCCGACCGGCCCATTATCACCGGCAGGGTCTATAACGGCAAGGAGATGCCTCCCTATGAGCTTCCGGGAAATGCCACCCAGTCCGGATTGAAGACGAATTCCTCGCCCGGCGGGGGCGGTTGGAACGAACTGCGTTTCGAGGACAAGGCAGGATCCGAAGAAGTCTATTTCCAGGCGCAGAAGGACCACAACCTGCTGATCAAGAACGACCGCAGCAAGCTCGTCCAACATGACCAGTCCGACCGCATCGACAACAACGCCAAGCATTCAGTCGGGGTGAACCTCGACGAGGATGTCGGCAACAACAAGACGACAAAGGTGGGCGTCGACCGCACAGTGAACATCGGCTCCAATGACACCGAGACGGTAGGCATCAACCGCTCTCTCACCGTCGGCGCTGACGAGACGATCGGTATCGGCGCAAATTCCACCGAGACGATTGGTTCCAACCACACCCAGACTGTCGGCATCGTCCAGACAGTCACCGTCGGCGCGGCGCGGATCGATACGGTCGGGGCCGCAGAGACCAGAACCGTCGGCGCGGCACAGATGAACACCATCGGCGCGACGCGATCGGTCAGTGTCGGCATCAGCCAGAGCCACGACATCGGTACATCCGACAGCTGGGAGATCGGCACTAATCAAAGCATCGAGATTGGCGGCGGACAGACGAGCGAGATCGGCAAGGGCCGCAGCGCCAAGATCGGCGAGGATGATGCGACCGAGATCGGAGGCGCCCGGATGGTGAAGGTCGCCAAAGGAAGCGCAGTCGAGGTCGGAGAGGATGGGCTGATCAAGATCGGAAAGGATCTGCTGATCGAAGCCGGCGACTCGGTGGTCATCAAGTGCGGCTCGGCGGCCATTGCAATGAAAAAGGACGGCACGATCTCGATCGAAGGCAAGGATATTTCGGTCAGGGCCACGGGCAAGTTCAACGGCAAGGCGTCCGGTGAGGTCGTTTGGAAGGGCAGCAAGATCAGTCATAATTGAGGGGTTTTCAGATGTTCGACACACGGGAACGTATCGAAGGAGTGGTGATCGGCGTGTTGCTGGGTTTCGACGCCGGTGTGCCACTGGTAGTCTTTCCCGGCAACCCCCGGGATACTGCATTGCCCGCACGAAGCTTGTGCGACCTCACATCGGCAATGATCGGTGCCGAGGTCGCGCTGCTCTTCGAGGGTGGAGACGCGACGCGACCGCTGATCGTTGGCCGGATCGTGGAGCCGGCGCGCAAGTCTTCGACGCCAAATGTCATTCGCGATGGAGAGCGCGTGCGGATCACGGGCGAAGAGCGCATCGAGCTTCGTTGCGGCAAGGCGACAATCATCATGGAAAAGGATGGCCATATCACGATCCGCGGCACCTATGTGACAAGCCACGCCAGCGCCGCAAACCGTATTCGTGGCGGCTCGGTGAACCTCAACTGATGCCTGCTGCGCCAGTTCTTCGCGAAATCGTCCGACAGCATGCCGAGATGGCGGCATTCCTGTGGACTGTCTACGATTACCACCTGCTTCATCCGGACGAGAACCCCGACATGGACGAGGAGCGGCTTGCACGCCTCGTCGAGCGGCTTGAGGCGCATCTTGACGGGCTCAGAGTAGCGGGGCAGGCGGGGCTGGAAATTGCGAAGGAGCGGTACGCCGAGTTTCCGGAGGCTGGGGAGTTGTTCGTGCTGAGGATGCTGTCCGTGAACGAGGCACCGCCGGTCGTGGAGCTCGACGTTGAAAAAGTGAGGGTGTGGCTTTCCGTAAATCAGGGTTCAATTTAAGTCCGACTTTGTCGCTGTGACTGTTATTCATAGTCTATTGCGTCCCACGTGCTGAGGTCGCTTCGCACGGCCGAAATATCCCCTGCGCTAGCCAAAAAGGCGTCACTGGCAATTAGCTTGTAGGAAACAAATGTGTCTCGGACGACGATAAAGCTGTCATCGACGAGCTCAAGCACGCCCGAACGGCTAGCAGCAAGAAAAATGCGGTCGCGGAAGCGGGCGATGGAGTGTAAGTCACTCTCCGCCGGCACATATGAACGCCAGCTGTCGCCGCTTCCCCGAAAAAGTACGCCTGCAGCACCACAAACAAGGACGTCCTCGGGAGAAAGCGCGAGGATTCCCAGAAGGCGGTTGTTTGTTGGCAAAGGAATAGTGGACCACGTCCGGCCATCGAAATGGGCGAAAAAGCCGCGGTCGCCACAGACATAGATATCACTGGTGGATGTGCCCCCAATGCCGAACAGCGTTTGATCGAAAGGCGGGCTGATTGCAGGCCAGGCAGTGCCGCGACGTTGAAAAACGATACCGGCGTCGCCCGCTGTGAAGACGGTGTCCTCGCTAAGACCCCAAAGGCAGGTAAGTGCGCGCGAGCTCTCCGTTGCCTCTACGGCCCAAGTTCCTGCTCGGCCGACATGCACTTTACCGTTTTCATCGCAAACAAATAACGGGCCGCCTGCAGCCCGCCACAAATCAGTGAGCCAAATCTGGATATCGAGGTGTTCTATCCGCTCTACTTCTTCCTGGCTGAGGTCAACCTCTTCAAGCACATAGGAGTTGAAGGCCTCGCCGTCGGTATATACGACTAGGGTATAGAGTTCGCCCCTCGCTCCGAGCGCAACGCTGTCACAAGAAACGCTGTAGGTTGGCATTGATTCGTCTCCCTATTTGCGTGCCTTCTTACCGGCTGCCGGCTGCTTGAAACGTCCACCTCTTGGTGTACGCGTTTGTGTATTGTCGTCACCCTCATTTTCCATTAGGGGGTGGAAGAATGCATCGCAGATGGCGCGCAGGCAGTCTAGCGCAGGATGCTCCTTACCATTCTTATCATCCATGTGCGGCGCCTTGGCCTTTTTCATTGCCTCAAGGTTGGCTTCGCGGACCTCCTCGTAAGTCGGATTCTTGTTTTTCTCGAGCTGGTTATTGGTCCATTCGTTCTGCGCTGCGGTCTTTTCACCGTGCTCTGTGCCACGTCGCGTGCCGTCCTTTAGACAGACACACGGTGCGTCGTTCATATTATAGTCCTTGAAGGTCTTGATTCCGCCGGTTCCGCGAGCGTTCTCGAAGCAGGCGTTTTGAATAATATGGTCAGATTGCTGGTACTTGTTGTCCTTAGCGGCAGGTTTGGACTGGTCTCGGCTCTCACAGTGTTTGTCGGCGTTCTTGTAGGGGTGCACTACGATGTCCAACTTGGCTAGGATTGCGGCGCAGGTGAACCGACCGACTTTAATCTTCAAGACATGTACCCACGGTGGGGTATTACCCTGCGGCGATGCGTGATTATTTGTGGCCAGATCCGACATTCGGATTACCGGTTCACCGTCGAATTTTACGTCGCTAGACCAAGAATTGAAATATTCCTTTCCAGTGTTCTTTGATGTGATTATGCCTTTTTTGGCGGCGACCCCAGCCTCCGTACCAGATGTCCTGGTAAGATAGGATTTATTCTTAATATTGATCGTTTTTCCAGATATCTTTACTGTGGAGGTTCCCTTATCCGTGTCGCCCGACATGCCGAAACTCGGATACGGCACTGGCACACCAGGCGGAGTAGCCGGATTTTCGGGCGGAGTGAAGCAGACGTCGGGGAAAGCGGCGATGGTTTTGCCGTCGCTGCCCTTGCCGGAAATCTCGAGCCCATTGGCGTAAACGTCGCCCATCAGGTGATCCTCGCCGAGAGGATCGCAGCGCCGCAGACGCCGGAATCGTTAGAGGCTTCGATCAAAACCGGGTTTCCGGCGGCGTAGTCCTTGCGGGCAGCGGTGAAAGCCATTCCTATCATCAGCGGAACCACGGCGGCGCCGACGTTGCCAAGGGATTCGGCAGGGCTCCAAATGTCCTGAAATCCATGAGCGCCGCGTACGAGGCGCAGACTGGCCAGCGCGCTTTGCTTGAACCAGTACTGCTCTCCGATAAGATCGGCAATGCGATAGCCGAGGCGGTTCATCTCTATGCCGCACTCATTAAGTGCTGCGCGGTAAGCCGAGATCATGCCGTCGCCGCGTAGCGGAAGGTTGTCTAAGTTGTAGATGAAGGCTTGCTCGCGGGCGAGACCGAGTCCGAAGAGGCGAATTCCGCTGTTGTGCGAGTGTGTGCATAGGACGGCTGCGGCCGCTTCACCGGGGATAAAGCCGTTTGGATTGTCCGGAGTTAGCAGGCGATCGTCGGCGAGGTAGTGGGCAATGGCCTCCGTCGTCAAATAGCTGTCGACGCCGACAATCATTACATAAAGTGCCTCGCCGGCCATAAGCATCCGACGCGCCTGCTCGAGAGCGACGTGTCCAGAGGGGCGCCCATGGGAAACGATCCTCGAGCGGCCGTGCGGCGGACTTTCCACGATATCGGCGATGCGGCCAAGAAGGCGCGCGCCATCGGGGGCGGGGCGGCCAGATCGTTCTTCCTCGGCAAGGCAAAGAATGAGCGCGGTCTGGCCGCGGGCTTGCGGCACGGCTTCAAAGGCTTCGCAGATGGCGGCTGCCGCGAGGTGTGCAATACGCTTTTCCCCAATCCAGTGGCGCGGCAAGGGCACAGGAGCACCGATCAGCCAATCGCCACCGGATCCCAGAAACCTCGTTTGCTGAAAACCGTCCAGCCGGGCCCGCATTGCCGCGCATGCGGAGGGGGCGTCAAGGCCGACCGCCGTTACCATACCGATCGAGATGATGTCGATCGGGGTGGTCATGCCTCTTCCTCCTCTTCCGGCGCAGGCGCACTCCTCGCACGCACAAAGGCGCGACCTGCTGCCCGCGCCCTAAGCATGGATTCCGTGGGTGAGCCGACCCAGCATTCGCTGAAGTCGAGGATCGTCCGATGGATGCGCTGCGACACGCGCCAGACCAGTGAAAAGCGCCGGTTCTCCGGATCAAACAAGACCGTATCGGGCGGTATTGCACTCTCGAAGGCTTTCTCACGGCCCTTGAACAGCGTCATCGGAAGGCTGGTGGTCGGCAGGCGAAAGCTCTCGCGTCCGGCAGGCGTAAGGTTGACCAGCACCACTTCTTCGCCGCCCTTCGGAGGGTCTGTCTGCTGGTCGGGCGGCGCCATCTGGAAATAACGGTCGTCGAAATCCGGCGGCAGGAACGGGAAGATATTGTCGATCCAGTTCTGGTCGTAAGTGCCGCCGAATTCGATCCTGCCCGGCCAGCCTCGGCCATAGGGTCCGAAACTCATCGGCCGGTAGTCGCCGAAAGGCGAGCGGATTTCCTCGCCGACCGCCTGGGTGTTGGGAAGGCGAAGGCCCGGGATCCGATGCTGGTTGCGCGTGCGTGCCCAGCCGGTGCCGACCGGGTTGAGCGGGTAGCTCGCGGGAAGCCTGTCGTCCGGGTCGAGGCGGTCGGTGCCTCCCCACGCCGTGTCGTATGAGAAGGGTTGACGCAGGAAGGGTTGCGGGGCAGTGGCGACCAAGAGCGGTCCACGGGCGCGCCACTCGCGATGCCCGATTACGTCGAAGATCTTTGACCAGTTGCCCACCTTGATTCCGACGCTGACACGTTCGACCGGACGCCCTCCGGGAGCATAGGCACATCCATTGGCGATGATGTCGCAGCGGGGCTTTCGAAAAGCAAAGTCGGTTTCCCAGAGGGTGGCCGAAAAACCGGGCTCACCTGTATGCGTATCGGCCATCACCAGCGGCACCTGCACGGATGATTTTCGCACGGAGCCACCCGGCGTTTCCGGAAAATCGAAGGTTCCCTTGACGACGACGACGATGTACTCGCGGCCCTCTTTGTCCATGCCCATCGTGAACTCGGTCGGAAAGCCGGTTTGGTTCCAGATCTGCATCAGCCGGCCTCCAGGCCTTCTGGGAAGAGGTGGCGCAGCGCTGCTTCAGGTGCGCCGGGATCAACTTCGAATGCCTCGCATTCACCCATCCACAATGTCATGCGCCGGACTGGAGCGCCGCACGCCGCGATCGCGGGATAGGGCAGGGATCCAAGGCGGGCCGCCAGTCCGTCACCGTCCGTCTCGCCTTCGCGCGCAGACTTTCCCGCAGCTTCCACCGCATCGAGCCAGTCCGCGGCAAGCGTGGTGATGTCAGTTGTGGCGGTCGGCGGCACAGCCGCGATGGTCAACGGAAACCGCCGGCCCGCGCGGTCGGCGCTTGCCATCACCACGCCGGTCATGGGTCCGAAGGCTTCTGGGCCGAGGATAAATCGCAATGCCGGATGAACCGACATCGAACCTTCCGGAAACCGGTGAACCAGATGCCGGCTAATCCAGCGATCCCAAGCGCCGACGAAGGATGCCGGCAGGCCGCGCGTGACGAAATCCCCCGTCGCGGGCAGTTTTCCGAAGAAGCCTGGCAGGATCACAGCCGCGTCGGGCACGAAAACCTCGCAAACATTTTCAGGTCGTAGGGATTGGCCACGCTCGCGGCCCGAAGCTCGAAATCGGCGTAGTGGCCCTGGGCGGCAAGCCGCAGCTTGTAGAGTTCCGGAAGTTCGGTCCCGCTCAGTCGGCCGGCACGCAGCATTCGCAGGAAAGCCCAGCTCCCGGTTTCGCTGACCATCACTTCCGGCGAGCCGTCAAGCGGCTGAAAGGCGAGGGTAATGACGCCCGTCCCGTCCTTGCCCGGCCACGTCATTGGCTGCGGGCGAGTTGGGTTGTTGAAATAGGTGAGACTCTGGCCGTCGACGTTCAGCGTCACGCGGCCGACCGTCGGCGAAAGGTCCTTGGGCTCGAGCGTAAAGGTCAGGATCGGTCCGGCACCACCTGGAAAGAGGCTGTCGCGGATCAGCCGGGCCTGTTCCAAGGCCGCTAAGGCTGACGAATCGAGCCGGATGTCCGCACGCCATTTCCAGGGGTGGCGCGTCATGTCGACATAGTTGATCAGCTGATTGTTTATGAAGCTGTCAATCAGCCCGCCCGGACCAAAGACCCGCGCAAAGTCGACCACGTTGACATCGATTGCGCTGTCAGGGATGAACGGATAGCGGTTCGCCAGCGCCGCCTGACAGAAAGGCAGCACATCGGCGCGCCAGATGGCGTTAAGTTCAGAGGTGACCGCTTCCGTTGTAAGGCCGCTCGTGTCGCCGGCGATGCCGGCCAGCCAGTCGTCGAGCGGGTCAGGGAGGGTCATGGCCTGTTTTGCCACCGCCCCTGTGAGTTCGGCCAAGCCGCCTTGCCGCTTTATCGCATCCTCGGCATCGGGACTTGCCGATACGGTCTGCAGCATGTTCGAGAGCGCAGTGAGCGCTGCAACGGCGTCATTGAGTGCTGGAGGTTGGCCGTCGACCTCGGCGATCGCAGCCTTGATGGGTTTGAAATGCTCGGCAACCAGCACGCCCGAGAGATCCACTTCAGCCTTGGAGCCGGGGGCAGGCATCAGCTTCGCGCCCTTTTTGGCAAGCTTGCCGATCTTGCCGAGTTTGGACAAAAGCTTGGAAGCTGCTGCCGGAGGAACTTTGCCCCCAGCGTCATCTTCGGAACGGGTAAGCTCGGTCTCCTGAATGACGGCGTTCAGCAGTCGCTTCATCGAGGAATCTGCGCTGGAGAGATCCTTGAGGTTTTCGCTCGCCGTCTGCAGGTCTACCAGCGGCGCGAGCCTTACGTCGCGCAGAAAGCTGTCCCACTTCGCGATGTAATCGTCGTAGTAAAGCTTGAGGATGTCCTGGGAAAGCGCGGCGACCGACGGGCTGGCATTTTCCGAGCACCCTCCGGCGAAAACGGAGCGATCGAGCGCAGCCTGAGTGGCGACGTCCTCGAGCCGTGCAAGAATTCCGCTGTGAAAGCCGTCATAGGTGAAGGCGCCGCTGATGCCCACCCTAAGGGTCTTGTCCGAGCGTCGAGCGAGGACCTTAAGGCCGTTTGGGCCGACATGGTCCGCCGGAATCCAATCTTTAAGTGCTGTGATCTGCGGATCTGAGAGCAGTGCATTATAGGCACGCACTGGAAGCGGAATTGAGCAGATGCTCCGCAGTGCTTCGCCCACCAGCGCCTCATCTGGCTGGATAAGCGCTTGATCCGCCGCCATGTTATCGATTGCAGCGAGTTGATGTTCGGCAGCCATCTCGGTCCGGAAGGGCGGCGCAGGCGCGAATTCGGGCAGCCGCTCAGTCCACCATTGCTTGGCGAATTCGGGGTCCATCGGCGACAATCCGGTCATCATGCGATACGTCTTCAAGGCGCCGAGAAGGAACTCCGGGTCACGGATCTGACGCCACATCGTCGCCTCGAGCAGCGCAACCATGCGTGGTTCCAATATGTTGCGAAGCGAGCGGTGATAAGCGTCCTCCTGCGCCTGTCTGATCTCGGTCGCCGCGGAAGGGCCGATCAACGCAGCAATCCCGCCTGGCGGCTCGGTCCGGGCATTCGATACTTCGGTTGCGGCCTCGAGCGCCACATCCAGGTCGAGCGGTTCCAGCGGCGCCTGACGTGCAGCAACCGGAGTGAGCGGAAGCTGCAGGGCCTCCAGCTGTTCGGCCTGTGCCGAAAGGGCGGCGCTGTTTTTCCGATAGGAAACCGTAAAGGCCAGGCCGGCGACGACAACCAATGCCGCGGCGGCCACTGCGGCGCCTCGCCATATCCAGATACGCCGTTCCTCTGCGGCAGGATCGAACGTGCCGAGACCCGCCTCCTTGAAGATCACTTTGGTGAGCAGGTCCTTCAGGAAGAAGCTGCGCTTTTCAACCCGCAGCATCGGCGCGGCGGGCTGTGCCGGAAGGCCGAAGGAGGACGCGAGGGCTGCCGTCAGCCGGTCGATTGCCGTGCCTTCCTGAGTGGCGGAGGTTAAATAGATGCCACGCAACCAGGCACTTTCGGCATAGCGGCTTTCACCAAAGACGGTTTCGACCAGCACGCGAATGGGCTCGGAGAGGCTCCCAACCTGTGCCGGGAAACGAAATATCTCCGCGCGCGCGGTAAGGTTTTCTTCGCCTTCGAGACGCGGAACGAGGCGTCGTTCGAGCTCGCCAGCCAATGCGGCAAGTTCCCGCGTGACTTCGCTGCCGTCGATGCTCGCGCCGGGCGGGAAGGTCACTCCCCAGACCTGCTCGCGATCGGCCGTCGACAGCCCTCCGAAGAAAGTCTCGAACCCCTTTATGAGATCGGCCTTGGTCAGCATCAGGTAGACGGGCAGGCGGATCTCGAGCCGTTCCTGAAGTTCGGTTAGCCGTTTGCGGATCTGGCGGCCGTGCGCGCGAATGGCCGCGTCGCCTTCTAGAAGCGTGTCGATGGCGAGTGCCACGATGACGCCGTTCAAGGCCCGGCGGCCCCGGTGCTTTTTCAGAAGATCGAGGAAGCCCAACCATTCCGCTGCGTCGACGTCGGGTTGGCTTTCCTGTTGAACGTAGCGGCCCGCGGTGTCGATCAGCACCGCCTCTTCGGAAAAGAACCAGTCGCAGTTGCGCGTCCCGCCCACGCCATGCAAATCGTCGGAGAGGTCGATGGGGAAGCTTAGTCCAGATTGCCGCAGTGCCGTTGTCTTGCCGGTCGCAGGCGGGCCGATGATCACGTACCAAGGCATCTCCCGGAGAAACTTTCGGCCGCCGATTTTGTGGCGTTTCAGCTCCGACATCACTTCTCGGAACTTTGCGCCTACGGAGGCGACGCCTTCCTCAGCCGGGCTCGGGGGCGCTTCCGGTGGCGGGGTGATTTCGGAAACGAAAAGGCGATTGGCGCGGATTGCCCGGCGTTGTGCCGTGATCCACCAGATGAGAAACAGAACGAAGAGAAGGCCTATGATGACCAATCGCACCGTCTCGGACGCTAATGGCGCGCTCTCTCCGACGCTGACAATCGGGCCGAAGATCCAGACGATCAGGGACAGCAACGCGAGCCCGATGAAGGTCCAGAGCCAGCGCGAGGTTAGGATAGCCCAGAGGAAACGGAAGATCGCCATCTCAAAGCCCCTTCTCGATCAGGAGCTCGATGCGGCGGTTGGCAGCCCGGCCTTCGCGAGTGTCGTTTCTGGCAAGGGGCTGCGTTGCCGCACGTCCTTCCGATTTCAAGCGTTCAGGCGGCAAGCCGCTTGCACGCAGTAAAGCGGCAATCGTTGCGGCGCGCGCCTCGGAGAGGCGTTGGTTGTTGGATAGAGGATTAGAGGTCTGGAGCGGAACATTGTCGGTATGTCCGATGATCGTGACACTTCTGATCAGTTCGGCATTCTCCTTGATAACAGCTGCGACGGAGGCGACAAGCGGCTCGAAGCTTTTCGTCAATTCGGGCCGGGCAGACTGGAAAAGCTCCGGAGTGCTCGACTGAAGCAGGAGTGTGACCCGAGAGGCGTTTTCATTGCCCTTCAAGGCCGGCAGAAGCGCAGAAGGTGCGGCGGCACGGAACTCTGGCAGCAGCTCAAGGACGACAGGTTCGACCGGGGGCGCATCCGGTGCCGGCGCACGTTTTTCCGGCCGATAGATCTCGGCGCGCTCCGGCGGCGGTAGCGCCCGAACGAGCGTGGCAAGTTCTTCTGCCCTGGCGCCTAGCCGCGCCGACAGAAGCACGTAAATCGCCGTCGCGAGCGCCACAGCCACGACTGCGAGGACCCAGATTGGAACGGCAAAGCGGGAAGGCTCATCGGCTGCCGCGACACCTTCCCATCTGGGCGAGAGCGGCGCGCCTTCGGCATCAGCGTCGCGCAGGAAGCGAGCCGCTGCAGCGCGAACGGCGCTGATGGAGCGATCGCCCGCACGCCCTGGCACCCGATATTTGCCGCGGAAACCAAGCGCCAGACAGAAGTATTGCAACTCCAGCAGTTCACGATCGCGGCCAGGATAGCGCTCCAGCTCCTCCAGCCTTGCGAAGAACTGTGCTCCGGCGTCCACATCGCCGCGGAGCATGACGACCAGCGGCTGGCGGGGCCAGGCGCTGGAGCCGCCCCAAGGCGTGTTGAGCGCCAGATCGTCGAGCAGGGAGGCGACAGCCCAGGCGGCCGCATCTGCCTGTGCCAGGCTCGCGCCGGCGGCCACGGCCGCGTCGCGCGCCGAAACCAGCTCCTCCATCAGTCTGGTCCGCAGCGCTTCCGGATTGCCAGGTGGCAATGCATTCTCGAGCTCCGGCGCAAATTCAAGCAAGGTGGCGAAAGCGTTGATCAGCGTGTTGGGGTGGGATCGCGCGCGTCTCGCCAATGCGCCGGTGGGAATGACAGGGGGCATTGCGCCCGCCGGCGGGCGGATGCGCGTACGGCCCTGATCTTCCGAAAGGCCGAATGGATCCTCACTTGTCATGGTGCTACCTGTTTACCGAATAGCAGTCGACCTGTGGTTCGCTGGGCAAAACGCCGGAAACTCCGATCACGAACCCGGGCGAGCGCAGAAGCGATTCCCAATGCTCGCTGCGTTGATCGAGCTCAAGGCAGAGACGGTCCCCGTCGTAGGGGATTTCGCGGGGCTGCGAGTGAAGGGGCTTGAGGCGGATGCCGGGCAGTCGAGACTTCCACAGCGCCTCGAATTCGTCTGCAGCACCGACGGTCACCTGATTGACGAAGATCTTGCGCAATGCCTCGTCGGACATGTCGCACCCGACGCGCACAACGATGCGACTTGCCGTTAGCAGTTCGGGATTGTCGACGCGGACCTTCCAGACATTGGTCGCGTGCTTCAGAACCGGCAGCGCCCGCGACTTCGGCTCGACATAGCGCAGGCTCAAGATCAGCGAGCGCAATGTGTCGGCGAGTGCGGCAAAGGCCGGCCCCGGCGCCATATGCTCATAGGTGGGAAGTTCGCTCAGCCGCCGTGAGCCCGATCCGTAGGTTGCCATTCGTCCAGCCAGTCCACTGAGCTCCAGAAAGAGCTCGGCCGGATGAAAAACCTCCTGAGGAAGCATGTGGGCCAGTCGCGGCCGCGCGCTGTTGGCGAGATCGAGCACCAGCAGATTTTCCACGCTGCGGCCGGGGCCGCCAAGCACCATCTTGCCATGCGCTTCGGCTATGCGATCGAGCCCCGTGATTACCTCCTGCAGGAGCTGGCCGTAGAAGGGCACCGCGCCGGTTACGAGCGCCGGCGGCAGGAAATTTTCGGACATCGCCACACTGCCATCGGAAAGCAGCCCGGTAACGTTCGTCACCGGCATTGCCGAGTAGCCACCGGTCGCCTGCGCCGGCGAAAGGAGGAGGGCTTGCGGCCGGGCGATCTCGATCTCTTCGGGATCAGCGCCCCCGTGGACGGCATCGCGTACCCATTCGATCCGTCCTCTAAACCGCGCTCCGGTTGGTTCGCGGTGAGCCGGGTCGAAACTGGCGCCGCCGGGTGGCTCCAAGGGCAGGGCGAGCTGCACCGCTCCCGCGCCCATGTCACCGGTGATTGTCAAAGGTGTGGGGGCGTCCATCGTTTCGGGTATGGCAAACGGAGTGCCGTCCGGAAAAATGCCGCGCGCCGACGTTACCGCCACCCGCCCGGCTTCCAGCTGTGCGGCATCGAGCGTGAGGGATCTGAAACCGAAGGTCTGCAGCCGTCCAGCCTGCAGCGCGCCCCGCACCAAAGCTTCGGTATAACGGTCCTGCTGCTGGAAATGCTGCGTCCGGAGGAACAGCCCCTCGGACCAAAGCACCTTGTTGATATCCGTCATGCTGAACGCCCTCCATTCAGGCGAGCGCGAGCGCCATACCGCCGCGGCTGAGTACGACATTCGCCGTCACCGTCGATTCCGGCCTGATCGGCACGCTCCTTCGCCAGGTGCGACCGCCTGGTTCCCGGAACAGCGCGACAAGTCCGAGGAATGTGGCTTCTGGCGGGAACGCGACCGTCTTTGAGGCGCTTGCACCCGGGGCGACCGTCATTTGCTCGGACCCGACGAGGTCTGCTCCGAGCGCGCCGGCCGGATCGGATTGAAGGGCGAAAATATCGGCAGAGTTGAATTTGCCGACATCCTTCAGCCGAAGAACAAGGAGGGTCACCGGACGCTCCCCTCCACCAGCGGCAGCATTCATCCCCGCTTGTCCCGTCGCCGTGACCGTTACGGTCGACGATTTTGGCGGGCCCCCCATGCAGGCGGAAAGCGCGCCTGTCGCGCCGATCACCATCAGAAAGTCGCGTCGGTTAAGCATCAGTCGTTCTCCCTCTCTTCATAGCCGTCCCGAAAGTCGCTGCCGATCTCTCCAAGGAAGCGCGTCGACGCACTCTTGGCGATCTCGCGATAGCGTTTCTCATAAAGCTCCCAGAGCTTTGCCCGCCGGCCACCCGCAAGCAGGGCATCCAACGCCGAATGCGATTTCAGTTCGCTTTCCAGGGTCGCCGGGTCGAAGCGGTCAATCATCCGGGCGAGCGCTGCCTGGACACCGCGCCATGTTCTTACATGGTGGTGTGCGAGATCGCGGATGGAACTGCCGATGGCGGCCTCAGGAGGAAGAAAACCGGCCTGCCGCTGAGCCAGGAAGGTCGCGATCACATCGTCCACCGTGGGCAGGAATTTAAGGGGGTTGACCTCGGATGCTCCGACCACAGTCTGGGCGATCCTCGCTTCGCCCTTTTCTTCGGTGCGCTTGCGCAGGAGATGCATCAGCCCTTCCAGCATCATCCGGTATTCCCGGCCGAAATTCTCCATCTGGGCGACCGGATCGGATGTCGTGAATTCATCGGCGCCGAGCCCCAGCCCCCGCAGGAAGGCGTCGCGCAAGGCAGTTTCGGTTTGTGCCGTCCTTTCCTGCATTGGCCTTGCTTGTGGTTTCGGGGCAGGACCCGGCTCGGCTGCAGGCTCTGTGACAGGCTGCTCGGTCGGCGTGGTACTGGGCAAAGAAAAATCCCAAGCCCCTTTTTCCTGACCCGACGCAGGCAACGCATCAAGGCTGAAGGGATCGTCGAACATGGGCGTCCCTCTTGCTGTTTCGCCTCTGCCGGCTGCGGCGAACGCCCCTGCGGCCGGTTGTTCGAATGGGTCGGGCAATCCTGCTGGCCGCGGGGTGGGCGCTGCGGGCTCTTTGTGCTCGGAGAAGAAATCGTCCCGCTCGAAGCCGGCCGGCGGTGGGGAAGCCGGGTGTTCAGGTACCCGCTCCGTCGGCGTCGCTTGCAAGTCGACGCGCACCACATAATTGCCGAGTTGCAAGCGCGCTCCGTCATGCAGCGGGGCGGAGTTCCCAAATCCAAGCGGCGTGCGCGATCCATCGATGAAAAGCCCGCCGCTGGAGGTGTCCGTCACCACATACTGGCCGCGAACGCAACCGATCGTGCAATGAGCGCGTGAGATGTACATGTCGGGATCTTCGATCCGCCAGTCGGCGTCTGCGCTGCGACCGATGACCAGCTTTCCCTCGACGAGCCGCATCTGACGGACGGCTTGGGGTCGGGGCGCCTGCTCGAGAGTAAGGATCAGGCTCATCTCGAAGCCTCCGGCATTTCCGGCCGCCAGCCAATGATGGTGCGTATGCACAGATCATCTGCATCACTGCGGTCTTTCGGTCGAGCAAGCCAAGCGATGTGTCCGATCCGCGCTGCTCCCATTTTGGCCGCGGGAACTTCGTCCCGCCTGAGCACGAGCCTTACGTCGACATCGAGCCCGTGTCCCACGAGATCGCGGATTGCGGTTTGCAGGGTTGCGCGTCGTTCGCAGCCGGGCAGGAAAGCCACGTAGTCGGCAAGCGTCAGCGGGCCGATCGAAAGCTCTATCCTTTGCTGTCGCTGGAACGTCCTCGGTCCGATCGTGGCGCTTCGTCCGAGTTGCGCATGCGCGCCGCCAAGCCGGGACTGGAGCCCGTTCGGTATAGGCATCCAAGTGCCGACAAATTCGCGAAGTCGAACCGGCACCTTCAGGAGGTCGGCAAGAAACAGGGTGAGCCTTTCCGGCCCGTCTACCTGATGGGCGAGCGCCGGCGCGTGTGAGAGTTTCGTGGCATTGATAGCTGCGCGCTCACCATGTTGCTCCCTTCCGCACAAGCCAAGGCCAGCCATGGCCGCCGACATTGCTCGAATACGGCCGCCGTCGTGGCGCCTGACCTGCACCGCCGGATGAGCGTCGGCCCACGCCCGGTAAAAGAGCGCGATCATGCGATGCTGAAGAATATTCACGAAATCAACGAAGGTCGTATCGCTGACCTCGCGCATGTCCGCCCTGGCAAACCAGCGCTGCGACAGCCGATCCAGCACCCAACGTGTTAGGTAGAGGGGCATTGGACCCTCTGGCCCAAGCAAGCCAAGGTTCGAGACCGTGACGCGAGCCGGCGTGGTTTCGGTGGCCGGCTCGACCTTCGCGACATCCTGCACGGCAAAACCGAGCCGCACATGCTGTCCGAGTCGCGCCGGCTCCCGGTCCGGGCGGCCGGCCATCCCAAAAAGTCGTCCGTCGTCTTCGAGGCGCCGCAGGAGCTCGAAAAAGTCGAAAGCCTCAAGGGATGGGGCCACGTCCTTCAGATCAGGAAGCGATTGCCCGGCGCTATGGGCCATAGCACATCCTCCTGCTTTTGTATGATCCGCGCGCGGGTTCGCACGAATGCGTTGATTGCCGCATAGCGAGCAAAAAGCCTTGCCAGCAGCGCCGAGAGCAACAACGTGCTGTGCCCGGCAAGCACGGATTGGTCGATATGAAGAATAACCTCGGTGCCTCGCGCGAAACACATTGGCCCGGCAATTGCCAAGCGCTCGATCAAGGGTCGAGCCTCGACGCGGGCGACGGCGCGCACGTGCCGGTTTAGGCTTGGATCCCCGCGGTTCGCATAAAGCTCGAGCAGAGCGTGAAGTGGATCCACTCCGCGGCCCTCCTCGGCCAGGCTGAGGAAATTTAGCGAGAGTTGCGCGATGAGCCGCCAGGCGAGTTCATCGGCTCTGGAGCCTTCCGCTGCTCCAGCCGGAAGCGTCGCTGGAATCGAGGGCCACGGCGGCCGCACGGCGCCAAGGAGCTGAATAGTCTCCACGGGATCGCCGCTCTCGAGCGTGAGGGACGGCGTGTCGTCCAATATCGGTAGATCGCGATTGGTGCACAGCGCTGTCACCTCGATCCGCTTCGGTGGCCGGTCAGCTTTGGACTGAGCGGGGCGCGAAAGTGTGATGAAGACATCGTCACCTGGATAGGAGGTCCGCGTTTGCCCCTGGCGAAGCTCGTCTTCGCTCGGGCGCCGCGGGCGGCGTTCGGTAAAATAGACCCAGCCGTTTCCACGGTTCTGGCCCAGGCTGAACAGTGCCGGCATCTCCGCGTCGGGGCGCTCGGCATCGGCATCTTCGACGCGGATTGTGCGATAGATCTCGAAATCCCGTGGACGGGTGCGATCGGCGTGAAGCACTTGACGGGTGCGCCGCGCATCGAGTTCGATGACGTTGCAGCCGCGCTCGAACAGATTGATGATTGGCGTTGCGAAGAGTTCGAAATCCTTCGCTGCGATATTCGCAAGCTCGGGGATCGGACGCCGCAACAGAAAGAGCAGTTCCAGCCCAGCCGAACAACGCCGAACGACCGGCTGCAGCCCTTTGACGCGCACATAGTGAAATCTTTCCGGCGCAATGAAGTATTCCCGTAACAGCCTGTAGCCTTCGAATGTTTCGCGCGTGCGCGGCATAAGCGCTTCGTCGTCGGAGATCCCGATCATCTCCGGCTCCGGAAGTGCGCTCAGGGCGTTATCGCGCCCTTCCGGGCGGGCGCCGGTCGCAGCGCAAGCGCCAAAGAGCGTATCAAAGAGCAGCGACGCCTTGCTCTTGTCGCCAAAATACAGATCCAGACGGTCAAGCGACAAGTCGCTGAGCTTGCCTTTGCCAGTTCGATTGAAGGTGATGCTCAATGCCGCCGAACCGCTTACCCCGTCGACCGGAGCAATCCCCGCTGCTGCGAGTGCACTTCGATCCTGGATGTAGGTGACCGAGGTAATCGCGAGCGGCCAGAGCATCACATCCTGCGCCGTGGTATAGATGCACCGGGTGGAAATGCCCGGACGGACGCTCGAAACCAGCCGGGTCCCGCGCTTCACAAGGTGTCCTGCGAGCATCGTTTGAACCTGCTGGCCCGGCTTCAGCAAAGCCATGGCGGTTGCGGGCGTCGGCGAAACGAGATCCGGATAGAAATTTTCGAGCACGCTTCGTGCGAAACGGGAGCTTTCTGCATCCACCTTCTGTCGGGTGCGCGCGGCGAGATAAGCCACTCCATCCAGCAGGCGTTCGACGAAGGGGTCGGGACACGGGACTGTATCAAGAGAAAGGTTGCGTGCGATCGAGGGATGCATATCTGCAAACTCGGCAGCGAGCGCCCGGATGTGGGTGAGTTCTTCCTCGTAATACTCCAGGAAGACCCGGTCCATGGTCAGGTGTCCTTCAATTCAGTCCGCGCCGAACCGTCGTCGAGGTTGAGTATCGTGCGCAGGAGCAGCCGTTCAGGGGCCGGCGAGGTAAGCAGCAGTGCGTCGATGTCGATCCTGAGACCGGTTGCCCTGTCGCCGAGGCTGACGGTTACTTTCGTCGCGCTTTCCTTCAGCCGCGGTTCGAATGCGGCGAGCACGCTTCGGATTTCCTTCGACAGTTCGTCGCGATCGAAGTCACGGGAGGAACGGCCGGAGAAGGGGGGCACACCATAATTTATGACACTGCGGCGAACTTCCGGGAAATCCTCAAGCGACGGAGGGTTGTCGCCAGCCTGATCTGCCTCGAAGTCCGTCAGGAGCGGCGTCGATTCGAAGCGTTGGGCATTAAAAAGCGCCTCGATATCGCGCCGCACTGCCTCGCGCAGCACATCGGTCGAGACGACGACGCCGCGACTTTCCAGTTCCGCCTGGCGTCGCTCGAGAGAGAACAGACGGTGTATGCTCTTCTTCTGCTCGGCGGTGATATCGGCAGCGGCCTCCATTTGGTGAAGACCTGCGGCAACCAGCCCGTCCAGACGGTCGGGGTCTATTTCTTTCTGGATCGCCTGCCGAAGTTGGTTGATTTCCGAGTTGAGCCCCGGCAGGTCGTTCACCAGGCGATCCCACAAGGACGGCTGGATCGCTTCTCGAGTCGCCCGCAGGTGCCCGCCGGGTCTCGCCTTCCTTCCAAATCCTTTTTGCCAGCCGTCACTTGCCGACATAGACATCCATCTCGACCTCGTCCTTGTCGTCGTAATTGAAATTGATGTTCTTGTAAGCGAAGCCGACGCGCTCTTCGATCACATCTGGCTCCTCCTCACTCGGCTTCATGGTGTAGTTGGTCACCGAAGCTTCCTTCAACGTGATGACCAGGTAGTCGCTCGTTTCGCCCTCTATCGTTCTGCGCGCTGAAAACTTGACCTCGTCCAGAAGCTTGTTTTCGAACAGAGCCTTCTTCAGATAGGGCGAGGCCTTGTCGTAGTGCTTGATAAAATTGAGCATGCCCATGCTGACGCGGCCTCTCCGCGATAGCGAATTCGGATCGTAAGGAGCCTGCATTTCAAACTCTACTCCGTGGACCTCGATTTCGTCTTCGTGGCCGTCGCGAACGCTTGGCCCCGTGATGTCAGGTACCTTGAGAAAACCGTCGATTTTCATGAATAACCTCCCATGGGCTAAATGTTGTTCAGGACTTCATAGACGGCAGCTCCGAAACGAGCCGGAGCGAAGCATTGATACCTTCCAGTTGGTAGTGGGGTCGCAGGTAAAACCGAGCATTGTACCAGCCGGGGCGACCCTCCACGCTGTCAACCTGGACCTCGGCAGCTGCAAGGGGACGTTTTGCGCGGGCTTTTTCGTCGGCAAAGGCGGGGTTGGCGAGAACGTAGCGGTTGATCCACTCCGTCAGCCAGATCTGCATGTCGGCACGTTCCTTGAATGAGCCGATCTTATCCCGTGCGATCGCTTTCAGGTAATGGGCGAAACGGGAAACCGGGAAAAGGTAGGGCAGATTTGCGCTCAGTCTCTCGTTGGCCTGAGCATCCGGATCGACCAGACGGCCGGCTCGCGCCTCGTCGTCTTGCAAGGAATGGGCGCCGATGAAGGCGGCAATATCAGTGTTCTTTCGATGGAGGATCGGCATCAGCCCGAGCTTGGCGAGCTCGGCCTCGCGCCGATCGTCAATGGCGACCTCGGTCGGGCATTTCATCGCCACCGTCCCGTCGTCGGTCGGGAAGTTGTGGACGGGAAGATTGATCACTGCCCCGCCGTTCTCGACCCCACGGATTTGCGTGCCCCAGCCGAACAGCTTGTGGCTGCGGTTGATGTTGACCCCCATCGGGAAGGCCGCGTTCATCCAGACATACTTATGATGGTCGCCCTGTACCTCTTCCTCAAAGGCGAAGCCCTTTACAGGAACGGTTTCTGCGCCGTAAGGCAGCCTCGCCAGCACCCGTGGCATTGTCAAGCCAATGTAGCGGGCGTCCTCGCTCTCGCGCAGTGACTGCCACGAGGCATAGGCCGGCGACGACACGATCTGTTGCAGGTCCTGAGGGTTGGGCAGTTCCTGCCAACTTTCCATGCGGAACAGACGGGGGGCGGCGGCGGCGATGAAAGGGGTGTGCGCCGAGGCGCAGATGCCGGACATGTTGCGGAGCAGACCGGCATCCTTCGGATGATTTGAGAATTCGTAGGCCCCGATCAGGCAGCCAAAGGGGTTGCCGCCGAGCATCGAGTATTCGTCGGTGTAGACTTTCTTGAATATGGGACTTTGGTCCCACATCTGACCCTCGTAATCCTCAAGGGTATCAGCCAACTCCTCTTTCGAAATGTTCATGACGCGGATCTTCAACTTTTGATCCGTCTCGGTATTGTTCACGAGGTACCACAGTCCGCGCCATGTGCCTTCCATCTGAAGCACTTCAGGCGCATGGAGAATCTCGTTGGTCTGCTCGGTCAGCAGCTTGTCGATGCCGGCAATCAAGGACTTGATCGATTTGATCGCGTTGGAAGAGATGACGGTCGATTCTGTGCGGCCGCGCGCAGCAAGCGCCAGATTTTTGACCAAGGTTTGAAGCTTGTCGCTGTCATCTTTCTTGACCTTGAAGTCCTTTTCCAGAAGTTCGCTGAATTCCTGAAGGTCGACTTCTTTGGTTTCCGTGACACCAACCGCAGCGGCTCTTTCCTGTTCGGCCATGGTTCAGACCTCCGACTTGCTGCTATCTTCGAGCGCCTGATCGGCGATCTTTCCCAACAGGGGCTCGTTGTTCAAAAGTTGCGCGATGCGTTTTTCGGCGTCGATGCGGCCATCCATGAAGCCAAGCAATTCTTCAAGTTGGCGGCGCATTCTCAAAAGTTCTGCAAGCTGCGGAACTTGTTCGGCAATACGATCCGGCGCGAAATCGGCCATGCTCGTAAAGGTCAGGTCCAGCGCAAGCTCTTCGTCGCGCTCTTCGCCGATCGGTTGAGGAAGGGTGTTTCTCACGCGCGCTTTGACGCGCGGGCTGAGGGCTTCCATGAAACGACCGAACCTGTTTGCGTCGGTTTCGACAAAGGAGCGGTCGCGGACGGACTTGCGAGCCTCCGGCGTCTCGGAGGCGCCGGCGAGATCAGCCATCACGCCCATCACGAACGGCAACTCGATGGTGGTCGGGCTGCCGTAAGTTTCGACTTCGTAAGCGATCTGGACGCGAGGCGCCCGGTTTCGTTCAATAACTTTGGCCTTAGTTTCGCTCATTGGTGGTCACCTTTCGTCCCAGGGACAGGTTTTTTTCTTTCCGGCACGCCGGCCAGAAGCCGGAATTCCTTCAAACCGGAGGGCGCCAGGTCCTCCATGAGTTCCAGAAAATCCATCGGCACCATACGTTTGATCCTGTGCGCCAGATGGGGAATGGGACTCGACGGTTCGGTGCGGTCGTAGAAGGCAATGATGAGGTCGATGCACTTTGTGACGTCCTCGCGCGAGGTGAGCCGCGAGGGAAAGACTGCCGGTGCTCCGGCATAGGCGGGTGCTGCGTCAGAGTTCGTATTTGCAGACGCGGTCTCACGATCGAGCGTTTCCTCGTTTGCAGTTTCCTGCCTGGGGCTGGGCCTGGCGCGCTCAAGCGTCGAGATCACTCGCTGCAGGAAGCGGCTCAGATCCGGCAAGCTCACGCGCACATCACCGCCGATTCGCCGATTGAGAGACGTCTCGAGAGCCTCCATCGCCGTGGCAGCAGCGTTTGCGCTGACGATAAGCGCGGCTGCCTCGTCCGCGGCTTGTTCCGCAAACGCCGCACAGCCGATCCTCACGCGATTTAGTAACTGGTCGTGCTCGCTTACGAGCGACGCCGTCTCTGCCTCGCTCAGTCCGGGTGCAGCCTCGTTGAGAACGGTTCGGGTGTCGAGAGCCCCGCGTTCGAGATCGCGTCCTGTGACTGGGCCGACGCTACGCGGCGCAAAGAAAGTCATCTTGCGAAGATCGCCGAGCAGCCCATCCTTGTCGTTTTGGAGTTGGAGAAGAGCATTGGTCCGGCGTAGCGCGGCATCCCGTGGCGGCAAGCCCTCACGAAGTTCCGGATGCATCGTTTCCCAATGCATGTCGAAGGTTCCGGTGATCAGGTTCAAGCCTTCTGCGAGGCCAGCAAGGCCCTGTTCGTTTGCCAGGGCGCGCGTCACGATCACGAGGAGCCTCAGATCCCGTCCGTGCTGGCGCAACTCTTCTGATTTTCGAAGGACGATCGACCAATCGACAGGGACCTCGGTCCGTGAGACCGGGTTATTGCGTTCATCGCGGCTGATTTCTATCTGTGGCTGCACAAGACGTTCCAACTCGTGGAAACGCCCGTCATTCCGCAAGCTTTCGCCTGACGGGTTGTCGCCGTTCAGTGGACTTAACCAGAGAGCCGAGTTGAACAACAAATTCCCCCCGATAACCGACTAATATTCCCCTACCTTCTTGCTTTTACCACAAGTTCTTGGCCTAGACTAATGCAACGTATCTTCGAGTTGTAATTAATTACGAGTATCGATGAGCCGGGTGGTCATCGAAAGGATCGAGACATGACCGGCCGCTATCACTGCACGCAAATCTTCGGCAAAGGACTTGGTGGACTCGGTTGTTGGCCGAAGTTGTGAAAAAAGTGGCCGATCGGTCTGCATGGCAATTATCAGGGTTCTGCCGAAGGTGTTGTCGACGGCGAAGGTGAGCTTTGCGGGGTCGGCCGCACCCTCTGCCGTCGGATAGGCAACCCGGATGGTGCGCATTCCGTCCGACACGGTCCCGACCTTTGCGATTGCGTGATCGGGTCTCTTGATGTTCGGAAGGACATTGAAGAGATTGCCAGTGACGTCGGCGATGGCGACCCACAGATACCCCTTGTCAACCGTAGCCGGCGCAAGCACATCGATGACCGGATTGTCGCCAACTGTATAGATGCCCGACATGTTTGGCTCGGATCTGTCGCCATAGCCAAGAACGATCGTCATCTGACCTTGCGGCGTATCCGGCAACAGCTCTTGAACAACGCACAGTTGGCGGCTGAGCACCGTGGCATCGAAGCGCAGCTCGCGATCTCCGACACGGGGTGCGAGAGCCTGCTGGATGGCTTCGAGGTCGCCGCTTGAAGCGACGTCTCCTTGGACGGAGATCGTCGATCCGAGGGGAAAGGTACCGCCCTCCGGTTGTTGAACGCGCAGTGGACCGCAAGTCTCCAGCGGCACGATAAGCGGTTTCAGTTGGTCCGGCGACAGATCTCGCGGACCGGCCGCAATACGGGCAACAGGCCTGTATCCGGCCGCTTCTGCCACTTCATTAAATCGCGTAACGGCAGCTTCGCGTCCGGTTTTATCGGGTGCGAGGCCCGTCAGGCGGACCGTTCGATCAGCTATTTCGAGCTTCCACTCGTCGAGCGGAACGGCGGCCGAAAAAAGCACATCGACGTCCTGCGCCCACCGTTCGGATGGAGCGCCTTGGGCGAGTGTGAGGGCGTCGTTGGGTGGGGGAAGGCCGACGGTGCGGGCGAAGTTTGCCAGGATTGCCTGATGCTGGTTGGCATCGGGTGCGAAACCGGCAAGCGTGGGCCGGCCCTGGCCGTCCACTCCGGCGGTCAGCTTGTAAGGCGTAGCGATCGGCAGGGTCTTCGGAGACAAGCTCTGAAAAACTCCGAAAAACCAAAGGCCGGCGATCGCCGCCAGCACCGCGAGAGGCAGGATTGCAAGCCAGGCCCGCCACTTGGATTTCGTGCCGCTCCCGTCCGGCTGTGCTTTGGCGAGACCAGCTTGCAACAGCTCCCCGATTTCCCTGACGACCGCGGCAGCACTCGGTGGCCGGTGGGTCGGGTCAGGCTGAGTGAGGTCGTCGATCAGTGACTTAAGCGGCTCTGGAACGCCCGAGGTGTCAAGCCGGCGCTCCTTATGGCGGACGACCGCGCCCGGACTCATTCCGACGTCTGGAACCTTTCCCCGAAAGGTTGCAAGCAGCGATGCGCCCAGGGCATAAAGGTCGGAGCGCGGCTCCGCTTGCCCATGCATCTGCTCCGGCGCGGCATATTCGTACTTGCCCGCAAACTCGTTGCCGACGATCGTGCGCGCCCCCGTGTTGCTGTCCTTGGCGATACCAAAATCGATAATGACGGCTTCCTCCGGCCTGCCGTCGCGGAGGATGATGTTGTCGGGGGAAAGGTCGCGGTGGACGATCTTGCGCTCATGCGTTGCGACAAGGCCTTCGGCCACTCTTTTTGCCACGATCAGCAGATCTCGCGGGGAAGCCCCGCCCTGTTCGAGCCACTCACTGAGCGGCGTGCCGGCAACATAGTCCATCACCAGATAGACGTGGCCGTCGCCGGTCTGGCTGCAGTCGGTGTAGCGCACGACCGCGGGGTGGGAGATGCTGCGCATCTCCTCCTCTCGCTTCATCAGCTCCAGATAGCCGGCATTTGCCGAGAGCTCCCGTTTCAGCGCCTTGAGCGCTACCACCCGCCCGGTGATCCGATTGCTTGCCCGATAGACCTCACCCGTTCCACCGCGGCCGAGAACACCCTCGATCTCATAGGTGTTGTTGAGCAACTGTCCTTTGCGGAAGATGTCGCCAGGCAGTGGATCAATCATCTGGAGCCTCCCAGCGCACCCAGTGGAAACCACGCGACATAATATTCATCAAGAACACGCGGGTCGGATATTTGTCAAGAATACTCTAATGTGGCACGCTGTGACTAGCGATCGAAGGGCAGCGACGTTCTATTCAAGATCACATGATGGGAGCTGACCGACATGCAGCAGAGCTTCAAGCGCAAGGAACTGGTCGGCAAGCTCAATCCTGTGTGCTTGCGCGCTTTCAAGGCGGCGGCGGACGCGGCCAAGCTTCGCGGCAATCCCTATGTCGAACTCGTCCACTGGATCGAACAGCTGGCCCTGGTCGACCGCGCAGATTTTCAGCTTATCCTCGCCGATGCCGGCGTCGACGTCGGAAGGCTTGCTGCCGACATGGCGAGGGCGATCGACAAGCTACCTTATGGCGCTACCTCCATCGAGGAGTTTTCCGATCACATCTTTCATGCCATCCAGGAGGCCTGGAGCCTCGCAAGCCTGCAGTTCGCATCTGAGGAGGTTCGCGGCGTGCATGTTCTGCTGGCGTGCAGAAAGGTGGCGGTACTTGACGGGCTCCTGTTGAAGATCAGTGCCGAATTCGATCGGATCGAGGCGGATGCGGTTATCCCGCGGCTGGACGACGTACTGGCCGGCTCACTTGAAAATGCCGGTAAGCCCGAAGCTCCAGAATTGTCCCGGAAAAAACGCCCGGCGGGCGGTGACTCGGCATTGGCGAAATACGCCACCGACCTCACCCGGCGCGCACGCGAGGGCAAGATTGATCCGGTCCTGGGCCGCGATCCCGAGATCCGGCAAATCGTCGATATCCTCATGCGCCGGCGCCAGAATAACCCGATCCTGACCGGCGAAGCCGGAGTGGGCAAGACGGCTGTGGTCGAGGGCTTTGCACTGCGCCTTGCAGAAGGAGACGTGCCGCCGCCGCTTAAAGGCGTGGCGCTACACCTGCTGGACATCGGTTTGATGCAGGCGGGAGCGAGCGTCAAGGGTGAGTTCGAGAAGCGGCTGAAGACAGTCATCGATGAAGTCCAGTCATCGGAAACTCCGATCATTCTCTTCATCGATGAAGCTCATACTCTGATCGGGGCAGGCGGTGCCGCGGGAACGGGAGACGCGGCAAATCTTCTCAAACCGGCATTGGCGCGAGGCGAGCTTCGCACCATCGCTGCAACGACATGGGCAGAATACAAGCAGCATATCGAGAAAGACCCAGCTTTGACCCGCCGCTTCCAAGTGGTCAAGGTTGAAGAGCCTGATGAAGAAGCCGCCATTTTGATGCTGCGTGGTGTGGCAGGCGCGTTGGAGAAGCACCATCAGGTGCAGGTCCTGGACGAAGCCATCGAGACAGCCGTCAGCCTTTCACATCGCTATATCCCAGCGCGCCAACTGCCGGACAAGGCAGTCAGCCTACTCGATACGGCCTGCGCACGCGTGGCGGTCTCGCAGCACGCGACTCCGGCTGAGGTCGAAGATCTTGTGCGCCGCAAGCACTCTCTCGAGATCGAGCAGGGCATCATTGAGCGCGAAGCTGCGATCGGCATCGAGGTCGCGGAGCGCCTGTCGAAGGTCGAAGCCTCTCTTTGCGAGACGGAATCCGCGTTGCTTGCCGCAAGGGCTCGCTGGGAAAGAGAACAATCCATGGTCTCCCAGATCCTCGATCTACGGGCGAGGCTGCGGGGAGAGGGAGTTAAGCTTGATGCGGTATTGGCCAGGGGAGAGGCGGACGTGGAATTGCCGGTGGCCGCCGACGTGGATCTCCCCGAGCAGGACGGCGACACAAAGCTCTCCGACCAGGTCGCCGATCTTGCACGGCTCAAGATGCTGATGGCCGAACTTGCAGGCATCCAGGGCGAGACGCCGCTAATCCTGCTCTCCGTTGACCGCAACGCTGTGGCCTCCGTCGTGCAGGACTGGACGGGTATTCCCGTCGGCCGGATGCTGACCAGCCAGACTGAAAAGGCGCTACAGCTCGCAGAGCTTCTTGGAGAGCGCGTCGTCGGCCAGGAGGTTGCAATGGAATCGATCGCACGGCGCGTGCAAACCAGCCGTGCAGGACTTGGCTCACCTGAAAAGCCTGTGGGCGTTTTCCTGCTGTGCGGGCCTTCAGGCGTCGGCAAGACAGAAACGGCGCTGGCGCTCGCCGAGGCACTCTATGGAGGCGAACAGAATCTGATCTCCATCAACATGTCGGAATTTCAGGAGGCACACACGGTTTCGACCCTCAAGGGTGCCCCTCCAGGCTATGTCGGCTACGGCAAAGGGGGGGTACTGACCGAAGCTGTGCGGCGGCGCCCCTATTCCGTCATCTTGCTCGACGAAGTCGAGAAGGCGCACCCGGATGTGCACGAGATCTTCTTCCAGGTTTTCGACAAGGGAATGATGGACGACAGCGAGGGTCGACGGATCGACTTCAGGAACACCCTTATCCTGCTGACGTCGAATGTCGGATCCGACGTCATCATGAAGCGAACAGACGGCGGCAGGACGCGGCCGCCGCTTGAGGAACTCGAAAGCGCATTGCGGCCGCCACTGCTGAAAGTGTTTCCGCCAGCGTTCCTCGGACGGGTGATCGTCGTGCCCTATTACCCGCTCTCGGATTTGATGATCGATGCGATCACACAACATCATTTTGCCAAGATCGCGCGCCGACTCCGCGCCAGCCATGACGCCGAACTGGTCATCGGCAACGGTGTTTTGGAATTGATTAAGGCACGGTGCACCGAAGTTGAATCAGGCGGACGCATGATCGACGCGATTTTGACAAACACGCTTCTGCCGACCCTGAGCCAAGGTGTGCTGAACTGGGCGCTCGAAGGCAAACGCCTTACCAAGGCCACGGTCGGAGCATCTGCCGAAGGCTTCACCTACGCGTTCGAATAAGGAACGTGCTTTCGCCGCTAGAGAGTTTCAGGTTTTCACGGAAGCATATCCGGCATTGGCGAAGTAGTTGCTGCATTCGCCGGGCTCGATGGTTGTGACGAGGTGTCCGATGTGGCGCCAAGTGTCATCGATCGTTCGCTTCTGAGCCAGGCGCATCCAGTGCTTGATTTTGGCGAAGGCCTGTTCGATCGGATTGAGGTCGGGAGAGTACGGCGGCAGGTACCAGAGTCGGGCACCAGCGTTACGGATCATCTGACGGATGGCGACCGACTTGTGGGAGCCGAGATTATCCATCACGACGATGTCGCCGGGTTCGAGCACCGATAGGAGTTGCTGTTCGACATAGGCTCGGAAGCATTCGCCATTGATGGGTCCATCGAAGACACAAGGTGCGGCAAGCCGATCGTAGCGCAACGCGCCCAGGAAAGTCAGGGTGCGCCAATGGCCATGCGGGGCGAAGCCGCGCAGGCGTTTGCCCTTCGGCCCCCAGCCCCGAAGCGGCGCCATGTTGGTCTTGATCCAGGTTTCATCGATGAAGACCAGCCGCCTAGGATCGAGACCGGTCTGCCAGGACCGCCAGCGTTGTCGTCGCCGCGCGATGTCAGCACGTCCCTGTTCAAGGGCGAACAGTGTTTTTTTTGAACCGCAGCCCCTCGCGCCGCAGGAATTGCCATACGGTGTCGTGGGATACCTTCACCCCTCGTGCGGCCAATTCTTCCTTCAACCCGTGCAGTGATAGATGCGGCGTCTGGTTAATTCGCTCGGCGATAAACGCCCGGTACGGCTCAAGAACACGCTTGCGGTGACCGCCCATCTTCCCAGGCGCGACAGATCCGCTCGAACGGTAGCGCTGAGACCACTTCACCGCTGAAGACACCGCAACACCGAACCGCACCGCCACCGACCGGCAGCTCTCGCCGGCTTCGATGGCATCAACAACACGCTTGCGTAGATCATTTGAAAGAGGTCGAGTCATCCGATGCTGGCCTCCACTCCAGCCAGCATCTTGAATCACAAAACAGCCAAAAACGGAATCCCTTCCGATTCAGCTAAAAACGGAAGCGCTCTAGCGGTTGCGGCCGCCGTTAGCTCACAGCTTGGAATTCCACGCGTCTGTTTTCGTCGGCTTTCGGATTTTCCTGGTTGAGAAGAAACTGCTCGCCGACGCCGACGGCTTCGAGCCGTTCTGGAGGGATGTTGCAATCATCCGTGAAGAAGCGCGTTACTTCCTTTGCGCGCAGCACGGAAAGGTGCTGATTGTAGCTTGCGCCTCCGACCGCATCCGTGTGACCGATGATACGGACAAGTTTAATGTCCATATCCTTTATTACTTCGCAGAACTTCTGCAGCATCGCCTTTTGCTTCGTCGCTATGGCCGCTGAATCGAAGTCGAAATTTATGCGGACGTTGATCTGGTCGTCGGGCGGTAGCTTCCAGTATGTCTGCTGTTCGCTTGTCGCCGCTGCGGATTGAGCGGTTGCCGGTGATGTCGCCGTCGGTTGCTGGGTTGACGGCCGACCTTCATTTGGGGCTGCTGGAGCAACTTCGGTGCCTTGCGACGTAATGGCTGCAGGGGGAGGGGGAGCCGGAGCGGTTGTGGCTCCTCCGGTTTCAGGCGTGGCAATTGTCACCGGTATGGCCCCTGCTTCGGACGCGGAGTTGGAGTTGGTAAGAACCAGGCCGCGAGTGGCTCCGAGCCGTGCCGCCTTGAACAACTCGATCTGCCGCTGAAAGCGCTCTTTGAGCGACGCCAAATCGTTCGGTTCCTGCGCGCCCAAATCACTTTGAGTGACGAAGAATAGAGCGAGAAACATCGTCAGCTTGGTGGTCAGCAAGCGCTTCATCTCAGGCTCCTTGGCAAAAAGGTTTCGCCTTCTACGAAATTACTATAGGATGACTTTGGCTGCAACCGATCCGCTAGCCGCTCTTGCGACGGATCGATTTAATGGGGTTCATCCGATCATGACCCCGGATTCTCGGGACAATGCTTCGACGCGGGCACCGAACCGGCCGGGCAGGTCGCAAGGAGCGGGACTAAGCCATACCGGTCATGTGCGAACAACCAACGAAGATGCGGTTCTCACCGATCCCTCGGGCGTCCTTTGGGCAGTAGCTGACGGAATGGGCGGCTACGGTCACGGCGACGTCGCGGCTGACTTGGTCATCGAACAGCTCGCCCTCATTCCGCACAATCCCGTTTCCGGCGCTCACCTCGTTGCTGCACTGCAGTCGGCCAATTCCGCCGTGCGCCGTTGGGCGACTTCGGCCAATGTGGCACAGATGGGCGCTACAGTGGTCGCCGCACTCATCGACGGCGGGACAACAACAATCGCTTGGGTGGGAGACAGCCGGGCCTATCGTTTGCGAAAAGATGAGTTGCTGCAACTCACGCGCGACCATTCGGTGGTGCAGGAACTTCTCGATGAAGGGCACATTAGCCCTGCCGCTGTCAAGCAGCACCCGCAGTCCCACGTGGTTACTCGGGCAATCGGCGCCGCCGACCGGCTGGACGTGGACTCCATCGAGGTCGCGCTGGAGCCGGGCGATCTTCTGCTCCTTTGCTCCGACGGATTGACGGATTGTCTTACCGAGGCCGAGATCATCACCCATTTGAACGCGCCCAGCCCAGACGCCGCCTGCCGCCAGCTGGTCGCCGCCGCTCTCGATCACGGCGCTCCAGACAATGTGTCTGTGGTAGTGATTCGGATTGACGGAGATGCAGCGCCTTGAGGCCACTCAATTCGATTGCGGCTGTCGTCATTGGAATGAGCATCATTCTTGCGGCGGCGGTTTTCGCGTTTGTCGGCGACTTGCTTCGAGACACGGACCGTGATCCGAACGCGGGAAGAATAGACCGGTTGACGCAACAGCTCGCTCAGCAGGACAGAGAGATCCAGTCGCTGCGCGCTGAGCTGAATTCTGTCAAGCCAAAGGTGATAGAGCTAGAGGGAAAGGTGGAAGAACTAGCAAAGGCGCCGCGCCCCGATCCTGTCGCGCCAAGCCTCGCCGTCACCGCCCCTCCCGGGGAACCTTTGAGCCAGGAATCATTTTCGATCGACCAGTTCGGCGGCATGGCGCCGCCGGAGGAGACCGAAAATATGACGGAGCCGATGCAACTGGCGAAGAAGCGCTTCAACGAGGGGGTCATACGCCCGACCCCGGCAGTGCTCCGCCAGATCCTCGGCGAGCCGCGTAGTGCCTATTCCACAAGCTGCCAACCGGTCACCAACCCGAAATTGCTCAAGAACCTGGTTAGCCGGGACATAGGACATTTCCGCCTGACGATGATCAGGCCCGCCCTCGATTCGCTGGCGCATATCATGGAGCGCCTCCGAAAGGAGGAGCCGGATATCTATTCCGCAATCGGCACGGCTGGTGCGCTGTGCGCGCGTTATGTTCGAGGCTCGAACAGGTCTGTGTCGTCGCATGCCTGGGGCGCGGCCGTCGATCTGACGCTCAAGAAGAACCTCGACAGGATGGGAGACAGCAGCACACAGTTCGGACTTGTAGTGCTCGCAGAGTTCTTCAATGATGCCGGCTGGTATTGGGGAGCTGGCTATACCCGGGAAGATTCCATGCATTTTGAAGTGGGTGAGGCGCTGCTTCGCAAATGGGCCGCGGAGGGCAAACTGTGAGGGACTATGTCCAGCCTGCGGGTCGGGATGGAGCGAGAGCGGACGTGCTTCCGGCATTGGCCGAGCCGCTGCTTGGCCTCGCGAAGCGTGCCGAAAGCGAGAAGCGGCCTGATCCGCAGGAATTGGCTGCGACGGCCCGCATGCTCGTGGCCGAGTTCGAGAAAGAAGGACGGCGCAGGAACGTTCCGCCGGACTGGATACTGGATGCGCGCGACGCGCTCGTTGCGTTGCTCGATGTCCGTGCGCGCAGCAATCCGGCGCTGCCGATCAAACGATGGGAGCGTGCGCTCGCAGCCGCTCTTCCGATCAACCACATGATTGGCGCCGACGGTCTCGCCGAAAGGGCCTCCCAAGCCGCGAAAGGGGGGCTGTCTCGGCGAGATCTGGCGCGCTTTCTGGGGCACTGCAGTGAAGCCGTTCAAGCTGCACAGTCGAAGGAGGAGAAGCACAGAACGCGAACAGATCGTGGCCTCGTCTTTGTTCCGGTGGCTCTGTTCTTCGCGATGCTGGTCGCCTGGGCCGGTTGGGCCGAGTGGCAGTTTCGCGAGCGGCTGCTGGCACGATTACCTGACGTCGGCAGCGTTGTGGAAGCGGGCAGGATCGCCACGCCAGCCGCGCGGGCGGCTCAGCTCGATGCATTCGTGGCGGCGGTTCGGCTCGTTGAGCAGGATGGCGCCCGCTCTCCGCTTGGTCTCATTCACCATATCGAGATGATCGATCCCGCTGCAGCGGCGCGCCGTCACTATGGCGAGGCGGCCGAAGCCTTGGTTGTCGAGCCGCTCGCCGAGGCACTGGCTGTTGCGCTTGCCACGGAAGGGGAGGCCAATGCGCTCTACGATACCCTTCGCGCTTTGTCGATACTGAAGGGGACATCGGACTGGCAGCCCAGGTTTTTGGGAGGGTGGGTCGCCGATCGCGCCGAGAGCTTCCCCGAACTTGCTTTACTGGCCGAGCACGTTGCAGCCATGCCAAAGCCTCAGCCGGGACTTCCATCTCCCGATCCCGAAACGATCGCCCAGGCACGGCAATTCGCTGCTGAAGGCTTTGCGAGTGAGCGCGCCTTGCTGGAACTGACGCGGGCCGAAAAGACGGCAGCTATTCCTGCCTGGTCTCTCGCTCAGGCGGTTCCCGGTCTCGAAACGATCTTGATCCATCGCTCAGGCCTGCCGATCGAGCGTGGGGTCCCCGGTCTCTATACGGAGGCTGGATGGAACTATGCCAGGTCAGGCGCCGCCGACGCGATCCGCCGGGCAACGTCCGAAGCCGCAAGGCTTCTGCCTTCGGGCGGCACGGCGACCACGGATGCGGTGATGGATCTCCTTCAAAAGCGCACGCTTGAGGCATGGACGCAGTATCTGGGTGAGCTTCGCGTGCGGCCGTTCACGGACCAACCCACGTCTGTCGTGATCAGCGGTGGGCTGAGCGCCCGCAACTCGCCGCTGTCGGCGCTTATCCGCGAGGCATGGCGCCAGTCCGGCGGGACCGACCGCAGCCGAAGCCACGCTCACCAGCTTAAGGTGGCAGCTGCATTGGGTCCGGCCATCCAGTTCGTGGAACAGGGCCGGATGTCGGAGATCTCGCAGCTCTTTGTGTCGCTGAACGTCGCTCTCTCCGTCCTCGATGCGGATGCGGAGATCGGAAAGAAATCCCTGATGGACGCACAGGAGCGCGCCAACTCGATCGTCGCCTTGCAGCAAGCCCCGCTGCTGGTCGTGCAGATCGTCGAGGACGTGATCGCTCAGACGGCTGCCCCAAAAGCGTCGGAGGTTGTTGTGGATCACGCTCCCAAACAGACACCTCAGGCAACGCAGCCTTCGCTGTCACCACAATCACCTTGGGGTTCCCAGGTTGCGGCCGCCTGCCAGGCCGCCGTAAGCGGCCATTATCCATTCTTTGACGGGCCTGATGCGAACCTGGCCGAAGTCGCGCGGATCTTCGCGCCGGATGGCGCCATAGAAAAGTACTTCCGAGCACAACTGGCACACTTGATGGACACGTCGACCACACCGTGGCGATGGAAGCCGCAAGCGCGGCTTTCGGGCTACTCACCCGAAAGCGCGGCCTTTCTCCAAAGGGCGATTGCAGTTGGCGAGGCGTTGTTTCGCAAGGGAGCGCCGCCCGACATCCCGATTGTGCTGGAAGCTCTTGCCCAACGAGGAGCCGCCACTGTCTCGATCGGCGGCGCTCATGCTCCGGTCGTCACATCAGGGGAGTCGGTCACCTTGAACTGGCCAGGAGCCTCGCCCGCGCAAGGCTTTGAGATATCCTTCGATACAGGTCCTGCGCTCGAAAAGAAGAGCGCGCCGGGTCCTTGGGGTCTCTTGCGGTTTCTGGATGGGTCGCGCCTGCGGCCCCGCGAGGCCGGTCGACGGTTCCTCATAGATGTCCGTGCCAAGGGGGCGCGTGCCTATCTTCAGATGTCCTTCGCAGG
This sequence comes from Rhizobium azibense, assembly GCF_004342325.1. Lineage (NCBI taxonomy): Bacteria > Pseudomonadati > Pseudomonadota > Alphaproteobacteria > Hyphomicrobiales > Rhizobiaceae > Rhizobium > Rhizobium azibense. Next base: position 233,804 of record NZ_SMBJ01000006.1, on the reverse strand, counting down.
AGCTGCCAACCCGGTGTCGGTTCGCTCACTGATGCGCGGCCTGACCTGTCCGTTGACGCTCTGAAAGCGTTTTTACCGATGACACCCGCGCGGCCGGGTGCCAACCATCGACGGCGCTTTGCAGTTCGGGCGAATAAACCTCGATGCAATCGGCGGTTGGCGCTCCCGCCAGTGGCAATGGGCGATGTACCATACCTTGGCAGAGGCTGAACATTATGCCTCGCCACGGCTTTGCACCGACGGTGAGAGAGGCTTGAAGGAAGATCGAAGGCTACACCAGAATATCAAAAGCGATGCCTGGCCGCGAGCGGGATTTTCATCCTGCGTTCAGGAACATCTTCGAAAATAACCCATTCTCTTAGGGAGTGTTGACCCATGGCCAGAGATGATTTTGCTGCAAACGATGCCCCATTGCAGAACGAAGATATCGTAATCTGCAAAAGAGTCTTCGATCATATCTGCGCGGCCGAGCACGTAAGAGGTGACGACGCATGTGATGAGCTCGCAACCCTGATCATCCGTTTATATCAGCGCGGCGTTACGAACGAACACAGCTTGGAACAGCTTCTCGCGCGCATTGCCAAGAAACAGAGGTAGGTATGAACACTCGAACATTCCCGCACTATTATGCCAGGCGCGATGGGGATGGCACCTGGTCGATTGTCGATACGCGAACGCACCAGGTCGCCGTCATTGCTGAAACTCTGCCGCTCAAACGCCTTGATGAAGCCACCGCCATGGAGATTATCGATGCCCTTAAGAGACATCCGGCGTCCAGAGACTCCGCCGAAAGCGATGCGCGGGAGCCAGCTTCGTGCGCTCAACTGAGTTCTTGGGCGAGTCCGATGAGAAGCCCTTCGGGCCCACGGATGTAGCAGAGCCGATACGCGGCCTTATACTCGACGACTTCGCCTACGAGCTTGGCGCCATGCGTGAAGAGCCTTTCAAGCGTCTCGTCGATGTCGTCGACGGCGAACATGACGCGGAGGTAGCCGAGTGCATTGACCGGGGCGTTCCGGTGATCTGCGACGACGGGCGGCGTGATGAAGCGGGAGAGCTCGAGCCGGCTGTGGCCGTCGGGTGTGCGCATCATGGCAATCTCGACACGCTGATCGCCCAGTCCAGTAACACGTCCGGCCCACTCTCCTTCGATCGCGGCCCGCCCTTCAAGCTCGAGGCCGAGTTCGCGAAAGAAATCAATCGTCGCGTCAAGGTCTTCGACGACGATTCCGATATTGTCCATCCGCTTGACCGCCATGGTATAAATCTCCGAAATGTCGTTTCAATCGACGGGGCGTCGCCACCTCTGACAACGGACGCTTGGGGCCCCCCGACACGGGCCTCATTCCCGTCAACGGTTCATTCGCCGTCGGTCTCATAGACCGCCCGCGGTTCCTCCGGCTCACCAGCCCCTATATGACGACTGCCGCAGCTGCCGTCATGCCTCCAGGGGCGATATTCGACCGGCCACCAGCGTCGGCTTCACCCAAACGATATATTGCGCGCCGGCCGGAATATTCGACAGGAGGTTTCTTCACCATCAATGAATCGAGCAAGCTGGGCAACTGGCGACCGACGCGCGGAACAAACATGCCATCGCTTCATTTCTCTACCACCAAAGATGAGGAACGTGGCATGACATACGACCCCAACAACCCAAACGAGCCGAACCGCCCGCTGCCGCCAAGCGAGCCTGACCTCCGCGCGACACCGGCTCGCAACCGGCCTTCGTGGGGCGCTTGGGTCGCGGGTATCGTGGTCTTCGCTGTTGCGGCTTTCGCACTGGTCGAGTGGCTCGATGGGCCGGATACAGACCCTGCGACAACGTCCTCGACGACCAAATCGGAGCCTGCTCCAGCACCGGCTACACCGGCCGCACCGGCTGACAACGATGCAACCCCGGCGCCGGCCACTCCTCCAACGGCTCCGGCGCAGCAGTAGCTTGCGCTTTAAAACGGACGCTTTCTGGTCAGCCTGTTTTCGCAGGAACGAGACGCATGCGCCCGCGCCCGGGCTGGAAGTCCTCACGCCCGGTCACAGGACAAATCGAGGCCGCCAAAAAACCCGCACCCTACTCGCGGTACGTGATTCAGCCGAAAAGGAAAACAAAAACAAAGGCAATCTGAGGGAATGGTGGGCGATGAGAGACTCGAACTCCCGACATCCTCGGTGTAAACGAGGCGCTCTACCAACTGAGCTAATCGCCCCTCGATGCCGCAGCATCCAGTGTGAAGGCTCTCTACCGATATCGGCGCAGAACTGCAAGACCATTGCCGGCTTTTTCTAGCAAATTTTTAGAACCGGCATCATCGGACCATGTCAACTGCGGACGCGCTCAGATGATTGTGAACCGCCAAGGGGGATCTTCTTGTCTCGCAAGCTTTCGTGACGCCGGACTTGCGTATAGAGATGGGCTGCGTTGCGGCACGTTCTGGTGTTGTGTCGTGACAATAACCATTCGAGACTGGAGCACAGAGTGAAAACGCGCGAAGAGCGGCTGCGTCTGAGGAGCAGCACACCTCGAACAAGGCTTGATTTTGTCCATACCGAAGGCGCCAAACTCCTGCCTGATCGCAATGAACTCCTTTATCGCCTGCCCAATCGTGCAGTTGCAGCCGAGATTGGAGTAGCTGAAGGAGAGTTCACGTGTGAAATCCTCAAGCGGAATCGCCCCGAAAAACTGTTCCTGATCGATCCGTGGGGAATGGATCGTTACTCGGCCGGCATGGCGACGGTGAGCGAGAAATTCGCCGGCGAGATAAAAGAGGGAACGGTGGTGATCCGGCAGGGCACGTCGCTTGAAGCTCTAAGCATGTTTGACGACAGTTTTTTCGACTGGGTTTATATCGACACGGATCATTCCTTCGAACTCACCTGGAAGGAACTGGTCCTTTCAAACAGCAAGGTTAATCGCGGCGGGCGAATTGCGGGCCACGATTTTTGTACCGGCAATACCGTAAAGCCGATCGTCTACGGCGTCGTGGAAGCCGTCAACAAGTTCTGCTTGGAATATGGATGGCGCTTCGAATACCTGACGCTGGATCCAGATGCGCATTTTTCCTTCTGCCTGCAGCGCCTTTGATCACCAGCCTTGCGATTCACGCCTGTACCCGCTGCTGCCGCACCCTGAAAATGCCGGCCATGGCAATCGCCAGCAGTAGCGCGGCAGTGGCGATAAGCAATAAGCCGCCGGCGGAGCGATAGACGAGGACGCCCAGGATCCCGCCGAACAGAAACGCGAGAATGGTTTGGACATGTAAAAGGAGTTTGGCGCGGTCATGCTGCGCCTCGCTGGGTCGCTCCCGCCCGCGCAGGATGTCGAACATCATCCCGAGCTCGATTCCGACATCGGTCGCCATTCCCGAGATGTGGGTGGTCCTCACCCGAGCGTTGGAAATGCGGGTGACGACTGCGTTTTGAAGTCCCATGAGAAAGGCAAGGCCGATCACCAGAACCGGTGCTCGCCATTCTCCAAGCAGCCAAAGGTCGGCACAACCAAGTATTGCAAGCAAGATCCCTTCGGTCAGGATGCTGTAGGCGTAGATGGCATTTATATTGCGTCTGCGGCCGGCATTGATGAGCAGCGTCGAGACGGCTGCGCCCAGGATGAAGGTTACGATGATCGCAAGGTAGAACAGGGCGGAAATCCACGCGCCGACGGCAATGTGATCGGAAAATATGGAAATGTTACCGGTCATGTTTGCCGAAAAGAAGCCGACCGCGTAAAAGGCGGCCGCGTTGAGCGCGCCGGCGATGGCCGCAAGACAAGAGGCGAGCTTCCTGTCAATCTGTTCGTTGCGTTCGTGCCCCTGGCGGATCAGCATGGTCAATCTTCAAAGTGGCGGGATCGGGTCAAGATCCGGAAAGTGCGGTCAACGGGACGTGAAATTTCGATGCGGTCGGGCCTTTAGACCGAGAGCAGAAGAATCTGCACAATCCATTCACTTTTCACTTCTATCGCCTCAAACATGAACGTCAACACGGCCGGATATTGCCGGTTTTGTCCGGCGTTCTTCACTTCGCAGGAGAAAGCGCGGAAACGAAAAATGATCCACCTGAGATGCGGCGGATCACTCTTGGCCCGTGTGCCGCTCTTGCAGTTGATCGGAAGATCGAGCGAATGCACCCGAGGACAGTTTCGACCAGGAGAAGATTTCAATCCGCCAGCCGCTTCCCATCTGAATCGAAGAAGCGGCGCTTGGTCATCTCGCTTGCGAGATGGATAGTGTCACCGGCCTCGATTGGAACCGAAGACCTGTGTTCAGCGGTAACGGCCCCTCCATCATCGAGCTGGCAGTAGAGGTACTGGGTTCCGCCAAGGTATTCAGAAAAATCAACGCGCGCTCTAAGCGTCTGTGCCGCAGCTTCAGCGACAATGAAGTGCTCCGGGCGAACGCCGAATGTAAGCCTGTCGCCAGCTGAAAGCTTGCCAGATGCAATCGGCGCCGGGATGGCCGTCCCGGCGACGCTGATTGTGCCGTCGCCCGACCATGTCGCTTGCAGTAAATTCATCCGCGGTGAACCGATGAAGCCCGCTACGAAGACATTGGCCGGGTTCTCATAGACCTCGCGCGGCGTTCCGGATTGTTCGATGCGCCCATCGCGAAGAACGACGATCTTGTCGGCAAGTGTCATCGCCTCGGTCTGGTCATGCGTGACATAGATCATCGTGTTGGCGAGTTCGCGATGTAGCCGAGCGATCTCGATGCGCATCGAGACCCGCAATTCGGCATCGAGATTGGAAAGCGGCTCGTCGAACAAAAACACGTGCGGCTTGCGCACGATTGCCCGGCCGATCGCCACGCGTTGGCGCTGACCGCCGGAGAGTTGTCCGGGCTTGCGGTCGAGCAGGTGCTCGATCTTCAAAATCGCGGACGCGGCCATCACGCGTGCTTCGATCTCTGCTGCCGCCGTTTTCGCCATCTTCAGTCCGAATGCGAGGTTTTCGCGAACGTTCATGTGTGGGTAAAGAGCATACGACTGAAACACCATGGCAATGCCGCGCTCGGACGGATCGAGATCGGTGACATTGCGCCCCTTGATCTCGATCTCGCCGTCAGTAACCTCTTCCAATCCGGCAATCATGCGAAGCAGCGTCGACTTTCCGCAGCCGGAGGGTCCCACGAAGACAACGAAGGAACCTTCGGCAATTTCAAGGTCGATGCCGTGAATGACATCAAGGCCAGCGAAACTCTTGCGGACGCCCGCCAGCACGACGCCAGTGTCAGCCAGTTTAATCACCGCCTTCTTCACCTGCTCTTACCCAGACAAGCATCTCACCTGGCGCTCGATTGTCCCAGAATGAATAGGGCACAAAGCGCGCAGCCGTTTCGCGTGCATGCGGCGGCGACGCCCTGTAAAGGGCCTCGCCCCAGTCGGCCTCATCGCGCCTTGCAGGCAAATCCAGAGCAATGGCACCACCAAGCTCGGCGACTTCGGCGGTTTTCGCTTTCGAAACGTCGCCATTGAGCCGGATTCCATTCAAGCCGGGGCCGTTGTCGGTTGCTTCGACGCAGTAGACCAAAGGTCCACGCATCAAAGCCATGCGGCCGGCATCCTGACGAACGAGCGGATTGGCAAACAGCGAGCGCGTTGCAAGAGGAATGTCGAGATCGACGCGGTCGCCGCTTTTCCATTCCCGCTCGATGCGGGCATAGCCGTCGAGCATCACACGAGAGAGATCAAACGTCTCGCCATTCACCTTGATCGCCACTCCGTTTGCCCATTCGGGGATACGAAGCGACACTGCAAAACACGCCGGCTTTTCCGTTGCGATGTCGAAACGTATGGCGCCATCCCAAGGATAGCGCGTCTCCTGCGCCAGTGTAATCTTGGAGCCGCCGATTTCGAAATGCGCCTTGCTTTCTCCGTAGAGATGTACGGCGATCTCGTCGTCGGCAACGGCATACATGTACGACCCGATGGAAGAAAGCAGGCGGGCAATGTTGGGCGGGCAGCACGGGCAATGATGCCAGATCCAGCGATGATGCTTGCCGCTACTTTCAAGTGGATTTTCGTAGAAGAACGTGCGGCCGTCGAGCGAAATACCGGCCATTGCGCCATTGTACAGTGCCTGTTCCATGATGTCGGCATAGCGGCGGTTCGGGCCGCGGCCGAGCATACGGCTTGCCCAAAACACCAGGCCGACCGAAGCGCAGGTTTCCGCATAGGCGCTTTCGTTCGGCAAATCGTAGTAGTCGGTGAAGCCCTCATTTGCAGCGGCCGGGCCGATGCCGCCGGTAATGTACATCTGCTTAGTTGTAAGGTCATCCCAGAGCGTTTCGAGCGCTGCAGTCAGCGTGTCGTCGTTATATTCCGTCGCGATATCGGCCATGCCGGAATAAAGATACATGGCACGCACCGCATGGCCGACCACCTTCTTCTGCTCTCGCACCGGTTGATGGGCCTGGTTGTATTCGTAAGTCTTCTGGATGAAATGTGTCGGATCGCGCCCATCACGGATCGCTTCTTCGGTGAAGAAATGCGGCTCGGTGCCACGCTCGTCTATGAAATATTTGGCGAGATCCAGATACTTCTTCTGGCCGGTCACCCGGGCGAGTTTCACGAGTGCAAGCTCGACCTCCTCATGGCCGCAATAGCCCGGGATCTTGCCCTCGCCATGGCCGAAGACCTCGATCATGTGATCGGCATACCTGCACATGATGTCGAGCAGCTTTCGCTTGCCTGTCGCCTGAAAATAGGCAACGGCACCCTCGATCAGGTGTCCGGCGCAATAAAGCTCGTGGTGATCGCGCAGGTTGGTCCAGCGGCGACCGGGCTGAACGCGTTGGAACCAGGCATTCAGATAGCCGTCTGCATCCTGCAGCTTTTCGTACATGTCGGTGATTTCGTCGACTCGCGCCTCAAGTCGGGGATTGGGACGCCGGTAGAGCGAATAGGCAACGGTCTCGATCGACTTCCCAAGGTCGCTGTCCCAGAACATCTGAGTCGTACCACCCCAGGGCTGAATCGGAATGACGACCCCAGGCCCCTGGTGGCTGGTATCGATCGCGCGCAGCATGCCCGCCTCCACGCAGCGGTCAAGAAGTGTCTCGGCCGTGGATCCGCAGATGGCCTCCTGACGGTCACCGAAGATGCCGCATAGCTCGACGCTTGGAACGGGCAGGGGGCGGAACTGACGGTCTCGTTTTGGATCGTTCATGGCTTCATCCGTTGTAAGTGGCTTCATTTTACCGCGCCGGCCATCAGCCCGCGCATGTAGTAGCGTTGCAAAAGCAGGAAGACGATGAGGCAGGGGACCGTCATGACGACGACGCCGGCCTGCACAGCACCCCAGTTGATGGCGCCGAGGCGGCCGGCGCGAACTGCCGTCATGAGGACCGGCAGGGTGTATTTCTCGTTGCTGGAGAGCAGCACAAGTGCTGCCAGGAACTCGTTCCAGGCATTCAGGAACGCAAAGATCGCGACGGTAGCGACACCCGGCAGGACGAGGGGCAACAGCACGCGCGCGAGGAGTTTCAAATCACGGGCGCCATCGATGCGCGCAGCCTCCTCGATCTCCTTCGGCACGGCGTCGAAAGCATTTCGCATCATGAAAACGGAAAAGGGTAGCTGAAGCGTCACGTACACGAGCGTCAGCCCGAGTAGCGAATTGTTGAGCCCGAGCTTTGCAAGGATGATGAAAAGCGGCGTCAGGATCGACTGGAACGGGATCATCAGTGTCGTGATGATCAGCACGAAGAGCACGTTCTTCAGCGGAAAGCGGTAGCGTGAAAATCCGTAGCCCGCAAGCAGGCTGACGGCAACGGTGAGAACCACGGTGGCAAGGGAAACGAGCAGCGAATTGACCATATGCCGCCAGATCCCGGCGCCGAAGGTATCCAGCAATCTATAGGAATCGAAGCTTATCCCCGCAGTCGGCCATGGCGGCAGGGGCGGCAGGGACGCCTCGGTTCCGTGTCGGAACGAGGCAAGCAGCGTGACGGCGAAAGGCGCAAGAAAGAAGACTGCTATGGTGATGCCGGTCAGGTGATAGGCCGACTTCGAGCGTAAGCGCTTTCGTGCACGTTTTTCCTTCGCGGAGATCATTGGTGATCCCCTCCGACACGCAGCAGCCAGAGCTGAACGATACTGATAGCAACCAGGATCGCGAGAAGCGCGATCGAGAGCGCTGCGCCATAGCCGAGATTGAAGGATACGAAGGACTGATTGAAGATGTAGTACACGACCGAGATCATCTTGTTCTGCGGCCCGCCGGCCGTCATGATATAGAACTGGTCAAAGGCGAGAACCGATCCGGTAACGGAGACGATTAGCGCCAAAGCGATCGTTTTGCGCATCAACGGCAGTGTCAGGTGCACGAAGCGCTGCCAACGACCGGCGCCATCGATGCGGGCCGCCTCGGTGAGTTCGGCGGGAATAGCCTGAAGTCCGGTCAAGAGGATGATCATGGTGAAACCTGCGATCTTCCAGACCACCATCACGACAATCGTCAGAAACGCCGTGTCGAAAGTGGCAAGCAGGTTCGGGCTCTTTGCCACGACGCCGAGGCTTTTCAAGGCGGGACCGATGAAGCCGCTGTCGACATTGGCGAGCCAAACCCAAAGCAGCGATGCCGTCGCAAGGCCGACGACCACGGGCAGGAAGACGATCGTGCGATAGGCGCTGACAAATTGCCGCTCTTTTTCGACAAAGATCGCGAGCGGAAAGGCGATCGAAAAGATCGCGATCGTGACGATCACGGTATAATAGGCCGTAAAATTCAGCGCTGTCATGAAGCGGCTGTCGTTATACATGCGAAGGTAATTGTTGAATCCGATCCAGCGCGAAGCGCCCATCAGTGGCCAGTTGTGAAGGCTCATCCATCCGGTGAAAATCACCGGTATGATGAAGAAGACGATAACGAGCGCCATGGCAGGGGCGATATAGGCAAGGCCGCGCCATTGCGATCTGCGAGCCCTGCGCGCGCAAGCTTGGTGCGGTAAGCCTGAACCTGTCATCGAGAACGCTCCGCATCTTTCATTGAGGTCGGCCGGGAAGCTCCCACCGCCTCCCGGCCGCGGCCGGGAGAGGTCTATTGGCCGCTGTCTATGATCGATTGCATTTCTGACTGGGCGCTTGAAAAGGCGCCGTCGACATCGTCGCCGAAGATCGCGGCATTGGTGAAGCTGGCCCACGGACCGTTGGCGCTGTTGATCAGATCGTTGAACTGCAGCGTATAGGGGGTCTTGGCAACGCCGATGGCCTTGAGTCCGACCTGCATGCGCGGATCGAGCCCTTCAAGTACCTTTTCGGCGATATCGCCGCGTGTCGGCAGGCTCCCGTATTTGGCCATGACCTTCTGGCCGTCCACTGCATAGACATATTCGAGGAATTCCTTGACGGCGTCGATCTTCTTCGTGCCCTTGGTGATGACGAAATTATCGCCGCCGGCGAAGGAGGACGGCTTTCCGTCGACGCCGGGAATGAGCGTTACCCCGAAGTTGATGTCCGGATGTTCGGTCACCAGGGTGCCGATGGCAAAGGCGCCGAGGCTTTGCTGACCGATTTTGCCGTTGGTGAAGGTGAGGAAGTTTGCGCCGTTGTCGCTTGCAGCTCCCGCCGGCACGAGATCCTTCGCCACCATGTTGCGATAGATATCGACGGCCTTGCGCATTTGAGGGGTATCGAGCGTTGCTGTCTTGCTGTCGGCCGACAGGATATCGGCGCCGGCACCCCACACGAGCGGCGTGAAGGTGAATATCATGCAGCCACCGCAGCCGCCGCCGGAGAAATAAAATCCGTAGGTGTCGTCACCGAGCGCGCGGATCTTTTCCGCGTTCGAGGTAATCTCGTCCCATGTTGCCGGAGCCCTTTCCGGGTCGAGACCGGCCTTCTTGTAGAGATCCTTGTTCCAGGCGAAGACCGAGGTTTCGACGGAGAGCGGCAGGCCGTAAATGCGATCCTGATAGGTTCCGAGGCGGACGTGTGAGGGCGAAAGCGAATTGAAGTAGGGCAGGGATTTTGCCCAGTCTGTCAGGTCCTCCAACTGGCCGGCCGCAGCAAAGGCGGGGTTATAGATAAGATCCATCGAAAGGGCATCAGGGGCCTGTCCGCCGGCAATCGCGGTTGCATATTTCTGGACGAGTTCGGAAAACGGCACCTCGGTTGCGATCACCTGGTTCTCGTGGCTGGCGTTATAGGCTTCGACGACCTTCTTGAAGGCGTCGCCGATTCCCGTGCGCACCCACATTTCAACTTTTTCTGCGGCCGATGCTCCCGATACCAGGCACAAGGTAGCGATGCTGGTCGCTGCGATTAGACGCTTGATCATGACATTCCTCCCAATATGGCGCGTCTCCTCGCGCCGCTTCTCATTTTTCGCGGGCATCACTCCCGCAGGACTGCCGCACGACCAAACGGCACGGCAATTTCCGCACGCCGGGCTCGACGGGCCGGCCCTCGGCCAGGGCAAGCACGGTCAATCCTGCCTGGCGCCCGAGTTCCTTCAATTCCATGTCGATCGTCGTCAGCGGCGGCCGCGTCTGCGCCGCGACAATCTCCCAATTGTCAAAGCCGACCACAGAAACGTCCTCTGGTACTTTAACGCCCCGTTCGCGCAGCGCATCGACGACGCCGCGGGCAATCTGATCGTTGCCGCAGAAGATGCCATCGGGTTTTTCTCCGGCGCGGCTCCATATTTGGTCGACCGCTTCGTGACCCCATGCCTCTAACCAGGCGCCGTAAAGAACCGGTTCACCGTCACCTGCCAGTTCGCGATAGGCAAAAGCGCGTTCGCGCACCGAAAAGAAGCTTTGAGGACCAGTAATATGGGCGATTCGGAAACGCCCGAGCCCAATCAGCCATTCCACGGCGAGCCTTGCGCCCTGTGCGTCATCCGAGCGGAAGCTCACGCTGCCCGGCGCACCTTCCGTGAAGGCATAAACTACGGGTACCGGAAGGCTCGACAAGTCGACCGGAAGCTGCCGATCGACCCGTTTTCCCGATGCGATGATCCCATCGACCTGCTTGTCCAGCATCGCATCCACGTGGATCTGCCCAAGAGCCGGATCATCCTCGATCGCACAGAGAAAAACCGAAACGCCGTGATCGACGAGCGCTTCCGAAACGCCTGCCATGACCGGAAGGGTGAAGCGGCCATAAGTATCGTTGGTCAAAAGCCCGATAGTGAAGCTGCGCTTGCTCAAGAGGCCACGCGCCAGTGCGTTCGGTCTGAAGCCGATTTCCCGCGCGATGCGTTTGACCCGCTCGCGTGTTTCCTCGCCCATGCGGCCCGTATCGTTCAACGCCTTCGATGCCGTCGAGATGCTGACCCCAGCCGCAGCAGCTAGATCGTGGATCGTGATGCGGGTCTGCTTTTTTCCTGTAAGGTCCGGTCTCATTTCTTCCACCCGTGACCATTAGAGAAAACCTTTTCGCAACAAAAATGTCAACTGCGAAAACGTTTTCTCTTTGTTTGTGAAATGGTCCTAGGCGCTTGTGCCGAACCACAGGATGATCAGGATCAAGGATCGTGAGGATTTGCGTAAGCCTATTTGTTCTTTAGCAGCCACATCTTGCCGGCCATCGTGATCCCGTAGACATCCTTTGAAGCATCATGATCGAGATGGCGCCGCTCCAGAAAGCCCGACGCTTTCAACTCGTCCAGCGCCTTGCTGGTTACGGATTTCACCTTCTGCGGCCGTTCTTTCCAACGGTCGGTTTTCGCGTAGGTCACCGTGGCGTTTTGGTGCGTCCACTTCTTCATCGGCTGAGGATAAAGATCGCCGTCCCTTGCAAGTTTCAGTGCTGCGATCTGCGATGGTGTAAGTTCGATCATGGTTCGATAAGTCCTGTGCTAGCGTTCTTTTCCGCGACTTAGCACAGATTCATGGAACCTCCTCGAAAAAGGGGCGAAAAATTCAGATCATTGGCAGGCGGCTGTTTAAGGGGGCCGCAAAATCATATCATCGGTAACGCGGCGAGCGTCTGCCCCAGCTAAAGAACGTTTATCTTCCAGGCATGCCCGTTTGCAGGTGCCAAATGGGCATGCCGTTCCTCGCCGTGAATTCATTCCACTTTTCGCGGCGCAATTAGGCCGCGCGCCGCCTCTACCATGACCTTCAGATGGTGTGGGCTGCGCACGCCCTGGCGATAGAGTTCGATCGTTATGGCAGCAATCCGCTCCGCCTCATCGGAAACCTTGGCTATTTTGGCTTCCGATCGAACCTCGTCGAATACAGATTGGCACATCTCAAGGTCACGGGCATCCAGCGGCACTTCCGATCTGTTGATGATCGTCTGAACCATCTTGACCTCCATTCCGTACGGCCCGCCCGTCGCCAGGCGGGCCGAATGGCTTCCCTAGAAGTCCATGCCGGCTCCGGGGGGCATGGCAGCGGCAGCGGCCTCCTTCTTGGGTTTTTCCGCCACCATCGCCTCCGTCGTCACCAGCAGACCGGCAACGGAGGCAGCATCTTGAAGTGCTGTGCGCACGACCTTGACCGGATCGATTACGCCCATCTGATAGAGATCGCCATACTCGTTGGTCTGGGCATTCCAGCCATAGGAGAATTCGGCCTTTTCACGCAGCTTGCCGACGACAATCGAACCTTCCGCCCCGGCATTCTCGGCGATCTGGCGCACCGGGGACTCGATTGCACGCCGAACGATCTCGACGCCGACACGCTGGTCAGAATTGGCCGCGGTAAGGTTGTCGAGGGCCTTGACGGCTCGCAGCAGCGCCACGCCGCCGCCTGGCAAGATGCCCTCCTCGACGGCCGCGCGGGTCGCGTGCAGTGCATCGTCGACGCGGTCCTTCTTTTCCTTCACTTCGACTTCCGTCGAGCCGCCGACGCGGATGACGGCAACGCCGCCGGCGAGCTTGGCAAGGCGTTCCTGCAGCTTCTCGCGGTCGTAGTCGGAGGTGGTTTCTTCGATCTGCGCCTTGATCTGGACAACGCGGCCTTCGATGTCGGACTTGGCGCCGGCGCCGTCGATGATCGTGGTGTTTTCCTTCTCGACTACGATTTTCTTCGCACGGCCGAGCATGTCGAGCGTGACGGACTCCAGCTTGATGCCGAGGTCTTCGGAGATGACCGTGCCGCCGGTGAGGATCGCGATGTCCTCGAGCATGGCCTTGCGGCGGTCGCCGAAGCCCGGAGCCTTGACGGCAGCAATCTTCAGCCCGCCGCGCAGCTTGTTGACGACGAGCGTTGCAAGCGCTTCGCCTTCGACGTCTTCAGCGATGATGAGCAGGGGCTTGCCGGATTGCACGACGGCTTCGAGAACCGGAAGCATCGACTGCAGGTTCGAGAGCTTCTTCTCGTGGATGAGGACATAGGGATCCTCAAGCTCGACCCGCATCTTGTCCTGATTGGTAACGAAGTACGGCGACAGGTAGCCGCGGTCGAACTGCATGCCTTCGACGACTTCGAGTTCGGTTTCGGCGGTCTTGGCTTCTTCGACGGTGATGACGCCTTCGTTGCCGACCTTCTGCATGGCTTCGGCAAGGAAACTGCCGATTTCGGCATCCCCATTGGCCGATATCGAGCCGACTTGGGCGATCTCGGCATTGTTCGAGATCTCGCGGGCGTTGTTCTTCAGTTCCTTGACGACCGCATCGACAGCAAGATCGATACCGCGCTTCAGGTCCATCGGGTTCATGCCGGCTGCAACGGCCTTGGCGCCTTCGCGAACGATGGCTTGAGCAAGAACGGTTGCTGTCGTCGTGCCGTCGCCAGCAACATCGCTGGTCTTCGAGGCGACTTCGCGCAGCATCTGCGCGCCCATGTTCTCGAACTTGTCCTCCAGTTCGATTTCCTTGGCGACCGAAACACCGTCCTTGGTGATGCGCGGCGCGCCGAAGGACTTGTCGATCACAACGTTGCGGCCCTTCGGACCAAGCGTCACCTTCACCGCGTTGGCAAGCACGTCGACCCCGCGCAGCATGCGGTCGCGCGCGTCGCTGTGGAATTTGACTTCTTTAGCAGCCATGTCTTCACTCCTCCATTGGATAGCCGGATGGCGTTAGGCACCTCAAGCGGCTTTCTTTCCGGCCGCCGGAACCTCGATGATGCCCATTACGTCGCTTTCCTTCATAATCAGCAGATCTTCGCCGTTAATCTTGATCTCGGTGCCGGACCATTTGCCAAACAGGATACGGTCGCCAGCCTTGACGTCGAGCGGCTGAACCTGGCCCGCGTCATTGCGCGCACCGGGGCCGACGGCGATGACTTCGCCTTCCTGCGGCTTTTCCTTGGCAGTGTCGGGTATGATGATGCCGCCTTTGGTTCTTTCTTCGGACTCAACACGGCGGACGAGAATGCGATCATGAAGCGGTCGGAATGACATGGCTCCCTCCATGGACAACGATGATGATCACTTAATTACGCTCCCAGACCAGGTCACCAATCCGGGCGGCTGCCGAGCCTTCCTGACCGCTCGGCGGAAAAAATCTGCTACCGATCTTTTCGAATTTCAAGAGGGCGCCGGCAAAAAATTAGCACTCTTGTTGGGAGAGTGCTAACGCAGCCGGAACGGAAGCTTCGCCACCAGCGTTTAATCTATGATGCGGCGCAGGCAGTTCTGTGCAGTGTCAATCCAAAGAGTGACTTAGGCAGTCGCCTGACCCCCACCAGGGCAAAGGCGAGCGCGCCGGAGGATCTGGCGCGTTGAAAAACATGGAGGCTTAAGATGAGCGTTCGTGATCTCATTCCCTGGGGCCGCAGCAACAGTCCGGCCCCGACAGGCTATGCAGGCAGAGACCAGCATCCATTCCTTGCGCTTCATCGCGAGATGAACAGGTTGTTCGATGATGTCTTCCGCGGCGTAGAAGGCCATTTTCCAACAGTCGGGTCCGGTTTCATGTTCGAAACGGCCTGGCCAAAAATCGAAGTCTCGGAGACCGACAAGGACATCCGGATCGTCGCCGAAATTCCCGGAATGGACGAGAAGGATATCGAACTTCTGATCGACAATGGCATTCTGACCATCCGCGGTGAAAAGCGGGCCGATAGCGAGGACAAGGACCGGCAATTCTCAGAGCGGTTTTATGGCCGCTTCGAGCGCCGTCTGTCGCTCAATAACGAGGTGCAGGAAGACAAGGTGGAGGCTTCTTTCAAGAACGGCGTCCTGACGATCACTCTGCCACGGTCCGAAACGGCGCAATCGACCGCCAAGCGCATTACGATTAACGGCTAGGGCCTTCCACCGCTGCCAAACCACATCGGCTGGCCCGAAGGCAGGACGGGATCGCTGGGTCGATCCCGTTCACCTCAGAAAATAAAGCTGATGCCACGGGGAAACGGGTTTGAGTGAGCGCCGATGATGACGTCAGTTGAATCGGTGCCCTCAGGCCCACCTTCCGCCGTCGTGCGTCAAGAAGCGACATTGGGAATTTTCCGTCTACTGCGAGGGCTGTCGGTTGACTTTGCCAGCAAAAAAGAACATACCGGGAACATATGCGGCGATGAAGAGGCCGCGCCCGCCGAAAGAACGGATCACTGAGATGCAGGTGATGATCGAGGGACAGACACACTTCCAGCCTTTGGGCTCAGATCGAGGTTTTAAAGATCTCGTCGACTACCACAAATTCTATAGCCATATGCTGATGCAGGGCAGCAGCGGCTTGACGACATTTGTGATGACGTCGTTCTCGTCCATCCCCTGAGGGTCGAGCGACAAGGCCCGCGGAGCTGCGCATCGCCTTCGCGAACGCGGACCGGAGCGGAACTCCACCCTGTGACAGAAGCCACAGGCATTAGGGCCACGGATTGAGAATGGTATGCCGTACTGAGGGACGGGACCACCTGTGCGACGGACGCAGAAGAACTAGCCGATCGGCGCCAACGTCGGCCAAACCAAAGCAGACCAGGGACAAGCCGAAAATGGCACTGTTTTTGCCCGTTGTGTTCTTTCATTGGAGATGCTCGTGACCCACGCAGAACGCGTTATCCAGAATGCCTTGGCTTTTGTTGCTGCCTCCCGCTCGGCGCGCGAGCGCGACATGGAGCGCCGTCAAAAGCTGTTCGAGCGGATCCAGCTGATGAGACCGCCAAACCCCTATCTCGCTAAGACGCGCGGCGGCGAGCAGCTCAAACTTGACCTCGATCACTGAGAGGTCTCTGTCATCGCTAGAAGAGGGTGTTTCCTGGGCCTGATATGCTGTCGAGCTTCATCATCGAAGCCGTTCCCAGGGTCCGATGTCGTTTTACCGATGTTTGTCGATGTGCCGCTGTCCAGCTCGGCTCGAAGAAGAAAAGCACCAGGTCAGGGAACTATCAGGCTATGATCGCGATCGTCGGAAGGTGAAGCGCCGGCTTGTGTTCAGACGGCAATGAAGTGCTGAGGAGGAAAAGAGATGGCATATGACGAGCGGCCACTGGCGATCAGTGCACCAGAACCGCGCACGCTCGATCTGATCTTTAGCGACGAGGCGCGAAAACTGTTGCACGCCAGATATCAGATCGTGGAGGCCGATCCGGACAATATCGCCGAGCTCAGCGATGAAGTTCTCGGCAAGGCGCGTTACATCATCGGCCAGCCGCCCTTGTCGGCCGGAACCTTGGCGCGCATGCCCGAATTACGCTGCGTGCTGAACGTCGAAAGCAACCTTATCAACAATATGCCTTATGAAATCCTCTTCCAGCGCGGCATCCACGTCGTCACGACGGGACAGGTCTTTGCCGAACCTGTGGCGGAGATTGGCCTGGGTTTTGCACTTTCGCTCGCGCGCGGCATCGTCGACCAGGACTTGGCTTTTCGTGAAGGCAGAGAGCTTTGGGGCGGCGAGGGCAATGCACGCTCCAGGCTGATTGCAGGCTCCGAGATCGGCATCATCGGCTTCGGCGATCTCGGTAGGGCGCTCCGACGCGTGCTATGCGGTTTCCGGGCAACGATCCGGGTTTTCGATCCCTGGCTGCCGCGCTCGATGCTGGAGGAGAACGGCGTTCAGGCGGCAAGCCTAAAAGAGGTGCTTACCGAGAGCGATTTCATCTTTGTCGTTGCGGCAGTGACCAGTGAGAACAAGCATTTCCTTAATGCTGAGGCGTTTGCCAGCATGCGGCCGGGCTCGGCGTTCATCCTGCTCAGTCGGGCCGATGTCGTCGATTTCGACGCACTGATGGCAGCCGTCGCATCGGGCCATATCGTTGCAGCCAGCGATGTGTATCCCGAAGAGCCGCTGCCGCTCGACCACGGGGCGCGCG
Organism: Rhizobium azibense; assembly: GCF_004342325.1. Classification (NCBI taxonomy): domain Bacteria; kingdom Pseudomonadati; phylum Pseudomonadota; class Alphaproteobacteria; order Hyphomicrobiales; family Rhizobiaceae; genus Rhizobium; species Rhizobium azibense. Next base: position 216,657 of record NZ_SMBJ01000006.1, on the reverse strand, counting down.
TTTTGAATGGGTTCATCCGCTCCGCCCATCGTGCCGGTGCACTTGACAGTGCCTTCAAGAAGATGGGCGACATGGTGCTGGAGGACATGGACCTTATGGACCGCGGTTTGCCGCCCATGCGGTGCAAGCGGGCCGAGCGTGAGACCGTTTCGCGCATGCGCTCTAAGGGCGTGAAGATCAATTGATCCCGCGCCGCCCCAGTAGCGCCGGATGCGACGGGCCGATTGCCGCACTCGGCAGCAGATGGTTCAATATCCGGGCGATCCGAGCTTCTTTGTAAAAATATCGCCAGCCTGGGCATTCGCTTTTCGATTGATGCTTTGCAGCCGCATTTTTGGTGGGGAAATTATGCTGATCGGGTGCTATCGTTCTGACATGGACTGATGAAGCGGAGGAGCAATGCTTCCAGTATCATGGATCAACACTGCGACCTCGAAGGAGCAGATGCCGGTGCCGATGCGGCGTGGTCGACGGCTAAGGGGAGAGGCCGGATGTATTCAGGTGGGTTGAATTTCGCGCTCGGAGACGAGATCGAAGCCTTGCGCGAAAGTGTCAGGCGGTTTGCCAGTGGTCGCATCGCGCCGCTGGCGGCAGAGACCGATCGCAGTAACCAGTTTCCAGCACAGCTCTGGCGGGAGATGGGCGATATGGGTTTGCTCGGCATTACGGCGGACGACGCTTATGGCGGTGCGGGTCTCGGTTATCTCGCCCACTGCGTCGCCATGGAGGAGATTAGCCGCGCCTCGGCCTCGGTCGGCTTGAGCTATGGGGCGCATTCCAACCTCTGCGTCAATCAGATCAACCGCAACGGCAATGACGCGCAGAAGCGCCGCTATCTGCCCAAGCTCATCTCGGGCGAACATGTCGGCGCACTCGCCATGTCGGAGCCGGATGCCGGTTCGGACGTCGTTTCGATGAAGCTCAAGGCCGAAAAGCGCGGCGACCGATATCTCCTGAACGGTAACAAGATGTGGATCACCAACGGTCCGGATGCCGATCTGCTCGTGGTCTATGCCAAGACCGACCCTGAGGCCGGATCGCGGGGCATTACGGCGTTCCTTGTCGAGAAGACTTTCCAGGGGTTTACCACGGGTCAGAAACTCGACAAGCTCGGGATGCGGGGTTCGAACACCTGCGAGCTGATCTTTCGGGATTGCCAAGTGCCCGAGGAGAACGTGCTGGGCGCAATCGGCGACGGTGTGAAGATACTGATGTCAGGCCTGGATTACGAACGCGTTGTGCTTTCGGCCGGTCCCCTCGGGATCATGGCGGCTTGCGTCGATCTTGTTCTGCCCTATCTGCATGAACGCAAGCAGTTCGGCCGGGCGATCGGCGAATTCCAGTTGATGCAGGCCAAGCTCGCCGACATGTATGTGACGCTGAATACGGCGCGCGCCTATGTCTATGCCGTGGCGGCGGCCTGCGACCGCGGTGAGACGACCCGCAAGGACGCTGCAGGTTGCATCCTTTATGCAGCGGAAAAGGCAACTGGCGTGGCGCTCGAAGCGATCCAGGCGCTGGGCGGCAATGGCTACACCAACGATTATGCCGCAGGACGGCTCTTAAGGGATGCCAAGCTCTACGAGATCGGCGCCGGCACCTCCGAAATCCGGCGAATGCTGATCGGACGTGAGCTCTTTGCGGAGACGGCATGACCGTACTCAAATCCCAGATCTCGACCAACTCTGACACCTTCAGGACCAATCAGGTGGCCATGCAGGAGGCTATCAGGCTTATTGAGGACGTCGCGCGATCGGCCCAGAACGGCGGCGGGACGGCGGCACGCGAGCGGCATGTGGGTCGCGGCAAGATGCTACCGCGCGACAGGGTCATGGAGTTGATCGACCCGGCAACACCGTTTCTGGAAATTGCTGCGACAGCTGCTTATGGCATGTACGGCGACGAGGCGCCGGCAGCCGGGCTGATTGCGGGAATCGGGCGCGTCGCAGGTCGCGAATGCATGATCGTGTGCAACGATGCGACGGTCAAAGGCGGTACTTACTATCCGATGACGGTGAAGAAGCACCTAAGGGCACAGGAGATCGCAGCGGCGAACAACCTGCCCTGCATCTATTTGGTTGATTCCGGCGGCGCCAATCTGCCCAATCAGGACGAGGTCTTTCCCGATCGTGATCACTTCGGCCGGATCTTCTTCAACCAGGCCAATATGTCGGCGGCCGGAATCCCCCAGATTGCCGTGGTGATGGGCTCTTGTACGGCAGGCGGGGCCTATGTCCCGGCCATGTCTGACGAAGCCATCATCGTGGAAGGGCAGGGAACGATCTTTCTCGCCGGGCCGCCGCTTGTCAAAGCGGCGACGGGCGAGGTGGTCTCTGCCGAAGAGCTCGGCGGCGGCGACGTGCACACGCGCCTTTCCGGCGTTGCCGACTATCTGGCGCGCGACGATGCCCATGCGCTGGCGCTGGCACGCCGCGCCGTTGCCTCGCTGAACCGGCAAAAAGCGCATACCGTCGAGCTTCGCCAGGCAGAGCCGCCGCGCTACGATCCGGCGGAAATCGCCGGTATCGTGCCCGCTGACCTTCGCACACCCTACGAGGTCCGCGAGGTGATCGCCCGCATCGTCGACGGTTCGCGTTTTGACGAGTTCAAGGCGCGCTACGGTGCCACGCTCGTCTGCGGCTTTGCGCATATTCATGGCATCCCCGTCGGGATCCTTGCCAACAACGGCGTCCTGTTTTCCGAATCCGCTCTTAAGGGCGTACATTTTGTCGAGCTCTGCTCGCAACGGAAAATCCCGCTGGTCTTCTTGCAAAACATCACCGGCTTCATGGTCGGGCGCAAATACGAGACGGAAGGTATCGCCAAGCATGGCGCCAAACTGGTCACCGCAGTGGCAACGACCAGGGTACCGAAGATCACCATGCTGATCGGCGGCTCCTTCGGCGCCGGAAATTACGGAATGGCAGGCCGCGCCTTTTCGCCGCGCTTCCTCTGGACCTGGCCGAACAGTAGGATTTCCGTAATGGGCGGCGAGCAGGCGGCAGGCGTTCTTGCAACCGTTCGCAGCGAAGCGCTGATCCGCGCTGGAACGCCTTGGAATGCAGAAGACGAGGCGGCTTTCAAAAAGCCGGTTCTCGATCTCTTCGAAAGCCAGAGCCATCCGCTCTATGCTTCCGCCCGCCTATGGGACGACGGCATCATCGATCCTGCAAAGAGCCGCAATGTGCTCGGGCTGTCGCTGTCAGCGGCGCTGAATGCGCCGATCGAGGACACGCGCTTCGGCCTGTTTAGGATGTGAGGGGGCGATGTTTGAAAAGATCCTGATTGCCAACCGTGGCGAAATCGCCTGCCGTATCATTCGTACCGCCCGCCGCCTGGGCGTGCGCACAGCGACGGTCTATTCCGATGCCGACAGCGACGCGCTGCACGTCGAACTTGCTGACGAAGCGATCCGCATCGGCGGTGCGGCGGCCCATGAAAGTTACCTTTCCATCGAGCGGGTCTTAGAATCGGCCAAGCGGGCTGGCGCCGATGCGATTCATCCGGGCTATGGCTTTCTTTCGGAAAACGCCGAGTTCGCCGAGGCTGTCGAGGCGGCGGGAATAGTCTTCGTTGGTCCGCAGCCAATGGCGATCCGGGCAATGGGCCGCAAGGATGCCGCCAAGGCCCTGATGGAAAGCGCTGGCGTTCCGATCGTGCCGGGCTACCACGGCGACGACCAGGATCTGGACCTTCTGGCGGACAAGGCAGCCGAGATCGGCTACCCCGTTCTCATCAAGGCGCGCGCAGGCGGCGGCGGCAAGGGCATGCGCCGTGTCGAGGGCGCCGAGGAGCTTCCATCTGCCCTGGAGGCGGCAAAGCGCGAGGCGAAGGCGGCGTTCGGCGATGATGCCGTGCTGATCGAAAAGTACCTGCTTCGACCGCGTCATATCGAAATACAGGTTTTCGGAGACAGGTACGGCAATGTCGTCCACCTTTTCGAGCGCGACTGTTCACTCCAGCGGCGCCACCAGAAGGTCATCGAGGAAGCGCCGGCTCCGGGCATGACCGCCGAGATGCGTCGCGCCATGGGCGAAGCGGCCGTGCGCGCTGCGCGGGCGATCGATTATCGCGGCGCCGGGACCGTCGAGTTCATCGCCGATGTCTCGAAGGGCTTGCTGCCGGACCGCTTCTTTTTCATGGAAATGAACACGCGTCTGCAGGTCGAGCATCCGGTAACGGAGGCAATTGCGGGTGTTGATCTCGTCGAATGGCAATTGCGGGTGGCAGCCGGTGAGCCGCTTCCGAAAAAACAAACTGAGCTGAAGATCGACGGCTGGGCCTTTGAGGCACGCATTTACGCGGAGGACGCGGCAAGGGGTTTTTTACCCGCCACGGGCGTGATCGACGGAATGCGCTTTCCAGACGGCGTGCGGATCGATGCGGGCGTCAGGGCAGGCGATCGGATTTCTGCCTACTACGACCCGATGATCGCCAAGATGATCGTCCATGGCGCCGATCGTGCCGATGCGCTTGCGATGTTGACGCGGGCACTGCAGGCATCGCACATCGCCGGGACGGTGAGCAATATCGGCTTTCTCACCAACCTGAGCCGTCAGGAGGAGTTTGTCTCGGGCCATCCGGACACTGGTCTGATTGAGCGCAATCTTGAGACCTTGATCGCAATTCCGGCTGCCGAAGACACGGTGATTGCCCTTGCGGCGGTGCTGTCGCTGGAGGCAAGGGGCCACGGCAACGATCCGTGGGACACGCTCGGCCATTGGCAGCTCTGGGGCGAAATGCAGCGTAAAGTGACGTTGGAACATGCAGGCAGTCTTGCAAGTCTGTGCGTCGTTGCACGAGGCTTCGGCATGTTCGCCGTCCATGACGGCCGCCGCGTCATCCCCATAAGGATCGTCAGCCGACATGCCGACCGTTTGCAAGTGGAGACCGATGGCAGGCAGGTTGCCGTCGAGGTGGAGCGCGGGACGCATCGGTTGTGCCTGAGGCTTGACGGCAATTCGCATCTCTTTACGCTGCCCGATCCGCTGGATGGGACTACCTCAGAAACGGATGTCGGCGATCGGCTGATCGCACCGATGCCGGGCTTCGTCAAGATCGTGCGGACAAGCGAAGGTGCTGCAGTCTCGAAAGGCGCGCCGCTGATCGTCATGGAGGCCATGAAAATGGAGCTGACGCTGACCGCTGCGCGAGACGCGATCGTGGAAAGCGTTCACGCGAGTGAGGGCCAGCAGGTTTCCGAGGGCGCCGTCCTCGTCACCCTGAAGGCCGGAGAGGCATGATGACGGCTTTACACCAGGAACATGTTTCGATCGTCGAGATGGCACCGCGTGACGGTCTGCAAAATGAGCAACATTTCATCGAGACGGCAGACAAAATTGCTCTTGTCGATATGCTGTCCGATTGCGGCTACGAGCGTATCGAGGTGACGAGTTTCGTAAGCCCGAAATGGGTGCCGCAGCTTGTCGACGCGGCCGAAGTGATGGCCCGAATTCGCCGCGTACCTGGCGTGCGGTATGCCGTCCTCACCCCTAACATGAAGGGCTTTGAGGCGGCACTTGAGGCACGGGCCGACGAGGTGGCGATCTTTGCCGCAGCTTCCGAAGGCTTCTCCCAGCATAATATCAATTGCTCGATTGCCGAGAGCATTGACCGTTTCAGACCCGTCGCGCAGGCAAGTATCGCACATGGCATTCCACTGCGCGGCTATGTCAGCTGTGTTGTCGAATGCCCCTATGACGGTGGTGTACCGCCTGCCAATGCCGCGAAGGTGGTAGCATTGCTGAGGGACCTCGGATGCTACGAGATCAGCCTTGGCGATACGATCGGCCGTGCAACACCGGAAGCTGTGGCAAGGATGATCGCGGCCGTGCTTGACGAGGCACCCGCCACAATGCTTGCAGGCCATTTCCACGACACCTCGGGCCGGGCGCTCGAGAATATCGACGTTGCGCTGGACCATGGGCTTCGCGTCTTCGATGCCTCGATCGCCGGGCTCGGAGGCTGTCCTTATGCACCCGGTGCAAAGGGCAATGTCGACACCGCGGCGGTCGCGCGGCACCTCGCGGCAAGAGGTTATTCGACAGGGCTTGCGCAAGACAAGCTTCGGCAGGCAGCCGCATTTGCCCGTGCGTTGAGGAGTAAGTCGTGATGCCTGAAACGCTTCGCATCGATATCGACGCCCGCGGCCTTGCGCGGCTGACGCTTGCGCGGCCAGAAAAGCACAACGCGATCTCGCCCCGGATGATGGATGAACTGACCGCCGCATCAAAGGCTCTCGGTGCTGATCGCAGCGTTCGGGTTATCGTGCTTGCCGCAGAGGGAGCAAGCTTCTGTGCGGGCGGCGATCTCGGTTGGATGCGCGCCCAGTTTGAGGCGGGGCGGGCTGAGCGAATGTCCGAGGCAAGGCGGCTTGCCACCATGTTCCGCGCATTGAATGAAATTCCGAAGGCAGTGATCGCCCGTGTTCAGGGCAATGCCTATGGCGGCGGTGTCGGCCTTGTCAGTGTTTGCGATCTGGTGATCGCCACTGAAAGCGCCCGTTTTGGCCTGACCGAAGCTCGCCTCGGTATCATCCCGGCGACGATTAGTCCTTTCGTCGTCGCGCGGATTGGCGAAGGTGCTGCTCGTCCTCTCATCATGTCCGGTAAACTGATCAGCGCATCGGAGGCAAAGGCTGCCGGGCTGGCCGCGCATGTTGTACCCACCAAGGACCTCGATGCGGCAGTCGAGGCCGAAGTCGGGCATTTTTTGAGGGCGTCACCGGATGCAGCGGCAAGAGCCAAGACACTTGCGCGTTCGCTCGGAATGCCGATCACGGACGCGGTCATCGAAAGCGTCATCGAGCAATTGGCCGATACCTGGGAAACGGAAGAGGCGCGCGAAGGCATTGCCGCCTTCTTCGAGGGACGGGAGCCATCCTGGCGAAGTGATGCTTGAAAAGGGTACTTCGATTGGCTCGGCAATGTCGCTGTCGGCTTCGACGATGAACATCGTCGTTTCCATCGCCTCTGCGCGCCGCCGAGCAACTCGGCGGCGCAGGCCTTGGAGCGACAGCGCTTTTCACCGGGAGTGCAGAGCGCAGGACGTTCGCCGTTAAGCCGCTACGAAAGGTACCGCTACGAAGATCCTATTGCCGCCACGTTCGACAAGCAGGAGCACTGACTTGCGGCCGGATCTTGCAGCATAGGTGACGGCGTTCTTCACATCGCCTGCATTATGGACGGCCTTGTTGTTCACCGATACGATGACGTCGCCCGTCTGAATGCCTGCATCGGCGGCCGTCTTGTCCGGATTGACACTGGCGACGACTGCGCCTGTGACGCTTCTGGGCAGGTTCAGTTCCTCCCGCGTACCCGGCGTCAGATCGGCAAGAGCAATTCCGATGCCCGAACCGGCCGGTGTCCTGCCGCTGCTGTCTTCGGCTGCTGCCTGCTTCTCGCCGGTGCCGTTGCTACCGATGGTGACGGCGAGATCGGTGCTCTGGCCGTCACGCCAGACGGTGAGCGTCTCTCGGGCGCCCGGCGACATGTCGGCGACGAGACGCGAGAGGTCTTTCGGCGTCTTTACGGCCTCGCTGCCTAAGGCGGTGATGATATCGCCCGTTTTCACACCGGCGCGTGCGGCAGGACTCCCCCCGGTTACGCCTGCAACGAGCGCACCCTGCGAGGCATTGAGCCCAACGGCATCTGCAACATCCTTGGTAACTGCCTGGATCTGCACGCCAAGGTAACCATGCTCGATCGACCCGTCCTTCTGAAGCTTGGCGACGATCGCCTTGGCCTCATCGGAGGGAATGGCAAAACCGACGCCGACACTGCCGCCGTTTGGTGAATAGATCGCCGTGTTGATGCCGACGACATTGCCGTCGTGGTCGACGAGCGGACCGCCGGAATTGCCGTGATTGATCGGGGCGTCGATCTGGATGAAGTCGTCGTAGGGACCACTGTGCAGATCGCGGCCGCGGGCCGACACGATACCAGCTGTGACTGTCGTGCCGATGCCGAAGGGATTGCCGATGGCCAGGATCTGATCGCCAAGCTTTAGCGTATCAGATTCGCCCCAGGAAATCGTTGCAAGCTGCTTCGAAGCTTCAATCTTTAAGACAGCGATATCAGACTTCGCATCGGCACCGATCAGCTTGGCCGGCAGTTCCGTTCCATCATCGAGTGTCACCTTGATGCCCAATGCATTGTCGATCACATGATTGTTGGTGACGATGACGCCATCGGGGCTGATGATGAAACCGGAGCCGAGCGCCATGGCACGCTCACCGTGCTGATGCTGCGGCGCCTGTTTCGGAAATGGTATGCCTTGCTGTTCGAAGAACTGCCGGAATTGCTCGTCCATCGGCGATTGGTCGTCGTCGGCGCTGGCGTCGGCCCTCATCGTCGTGGTGATCGTGACGACGGCAGGCTTGTCGGCATCAACGACGGAGGCGAAAGAGCCGCTGGCCGAAAGCGCGCCCTGGGTTCCGGCCGCAGAGGCCGCGGCATTGGATGCGTTGATGGCAAACGGCGCGACGGCAGTGGCGGCGATAATCGCTACGCCGATCAGCGCTGCGGTGCGATGCTTGGGGAGGATTGGTAACATGGTGACAAGTCCCTTGCGAAGTACTGCATGGCGGCGTCTTGGTTCCATGTCGGGGAACGCGGGCGTCGGGTGAACGTGGCGCCAATTCTTTGGCCTCCAGAGGACATCGAGACTGTCGCGAATGCTGCCGGTTTGAAGAAATGGCGTCGCGAAAAGATATGCTCTGGCCAATGCCCATTTTCAAATTAAATGTTCATTACCGTTTCATTGCAAAAATGTAAGAATTACAGCTGGTTATTGCTACCGTAAACCAATGCGGGCGGGTGCCAAGCGGTCGGCGGTACTCGCATCAGCGAACCGCTTTCAATTTCTTTGCAAGTTCGGCTGCGATGAAGACAGCATGTTCGCTTACCTGCGGCAGCCCCATCAGTTCTCCAAAAGTGCCACGCGCAAGCGGACCCGAGATCAGCAATGAGGAATCCGCCACCCCATCCGTTCCGACCGCTTCGGAGCTCTCGTTGCAGGCGATTCCGAGGCCGGTCGGATCGAGCGTTAGATGACCGCTCTGCGCGAGTTCGTGCAGCCACATCTGGCTTTGGAGAATGCCGCCATGGGCAGGACCGGTGGTCACGACCACGGCATCGAAGCGTTTCTCCACGCGCTCGCCACTTCGCCTCAATAGAAATACATCGATCGCCGCTCCGTCGATTTTTGCACCGGCTACGCAAGCGGCAAGGATCTCGAGGCGTCCGTCAGCGATCGCCCGGTCCAGCACCTCTTCGACCTGCGGTGCGATGCGGAAGCGATGGACGTCCCAGTAAGGTCGCAAATGACGCACGATGCGCTGCCGCTCGGCGAGAGGCAGATTGCGCCAGATTTCATGGCCGTTGCTGCGGACCTGATCGATGACTGCATGCCAGCTTTCGCCGAGTTCGGCAGCCTGCGCGATCGAGTTTCGGACGTTGCGGAGCAGTGCTGCAGCGCTTGTTGCCGGCTCGGAAAGGAAGTCGCCCAAGGGCTCCTGCGGGCACGGCGGGTGCCCGCGAGAACGAAGCCCTCGGCGGGAGATGGAGGTGATCGGACCTTGATGGCCGCTGCGTGTTAGAGACGCGATGATATCGGCGGATGTCAAGCCGTTGCCGACAATGAGGACCCGATCGTCGGGACGGATGGCATCGAGTGAGCCGGGGCGCGTCGGATCGGCAACAAAGCGCGGGTGGCCGGCCAATGCGGCGCAGAGGCTGGGCGGTGCAGAGGGGGCTGGATGGCTGGTGGCGATTACGAGTAAATCTGCGCGCATCTCCTCGCCATCGCTGTCGGTGATCATCCAAGCCTTTGGGTCGGGTAACACCCTTTTTACACGCGTCCTCCTGTGCTCTATCCTGCCGTTTTCAAGGTATGGGCGCAGTCTCGCAGCGACATAGGCGCCGAAGAGCCGGCGTTGAGGATAGAGATTGCCATTCGGCCATAATGCTTCCGGATCGTCCGCGACACCATCGGTATCGGCAATCCAATCAAGGAAATCCTCCGGTTCATCGGGAAGCAGACTCATACGGGCTGCCGGAACATTGATGCGGTGGGAAGGGTCGTCCGTATCATAGGCAAGCCCGCGGCCCAATTCGCGGCGCGGCTCAAAGACGATGAGGCGCGCCATCTCGTGCATTGTCCTTGCGAGGTGAAAGGCTACTCCCGCGCCGGAAAAGCCGCCGCCAACAATGGCAATGGCCGGTCTTTTGACACTATCCGTTTGGGTTTTCGTCACCGATGCTAATCCAACTTTGTTTAGATTTGGAAGGAGCTTGAGGCCTCTTCGAGGCTCGGCCTAGCCGGTATTTGGGGCCGACGCGGTAAAATAATCTATAATGGAGATCAATTTGAACCTGCAACTGCACTCACAGAGGCCAATATAAACTCGTTTCGCCAAGGTTCTTCAATAAAACCTGAGGTTGCTCGAACTCTGCAGAAAAATGCTAGGGCGCCGGCTGGATGATGTGCTGCGCGAGGCGAATTGCAAGGGCCATTGCCGTCAATGTTGGATTGGCTTGGCTCGACGTCGGAAAGACAGAAGAACTCGCAATATATGCGTTAGCAAGATCGAAGATCTTCAAGTTCGCGTCGACGACGGCTTCGTTGCGGTTCCTTCCCATGCGTGTCAGTCCAATCTGATGCGTGCCATGGCGGATGCGCGTAGTGATGGCACTTGCAAGCGTATCGTCATTTCGATCGAGATCGAGTTGACCCAGGCAGTTTTTTTCAAGCCAGGCATTGAGGAGCCGATGGGTGCGAACGAGTGCATGGATATTTTCGTCGAGCACGCGCATGTCGATCGTCAGCCGCGGCATGAAGAAGGCATCGACACTGTCAGACAAACGCACGTGGCTTTGTCTGTCCGGGAAATGTTCGGCATGGAAAGCGAGCCTGTAGGTCAAACGGCTGTTATTGATGAAGAAGCCGGGTTTCCTGGCGCTTCGCCGATAGCGATTGCGTAAATAACCTGGTAGCTGCCTGACAATCTCGGTTGGGTTGATTGCGAGGTTCTTGAGATGGCCGGCGATTGCATCAAGGCGGCTTGCGTGATGCCGGCGGATGACTTCAGGAGCAAGGTATCGTGCGAGTGGACGAAAATTCAGGGCAAGATAAGCGGCGGACAAAAAGGCACTTTCATGCTGCGGATCTGAAAGGGCCGGCACGTCGGGCCAGAACGCCACATTCGGCAGATGATGCTGGTTGATTAGCGTATCGCTCGGCACGATGCGTCTGCGCATGTATGCGCCTGTTTCGTCCCTGCGGAAGTCGAAAAGTGCCTCAGCCGGCCTGTTCGAAAATCTAACCGCGGCAACATGCCCGAAAAGATGGCCCATGTAATAGCGGCCAAGCGCTCCATGGGGGCCGCCGAACATCAGCGGGTGACGCCGCTGAATGTTGAGCAGAAGTCTCGCCGCTTCCAGCCCACCTGAGGCAAGAACCACGAGTTTGCATGAAATGCGGTAGGCAAGACCGTTTTTGTGACGAGCCACGATATGGCTGACTCTGCCATTTTCCGTCAGGACCAGATCCACGACTGTGGTGTTCAGGAGGATTGTCAGTCCCTTATCCTCGCTGAATTGCTGAAGGCTTGCGCGAAACAGTTTCGGATCACGACTGTAACGTTCAAGGCGCGTGAGTTCGAAATGGGCGTCTGCCGACACAAGTGGCGTCTTATCGAGGAACCCTTGGCCACAGTTGGCGTATTCAACGGCACGGTCGTAGAACGGTCTTATCTCGTCATAGGACATAGGCCACCGAGCATCGGTAAATCGATCTTCAAAGTCGATCGGATCGAAGGGAAGGCATCGCCCGGTCCAAAGGTTGCTTGTTCCGCCGAATTGGCGCGAGACGCAGATGCGCACGTCATCATGGGTGGCAGGCTCCAGGATCAAGGCGCCGGCGAGTTCGTTCGAGGCCGCAGATGGGTCCAACCCGCCCGACTCAACAACGAGCACGCGCTTGTCGGCCCGCCGAAGCTCTTTGACGAGGGTGAGGCCGACGGGTCCGGATCCGACGATTAGGACATCGATGTCACCTGGCATGTCATCAATGCGCCCTGAAATCATTCCGGCCCCGTCACTATGATGCGATATGTTGCAATGCATTCAATGCAAAAAAAGACATGCAGGCGTGAGGTTCAACAGGATTTGGATGAAGAATCCCGACGATTCTCACGAAGGATGCGGCAGCATGATTCTGTCGGCTGCAGTACTTATTTACTATCATAAGTTTGAAATAGTGTTCAATCACGTAATGTGTATGAAAAGATTAGTGATATCGCGCGGCCGGCAATGGAGCAGTATTTTCTCTATCACTGCGTGTATCAGTATCGATGCTACTAATACTCGAAATTTTTTTGATATCACTTGCTCAAAGGATCGGAACATTATTCCGGCATTCATCGCCAAGCACTTACAAGGATCACCCTGCGAGAAGGCGTCGATTGCAGGAGATTCCGCTCCCTTGCTCGGTGAACTCGGCCGCGCAAGCAAGATAAGGAGTATAAGAACTAATTATCGATCGGAATGGGTGGCTTGCTTATTGCTGCAACTCCAAGCGCGGCCGCAACCTCATCCGCGATCGCAAGCGATCCCGTCAGCCCCGGGCTTTCGATCCCGAACAGATTGACCAGGCCTTTGACGCCGTGCAGGTGCGGTCCGTCGATGCGGAAGTCCGGCATTGGCATGGTTGCGTCGTGAAGCTTTGGCCGTATCCCGGCATAATCCGGCTGCAAGGCGCCGTCACGCAAACCTGGCCAATAGCGGCGGATCGCATCATAAAACTGTTCAGCGCGCGAGGCTGCAACATCGAGCGAATAGTTCTCGTCGACCCATTCGACATCAGGCCCGAAACGACAGCGTCCGTTGAGATCGAGTGTTGCGTGGACTCCAAGGCCGGCATGGTCTGGCATCGGATAGATGAGGTGCGAAAAGGGTTGGCGTCCGGAAAGCGCGAAATAGTTTCCCTTGGCGTACCACTGTGGCGGCACCATGTTGGGCGAAAGTCCCGCTGTTCTTGCCGCAAGGCCGGGGGCACCGTGGCCGGCGGAATTGACCACGAAGCTGGCCCCAATTTCGGTAGGCTCCGCTCCGCCCGTGGTCAGTCTGATCCGCGCACCGCCGCAGCTGATTGCTACAGCCGGCGTGTGGAAGGCGATCATGCCGCCGGCAGTCTCGAAATCCTCGCGCAGCGCCTGCATATAGCCGTGACTGTCGATGATGCCCGTCGATGGCGAGAGCAGCGCGCCGGCGCAGTGCAGCTCCGGTTCGAGGTCGGCGACGTCGCTTTGTGTGAGCGGAACTAGGTCGAAAACGGCGTTGCGTTTGGCTGCCGCAGCAATCGCTTCAAGTTTGGGTAATTCCTCGGGGCTTGCTGCAACCAGAATCTTGCCTACCCGGCGCGCTTCCACGCCGCGGCGGGCACAATAGTCGTAAAGCGCTTCCCGGCCGTTGACGCATACCGTCGCCTTGAGCGAACCTTGTGGGTAATAAAGACCGGCGTGGATAACTTCCGAGTTCCTCGACGAAGTTTCTGTGCCGATTGCGTTGGCGCGCTCGAGAATGATGGTTTCAAGGCCGCAAAGCGCGAGCTTGCGGGCAACCGCCAGGCCGATGACGCCTGCGCCAACGACAATGGCGTCGACAAACAATCTGCTCATCCGGCTTTCATCTCACCAACCGCCGCCACGCAAGAACCACCCTCATTCATCTGACCTCTGAGCAGCGAAGTCAATTCTGCAGCGTGCAAAGCGGTGCAGATTTTTCGTCATGCGAGATTGGAGAACGCTCACCTCGGGCCGATCTGAAACAGTCATGGGGACTGCTTGAAAGGATCGTGACCTCATCGGGATCGGGGACGGACCGCCTGGTTCGAAATATCAAGGGCGCGAGAAGGCCTGGACGCCTCCTCGTGCCAGACCAGAAACAGCACCCCGAGAAAATACCCGCACTGGATCAGCACAGCGCATAACAGACTATCGGCAAATGCGCTGAGAACGGATCCTTGTATCCATAATATCGCGCAAAAGAAAGCGATGAGCACGGCGGCCATCGAAACAAAAACCCTGGGTGCGTACATGAACTCCCCCTCCGGCCTCGCGACGCACACTCTGATCTGGGACCTTCTTCTATCGTCCCGCAATACTTCGCATAATCAGAGATAACTGAGTTCTTTGATGCAATGTTACCATGCTTAATGCGTCACTTGAAACCTTCAACAGACAAGATGTCAAAAAGATGTCATCGTTAAAAAGTCATTAAACGCATTTTTGATAACGACATTTTCGGCAAATGACGAGACCCTGCCAGTAACCGGCAACATAGAAGATTACAAAACGAAAGATAATGAGTCATCGGCGCAAATCTGAAGTCTATGCGCCAGATGAATGACGTCGTGTAAATCGTTCATGACGTAACGCTACCTACGGTAACGTAGGGTATTCCAAGACGTAGTTCATGCTTTCGAGGTATACATCAGATTTTGCTTGAAAATACTGATCACTACGATTTAAATGGCCAGCGCTGTGGAGGCCTCAGAATGAAATACGATGCCGAATTTGCAAATCCCTCACGTGATCACGGCGATCGTCACATCCCGCAGCCTGCGGGGGGTGCGCAGAAGCGGATTTTTGACGTCGTTCTGGCGGGAGTGGCTGTCATTTGCCTTCTGCCGCTGATGATTGCGATCGCGTTACTTGTTCGTCTTTCCGACGGCGGACCGATCCTTCACTTGGAAAGACGGCGATCCGCCGGGGGAGAGGCGTTTGACTGCTACAGCTTCCGGAAACTGCCGGTCGACTGGCGCCTCCGGTTGGGTCAGCATCTGTCGCGCTATCCAGACGAGCTTGCCAGTTGGATCATGACGGAAACGCTGAAGGACGACATTCTGCTTACGCCAGTTGGACGAGTTCTTCATCGAACAGGGCTTGATGACCTGCCGCAACTTTTCAACGTGCTCCTTGGTGACATGAGCTTCGTTGGTCCACCATCGCTGCCCGTTGAGCGCGGCTTCGTAAAAAGGGTCAATGTGTCGGCACAGTTCTGCAGGCCAGGCATGATCAGCGGTTGCTGCGCCACGGCGGACGGCGTCAAGAACGGAGAGATGGCGGCTGCTTCCTATGCCGCACAGTGGAGTTTTTTTGGTGATTTGAAAATTTTGGTCCGGGCGATCGGTGGTCTGTTCCAGGATGAAAGGTTTCAGCTCGATCATTGAGAAGGCCGCTGTAGGCAGCGCGGTTCGTGACTGTGCTGGTGCGTAAGTCCGGGAGCTTTCGGGGCCAACCTCACTAGCGAATCATGAGTTGGACGCGGGTAATATTGGTCTGACTATCACGCTGGACCGATAGCCGCGCGCCAAGGCCATTGACGGCGCGCCTTAGGATCGCAGCATCCCGGCCGCTCATGAACGGAAACATTAGCGTGGCGTTCTTTTGGATGAAAGTCACCGATCCTTCTGCTGCCCCGCCCGCGATCTCGACACTGACGGCCTCTGCTTCCTGTGCGCTCGCTGCCATTGTCGACAGCGCGATGATCAGGATCAGTAGTCGTTCCCGATAAGCTTCAATACCCTCGAAGCTGCGCAGCAAAGATACCCGCAGATCAAAAAGGATGGTCAGCGCGTCAAGGGCACGATGTAAGACAAGTCCGGGCAGGGCATCGTGTTGCGGCACATCGTTTGCGATCTCGGTGAATGTTTTGAGCAACTGGCCAATCAGGAAGCTTGCGGCGCTCAGCTTTTCCAGGGCGAGCGCGTCGCTGTGTCGTCCAGCACGCCTTGCGATCCCGACCGCACCATTTGCCAAGCCCTCTGCCGGAGATATTGCAGATGTCAGATAAAGTCCAAGCTCGCTGGATCTGACTTCGAGCACAGCCGCTGCAAAGTCACGGAAATAATTGTCGGCCGCCGCCCCGGTCTTTTCTTCGAAATCTTCAATGATTTCGCACCTTGCCGGCGCACCTGCTGTGCGCATGATAAGGACGAAGCGAGCCTCATAGTGAAAGTACAAAAATGATAATTCAGCGCTCTCGCTGACCAAAAGTCTGTCAAGTATGCAGATTGATGCTGCCTGAACGGCAGGAAACACGGTATCATTGAGTAACATCACTATACCATCCGTAGAAGCGCTAACAATATGAAGACATATCTGACTAAAGGCCAGATAAAAACTTCGATTTTAGGCTCATGATGTTACGCTATCTGGATAATGAGACACAAATGCCTCAGGTTTATTCATGCATACGATCTGCCAATTTCTATCCTTTGAAAAAGGCAAGCCCGGAGCAGCTCTTGGCGCGCCGATCCTTTCTGCTTGCGCTAGCGCAGCAGACAGGCAATCGCGAGCAGGATAAAGAGCCAGAGGAGCAGGGAAAGCCCGGTGGCATTCAGCAACGTCGCTTTCTTCATCTCGCTCTCCGCTTTCGCATGAGAGAAGGATAGACGGTGAAGCTTGCGCCGGGACTGTCACCTGGCTTTGAAGGAGAGCGTCATCTTCCTTGTCCACGCAGGAGCTGGATACGCTCGATCATCCAGCCTCGGCTGAAGCAGGTTAGCCAGCCGAAATAGATGACCATGCCAAGGCTCGCCGAGCTCGCGAGGCGGAAGGAGGGTTGCATCCCAGCCATTGCTGTTGCTTGCACATAATAGACGATGATGCCCATGGCGAGTGCCGCCGCTGCGGCCGGCGCGAGCCCCATGTAATGCACCTTCGCTGGCAGGTTCAGCCGGCGCAGCAACAACATATTGCCGATCACACCATAGACGAGCGCCGGCGACGACATCACCAAAATCGCCGCGCCCGGCGTGCCTGTCGGTATGACGACGAGCGCACCGATACACGTCAGGGCAACCAGGGTGGAATATTGCAGCGACATGCGGTTCAAGCCAAGCGCGTTCATTGCAATGGGGTTGAACCAGACGATCGGGATCATCAGCGAGGTGATCGCCACAGCGCGAAGAATGGGCGCAACCCCTGCATAGGAAGAGGGCAACAGCAAAGCCACCGCATCATCGGCGACAACGATCAGTCCGGTAAAGGCCGGCAGTGTCACGAAGGCAGCGGTGCGTATGATGGCGGTAAACACTTCGCGTTCCGCCGCAAGGTTGCCGCGCACCTTGCTCATCAAAGGAAACCAAAGCGCAAAGAGCGGGCTGACCAGGGGATTTTGCAGCGACTCGCTGATCCTATCGGCGGCCCGGAAGAGACCGACGGTCGCGCCATCGAAGCGGATGCCGAAGACCAGCACGGCGGCGCGTTGCATGGATATGTTAATGGCGGCGACCATCCACAGAGGCAGGAAGCGGCGAAGAATGTCTCGGCACGCGCCCTTTTCCATATGACGCCCAGGAAGCCAAGCGGTATGACGGAACTCAAAGACAACAACGGCCATTGTCGAAACAATGCGCTGGGCAGGCAGCGCCCAAATTGCCAGCGGTGAGAATGCCAAGGTGATGCCGGCGATACCGCCCGCAAGGGTCGAAATCATATTGCGCTTGGCAAACGTCTTGAAGCCCAGTTCGCGCATTATGAGCGCATCCATCACCGACAGCCACGGCGTAAAAAGCAAGAGGAGCCCGAAAATCGGCATATAGTAGCCGACCAGCGGCGCGTCCTCAAAGCTTGCGATCATAGGCCCAGCCATGACCAGAAAGAGCGCGAAGGGGGAGGCGACCAAGGAAAGGGAAATGAAGGCTGCGTTCAAGCTCTTCTTGTCGAAGTCACCACGCTGCAGGATCGCATCCATGCCGGCATAGCGGCCGTCATTGGCAATGAAGTCGGCAACAACAGCAGAGAGCGCGACTGCTCCGAAGATGGCCGGTTCCAGCATGCGCGCAAGAACCAGGAAGATGACAAAACCGGCGCTCTGCGAAAAGATCGCGTTGATGGTGTTCCAGGCAATGCCATTTCGAAGTGCCGTTGCCAGCGACGTTTCAGACATGGACCATCTCATCTGTGCAAGGTGTAACCGGCGCCGTTGCGCCGCTGCGGGTCATGATCAAGCATGTGCGCCTGGAAATCCAGGTCTGCCTCACGCCTGCAACCGGTACCAGTTGACGATGGTCTTGATTTTCCGACGCAGATCCTTGACGAAGTGGACCTCGCCAAGCTTGAGGACCTGGGCCCGATAAGGGGTCTTCTTCAGGTAGCGATAATAGGTCCAGATCAACGGATGCCATCCGTCCGTCGACCAGGGTTTGTTGTGCTCGGTGAAGTGGATGATCTTTGGTCGGCGCCCTTTTTTTATCTCGGCAGCGGTTGCATAGCAGGGCTTTCCTTCCTGCGGCATCAGCATGCGGCGTTGGACGTTCCACAATATGTCAAGCTGTTTCCATCGGCTCCAGAAGACAACGTTCAGCGCGCACTGATCACCATATTCCATGTCGTCGATACGCGTTTCCAAAACGGTAATCACTTTGGAAAGATCGTCACTGGCACGCAGCTTGGCGAGATCCATCAACAGCACACCGGAATTGAAGTAGCCAAGACGCTGGGGCTGCAGCTGAAAGCGCTCGGCGAACACCTCGCCATCCATGCCGACGTCGCAGACCGCGCCAATTGCATGCTCTCCCAGATCGGATGCATAGAGTTCGCGAATATCACCCATGACGACGAGGTCGGCATCGAGATAAAGGACCCGATCGATATCTGGCGGGGCAAGTTCGGCAAGCATCAGTCGGTAGTAGCCGGCGCGGCTGATATGGCGTTTGCCGGGCATTCCAAGGACGCTTGAGCCTTTGATCTCCAGCCAATCAAAACGATGCCCTTCGCCGCAGCGTTCAAAGGTCGAACGGGCCTGGGGGGAAATGCCATCATGGACCACCAGAAAACGGAATTTTGCGCCCGGTGCGTTAGCGATAAGCGATGCCAGCACAACAGCTGCATGCGGCAGGTAAGTGGTATCGAGTCCAAAGGCGATTGCCACCTCCGATGCTGGCGGGCGCGGGCGGCTGTATCGCTGCATTGCTGCCTCAAGTAGAGGTTCGGCAAGGGGGCGGCCGTTCAGGCCCCCGGTGATTGACCGCAAACTGGCAGTCTTCATCGGCAAGGCGCCCATGGTAGGAGATGCCAGATTTCCTTCAAATGCGGGATCACTCATTACCCCTCCATGCGGGAGCCTCATGCTCCTGTCTCATTTCATCGAACGTTCGCCGCTTATTGCCAGCCCGGGTATCCGGTCCAGGCGCGGCGCATGCCAAGCTTGACATAAATCCAGTCCAGGACGGCATCGACGACAAGCAGGCCGTTAACACCAAAGCCGGCCTTTGCCAGTGCATCTAAATGCGGTTGCAGATGCTCGCGACCGCGATCTTCGCGCCACCAGGTCAAAATGCGGCGCACGTAGTAACGGCGAAACGTAAGAAGCTGGCGGCGGTAGTCTGGCCCGAAGGCGACCGGGCCGTGGCGCATGATGAGATCAAGGCCATCGCGCGTCCAGGCGCGGGTTTTGCCGGCATAATGTAAGGCAGTTACCGTATTTTCGTGAACACGGGTAAAGCCAAGCGCTTCATGCACAAAACCGAAATCGCTGATGGCCAGCATCCGGAATACCGTATCGAGGTCCCAACTGCCTTCCATGTCACCAGTGAAAAGTGGTTCGAGCGCGTCAGTCACACGCTTGCGCCACATCATCTGGACCGGCATCAAAATGCCCTGGCGCAGCAGCGCCATACGCATGGCTTCCTTGCCGGAAAACACCGGCTTGCCGGGTGGCCAGAAGAAATCTTGAACGCCACCCGCGCAGTCATGCAGGCTGCCAATGACTCCGACATTGGGAAAGGTTTCGCCGAGTGTCGCCATCTTGGAGATCGACGTCGGGCTGATCGTGTCGTCGTCGCAGAGATAGCGCACATAGACAGCGTCCTGGGGTACGAGGCGATACGCTTGCGTCCAGTTTGCACGCTGATCCAGCGTTTTTTCATTACGGAAGCGAAGGACAGGGATGCGCCTGTTCAAATAGGCGGAGACAATCTCTTCGGTATTGTCGCTGCTATTGTTGTCGAGAACAACGTGAACAAGATTTGGCCAATCTTGCTGCTGGACGGATTCCATTGTTTCAGCCAAGAACCGCCCGCCATTATATGTCGGTGTCACAACGGCGACAAGTGGCATAGACATTGTACATTCCACCACGCGAAAGAAATCCAAAGAAGAACTAAAGCTATGTTATAGTTCAGGTGATATTAGTCAACAATGGCTTGGCTTGGAATCCAATTTATTATTACGATACTGTGGATACGCTGTATAGCTGACTATCAAAGATCTTTTGCGCCGTTCCTGTGCTTCTGATGACGGTTCGGCGTCAGCTTGCCGCCCTTGGGAATACGGCAGGATTTGAAAAACAACGCCGCGCCGACCGTTTCGTGAGCGGACGGTGGTACATCGGGCAGACGATAGTCGACAGAACCAGATCAATGCCTTCCATCGGTCGCCTCACGGTTTTTTCGGCGGTCAAGCGTGACCGCCACGGCGAGGCACATGGAAACCTTCTTTGCCAGCGAATTGAGAATAGTACCGCACCGAGGCGCTGCTTGCCGTTCCCGCGACCGGTTTTGCGAGTGCACCGGCACAATAGTAGATGAGGAAGGTTCCGATCGTGTACTGGTTGAGAAAATCCACCTCGAAAAAGGAGCGACCGATGAACAGTATGACGATACCGAAGAGGATCACGTCCTCGTCTCGCGCGCCTGATGACAGGAGGCGTCTGATGTATCCAACGAGGAGGCCAAGAATAACGGCGCCGAGCAAGACCAGCCCGATATAGCCGAGTTCGACCGCGGCCTCGATGTAGGTATTATGAAAGTGAAAGCCCGCACGCGAGGCAATGTAGAATTGCTGCCACAAGACCTCCGGTTGGGAAAAGCCCTGGACCCAAAAACCCTGAAAACCGAGGCCAAAGATCGGTTCGTCGTGTGCGATTTCGATACCGCGCTGCCAAAGATATGTCCGGCCTGTCAAGGTCGCATCCTTGCCGAAGACGCCGAGGATGGCGCCGAACAGCCCGCTACTCAGCGCAATTAGGAGTCCGACGGCTGCTGCTGGAACGATAGACAGGAAGAGGACAGTCCTGTGTCGCGGTGAGAACCGCTTCAAAAAGACCGCAGCGACCGCTACGGCGATCGTTGCGGCGATCGTGATCGTAGACGTCGCCGACTGGGCGGCGTGCAACGAAAAGGCGCCGAAGACGCCGGACATCAGGGCCAGGATGCGCCAGATCATCTGCACGCGCAGAATGAAGACCAGCGAGAAGGAGGCAAAAACGCCGAGCGCGGCAAACATGCCGAGTTGGTTCTTCGACGCGAAGGCGCCGATGAAGCTGTAGACGCCATCAAGAGGATCGTAGCTGAAGTGTCCAAACATCAGTGAGTAGAGCAGCACCAGCGATGCGCCGAGGCTCATTCCCAAAACCATCGCCTTTACAGGCACGACCCGTGCAGCAATCAAGGCGCAGGCAATCGTTGAAAGATATTGGAGTCCGCCGCGCAGGCTGAGCCCCGGAACCGCGGACCAAAAAAAGGACAGGCACGCAAAGATGGAAAAGGCAAAAATCCAGTAGAAAGGCCGTGGATCTCCGATGACTGCGCGCGGATCCATGGCAAGAAGAGGCAGCCACACGAGATAGAACAACAAAATGAAGACAGAGCCAAACAGTTGCGCATAGGCGATGAAAAACATCGTCGCGATCATAGCAGAGATCGCAAAGGGGGCGTTCTGTCCGGGTGATAAGAAAGCATTGATGCTGATACGCATGCCGACCTGCCGACCCCAAGTCCTATGATTTTTCGTTGGTGACACTGACCTTGACCAAGTCTCCCGGCTGCACGGGGGTCGTTTCGGTCGCTGGAATCTCCTGTATCTTGCTGGCGACTGTGCGCACGATCGAATAGCTGATGAGCCTGTCGGCGTCGCCTCCGGTCAATTGCGAGGCCATTGGCGCATTCACCAGCGCCTCTGCCATCAGTTGGCGATACATCTGAAGCTGCAGCGCATTTTCATCAAGCTGCGACTTCGTTTCCTGCATATCGAGCGCAATCTTGGATTTGCGCTCATTCTTCAGATCGATCGTGTCGAGTGCGGCCTTATTCATCTCCTGCTTGGCGCGCAGCGAGGCAGCATC
This sequence comes from Rhizobium azibense, assembly GCF_004342325.1. NCBI lineage: Bacteria > Pseudomonadati > Pseudomonadota > Alphaproteobacteria > Hyphomicrobiales > Rhizobiaceae > Rhizobium > Rhizobium azibense. The sequence continues at coordinate 194,527 of NZ_SMBJ01000006.1, read as the reverse complement.
GAGGTCGAGCAGGTTGCTCTGGGTTTCGGCAAGCGTCGTCTCCAGGCCCAGCGCCCGGGAACTGACTGCCAGGCCCTGATCGACGAGCTTGGCAGTCTTTTCAAGCTCCCGCTTGTAAAGGTCCACTTGCCGTGTCTGGTTGTCGACCTTCTTGCTGAGCGAGGTGATTTCGTTGCTGTAGAGGGTTTGCAGCTCATCAAGCCCTTTGAGGCGAAGGTCGAACGCGTTGCGGTTCGTTTCCATGATTGCTATTTCATCCTCGATCAGCGTTTGCGATTGCGCGATGGCGGCAAGGTCTTGGGGAACCGCAATCTTCTCCTTGCCGGCAGCCTCGGAGGCAAGTCGCGCCTTCTTCGCCATCAGACGGGCGCGCTCGGCGACCAGCACCTCGTAGCTGCCCCTGGCGTTGATGAAGTCCCGTTCGAACCGCTGACCTTCGTGCAATCCGCGACGCATGCCGCCCGCAAGGCTAATCGCTTTGAGAACAGTCATCTCCGGATCGTAGGGGTATTTGCCGGGCGTGTGGACTTCGCCAGCTACGAAAATCGGCCGGAATTCCAGAATCTCTACCGAAGCTTCGGGCGGATTGGCAAGCCCGAAACGCTCCTGGAGAGCGCGTGCGATCTCGTGCGCCACCTCAGAGGTCGACCGACCGGTGACCTTCAGCTCACCGGCAAACGGCAGAGCGAGATCGCCGTTCGGACCGACGATGTATTCGCCTGTAATACCCGGCCACTCGCGAAACTGCCCCTCGGCAGTTTGCCATTCGACCACGCGGACGGACAGCTTGTCCATGATTCCAAGCTTGTAGGCATCAGCGCGCGCAGCCGACAGCAACGCCGGTTGAACAAGACAGACGACTGCGGCAAGTATTGCAAGGCACAGCCGCGGTAACGCGTAAATGGCGTTAGGCGCGGCAAGTGAAAGCTGACGAACTAACCTCATGGTACTTTCCTATCTTCGCCTGGCAAAGGCGTGGGCGTGCTAGCGGGCACCCCGTGCGAACAGGACAACCGGCACGGTTTTCAGGATGATCCAGACGTCGCCGACGAAAGACCACTGCTCAACATACTGGCTGTCGAGCTGAACGCGCTCTTCGTAGCTCGTGTCGCTTCGCCCGCTCACCTGCCACTTGCCGGTGAGACCGGGGCGCGAGCGAAGGTAGTGACTTCCGCGATCACCGTAACGGACCATTTCCTCGCCCATGATCGGACGAGGTCCAACAAGGCTCATATCGCCGCGCAACACATTGAGCAGTTGTGGTAGCTCGTCGAGACTGAGTTTTCGCAGCACCTTTCCGGTGGCGGTTACCCTGATGTCGTGACGCAGCTTGCGCGTCGTCGCCCATTCAGCAAGGGCGGCGGGGTTTTCGGCGAGATAGGCAGCAAGCCGCGCATCGCTCTCGGTAACCATGGTCCGGAATTTCAGGCAACGGAACGACTTTCCGTTGTGGCCAATGCGCTGATGACCGAAAAGAACGGGGCCGCGATCATCAAGCTTTACGGCAATCGCGATCAGCAAGAACAGTGGGGAAAACAGGACGAGCAAAACCAGGGCGCCGACAATGTCAAACACCCTCTTGCGCAAACCGCCCAATGGCCTCATTGGCCACTGGGTGTAATGCGAGAAAATAGAGGCATCGGCTAAATCGATATCATGCTTCATCATGAAGCTCCCCGAAAGCAGAATATTAAGAAATTAGTAACTAAAGTGTTCGAAAAGGCAATAGAAAAAGATCCTTCTTAATTGAAATATACTTAATGTAACAAAGTGATACAGATTGAGTCTGTAGTTCGCGCTGTTCGCAGGCAATTTTCCATTTCGTAGCAGGTATTATTCAATTTCGGTTCGGGTGGGCCAAACCGCAGAGGCGACCTATCGCTCATCAAGGCTTCGTTTCACCCCGGCGTCGGGTCCCAGAGCTTCCATGGCGCATTGCCGCTCTCCCAGGCCTTCTCGAGCACCATCTTGTCTCGCAGCGAATCCATGCTTTGCCAAAAGCCCTGGTGCCAGTGCGAGCCAACCTTGCCCATGTGAAGCGCTCTTTCCATCGGACCCTCTTCCCAAACGGTGTCATCGCCCTCAATGAGGTCGAAGACGTCAGGCTCGCAGACAAAGAAGCCACCGTTGATCAGACCGCCATCGCCAATGCGTTTTTCGCGGAAGGCATGGACCCGAGTTCCGTCGTCGGACAGCCCAAGTGCGCCGTAGCGGCCCGGTTGGCTGACGGCGGTCAGCGTGATCCAGTTAGCGTCCCTCTCATGAAGCTCAATGGTTGCAGCGATATCGGTATCGGAGACACCGTCGCCATAGGTAAGGAGGAACCGCCTGTCGCCGATGACGTCGCGGGCGCGCCTCAATCGTCCGCCAGTCATCGTGTTTAGTCCGGTATCGAGCACGGTGACCCTCCACGGCTCTAGCGCGCGGCGAAGCCACTTAAACTCGCCCGTCGCTAGGTCGACTGTGAAGTCGCTGTTGATCATCGCATAGTTGATGAAGTAGTCCTTGATGTAATCCGCCTTGTAACCGGCAAGCACAACGAAGTCGTTGAAGCCGTAGTGCGAATAGATCTTCATAATATGCCAGATGATCGGCCGCCCGCCGATCTCGACCATAGGCTTTGGCCGAAGCGTAGTCTCCTCCGAAAGACGGCTCCCGTAGCCTCCTGCAAAAATGACAACTTTCATTGCGTCCCTCGTCATTTGAATCGTTGCCCGCCATAGGCGGTTTTAAAGTCACTGTGTCACATGAACCGGTTCAGCCAGACATGGCTTCGCGCGTTTGAAGAGCCGGATCCTTGAAACCAGGAATGGAACCAAGGTCGGACGAATTGGCCGTGTAGCGCAGGTCGGTACCAAGGCTGCCGCCGTCGATTGCCTGTGTAAGCACGTTCAACCGCACGAGTTGGGAAGAGCGGTAATCGGGATCCTTCAAGCCCGCCGCAGCAAGGCCGTTTTTGAGATCGGCAATAGCGCCTGCAAGCGTTACTTCTGGCTGATGGGCCGGTGCCAGACTCCGGTATAGATCGAAATTAACCCGATAAGAGCGCCGGTCCGGTGGAGCGTCCTTGTTGATTTCGACCACCGTGCCCGCAACCGAGGCGGCGACGGCCTCCGCGAGCTCGCGGACCTGATAGTTCCAGTCCTCGGAACCGACGTTGACGGCCAGAAAGTTTGCGCCATCCCGCCTGAGCAGCGCCCATTCGATTGCCCTTGCCATGTCGTTGACATGAATGAGCGGACGCCAGGGCGTGCCGTCAGAGAGGACCGAGACGCGCCCGGTCTTCAGTGCCGAGGCCACAAAATCGTTAAGGACGAGATCGAGCCGGGTACGTCCCGAAAAGCCGCACGCAGTCGCGAAGCGCAACGCGCTGACCGTCATCTGGCTGTTGCGGGCAATCTCGCCAAGCCCGATCTCGGCCGCAACCTTCGAGCGCGAATAAGCGGTCAGAGGGTTAAGATCATCTGCTTCGGTGCGCGCGCCGCCCTCGGCAAAACCGTACATTGAGCAGCTGGAGGCAAATACAAAGCTTCTGACGCCCATCCTGGCGGCGAGCTCGGCTGTCCTGAGTGTGGCACGATGGTTAATCTCGTCAGTCACTGCCTCAAAGCGGCCACCCATCGGATCGTTGGAAACGGCTGCCAGATGCACGACCGCATCGACGCCCTCGAATAGCTCGGCAGGCAGATCGCGGACATCGGCAAAGACCTGACTATTAAGCAAACGCTCAGGTAGGTTTGCTTGGGTGAGGCAGTGCGCGAAAAGGCCAGTATCGACGCCGACAAGCAAGCAATCAGGCATCGCACGGCGCAGGTGAGAGACGACAGCAGGCCCGACATAGCCCATGTTTCCTGTGATCAAGATCTTCATTTTCAAACGCTCCGGAACTGGTAACTGTCATTGAAAATCGGCATGGCGCAAACCAGAATTGCTTCACACCAACATTGCATCGGATCAGTGCTACTTGCGCGTTTCGCTAGAGCTCCTTCGATAGCTGCGCGCGCGACTTTCGCCGCCTGCGGCCTCGCGCCTTCATGATGGGCTCGCCCTGCTCGAGGTAGTAGCTCGCATATCGGGAGTAGAGCTTCTCGGAACTGCCAAGGCCGCCATAGGTCGAAAGCTTCTCTTGATCTGCCTTGTTGAGCACGACCCCCAGCAATTTCGCTGCTATTGCCGGCTCTTGTTCAAGTGTTGACTTCAAAAGGGCTCGTGGTGTGCCTCCCCATTCCGACACGAGCAGGAAACCATCGGCCAACGGCTCGAAAGCCTTGGCGTCGAAGACTGGCCCGATTGGTGGAAGGTCAACGATTATGTAGTCGAACATGGAGCGGGCCTCTTCTAACAGAGCTGCCATGGAAGGACCTGAGATCAGCTCGCTCGTGTTGAAGACCTTAAGCTGGCGCGGTGTCGCGAGAAGGCTCGCACCCGTCTGCGGATCGACAACCAGGGTATCTTGCCATCTCGTTGCCCCGGCCAGTGCCTCCGTCCAGCCGGTCTCAAAGTGGATGCCAAGACCCTGCGTCAGTGATCCGCGTCTGAGATCAGCATCGATCATCAGCACCTTGGCTGGGCTGGAGGCCACGAGCGTCGCAAAGTTTGCCGCGACTGTCGTCTTGCCTTCGCCAGGCAATACTGAGACGACGCCGATGACCTTGCAGTTCTGGCTGCCAAGCATCGTGTCGGTCACGATCTTTGCGTGCCGTAGCGTCTCGGTAAACTTGGTGCCGCCCGATTTGACCGCAAACCGCATGGTCTCGACATCGGGATTGGCGATCAGCTTTCTTTCGTCATCGGGGGAGGGACGCGTGGCTCCAGGGATCGGCGGCAGATAACCGAAGAACTTCAGGCCGAGCGCCGTAAATTCCTCGCCAAGGCGGAACGTGCCTTCCCTAATCTCGCGCCACAGGCCAAGGCCGATACCGAAGATCGCGCCGAGTACCAGCGAGCCACCAAGCGTCAGGGTGCGCTTGGGGCTGGATGCCTCGGTCGGCGGCGAGGCAGGCGAGATGACGCGCGCTTCTGATATTGGAAACGACTGGTTCTGGGCCGTTTCCTGATATTTCGTCAGATAGGTCTTGTAGAGGTCGCTGATGGCTTCGGCGTTGCGTTCGAGGTCCTTCAATTGCACGAGCGATTCATTCGCCGCCGAGGTTTGTCCGGTAATCCTCGACAGTCCCTCCTTCAGCGATGCCTCGCGCGAGAGGGCAACCTCATACTGATTGCGGTAGCTTTCCGTCATCTGCTTGAGCTCTAGAAAGATTTGCCGCCCGATGTCATCCTGCTCCTTACGCAGCGTGATTGCCTGCGGGTGTTCGGGGCCGAAACGGCCTTCGATCTCCTGAGCCCTCTTGATGACCGTCAGGTAGCGCGCTCTGAGCGTCGAAATGACTGTGGAGCCTTCCTGCTCCGAGACGGTCGCGGCATTGTCGACTGCAGTCTGCTGGCCGGCGGCGACGATCGCTTTGTACTGATTGTAAAGCGCGAGTGCCTTTGCGCTGTCCGCCTGGGCCAGGATGTACTGGCCACTGATGTCGGAGAGCTGTTCTTCCGACAAGAGGGCACCTTTTGCTGAAGTGAGGCCGTTTTCCGTGCGGTAGCGTTCGACCTTCAGGGCCGCCTCCTGCGACTGGTCCTTCAGATCGGTCAGCCGAGCGCGCAGCCAGACCGTCGCCCTTTGTGACGCGTCGAAATTGGCATCGAGCTTGTCTGACAGATAGGCTTCGGCATAGGCGTTAGCGATCTGCGCCGACAAGGTGGGGTCCGTCGAAGTGTAGTACAGGTCGATCACGAAACTCTGCGGTTGCTGCTCGACCCTCAAATTGTCCATGAGAACTGCCACGGCAGTGCCCTTGCGCGCATCGAGGCTATCGGCATCTGCCATCTCTGTGCCTATGCCGGCAAACACGTCCATCGCCATCTTGCCAAGGCCCTTGATCTGCTGGGTGACCGAGAGTGGAGGACTTATGAATTCGCGCTTTTCGTAAAGCTTCTGTCTGTCGACTACTTTTGCAGCAAGCGAGCTTGACCTCAAGATCGCCACCTGGCTCATGATCTTCTTGTCAGATTCCATGTTTGCAGGTGCCGGTGAAACGTCTCCAGCAAACCGGCTCAGATTGTCATCGATGAGGACGCTCGTGCCTGCCGTGTAATAATAGGTTGCAAACACCAGACGGGTAACGCCGAGCAGCAGGCCGATGGCGGCAAAAAGGACGACGAGCTTTGCTTGACGCCTGGCGATCTGTATCAGGCGGTCGACGTCTATGAACCTCTCATCGCCGGCTTCCGGCTGCTTGGCCGTGCCCGGCGGGCCGAGATAGGGGCGTAGTGCTTCCTGCATCATCTTTGCCTTGCCTATGAACTCGTTCATTGCGACACCCGCCTAACGGCCGAGACAGGCGTCTGCAGCGCCATTGCCGCTGGCTTGATGCGTGCCGCTCTGAGCGAGCCCCACGGGTATGTGCAAACAGCGATTTCGATGAGAAGTGGCCGGCTCATGAGACGCTCCTTCTTGGACCAAGCGACAGCATCTCGAGCCAGAAACCCGTTGACCAGGCTACATGCATGACCATAGCAAGTAGCCCGGCCAATGGTCCGTGGGGCATTTGCTGGCGCACGCGAAGGTAAAAACCATAGCCGATACAGGTGAACGCCCAGGCGAAAGCTGGGACGATGGCTGCCCAGTAAAACAGCGCGAGCGCAGTGCCGGCAACGGCGGGCGCGACTGTAAGCGGCAGCATTTGGCGCAAGGCTGGCATCGTCTTGTGTTTGCGAATATTGCGCGCCCGTCCGCGGCCGTAATTGAGGTATTGACAAAACAGCGCGCCAACGCTTGCGCGCGGATGATAGATCATGCTTGTCTTGCCGCTGATCCAGATCCTGTAGCCGGCCTTCGTCAGACGGAAGTCGAGCTCGGCATCTTCATTATGGGAAAAGGTCTCGTCGTAGCCTCCAACGGCGAGAAAGGCGCTGACGCGCATCAAAGCGTGGTGTCCGTGGTCGACGTAGCGACCCGTCGATTGGTTGCGATGGGCAGAACCGCCGTTGCCGATCTTGGAGTTCTGTGCAATCGCCGCTGCTTTCTGGAATGTGTTGAAACCAGTCGTCTCCAAGGCGACGACGACGGAGGCAGCAGCGGTCATCTCGGCATCGGCAATCAGCTGCTGGCAATAATTCCTCGGATATTGACCATGGGCGTCCATGCGGACGAAATAGTCAAAATCACGGCCGTAGCGTGCCACGGCAAGATTAATCGCCGCACTTTGCAGGCGCTTCGGATTGTCAAGGAAGATGATGCGCGGATCGATGGCGCAGGCGGCCTTAATGATATCCTGCGAGCCGTCCTTGCTGCCGCCATCGGCCACAACAATGCGCCAGCCCGGCGCTTGAAGCTCCGTGCTCAGATCGTTCAGAAGCGCACCGATGTAGTTTCGTTCGTTAAGGCATGGAATGACGATCAAGCAGCAATCTTCTGGGCCCCCGTGCTTATTCATCGCGTTCAATCCTGTATGGCAAATGACGAAATGATCGGAAAGTGACCTGATGTCTTGCGAGGCGGCTTTCGCCAAGCGGGATCGTACAGATCGTGGACCAGGTAAAACACAGGCGCCATCAAAGGTTCTCCTGCTGATTTGCAGGGGCGCTGACGGTGATCGTGCCGTCGCAGGTCACAGAGCCTGCAAACAGACATCTTTCGCCCGTAGCGGTAAAGCTCACCCAGTCGACCTGCATGATCACCGGTCCTTTGTAGGCAAAAGGGCCCATCCAGCCTGTCAACGTATCGGTTCCCCACAGGCTAAAGAAGATTTTCTGCCTTGCCGTCGGAATGCGGAGCGGATCGGTAATCTCGTTGACGAGCAGGCCGTTTACGAAGAACCGCAGTCTGGAGGGCTCCCAGGTAAAGGCGAAATGGTTGAATTCCTCGTCGGCCGGACCGGCGAGCGAAACGAGCTTTTCGTTGCCGCCCTTCGCCTTCACATATTGGTTGACCTGGACAGCAGCACTGTTCTTCCCCAGCACCTCGAAATCAATCTCGTCGTGTTCCTCATGGTCGGCGGGGCCAATATAGGAGAAGAACGCCGAGTTGATGCCTGACCCGGTCGCCGTCTTTATCCGTGCCTCGTAGGTACCATAGCCGTAGCGCTGCTTCGTCTGGATTTCTGCGCATAGCAGGGCCTTCTGATCGATAGTGTCCTTTGCGAGCATGAGCGAGGCAAAGCCATCTGCAATCTTAAGCATTCTCGCCGACCAGATGCAGTTCTGGTGATCACCGTTCGTCCAGCCATCTGAAATATACCAGAAGTTGGGGTCGAGGCGGTCAAAGCTCTCCAAGAACGACGCTCCAGGGCGCCCGTCCGCGGCCCCGACGTTAGGAGCAAACCAACATGTCAGCAAGATCAGTGAAAGGATGTGCCGGAAAATGCAACTGAATCCCCGACCCGTAGCTGCACGGTCAGCATGTGAAGATTGATTGAAATTCATAATAGCAACCCGAAGCGAGTACGAGAGACAAATGGCGCGGCGACGTTGGCACTAAAAATTCCAGGCTATACTTCCCGATTCTTTTTTACAGGCAGAATACATGCATTGTTGAATCATTGCATAGTTTTCCTGCCTGATATGCAGCGCCGACGTTGCCAACTTCGACCGCGTTCAACTAATCACGATCGTCTATACCGGCATCCCGAGAACGGCGTAGCAGTATTTGCGGAGACGTTATTTCAGAAAATTGAAAGAGGCAACATAAAATTAACGAATGTGATGGCTAAAAGCTTGATTTTACGCCGTAGATTAGTGTTTGAACAAAGTTCAGCTCCTGTCGTTTCATAATGGTACAGGTAGTCATTCCGAATGCCGGAGAGGCAGGGACGTTCGTCCGTCATGCGTGCATGCGGTTTATCATGCTGGCGCTGGAGATCATGGCACTGGGAATGCCTAGTCGTTGAAGGTCGGCGTTGTCGGCCGTGCTGGCCGCATGAAAATTTCGGTCACTTCACAGGTGGACGGCATCGACAAGGCTGAGATCAGGTTTGCTGCCACCGATTCCGGCTGCAACAGCTCGTCTGACTGGTAGAAAAGCGCCCTTGCATCATGGATAGTTTCCTGCATCGGCGTTGCGGTCTTGCCGGGAAAGATGCTGAGGACGCGCACGTCCTGATTGTTGATCTCGGCTCGCAGGACGTCGGCGAATGCCTTCAGCGCATACTTACTCATCGTGTAACCCGCAAGATCGATTTTCGGATTGAGCCACACGCTTGAGTTGATGAATGCGATATAACCCTTCTGTCTGGCCAGTGCCGGGAGAAGGAGCTGTGTCAGAACATAGGGAGCGCGCAGATTGACGCGCCAGACGTTATCGAGTTCCTCCACCGGGCTTTGCGCAACCGGGCCTGAACGAAAGACGCCAGCACTGTGCACGAGGTAATCGATGCCGCGTTCGCTCACCCGCAAACGGGCGACGAATTCGGCGATGGCCCGGTCATCGGCAAGATCGACGTGATGCCAGCTGATCGATGCTCCATTGCTAAGGGACGACGGAGGGACGCCGCCGCGGGTAAGAGCATGAACGGTCACGCCGGCTCCACCGAAGGCCGAAACGATCGCCTGACCGATACCGCCCGCTGCCCCGGTCACCACTGCCACGCGCCCCTGAAGAGATTTTTCCATGATCTCCTAGGTCCTCTGTGCCGGTGCAAGTAGATCATGGCCAATCAGAAGATCGGCGGCATCGGCGATCAAATCAAACGCAAGACCCGATTTTGTGGCGATATCGAGGAGATCATGTCTGCCGTCCGAGTAGTTTAGAACCCAGAGCAGGGCCATCTGACGTATCTTCGTGTCGGATTTTCCGCCGACGGCATCATAAAGCCCGCGTTTTCCAAGTTGCGGCTCGCACATCGGCGAAAGGTTCAGGAAAGCTCGGTTGCGGTCAAGTGTTTCGAGCACGGAGGCGTAGGTATTGAGTGAGTGGGCAAGCGCTTCAGGCTTGATGAAATCAAGGTTGTCGGCCGACGTATGGTACTCAGCAAACCGCCCGTAGGGTGTGCGCGACAGACAGCCGAAGGGAAGGTTGATGCCAGGTGAGCTGAACTGCCTTTCGTCATAGCCATAGGGAGCAAACGCCATAATCGAATGGGGTTGTCCCGCTGACTTCAGCACATGTTCCACAACCCGATCGATCTCAGCCGTCTCGTGACGGCTCTTCTTATAATGAAGCATCCCGGGATCGCCGAGGTTGACGGCAACAAGACCATGTCTGATGCGCGACAGCCGCTCGCGGTTCGTCGAAAGCCAGGCAATCGAACCGATGGTGCCCGGAATGAAGAGCAACCGCACGGAATAGCGCCGCTGTGCCGCCATCAAAAGCTTGGCAAGCTCGACACAGACGGCGATGCCCGACAGGTTATCGTTGGCAAGTGATGGATGGCAGATATGGGTCGAGATAACGATTTCGTCGGTCGTAGTACCGGGGATGAAACATTCGCCCCACAGAAGTTCGCCATCTGAAAGTGTTGAGTCTATCAGGACCTCGTAGGTTCCTTCGCTCATCGCCTCCAGGGCGTTCTGGGAGAGGCAGAAGCCCCAGTCTGCCTTGTAGTAGGTCGTCCGGTAGGGGATCCAGGCGGGATGGGCGGGGTCGGTGTGCAGATGAAGCTTCAGTGCATTAAGCGGCAATGTCGCGCGGATCGGTCGGGAATAGTTGACGACGTGCAGATTGCTTGCTTTGAAGTCGATGATCCGGTTGCCCTTCTCGTCCTTCACATAGGCATCGCGGATGCTCCATTCCTGCGGGACGGTCCAGTCGAAGATCTGCGTGCCGCTTGCTATGCGATGAATCGTAACCGGAATTTCCTGCCTGATAATCTCAAGGGTCTCGACGACGCCCGGACCGGTGATGCTGCGACAGATCGGAAAAAGTCGCTCGATGAGGGCAGCCATCCGCGCGCCGGCAGGCTCCTTGTCTGTCGCGCTGACGGCGCTCAAGCAACGACCTCGACATTGGGAAGCGGAACGACAAACTGGCTGCCCAAGCCTTTGAGCTCCGACATTTGGCTGATGATCTCATCCTTGATGTTCCAGGGCAGGATCAAGACGTAATCGGGCTTGGTTTCTGCAATCTTTTGTGGTGCGTGGACCGGGATGCGGGTGCCCGGAAGCAAGTGGTTCTGCTTGTGAGGGCTGACATCGACAGTATATTCGATAAGATCCGTACCAACGCCGCAGAAATTCAAAAGCGTGTTGCCTTTTGCCGGAGCACCATAGGCGACAACGGTCTTCTTGCTTTCCTTTGCATCGATCAGAAATCGCAGAAGATCGCGCTTGGAGCGGTGGACCTGCTCGGAAAATTTGCTGTAGCGTTGGATAGAATTGACGCCGCCTTCAATTTCGCGGGCACGCAGTTCATCTACACGCACCGAGACCGGCTGGCTTTGATCTTCGGCGTGGCGAGCATAAATGCGCAACGATCCCCCTTGTGGAGCGATCTCATCGACATCGAAGATCGTCAAGCCGTGGTGGGCAAAGATTTTCTCGACACTAAAAAGTGACAGGTACGAATAGTGCTCGTGATAGATCGTATCGTAGTAATTGAGCTCCAGCATCTTCATGAGATGCGGAAACTCGATCGTTGCGATGCCGGTTGCCGACAATACGATCTTGATGCCGGCAACAAAATCGTTGATGTTGGGGACATGCGCCAGCACGTTGTTGCCGATCAGCAGGTCGGCGGTGAGACCATCGCCAACCAACTGCCGTGCCGTCTCCACACCGAAGAACTGTACCCTGCTCGGGATGCCGGCCTCTACCGCGACAGCCGCGACGTTGGCACATGGTTCTATGCCGAGCACCGGAACGCCGCGTTCCTTGAAGTTTTTCAAAAGATAGCCGTCGTTGCTGGCAATTTCGATTACCTGGTGGCCCGAGTCGAACTGAAACCGCTCGACCATATGGTCAACATATTCGCGCGCATGTTTCAGTACCGAGGCCGAATAGGAGGAGAAATAGGCATACTCGCTGTCGAAGATGTCTTCGCGCGGCGCCATAGGAGGCACCTGGACCAGGAAGCACTCGTCGCAGACGAACGCATGTAGTGAAAAGAACGGTTCGGCGTCCTGCGTTTTGTCGACGGCGATATAGGAGTTTGCAAGCGGTGACGCGCCAAGGTCGACGACCGTCTGAGTGAGAGCGGTGTTGCAAAACCTGCAGTTGAATGAAGCCATGATCTTCGTCCCCCTAGACGAAACGATACGGTGAAGAATTGGTTGAAACGCGGCTCCAAGAGACGTTTAGCTTTGCGGATCGGTTTGCAGAAGAACAACTGCCGGCAAAGCATCGTCCATGAGTTTCAGGCTTCTTGGAAATGATACGTGGTGAAGCATCGGCAAACCTCCCTATCGGCCAGCAGTGGCAAGGCGCGTCTCGCGCCGTTTGACGCGACGATCTAATTCAGGCACCAGAGCGGGAACAGCGTCAGGTTCCGTTGTCATGCGGTTCGTGGCGCGGAACACCACCTCCGATGGTCGCCCGACCAGATAACTGGATACGCCGTTTTCAAGGGCATTGCGGTAAACGCCGAGCGCGCCATCGACTGCATCGAGCGTCTTTGCAATCTCGGGGTCGCCGTGCGTGTAACTGACAACGAAGGAGGGAGCGAGAACGCCGCGCTTGATCAGTTCCTGCAGAAACAGCGTGCGGAACGCCTGGGAGGGACGACCATCCTCATCAAGCGTTGCGTAGACGAGGTTACTTGCCAACCCGAAGACGCTGAAATGATTTCCTATTCCATGGCTGGCCGCAATCTGCGAAATGCCTTGTCGAAGCGCCTCGCCTTTTTCATAAAGGTGCTCGATCACCGGCTCGTCACGATAGATCTTCATCGTTGCAATTGCCGCCGCCATGGCGTGCGTTTCAGCGCCATGAGTGGTCGACAGCAGGAAGACCCGTGGCTTCTCGCGCTGATCTATACCGCCCAGCTCCATGAATTCGCGCTTTCCCGCAAGTGCGGAGACCGCAAAGCCATTGCCCATCGCCTTGCCGAAACAGGATAGATCTGGCTGGATATCGTAAAGAGCCTGCGCTCCGTTCCGATGCCACCGGAAACCGGTTATCATCTCGTCCAGGATGAAAAGTGCTCCATTGGCATGACAAAGATCACGCAGACGGTGCAGGAAATTATCCTTCGGCGGTTCGCCTTTCGATGGCTCAAGAATGACAGCCGCGATCTTACCGGGATGTTGCTCAAACAGTGCTCTGGCACTGTCAATTTCATTATAGCAAAACGATAGCGTCATATCCCGTACGGCTTTCGGGATGCCGGCATTCATGGGCGTTGTCCCGATAAACCAATCGTCGGTCGAAAAGAACGGGTGATCGGCACATCGAGCAACGAGGTCGCGCCCGGTGACGGCTCTTGCCAAACGGATTGCGCCAGAGGTCGCATGTGATCCATCCTTGCAGAATTTGACCATTTCGGCGCCTTGGATCGTCTCAAGAAAGATTGCTGCGCAATCCACCTCGATGACTGCCGGTCGCGTGAAGTTCGCGCCGTTTTTCAGCTCCCGCTCGACAGCGCGCAGGACCTTTGGATAGGCGTGGCCGAGGGAGACTGCGCGGTTTCCCATGCCAAACTCGATATACTTGTTGTCGTCGACATCGAAGACATAGGCGCCGTGCCCCCGGGCGATGAAGCCCGGCGACAAGACCGGATACTGATCGTCGCCCTTTGCATAAGTGTGCGCTCCTCCCGGAATCAACCGTCGGGCTCGCTGACGCAACTCATTCGAGTGCTCAAAGTTACTAATGAGGCTGGTCACCGTTTTCTACCCCTCCGAAAACACGTCGCACGCCGTTGCAAGAAGCGTTGGAGGACGTGTCTAACGACATTTTAAAATGGCTGAGCGGGGAAGGGTGACCGTGGGATGTCCCAAGCGCGGGAAGGCCATGCCTTGAGATATCAAAGCGGCCAAAATTCTTTCTGAAAAACTGTTGAGCCAGCCGCATATATTGCAACGCTAGCCAAATTGAAATCATGCAACGGTCGCATGATTTCAAGTTCGTCAGGTACACACTGGATACACTCAAGTACACTATACTCCACTGCTACTGTTCAAGAGTTATCACCAAAGCAACAACATGTAAATGACAATTAATGAGGAGTTAAAATTGCAATCACGCTGGTGTATTTGTGTGCTTTGATATTTGGTGCCAATGGCATTGCGTTGGATGAAGCATGCAATTGTAACCAAATCCCATGGAGTTGTACCAAAACGGGATTCGGGAATTTTCCCCTTTGGGCTTCAGTTAAGATTCTTCCTGTAGGGAGATTGAGTCCTTGTCATTTTCGGTGGATGAATGTTTCACTTCCCGATGCGTTGGCGCCGCAATCCGAACCCGCAGTCGATCGGCAGGCAAAGGCTCTTGTGGCTCGATAACGCCTTCGATGCGATCTACGCTGTCAGCGATATACACGGTTGCGCTGATGAACTGGCAGAAGCAAAACGACGCATAGACCATGACGCTCGGGCCTATCCTGGCCCAAAGCTCCTCGTTTTTCTCGGCGACTACGTTGATCGCGGTCCCGCCAGCAGCAAGGTCCTCGACATGCTTGGCGCAGAGCCGCCTGATGGCTTCATGCAGGTCGCGCTTTCGGGCAATCACGACGACGAATTCGCCCGAATGTTCCGCAAACCTTCCATCATTGGCGATTGGCTCGACTTCGCCGGGACCGAAACGCTTGCTTCCTACGGTATCGACGTTGCGCATGTCATCAAGACGAAAGGGACGCGCGGCCTTCAAGGCCTTGTCGCGGATCGCGTGCCAGAAAGGCACATCGCCATGATCGAAATGATGCCGGTCTCGCTTCAGATCGGCAAATTGCTCTTCGTGCACGCCGGCATAAAGCCTGGCGTCGATATGTCCAAACAAACGGATATGGACCTCATGTGGATCCGCGAGCCGTTCTTAAGCGAGGGCCCGCGTCGGCCGCTCTTCGTGGTCCACGGGCATACCCCTGTCCTGCAGCCGACCTTCGGACCGCAGCGGGTTGCCATCGACACGGCGGCGGCGGCCACTGGCCACCTGACGGTGCTGAAGATCGCCGACGAAAGCTTCAATTTCATCTGACACGGGCTGGACCCTTTGGGTGGGTCTGGCCGCGCAGTCGCCCAGGTGTCGCGATGTTCGCAGCCTCGTTAAGAACGATGCCGTCGGCGGCGTTGCCGTGAAAATCAACGGCATAGCGTCGCGGGACGCCTGCACGCAATGACATCTCTCGTCTGAAATTGCGAGGGATGACAGGCCATCACTCTTCACTGTTTAGCCGTTGAAGACAAATTGCAGGGCGCATTGCCGACAGATTCTGGCGATCGCCGGCCACCCTTGCGCCCGCTGTTCAAGCGCATGGCGAAATTGGCAAGAGGGGCAAGGTGTGACTTTGAGTGAATCAACGCAAGTTCTTTAGGAGAGGCGCGGGCCGCTTCGACCGGTGAAGTAAGTCGCCGACGTGCGAACACCAACAGCTACCCAGGAAAGCTGATGAACAAATAAGAAACCATGTTACACGGGACAGATAAGTAAGTTTCTCCGCTTTAACTGTTCTATTGACACCGTCTTCTAAGCTGATTACCCATGACTAACAAAACTGAAAATCCTTCTACGAACTAGGATATTCATGAAATATCGGCCGGAGATTGACGGGTTACGGACGATAGCAGTTATGCCGGTGCTGTTCTTTCATGCCGGAGTCACTGGATTTTCTGGCGGATTCGTCGGCGTCGACATTTTTTTTGTTATTTCCGGCTTCCTCATAACAAGAATTCTGGACGAAGATCTCAAGAATCGTCGCTTTTCCATACTGACATTCTACGAGCGGCGTTTTCGCAGGATCATTCCGGCACTGGTTTTCTATATTTTACTGACGGCGATCGCCGCCTACATGCTTTTCCTGCCGCCATTCTTCGAAGACTTCGCCCGAAGCCTGGTGGCCGTCGGGACGTTCACCTCAAATATCTATTTCTGGAAGTTCTCAGGTTATTTCGAAAACAGCGCGCTGTTACGTCCGCTGCTGCATACTTGGTCGCTTGCGGTCGAAGAGCAGTTCTACATCTTCATGCCGATCGCCATGTGGCTGCTCTACAAAGTGAACTTCCGGGTGCGATTGGCGGCATTCGCACTCGCCTTAACACTGTCCCTGGCTTTAAGCATCTATGCAATCGACGTCGCACCGACGGCAAATTTCTTCCTCTTGCCGACACGAAGCTGGGAGCTGTTGATTGGAAGCTTGCTGGCGCTTTGGGGCGGACAAAGCACGCTGTCCTACCGGTCAAACAGCGCCGTTGCGATCGGTGCGGCGATCTTGATCCTCTATTCGGTATTTGCCTATACCGATGCGACCCCATTTCCCGGGCTTGCAGCGGTTTTGCCATGCGCGGGCGCAGCTCTCATCATCTATACAGGCGGCCCGACCCGTTCCGTGGTTGGAAAAATCCTTGCGAGCGCGCCGTTCGTGTTCATCGGCAAGATTTCCTATTCGCTCTATCTGGCGCACTGGCCAATCACCGTCTTCGTCCGATACGTGACCCTGGAGGAGCCCAATGGGCTCCACGCCATGGGCATCGTCGCCGCGAGTCTCCTGCTTGCCATTTTCTCCTGGCGCTTTGTCGAAACGCCATTCCGTCTGCAGACCGTGAGTTGGACCCGGCGCGCGCTCATAGGCTCAGCGCTTGCCAGCATGACGATCGTCTCGCTGTTCGGTTACGCGGGGGTTGCCGCTCATGGCTTTCCCCAGCGTTTTCCAGGCTATGCAACAAACGTCGAAGCGCGCATGCTTGACGTTTCAGCAGTTGTAGCGAGCGCGGATACGACAGTGCAGGCCGGCCAGACGTGGCGGAATGGCACGTGCTTTTTCGAAGACGACGATGGCTTTAAAAAATGGCTCCCCGAAAATTGCGCTTTGACGACAAGCACCGGCGATGTCGCGCTTTTGTGGGGGGATTCCTATGCCGCCCACTACGCCCCCGGGATCGTCGCCAACGCTGCGTCCATTCCTGGCCGAGTCTATGAGTATACATTTGCCGGCTGCCCTCCCGTCCTTGCCTACTACTCCTACGCCAGACCGAACTGCCAGGCATTCAATCAGAAGGCTTTAGACATCATCCGCTCACTCGACGTTAAGACGGTCGTGCTCTCGGGCCGGTGGGTTGATTTGCAGCGCCGGGGGCTGGAAATGCTCGAAGACACCGTCAGACAGCTTCAGGCGGAGGGCGTCCGGGTGATAGTGATCGGGCAATCGCCAATGTTTGTAACCAATGTCGACGTCATTGCTTTTAAGAAGGCCGCCTCCGGCCAAAAAGCGGCCTCCTGGTCAACCGTGATCGATCACGATTTCAACGAGCGGCTGCGTATTGCTGCGGGCGGCGCCGATTTCGTTGATCCGATTGCAATGGATTGCACAGCCGGCGAGTGCCCTTACATTGACGATGGCAGAATGCTTTATTTCGATTCCGGCCACCTGTCGAATTTCGGCAGCGCTCGCGTAGTCGAACGCTATTTCCCGCTCGTATCCCGTGTCAATTGAAGTAAGCGCCGGTTGACTTTCGGCCGGGCCACCCCAAGGCCTTGCCCACTCCGCTTTTTTTCAGGCTGCAAGGGCATAACTCCTTCCCTCAAGCCTGGGCCTCTTCGTCAGGTGATCGTTGTCGCCAGTGGGTCGCGATGTTTGGTCTGAAAAGAACGGATTGATCTATCTTTCGAGCGCGGTCGCGACTTCGATCGGAGGGAAGGCCGAACGGGGATTTTCGCATTGCAGGAGAAGAGCGACGATCGCCACGCCGAATAACACATCCCAAGTAAGATGGAGTACGACGCGTTGCAAAGGAAGAGCAGCATGCTGGACGGCTGGACGATTCTTCGCCGCTCATCACCGCGGCAAGGACGAGTACGCCGAGGGAACAACCCCATTGAATCAGCCATATATATGTTGATGCAAGGGCCGCAGCCCGAGTCCCGTCTCCAGCACTACGCGGCAAACATCTCCGCCTGTTCGCGGCGCAACAGATCGATGGTGCGGCCCGCCGGCAGCACCACATCGGCATAGGTAAGGACTTGATCCTTCGCTACGGCGTGTTTCACGACGCATCCCTCTGCAACCCCCATGGGCAGCAGATCCTGAGCACTGGCGACGTCGATGCGCTCGCACTGGCCATAGCTCATGTAGCCGCCCAAACCGTCGATCGTTTCGCCAGCATCAAGGTCGCGCTTTGCAGTCGCCACAACCTCGACCTTTGGCCCTTCCAGTGGCTGAAGCACCGGATCGCGTAAAAGTACAACTCGAGCCACTGAGAGGGGGACCTCAAAATGGCAGAGATGGTACGGTGTGTAAAAGCTATAAAGCGGGCCGGTTCCGAGCTTGTAAAGGTTCAGGTAATGCTGTTGCTTCGGATCGTCGTGATAGGCGAGAACAAAGACACCCGGACCTGGTGTCGCTCCCACAACATAATCGACAGCTCCACCTACGGCTTTCAGTGCCTCAATGTCATACGCATTGACGAGTTCATCGACATGGCCACGATGCTCGAGACCCATCATGCCGCGCTTCAAAATGGACATACCAGTGCCGTTGGCGACGATAGCTTGCTCGAAGCTAATCTTCGTGCCATCAGCGAAGCTGGTTACCATATGCGGGTCCTGCCCCCATTTTGCCGCGAATGCGGCCTGCGTTGTCGGTGTGCGATAGGGATCCTGCAGACCCTTGATATTGCCGCACACCAGCGGCGTTAGCCCGATGGATTTGACGAAGCGCCACAAATTCATCTGGACCCCGGGCTGGTCTCCATCGCAGGCCGTGAAAATAACCCCTGCCGCATCGGCCTTTTTCTTGAGAAGCGGGCCGACCGTACCGTCCAGTTCGGCGTTCATCGTCACCATGTCGCGACCGTGCGCGATTGCACCTAAGCTGACATTGGCGCCATATTCAATCGCACCCGTCGCATCGATCAGGCAATCCAGGTCACCCGACTCATAAAGCAATGCTGGATTGTCAGTGACGGCCGGCACGCCTTCGGCAATCAAGTCGGAAAGCTTGCTGCTATCGGAAGCGTAGGATGCTTCAAGGCCGGCATCGCGGTAGGCCAATATTGCCTTTTCCACGTTTCGGTTGCAGATCACGCCAAGGACCATTCCTGGCACGGAATTGGAGATCTGGTTGACGATGCCCTTGGCCATAAAGCCTGCGCCATACATCCCGACCCTGATGGGACGGCCATCCTCTTCCCGCTTCTTCAGGAGCGTGTCAATCACCATCAAAACCTCCTGCTAGACGCCGCGTAGGCGTTCCACGCCATGAAAATCCTCGTCGAAGTCGGGCCATTTCGCGTCTTTCTCCGAAATTATGGCCCCTTCAACCGGCCAGGCGATGCCGAACTTCGGATCATTCCAACGCACACCGCGCTCCGAATTTGGATCATAGAATTCGCTGGCAAGGTACAATGCTTCGGTGTTGGGCCTTAGTGTTACAAAACCGTGGGCAAAGCCGCGGGGCACATAAAATGCCAGCCGGTTCTCACCCGTTAGCTCAACTGCGTGCCAACCAAGGTATGTCGCCGAATTGGGTCGCAAATCGATGATGCAATCCCACAGTGCTCCGGAGAGGCACCGGACGATCTTAACTTCTGGCGAGGGCGGGAGTTGATAGTGCAGTCCACGCAGGGTGCCTGCTTCGGCGTTGAACGAGTTATTGACTTGTACGAAGCGGCCTTCGAGGCCGGCATCGGTCATTTCTCTTTCGCAAAAGACGCGCTGAAACCACCCGCGTTCGTCGCCGCGCGGTTCCGGCTCGATAACGTATGCACCATCCAAAGGCGTCGCGTGAAACTTCATGCTGCTAGCCTCGTATCCCTCTGTTTAGCGGCCAGCTGCGATGCAGCAGCCCCCGACTGTAGAGCGATGACATTCTGAGCATCCTTGGATGGCTCGCAAAGATTAATCTCGATCATGTGCTCTTCACGCTGCTCCGGAAGTTTAGTGTGCATTAGCGATAAATTTATAACTTTTAAAGTCAACAAAATACACACCTCGTACAAATACAATGTCAATACAGGGGGGTTATGTTAAAAGAATGACGATCGAACTTTGAAAGAAGCAAGGAACTCTGGTAGAAACAGTGTCTTAAACGTCTGTGCTAATTAAAATCGATACTTGCCAATATCGACAATACCATATCGTTTATTCCACCGTGCTATATGCTACCTTCCGCCATTACGCAATGTCAACTCTTAAGACTTATTCATCAGGAAGAAATAATGTCGTTCGATAAACGCCGAGACCGAAGATTACAGGACAACATCACCTTGACGTTGCTAATTGCGGGAAGCGATAGCGTGACCGGGAAGGCGTGATGAATGCTGCGGCATGTGCTGCATCATGAAACGGGCCGTTTGGGACACTCATCATTGACGATCCGGCGGATTGAAACGGTGTGGACGGTCAGACCGTGCCACAAGCAGGCGGCGCGCCGCGTCTAGCTTTTGAACGCTGGTAAGACCTCTTTGGCAAAGACGTCAATGAACTCGGCTTGGTTGCGCCCGACATTGTGCAAGAATACTTTTTCGAAGCCCATCCGCGCATCATCACCCAACCATGCGATATGATCTGCAGGATCGGCCGAAATGCGGACATGCTGATCCATGTCTTCTGGACGAACGTGCCGACAGGCATCGTCGAAATCCCTAGTGAGACGGAGGTCTTCCGCCATCGCCGCTGTTACCGCGTTGCTGCGCCACTGGTCGTAGGCATTCGCGCGTGCCTCGAACTGACTTCTTGCGAAGGAGACATGGGCCTGCAGATAGAGAGGTTTTCCGTTCCCGCCGCCGAGCCTGAAGGCGTCTATGATCTCTGCGAGCCGTTCGCGGGGTTGATTGACGGTGATTAACGCATCTGCCCAGTGGCCGGCCCACTCGGCTGTTCCTGGTGAAAGTGCACCGGCAACGATCATCGGTGGTTCGGCTGGAAGCGTATAAAGTTTCGCCTCGTCAACCTTGATCGGCTTCAGCCGACTGACCGTCCGTCCTGCCCAGAGCTCCTTCATGATCTCGACCCCGGCAAGCAGCCTGGCGTTCCGTTCCGCCTTGGATGGCCAGTCGCCGCCGACAACGTGCTCGTTCAGAGCCTCGCCGCTGCCAACCGCCAGCCATGTCAGCCTTCCCGGAAAGAGCTCGCACACGGTCGCGGCAGCCTGCGCAGTGATCGCAGGGTGATAGCGCCAACCAGAAGGAACCGTGATGAGCCCAAACGGCAGACGCGTTGCCTGCATTGCCGCTCCAAGCCATGACCAGACGAAACCCGACTGGCCCTGGCGTTCGCTCCACGGGGCGAAATGATCAGAAGACATAATGCTCTGGAAGCCCGTGGCCTCGGCACGCTTCACATAGTGTAGCAAGTCCGAGGGTGTGAACTGCTCATGGGACGCATGATATCCTATATGCATCAGCCGGCCTCCTTTTTTGAAGCGAGCCACCGATAACCATATGGTGCCATTTTGACATTCAGCGTGGTCGATGCTTCGAAAACGTCTCCACTCGTCATGTCTTGCAGGCGCTCGCAGTGGACAGCATCGAGTGATACCTCGACATCGACCGAGTGGTCGCCCAGGTTGTGCACCACCAACAGGACGGAGCCGGCATCTTCAAATCCATATGCCAGGATCGCCGGGTGGTCTGCGGTCAGTCGCACAAAACGGCCCTGGGAGAAAATGACGTTCCGACGACGAAAGGTGATCAGCCGCTTGATGCAGCTAAACAGCGAGTCTGGATCCTTCTGCTGGCTTTCGACATTCACATGCTTGTATGAAAACGGGCCTCGCGAAATTGGAGGCTGACAGATCGTTTCGGCCTTAGCAGTCGAAAATCCGCCATTTCGTTCCGAAGACCATTGCATTGGTGCCCGCATGGCATTGCGTCCCTCTTGGGAAAGGTCCTCGCCCATTCCGATCTCATCGCCGTAGACGAATAGTGGTGGCCCGCGCAGGGAAAGAATGATGCTGAAGGCAAGTTCGATCCGCCGCTGGTCGCCGTCCAGCATCGGCGCCAGTCGGCGCCGGATGCCGCGGCCGAAGACCTGCATGTTTTCCTCGGGAGCAAAAGCTTTGAAGACGACGTCCTTCAACTCCGGCGGCACGCGCGAAAAGTCCAGGTCGTCGAGATTGCGCAAGAAGTTTGCCCAGCCACACAGAACAGGCGGCTCGGGCAGCAAACTGAGCGCCTCGTAAATCGGCGCCGCCTCCTTTTTCGCCATCGCAGCAAAAATGTAGCAAGACAGCATGAAATTGAAGAGCAGTCCCAACTGATCGCCCTCGCCGAAGTAGAGGCTCATCTCAGTTGGATCGAGATTGACTTCCCCAAGCAAAACGCCACCTGGCCGCCGCTTTTGCAGATACCCACCAAGATCGCGCAATACTCCGTGAGGATCGCGTGGGTTTGCCCTTTCCAGCCCATTGTCGCCGATGATGAGCGGCGCTGCGTCCAAGCGGAAGCCGCTGATTCCAAATGCGAGCCAGTAGTCGACGACGCGTTCGATCTCCCCGCGAACCTCGGGATTGGCGAAGTTGAGTTCAGGCTGGAAGTGATAGAATTTGTGAAAGTAGTAGGCTCCTGCGACGTCGTCATACGTCCATAGCTTCGACTCCTCGCCGGGGAAGATCGACGTGGCGCCGGCTTCAATCGGCGGCGGATCATTGCTCCATACGTAATAATCGCGATAGCGCGTTTGATGGTCGCGTCGAGCGGCCTCAAACCAGGGATGTTCGTTTGATGTGTGATTGGCGACGAGATCGATGATCACCCGCATGCCTTGCTCGCCGGCCCTGTGGAGAAATTGCAGGAAGTCATTACGCGTTCCCACCTTCGGATTGATGGCGTAGAAGTCACTGACGTCATAGCCATTGTCTCGGTCCGGACTGCCATAGAAGGGCAACAGCCAGATACAAGTTACGCCGAGCTCACCGAGATATGGCAACTTTTCCGTCAGGCCGACGAAATCACCTATGCCATCGCCATTTCCGTCAGCGAATTTCTCGACATCCACGCCGTAGATAACGGCGTCGATATACCAGGGAACGATCGATTCAGGCATCTGGGAACCCAGTTTGGACCACCCGATAGCGCGATAGGACGAAGGACAGCAGCGCTGTGATCTGCACCACCGATGAGACCCCTAGTGCGATTGGCCCTCGTTCATGTCGGCGGGATCATAATTCGGATCCCAGTCTTTTTCCGGCTTTTGCCTGCCTGGAGGGTTCTTGTGAACCGTGGCATCCTCCGAACCTGTTATGACGGTGGGCTTGGCGCTGTGGACGCCGGAAGCCTTTCTGTCTGCACGAGACCTCGCAAATTGCCCGGCTGCATCCTTTCTAGGGTTGCCACCCATTTCAGGTCCCTCCTTTTGTCTTGAAGGCATCGGAAAGATTTTTCTTCTCTGGATCACGATTGTTTTCACCAAGCGCGTCCCGATCATTGTCCGGATCGTCTTTCGGCGGAAGATAGCCTCGCGGAGTGTTGCCTTTGGGGCCTTCCCAACGTGGCGACTGATCAGTGGTTCCTGGTGGACCATTCTTCGGTGTATTCATGCCCATCTTGGTCCTCCGTTTGTCTATGGGTTGTGGCAGGCTTGCTGGCTGCCGTCGCTGTAATCATTCCTGAGGGTCTAACCCTTGATCAACTCCAATGTTCCCAAGTCGGAGCAATGGGGATTTTGACCGTCGAGCCAGAAGCCGCCAGCAGATGCTCGCTGGCGCGCTTCAACTTGTCTTACCGGCAGGGTTCCGGCACTTGCCATCAGATGATCGGTTTGCCCCCTGTAACGGCAATTGTTGCGCCTGAGACATAGCTCGACAGGGGATCGGCGAGCATTACATAGGTCGTCGCCAGTTCTGCCGGCTGCCCGGGGCGCTGCATGGGAACCTGTTTTCCGAAGTTCCTGACTGCGTCCTCCGGCAGGGTTGACGGGATCAGTGGCGTCCAGATTGGCCCGGGTGCCACTGCATTCGCCCGAATTCCCTTGTCCGCAAGCATTTGGGCGAGGCCAGCGGTAAAGTTCTGGATGGCGCCTTTTGTTGTGGCATAGGCAAGCAGGTGTGGGCTTGGACTGTCAGCGTTGATCGAGGCAGTGTTGATAATGGCGCTGCCCGGTTTCATGTGCGTAACAGCTGCTTTGCAAAGGTAGAACATCGCATGGATATTGACCTTGAATGTCAGCTCCCATTCCTGGTCACTTATCTCTCCAATGTCGCTAAAGCTTGCCTGGTGAGCGGCATTGTTGACGAGAATATCGATGCCGCCGAGTTCTGCCCTGGCCGTATCGATGATGTGGCGGCAATGCACCGGATTTTGGATGTCGCCGCGCATGAGGATGGCTTTGCGACCGGCTTTTTCGACCCATTTTTTTGTTTCATTTGCGTCGTCATCCTCGTCCAGATAGGCGATGAGAACATCGGCACCTTCACGAGCGTAAGCGATCGCGACGGCGCGGCCAATACCGCTGTCGCCGCCGGTGATGATCGCCTTCTTGTCCTTGAGGCGACCAGAACCACGGTACGTATGTTCGCCATGGTCAGGCAATGGCGACATGGCTTTCGTCGATCCGGGCATTGGCTGTCTCGGGGTGTCGAAGGGCGGGGCAGGATAGTGTGGCATGGCGATCTCCCGGATTGCGTGTTAAGGTTCTTAGGCCATTTGGAGATGATCCTCGAAAGCTGGACGGCGCCTAGCGTTCGCGTGACGATTGATCTGCCCGCTTTTGTGCCCCTGAGTGGTTGCCGGGGCGATGCAGGCGACTGGAACGCGTTTCGGGTCTCCTTGGCTGTGTCTTAAAACAACTTCCAAAGACGCTTAGAGTTCCTACGATTGCTTTGTCGTAAGCGTGTCGCGAAGCAGTTTCGAAAGCTCCGCCTCGTCCCGCACGCCGAATTCAAACCAGTCAATGAGGGCTTTCGCCTGCACGATGGCCGCCTCGCTCGAGGGCTCGCAATCTTGCTCGGTACACCATTCGCGAAGAACGCGATCGAGCATGTTCAAGGTTTCGCTTGTCAGCGGTTCCTTCGGCCAGTCCGTCTTTGCCATGGTTACCCCGTTTTTGGACGACGATAGCGACCCACGGACAATGAGCAATCACCAGAAAGCCACACGCGCCGAAAATCTGAGCGGCCCGGTTATGAACCTTCGAACCGGTGGCGATGGCTTGGCGCGATAGCCGTTTTGCGACTGACCCTATTTTTTGCGAGAATGCTCCACGTCTCTTCCAGCTTCGATCATATTGCCGCGACGCTTTGCAATAACGGCCTGGCGCAGTGTCCTTGCTGCGTTTCGGACCTCGTTCTGCATATCGAGATCCTTTTCGAAGGTGACGTGGCTGGTGGCATATGCCTCCCAGTAGCCGATGTAGCGATCGATTTCAGCGAGCGCTCCGGCGGAGATCAGCTCCATCGAGCGCAACCAGTCTGATACGCTTCGCCGGACATTCTCTGCCCCTTCCGTATCCCCGTGGACGACGACCGAGAACAGGCGATCCTTGAGATGCCTGGGGTAGTTCCACCCCTTTACCTCAATTGCCTTTGCTTCGCGGGCGTGTTTGCCATGTGTGCTTGTCGGATCCGGATTGCCACCGTCTGCGCAAACAAGTCGGTCCATCATGAGCTTCAGTGGAGAGGAGGTCGCGTACCAGTTGACTGGGGTTACGATCATGATGCCGTGTGCCTCGACCCACAGCGGATAGATGTCGTTCATCCAGTCGTGGATTTGCCCGAGAGAGTAGTTCGGATAGCACGAGCACGGCCAGTGACATAGGGGTGCCGCTGTGGAGAAGCACGACTTGCATGGATGGATCTGCCGCCCATATTCCGACGCAATACGGCTAAGGTCGAGGACCTTGACTTTGAAATCGGAGCTTTCCTGGAATATCTGCTTCGCCAGTTGGATCATCCTGTAACTTTTCGATAGTTCGCCGGGACAGGTGTGTTCGCTGCGCGACGATCCATTGATCAAAAGCACCCTCGACGGTCCATTTGCATCCTCGTGGCGCGATTGCGCCTCCTGAACCGCGCGCCGAGCCTTGAGCCAGTCCGCAGAAAGCTCGTAGTCTGGGTCGAAGAAATTCGGGCCAGCTTTCCTCGTCACTGGACTCTTGCGGGAATGCAGATAGGCCTGCCAGGCTGCAGATGCCACCTTATCGATTTCGGCTGCCAAATCTGCGAAAGCTTTGTCCCTGAACTGGTTCAGGAACCGCTTCTTGAATTCCCTCTCATCGAGACGAGGACTAGGACTTCCCCTGCGCGGTTCGAGGGCGTCCAGGCTGGATAAAATTTCATGAGACATTAAAGCCTCCCACATGTCAGCAAGTCCACGGGAACGTCCGCCGCGCTGTCGCTCCTTAGCGACCGTCCGCACAAGGAGGCGCCAGTGGCCGAACGTGAAGCATCACCCTTGCGTGAAAGAGCGTATCGGCTCTTGGGACCTGGGGCAAACCCAAAGGGTGGGGCTGGCAAATGGGTATCGCGTCCGCAAGAACGGGACGACGGTCTCGACGAGTTTGAGAGAAGATCCAAAGGCACGAGGGTCGCATCCTACGCATCGGCATCGTTTCAGCAGGTAAGAGTGTCGAGACATCGCGGTGAAAACGACAATCGGCTCAGGAACCATCCTTTCCGGCAGGAGTTGAGCGCACGAGCGATCACAGGACAATCCGGTCGAGGCCTGTAAGAGGCGCCCGGCGCGTGTTCGCAGTGCCATTGCGCGCTGTGATGTGACCCGCAAATCTATAGGAGAAACATCATGGCTAAAGGCGACACAACCCTCTCGCAAGACCTCGACGCCGACGTCGAGCTACAGGCTCATCTCGCCGCGCTTGAGGCCGAAACGGCGTCCGACAGCGGCCCGCCGCAAGCATATTCTTTCCAGCGGGTGAGAGAAGACCTTGATCATGTGCGGGACGAGATCGAAAATATCCGCTCAAGGCTGTCAGTCGTCAAACAGCAGGCGGTAGTTGTCGCCAAGTCCAATCTCGAATGGGCCGACGCGAGCGCTCATGACCAACTCGGCAGCTACCCTTGGGCGAAGCTTGCCGGTGCCATGGCCGCGACCGCTTTTGGCGTGCGGGTGCTGAGACACCTTCCTGTGAATGCGATCGCGACGGTCGCGATCTCCTTGATCGTCGCTCGCCTCGAGGCGAAATCGCGCCGATAGGAGAAACTAGATGCAATCGGAACAGCATCTCCAGCACGCTATTCAGATCGCAACCGAGGCTCACGACGGCCAGCAGGACAAACTCGGAAAGCCTTACTTTGACCACTGCCGAAGGGTCGCGGACGCGGTCTCTGGCGACGAAGAGAAAGTGGTCGCCTACCTTCACGATGTGCCTGAGAAGGCTTGGGGATGGACGCTGGATCGGTTGAAGGAAGAGGGCTTTTCCCAGGCCGTCCTCACCGCGGTCGATGCCTTGACGAAAAGGCAAGGCGAGGAAGACGAGGTCTTTGTGCGGCGGGCAATCGCCAACCGGCTGGCACGGCCTGTCAAGCAGGCGGATCTCGAGGACAATCTTGACCAAGCGCGGCAAATGGGAAGCGACACGCTAAAATACGAGCGCGGACTTGCGATCATTGCGGAAGCCTCTTCAGCAGATTGACAAAAAGTGTCGAAATGGTCCGGTTCCACGAAGGCGATGGGTCTTTGCGCATGACCTGAAATTTGCCGCTTCAGACACGCCCGAAGACAAAGTTGAAATCGGCAGGTTTCAGTTTGATCCACTGGTTTGGTCCGAGGAAGAACTTCAGTGAAGAGATAAAGAACTTAAACGAGGTTCTTGAATGTATTGACGAATATCCGAGGCGCAAGTGCATTGCCGAGGGCGTGCCGGAGGGCCGCTTGCGGTTCGATGGACCGAGCACGGACCGCAATATTGGGGAACGCCCAGGCGGCCAAACCATTCCCATGCTTCAAACTCGCAACTCACCTACGGCGGACAATTGCCGGTGCCACCTGTTGTCGGCTTGCCTTTCGCGCCTTCGATCCGAAGCGGCGCAGTGTGCTGTTCTGCCGGCTGACCCGCGCCTGCCGACGCGAGCCGCACCGCTTACTCCGCCACCTTGGTCTTAATCTGTGTTCCCGAATCCAGCACGATATGCAGCGTCCGGATCATGTCGGCGGCCAACAGAAGTGCTGTCTTGATTTCACCGGTCTTGCGTCGCTCGACTGTCACTTCGATCGCTTGCAAGTCGAAGATCGCATCGTGGTTCGTATTGCTGCTCGGTATCCCGGTGCGCTCTCGCAGCTTATGTATTGCCTCGACTGCACGTTGCAGCAGTAGGCGTCTTTCGGAAGTGCTCAGCTTTTCGACCCTGTTGGCGGCACGGATGATTTCGGCAATAAAGTCGTTGGTAGAGGTCATAGAGGTCTCCCGAGTTTCATCGGAGGCAATAACTTGTCAAATGGCGACGATGGAAAGATCCGATATTTCAACTGGTTGGGTACTGAAGTTGATATTCATCCTTAGGTACGTCCGATCTCCGGACTGGGTTCGCTGACGGCAGGCTTTTGACCATGAACTGCGCCTGCCGCACCAGATTGCCAATAGTGCCGGCAGTTCCCGGATCGCCATGATGCGACTGTGTCATCGAGGGTGGGGGCTACCATACCGCCGAGGAACGACGTTTCAAAAGGTGCCCTCAACGATGTCTTATCAAGCCGCACGATGGAGATGGCTGAGAAAAGATACTCGCTGCTGCATCCATTTCGATGCAGCCGCGTTGAACTGCGAGTTCCACGAAAGATTGAAGGATTACCAAATGACCTTCCCATCACCGATGACAGACGTTCCTTCCCGACGCTTCAAAGAAGCAAGTGATGCCGCGCGCAAGGCTTTGGAACAGCTGATTGCAAACGCCCAGGAAGCAGGATGGGGCACTGAAGAAATCACCGTCGCTTTTGCCGAGGCTGCAAATTTCCTCAAGGATGCCCATCGCAAGGAGCCTGACCCGGCTGGCAATTCTTCGATAAGTGGCGCTGCAAAAGAGCAGATCGGCCATGGCGAGCTCTACGATTGATTGTCGTGACGGTCATATTGTTGATGCAGGGGTTGCGGTGGGGTCTTCGCGACGTGTTACCTGCCATCGACAACCTATGCCCACGCAGGTTCCAGCCGGACGAGATGGCCAGCGCCGACCTCGCGGTAACTGGGCGTCGGTCCGACATAATCTAGCGGTCGGATCGGACTTTTCAGCTCCTCCGTCGATAGTCCGCGTCTCATGCGCCGGCGATCCGGATCGGGCACGGGAACGGCTGCCATGAGCGTCTTCGTATAAGGGTGCTGCGGGTTGCCGAAGATGGCAGCGCGCGGACCGATCTCGACGATCTCGCCGAGATACATGACCGCAACACGATGGCTGACGCGCTCGACGACGGCCATGTCGTGCGAGATGAACAGGAAGGCGAGGTTGAGGCTCTGCTGCAGGTCCAGCATCAGATTGATGACCTGCGCCTTGATCGAGACGTCGAGGGCCGAGACGCTTTCATCGGCGACGATCACCTTCGGATCGAGCGCCAGGGCCCGGGCAATGCAGATGCGCTGACGTTGCCCCCCGGAGAACTCGTGCGGAAAGCGCGTCATCATATCCGCGTTCAGACCGACACGTACCAATAGGTCGGCAGCCTTGTTACGAGCCTCGACGCGGCTGGCGAGACCATGCTCGATGATCGGCTCTGCGACCGCTGCCCCCACAGTCATCCGCGGATTGAGGCTGGCAAACGGATCTTGAAAGATCATCTGAATGCTGCGCCGCATGCGGCGCAGGTCCGAGGAATCAAGGCTTGTCACCTCATAGCCGTCAAGGCTGACCTTTCCCCCGTTCGGTTCGACAAGGCGGGTGATCGATCGGCCTGTGGTCGATTTTCCGCAACCAGATTCGCCGACGAGCGACAAGGTCTCTCCCTGAAAAAGCTCGAAGGAGACATTCTCGACCGCATGAATGGCGCCGGTCTTTGCACCGAAAAGCCCGCCGCGAACGGGAAAGCGCGTGGTGAGGTTCTGGACCTCGAGGACCGGCGTCTTGCCGACGACCGTATCGGCGATCGCGACGGGCTCGCTCCGCTCGCCAGTTGCGGTATCGACAACAGGAAACCGGAGCGGCCAATTTTGACCGGCCATTGAACCCAATCGCGGCACGGCCGAAAGCAACGCGCGCGTATAAGGGTGCTTGCCGCGGAGGAAGATATCACTGGTCGGGCCGGTTTCGACTGCCTCGCCGCGATACATCACGATCGTCCGGTCCGAGACTTCGGCGACGACGCCCATGTCATGGGTGATGAAGAGAACGGACATGCCTTCCTCTTCCTGCAGTAATTTAATGAGGTCGAGAATCTGTCCCTGGATCGTCACGTCGAGCGCCGTCGTTGGTTCGTCGGCGATCAAGAGTTTCGGCCTGGAGGCAAGCGCCATGGCAATCATCACCCGCTGGCGCATGCCTCCGGAAAACTGGTGAGGATATTCATCGAAGCGCGAGGAGGCATTCGGGATACGGACCTTTTCCAGAAGACGGATCGTTTCACGCCGCGCCTCGGACCGGGTGATGTCGCCGTGACAGGTGATCGCTTCGGAAATCTGCCGGCCGATCGTAAAAACGGGATTGAGGCTCGTCATCGGCTCCTGGAAAATCATTGCGGCATCATTGCCGCGCACGTGCCGCATCTCCCTTTCGGTAAGTGCAAGGATGTCCTTGCCGTTCAGAACGATCTTGCCGTCAATGCGGCTCTGGTTCCTGGCCAGCAGGCGCATGATCGAGAGCGAGGTGACGCTCTTGCCGGAGCCGCTTTCGCCCACGATGGCCACAGTTTCACCTGGCATGACGTCGAAGGCGATGTTGCGGACCACCGGCTTCCATTGGCCATCGACGAGGAAGGAGATCGTCAGGTCATTGACCGAGAGCACGGGTTTTGCAGCTTCACCCATTTCGTTTCCCTACTTTATGGTTTTGCGTGTGAAAGCTTAAGCGGCGTTGCAAAGGAGGCCGAAGGGCGGCCTTCGGCGATACGTGCGGCTTCAAGGGCGGCGATCTTTTCGTCGATCACGCGGCGGTCGATCAATCCGCTCGGGTTTTGACGCGTCGCCATCGTCTCGGCGACATGCAGATAGCGCTCCTTTGCGACGGCGTAGAGGCGGCGAAGTTCGCCAAGCGGGTCGGCATGGTCGTCGGCGCGGATACTGAGCCAGGGGTAATCCTGATCGCGATAAACGAGCAGGGCCGCCGATTGCCTGCCGCGCTTGTCTCCGCCCGCATTTTCACCGGCCTGCATGGCTTCCAGCAGCCGCTCGGCAAGCGGCAACCCGGACGTCTTGCCATAGGCGGCGAGCGTCTTTTCGAGCACCTGCGGTCCGTCCAGCATATTTCCGGCCACGGATATGTCCTGCCCAACAAGATGACCTGCCCAATCGATACATCTTGCGCCCGTAAAAGCTGCATTCCGCCCCCTGGCGTCGATTAAGTGGAACTGCCGCTGATCGCGGCCTTGGTCGCGGGCGGTCAATTCACGCAGGATTTCTACTGGAGCCTGTCCTGACGCGAGCGCAGCAAGACCGTCGACACCGTATAGCGGGCTGACGAAAGCCTGCGTCGCAACCGCGCCGACGCCCCCGCGAATATGCGGCACTAGGCCGCCGACGGCAAAGAAGCGGCTGGCAACGGCAATGCCGAGCTGGCCGGTTTCGCAGTCACGGGCAACGATCGACCAGGTCATGGCCTATCTCCCGACAGCATAGGCCTGCATCAGGCGCGGCGTTGCTGCTGCCCGCATCAGGCCATCGGCGTCGCGGCGCGCAGCAGTGAGGCGGCCGACGGTCCATGGATCGGCGACTGTCAGATTATGGCCCTTGCTGCGCAGCGCATCGAGAACCTCGGTGCCGAAATTCGCCTCCGCCATCAAGCTGCCTGGCTCGCGGGAGCGGGGATAAAAGGAGCCCGGGAAATGTGAAGTGTGGAAGAGAGGCTGATCGATTGCAGCTTGCAGGTTCATCTTGTGATGCACATAGCGCATAAAGAAGGAAAGCTGCCATTGCTCCTGCTGGTCGCCGCCGGGCGTGCCGAAGGCGAGCGTCGGCCGGCCTTCATACAGAGCTAAGGATGGCGTCAATGTCGTGCGTGGACGCTTGCCTGGAGCAAGCGACGTCGGCAGGCCGGGCTTCAGCCAGAACATCTGCGCGCGCGAATTCAGGCAGAAGCCAAGGCCTGGCACGATGGGTGAAGACTGAAGCCAACCGCCTGAGGGCGTGACGGATACCATGTTGCCCTCCCGGTCGATCACATCGATGTGGACGGTGTCGCCCCTTCTTTCGGAGAGGTGTGCCATGGTCGGCTCGTAGACGGCGCCTGTCTTCGAGGTGGCGTTAAGCATGTCCATGGTGAGTTCGTATTGGGCTTCGAATCCGGGAATGCGTCCCGGACGCAATTCAAGCGATGCCTCGGAGGTTATCAACTTTCGGCGTGCATTGGCATAAGCATCCGAGAGCAGATGTTCGATCGGGACTTCCGCGAATTTCGGGTCGCCATAATAGATTTCGCGGTCGGCAAAGACGAGTTTCATCGCCTCGGTGAGCGTATGGACGAATTCGGCGCCCGCCGGATCCATTCCGGCGATGTCGATCTCCTTCAGAAGCGAGAGCGTCTGCAAGAACACCGGCCCCTGGCCCCATGGACCGGTCTTTGCGACCGTCCAGTCGTGATAATGATAGATCAGCGGTTCTTCGATCGCAGCTGACCATTTTGCCATGTCGTTTGCGCTGATCACACCCTTGTGCCGACTGCCGCTTGCATCCATCACCGCCGTCGAGCCGGCATATTTGTCAATCGCTTCAGCAACGAAACCGCGATAGAAGGCATCGCGCGCAGCTTCGACTTGTGCCTCGCGGCCTTGTTTTACTTCTGCCTCTGCGATGACGCGCTTCCAGGTTTGCGCAAGCACCGGGTTCTTGAAGTTCGACTGCGGCGCCGGGACCGAACCGCCGGGCAGCCAGGTCTCATGTGAGGTCGGCCACTCTTTTTCGAAGAAAGTTGCCAGGCCGGAGATTGTCGCAGACACCCGCTCTAGGAGTGGATGACCGTGCTTGGCATAATGAATTGCTGGTTCAAGGATGTCGCGGACGGTCAGGCGTCCATAGTCTCGAAGCATCAGCATCCATCCATCGAAAGAGCCGGGAATGACCGTCGCAAGCAATCCGTTTCCGGGGATGAGGCTGAGCCCCTCGGACGTATAGTGCTCGATTGTGGCGCCTGCCGGCGCCGGCCCCTGGGCACAGATGACCTCGACCTTGTCCTTCTTCTTCGAATAAAAGATCGCAGGCATGTCGCCGCCCGGTCCGCAAAGATGCGGCTCGAGCACCTGCAGAACGAAACCTGTGGCGACCGCTGCATCAAACGCGTTTCCGCCTTTTTCGAGGATGCTCATGCCAACGGCGGAGGCGATCCAATGGGTTGATGTGACAACCCCGAAGGTGCCCAAAATCTCGGGACGGGTGGTGAACGTGGTCATTTTAAGAATCCTTTCATGCCTCGCGCGGATCCAGCGCATCGCGCAGCCCGTCGCCGCAAAGATTAAAGCCAATCACGACGAGGAAGATTGCCGCACCCGGCCACATCGCCATCCAGGGCGCCTGGGAGAGGAAATTCTTTGCAACGTTGAGCATCGAGCCCCAGCTGGGGGCAGGCGGCTGCTGACCGAGGCCCAAAAAGGAAAGGCTCGCCTCGGCGATGATCGCTGTGGCGATCGTCAGCGTCGCCTGCACCAGGATCGGCGCAAAGACATTCGGCAGGATATAGCGGCTGATGATGCTAAAGTGTCTAAGCCCGATGGAACGTGCGCCCTCGACATATTCCTCGGTCTTGACGGCGAGCACCTGGCCGCGGGTCAGCCGGACGAATATCGGCATGGCCGAAAGACCTATGGCGATCATCGCATTCGTCAGACTTGGGCCGAGGAACGCCGCAAGTGCGATCGCGGTGATCAGGAACGGCATGGCGAGGAAGGCCTCGGTGACGCGGGAGATGATCTGATCCGTCCACCCGCCGAAATAGCCGGAGATGAGGCCGAACGGCACGCCGACCACTACCGCGATCGCTACCGAAAAGACACCCGCCATCAGCGAGGCCTGTGCGCCCCAGATCATG
Source organism: Rhizobium azibense (assembly GCF_004342325.1). Taxonomy (NCBI): domain Bacteria; kingdom Pseudomonadati; phylum Pseudomonadota; class Alphaproteobacteria; order Hyphomicrobiales; family Rhizobiaceae; genus Rhizobium; species Rhizobium azibense. The sequence goes on along the minus strand of NZ_SMBJ01000006.1, from coordinate 160,341 downwards.
CGGGAGAGAATATCACGGCCAAGGTCATCGGTTCCCAACAAGTGGGCCGCTGACGGCGCCTTGCGGATTGCAGACCAGCTCGTCGCATTCGGGTCCGGGATCGGCAATAGCGGCGCTGCCGTCGCGAGAATGGCGAAGAAGGCGATGATTCCGAGGCCTGCGATCGCCCCCTTGTTCGCCTTCAGCTTGCGCCAGGCTCGTCTTGGCGGGCGATGATCCGTGGCAATGGTGATCTGATCGAGAGCGGTCATAGGGCGGCCCTCATTCGCGGGTTGAGAAGGACATAGACGATGTCAGCTAGCAGGTTCATCACGATGAAGCCGATTGCCGTGCAAAGTACCACGCCCTGGACGACCGCATAGTCACGATTGAAAACGGCATCAACGATGAGTTTGCCAAATCCGGGAATGGTGAAGATCTGTTCGGTCAAGACCGCACCTGCAAGCAATTCGCCAAAGAGCAATGCACTCAGCGTCACGATCGGCAGGACGGCGTTGCGAAAGCTGTGTTCAAGCACGATCTTCCGCTCGCAAAGACCCTTGGCGCGGGCGGTGCGGACGTAATCGGCGCTGAGCACGCTCAACATCGCAGAGCGGGTGTGACGCATCAAAGTGGCGGCGAGTGCGTTGCCAAGCACAAAGGATGGCATCAACATCGTTTCAATCGAGCGTAATGGGTTTTTGAAGAAAGGTTCGTAACCGGAAGCGGGAAGCCAGCCGAGCTCCACCGAGACCAGCAGGATCAGCATGATGCCGAGCCAGAAATTCGGGATCGATAGACCCGAAAGCGCGAAAAGATTTGCGAGGTAGTCGAAGGCCGTATTCTTCTTGATTGCCGCTAAAATCCCCATCGGCACGCCAATGGCGAAAGCGAAAAGCATCGACATGATCGCGAGCTGGATCGTCACCGGCAGTTTTTCCGCCACAAGTTCCACAACCGGCTGGTTGGTACGCAGCGATATGCCAAGATCGCCTTTCAGGACCGAGCCGAGCCACGACACATACTGATAGGGAACCGGGTCGTTCAGCCGGTATTTTTCGCGCAGGTATTCTATCACCTGCGGATCGCGCTCCTCGCCTGCCATGGCAAGGATGGGGTCGCCCGGCAAGAGCTTCTGCAGCGAGAAGACGAAAAGCGAAATGATCACCAGCGTCGGAATGGCGACCAGAAGCCGCTTGGCAATATAGGTGTACATGAGCAGGTCCTGACACGGCACCGGGTGAATGGCGGATACTGATCCGCCATGCAGATCTGTTCGGATCAGCCGGCTTTCTTCACGCCGGCGAGGCGGATCATGCCGTCCGGCGAAGGGACGAAGCCGGTAATGTTTTTGTGCAGCGCCCAGATCCAGGACTGGTGACCGAGATAAATGATCGGCAGGTCCTCGTTGAGAATTGCTGCGGCGGCGTCATACTTCTGCTTGCGCACGGCATCGTCGGTCGAGGCACGGGCTTCATTCAGCAGCTTGTCGACTTCAGGGTTGCAATATTTGGTGTCATTGATTCCGCCCTTGCAGGTGATGAACTGGTGGATGTTACCGTCGGGATCGACTCGGCCGGACCAGTCGGAGCGGCTCAGTTGGTAGTTGCCTGCCGTCTGCTCGGACAGAAGGGTCGCAAACTCCGTCGATTTCAGACTGACGTCGAACCCTGCCTCGGCGACCATCGACTGGACGATCTGCATCATCTGCGCGGCGACCGGGTTGTTTGGGATCTGCATTTCTACGGGTACGCGATCGAAGCCGGCTTCCTTCACGAGCGCTTTTGCCTTGTCGAGATCGCGGACAGGCACTGGAATGTCCTTGTCGAACCAAGGGCTCTTGGGCGGAAACGGCTGATTGCCGCCCACGGCAGTGCCTTCGTAGACGATCTGGTTCAGCGCCTCGCGATCGATGGCAAGTGAAAAAGCCTGCCGCAGTCGCTTGTCCTTGCCGAACGGAGTGTCGGCGCGCGGGCCGTTGGCGATGTTCGCATAGAGCGCCATGTAGCCAATATTGACCACGTCCGCGTAGGTCAGGTTCGCATCCTGCTTGACCGAAGCTGCGTCGGTGGCGGCCAATCGCTCGATCATGTCGAGATCGCCTGAGCGAAGGTTGGCAAGGCGCACGGTCGTATCAGGGATTGGCAGGTAGGTGACCTTGTCGATGAAGATATTGTCCTTGTTCCAGTAGTCCTTGAACTTCTCGAGCACAATACGATCCTGCTGCACGCGTTCGACGAACTTGAACGGACCGGCACAGACCGGCCGGTTGCCGAAATTCGCGCCGAGTTCCTTTGCCGCCGTTGGCGAGACAATCATGCCGGCTCTGTCTGAAAGCTGGGCGAGCAAGGTGACGTCCGGGCTCTTCAGCGTGAACTTGACTTCATAAGGTGCGACCGCTTCGACTTTTTCAACAGAGGCGAGCTCGCTCTTGCGGCGCGATTCAGGCAACGTCATGTTGCGCTCGATCGTGGCGACGACCGCTTCGGCATCAAGCGGCGTGTCGTCATGGAATTTTACGCCCTCGCGCAGCTTCATGGTCAGAAGCTTGCCGTCGCCAGACCAGTTCCACTCGGTTGCAAGCTGCGGCACGATTTTCAGGTCGGGCGTAACATCGACCAGCTTGTCGCACATTGCCGTGTAGACGATACGGCCCACGAAGGTGCGTGACTGTGCGGGGTCAAGCACATCGGCATCATCTTGCAGACCAATTTTTAGCTCGGCAGCGAAAGCGGGTAGCGCAATCAGTGCGCCCGCAAGAAGGATCGTCGCGAATCTGGCGGTCGTCATGCCATTCTCCTCTGTCGTTCTTTGCTTCATGAGGGGCGGTATCGGCCTCTCTGCAGTCGGGCTCGCTCAGGCAAGTTCTTTTTTGATCTTCGGTTCATGGTGGTCCAGCGAGGTGATGCGGATCAGGCTTTCCTGGAGCGTCAACAGGTGTTGGCGCATGGCCTCGCCGGCCTTGGCAGGGTCGCGGGCAGCAATTGCCTCGACGATTGCGGTATGCTGGCCATAAGTGACCGTACGCGTCTTGCTGGCGCTGCGGGCGCGCTCGCGGATCACCTGCCAAGCCTCGTCCTGACGCACCCTGTTGATGACATCAAAGATTGCCAGGAAGAGTTGGTTGCCGGCGCACTGGGCGATCTGCCGGTGCAGTGCCCCATCCCAAAGTTCTCGGCCGTCGGCATCGGTGCTTTCGTAGATCTTCTTGATGAGCTCGTACATGCGCTCGATATCGACGCTCTTGGCGCGCATTGCGGCAAGCTGGGCCAGCTGCGGCTCAACGCGCAAACGCACCTCCATGACTTCCATGAGGTCGGTCCCGGCGACGATCGAATCGACATGCTCGCTCCAGCCATCGGGACGTCGCCCGGCAAAGGTGCCCGAACCCTGACGACGCCAGATGAGCCCCTCGGCTTCCAGGACCTCCAGTGCACGGCGCACAGCGCGGCGGCTAACGCCAAAGGTTTGCGAAAGCGCGCGCTCCGTCGGCAGCTTGCCGTCCGCGTCCAGTCTGCCGGAGCGCAGCAGCGTCCGGAGCCTGTCCAGTGCAAGGTTTGAGTTCCCGGCGGCTTCGTCCATTGGAAAATGGTCCGTACCAATTGAATATTGGTTCAATCCAGACCAAATTGACGGACGCGTCAAGTGAATTTTTAGGCAAATTCTGCAGTGCACAAGATTTGGGCTCTCGCGCCGATCTCTGAAAATGTCGGAAAGCAGCAAGGTGAGCCGCCTCGGCAATGGCAATACGGCGGGCCCTTACTCGTGAAAAACTTCAATGAGTTACCGTGATTGTCACCCGCAATAGAAGGGACGCTGACACGCACCTCCTTCTTCTCATCGACGCGAGGAACTGTTGGCAAAATCAGCTCTGTTTACAGGTTTGATGCCAGCCGCTCTCGATCTGCGTGACGATAATGCATGGACAGCCATTGATCCTGGCCATGGCCATGTGCAGGCGTTTTCCATTCAGCGACTTTCTGTTGCCCGCAGTCGGATACTAATATACTACTTCCGCTGAGGACTTGGGAGGGCAATCGGTGCATGCCAATCGGTATTGCAAACTGCGATTTGAAAAAACGCGTGACGAATGAGTGAAGCGCGCAAGAAGCGTTCCTTGGCGGGCGTGACCCAACTTTCCCACCAGCGTGCCGCAGTTCCTCGCGCCGCAACCCTGGTCTACGATGTTTTGCGCGACGACATACTCTCGCTTCGGCGCAAGCCCATGGACTTGTTGAGCGAGAAGGAGTTGGAGGCCCACTTCGGCGTCAGCCGCACGCCGATCCGTGAGGCGATCTTACGACTTTCCGACGATGGTCTCGTTGATATCTTTCCCCAATCCGGCACCTTCGTATCGCGCATACCGCGCCGCGCGCTCTATGAAGCCATCCTCGTGCGAAAAGCCCTCGAGATAACCACCGTCGGCCATGCCGTCGAAAGAATGACGCCCGCCGGCCTCCGGCTGCTCGACCGCAATCTGGACGATCTTGGCGCCTGCCTGAGCAATGGCGACGTGACGGCATTCCACCGGCTTGATATCGACTTCCACAAGTTGATCAGCGATATCGCCGGCTTTTCCGGCATCTGGGCAATCATAGAGCAGGTCAAGGTTCATTCCGACCGTTACCGCCTCCTGACCTTGCCGCAAGATGGCCGTCTCGCCCGCGTCCTCGAGGAGCATTCGACCGTCATCGGCTGCATGCGCAAGGGTGACAAGAAGGGCGCCGTCGAGGCCATGGACATCCATCTCGGCAAACTACTGCACGAGGTTGAAAAGGCCGCGATCTGGGACCCGAATTACTTTATCGAGGACGCGAGAAAACCTATGTTATCAACTGAAAAAAAAGGTTTGTTTCAATGAAAGTCGACGTAAGGCACGCTTCCCATCCCGAGGCCGTTCGCGCCTACGACACCGACACACTGCGACGCCACTTTCTTGTCGACCATGTCTTCGAAGGCGGCGAAATCCGGCTTACCTATTCGCATTACGACCGTATGGTGATCGGTGGCGCAATGCCGCTCGGCGCCGCCCTCACGTTGACGGCGCCAAAGGCCATCGGCCAGGAGACCTTTCTTGCCGAACGCGAGCTCGGTGCGCTGAACATTGGGGGAGCGGGCCGCGTCCTGATTGACGGCAAGGCGTACGAGCTCTCGAAATACGATTGCCTATATGTCGGCAAGGGTGCGGTGGACATCCGCTTCGAAAGTACTGATGCCGGTAATCCCGCCAAGTTCTACCTCGTTTCGACGCCGGCACATCGACCGCATCCCGCGGTGCTCTTGACGCGCGAGCAGGCTCGGCATCTAACGTTTGGCGAAGCGGCAACTGCCAACAAACGATCAATCTTCCAATTCATCCATCCCGAAGTCTGCCAGTCCTGCCAGCTCACCATGGGCCTGACGATGCTGGAGCCGGGCAGCATCTGGAACACCATGCCCAGTCACATCCATGACCGGCGCATGGAAGCCTATCTGTACTTCGATCTCGATGCCGATCAGCGCATCTTCCATTTCATGGGCGAACCGCAGGAATCGCGGCACATGCTGATTGCAAACGAGCAGGCGATCATCTCGCCTCCGTGGTCGATCCATTCGGGCGCCGGCACCAAGAATTACAGCTTCATCTGGGCGATGGCCGGTGACAACAAGAGCTTCACCGACATGGATCAGATCGCGATCGCAGATTTAAGGTAAGTCCAATGGCAAACCAGTTTGATCTTTCCGGCCGCGTGGCCATTGTCACCGGCGCCAATACTGGCATAGGGCAGGCCATTGCGATGGCACTTGCCCAAGCAGGTGCCTCGATTGTCGCTGTCGGCCGCTCGTCCATGGATGAAACCGAGGCGATGGTCACGGAGGAGGGCGCGCGCTTCCATGCCATCAAGGCCGATCTTGGCACGATCGCGCCGGTAAAGCGTATCGTTGCCGAAACGCTCTCGGCCTTCGGTGCACTCGACATCCTCGTCAACAATGCCGGTATCATTCGCCGCGCCGATGCGATCGACTTCACCGAGGAAGACTGGGACGCCGTTATCGACACCAATCTCAAGACGGCCTTCTTCCTGTCTCAGGCCGCTGGCCGCCACATGATCGAAACGGGCAGGGGCAAGATTATCAACATCGCCTCGCTGCTGTCCTTCCAAGGCGGCATCCGCATTCCGTCCTATACGGCGTCGAAGAGCGGCCTTGCCGGCGTCACGAGGCTGCTTGCCTGCGAATGGGCAGGCAAAGGCGTCAACGTCAACGCCATCGCGCCTGGCTATTTTGTCACCAACAATACGACTTCGCTCCGAGAAGATCCGGACCGCAGTGCCGCCATTCTCGCGCGCATCCCGGCAGGACGGTGGGGAGTGCCCGCCGAACTCGGCGGTGCGGCGGTGTTTCTCGCCTCGTCCGCGTCCGACTACGTCCATGGCACCGTGCTGCCGGTCGACGGCGGCTGGTTGGCACGCTGACGGGAAGGGTTGCATCTCCAAAGGCAGACGTGTCTTAATCTTTCCCTTGTAGGCATCCCATCTGCCTGTTGAAGGAAGTGACGTGAGCCACTCGCTTGACACCGGCGACACGCGCCCCTAACCTTTGAACATTCACCAGGGGGGTCCCGGCAAGGGGCTGAGATACTGCTGTCGCGCGCAGTGACCCGTTGAACCTGATCCAGTTCATACTGGCGTAGGGACGGTGCGAGCGCTCGAAAGGCTTGGAATTCACGCGTGGAATCCATGCCGGCGTCTTTCCATCATTCCGGCTAAGGACTGGGTCTCCAATCACAACTTGGAGCCTCAAACCATGAATATCGCCGCAAAGACCATCACCCCCACCGTTACCACCGGTCCGCTGCCGGCATCTCGCAAAGTCTGCATTGCGGGAGATATCCATCCCGACATTCGCGTGCCTATGCGCGAGATCAGCGTTCATCCGACCGCAGGCGAGCCGCCAGTCAGGGTCTACGATTCGTCTGGCCCCTATACGGTCGAAGGAGCCGATATTCGCATCGAAGGGGGCTTGCCTCAACTTCGGCGTGACTGGGTGCTCGCCCGCGGCGACGTCGAGGCCTATCAGGGTCGCCACGTTCGCCCGGAAGACAATGGTTTTGCCAGCGGTGAACGGCTGACGCCCGAATTTCCAGGCCAGCGCCAGCCGCTGCGGGCAAAGAACGGCAAGGCTGTCACCCAGCTTGCCTATGCGCGTGCCGGCATCATCACTCCGGAAATGGAATTCATCGCCATCCGCGAAAATCTCGGCCGGACGGCTCAATGCGAGGCGGTGGTTCGCGACGGCGAAAGCTTTGGTGCCAACATCCCCGACTATGTCACACCTGACTTCGTCCGGCAGGAAGTTGCCGCAGGCCGCGCGATCATCCCCGCCAACATCAATCATCCAGAGGCCGAACCGATGATCATCGGCCGCAACTTCCTGGTGAAGATCAACGCCAATATCGGCAATTCCGCCGTGACCTCGTCGATGGCCGAAGAGGTCGAAAAGATGGTTTGGGCGGCGCGGTGGGGTGCCGATGCGGTCATGGACCTTTCGACCGGCCGCAACATACACAATATCCGCGAATGGATTATCCGCAATTCGCCACTGCCGATCGGCACCGTGCCGCTCTACCAGGCGCTGGAGAAGGTCGAAGGCATCGCCGAGAACCTGACATGGGAGGTTTATCGTGACACGCTGATCGAACAGGCGGAACAGGGTGTCGACTATTTTACCATTCATGCCGGCGTGCGGCTCCACTATATCCCGCTGACTGTCAACCGAGTCACCGGAATCGTCTCGCGCGGCGGCTCCATCATGGCGAAGTGGTGTCTGCATCACCACCGTGAGAGCTTTCTTTACGAGCATTTCGAGGAGATCTGCGATATCTGCCGCGCCTATGACGTGTCCTTCTCGCTCGGCGACGGCCTGCGACCGGGCTCGATTGCCGATGCCAATGACGCAGCGCAGTTCGCCGAGCTCGAAACCCTTGGCGAATTGACGAAGATTGCTTGGGCGAAGGACTGCCAGGTGATGATTGAAGGACCAGGTCATGTTCCGATGCACAAGATCAAGGAAAACATGGACAAGCAGCTCGCCGTCTGCGGCGAGGCACCCTTCTATACGCTCGGGCCCCTGACGACGGACATCGCACCCGGCTACGACCATATCACCTCAGGCATAGGGGCTGCGATGATCGGCTGGTTCGGGACGGCCATGCTTTGCTATGTCACGCCAAAGGAGCATTTGGGATTGCCCGACCGCAATGATGTCAAGACCGGGGTCATCACCTACAAAATCGCGGCGCATGCCGCCGACCTCGCCAAGGGACATCCGGCCGCGCGTCTTCGCGACGACGCACTGTCGCGTGCCCGCTTCGAGTTCCGTTGGGAAGATCAGTTCAATCTCTCGCTGGACCCGGAAACAGCTCGCAGCTTCCATGACGAGACGCTGCCGAAGGAGGCGCACAAGGTCGCGCATTTCTGCTCGATGTGCGGCCCGAAATTCTGCTCCATGCGGATTTCGCACGACATTCGCGCCGAGGCGCAGAAGGAAGGCTTGGATGCGATGGCGGCAAAATACCGCGAGGGCGGCGATCTCTATGTTCCGGTCGAAGCGCTAAAGCATTTGGACGGCTAACATGCGCATACTTGTCAAAGGGGCCGGCGTTGCCGGCCTCTCCGTTGCCCATGCGATTCACGCCCGCGGTGGCGATGTGACGGTCGTTGATCCGAATGAGGGTTTCAAGGGCGCCGCATCCTGGTTTGCCGGCGGGATGCTGGCGCCCTGGTGCGAACGGGAAAGTGCTGGCGAGGCTGTTCTTTTACAAGGCCGCGATGCCGCCGACCGGTGGGAGGCGATGGTGCCGGGAGAAGTGCGACGCAACGGTACGCTCGTGGTCGCGCCGGCCCGCGATCTTGGTGAACTGCAACGCTTCGCCAGCCGCACGACCGGCTGTGAATGGCTCGATGGTAAAGCCATTGCTGAGCTGGAACCCGACCTTGCCGGGCGTTTCCAGCAAGGTCTGTTTTTTCCTCGCGAAGCCCATCTTGATCCGCGCCGGACGCTTGCAAGGCTGCGCGAGAGGCTTGCAACACAAGGTGTGTCGTTCATTCGAGATGCCGACGAGGGCAGCTTCGACGACCGTGTCGACTGCACGGGTGCGGCGCAGATTGGCAAGGCCGGCGGGCTGCGTGGCGTTCGCGGCGAGATGCTCTATCTTAAGAGCTGCGAGGTGCAACTCGCACGCCCGGTTCGCCTGCTGCATCCGCGCATCCCGCTCTACATCGTCCCCCGCGGCGACGGGCTTTTCATGGTCGGTGCCACGATGATCGAAACCGATTTCGACGGGCCGATTTCGGCACGCTCGTTGATGGAACTGCTGAACGCCGCCTACGCGCTTCATCCGGCCTTTGCAGAGGCAGCCGTCGCCGAGACCGGGGCCGGAATCCGCCCCGCCTTCGCCGACAACTTTCCCCGCGCCGTCCGCGACGCAAACACAGTATTTGTCAACGGCTTGTATCGCCACGGTTTTTTGCTGGCACCGGCAATAGCGGCCGAAGCTGCGGAGCTTGTATTCGGCAAACTCCAACACGTAAGCCAACGGGAAGGAATGTTTTCATGAGACTGATCATCAATGGCGAAGCTCAGAATATCTGTGCCAATACGCTTTCCGAGCTGCTGAGGCTGATGGACTACGAAGGCGAGTGGCTCGCGACCGCCGTCAACGGCGAGCTCGTCCACCGGGAGGATCGGGCTGACCATGCGCTTGACGAGAATGACCGGATAGAAATCCTGACCCCGATGCAGGGAGGTTGAACCATGCTTACGCTTTATGGAGCCGAAATTGCCTCGCGCCTTCTTCTCGGAACGGCCCGCTATCCCTCACCGGCAATCTTGACCGAAGCCGTCCAGCGATCTCAGACTGCAATCGTCACCGTTTCCTTGCGCCGTGAAACCGCCGGCGGCCGCAACGGTGGTGCATTCTTCGACATGATCCGCTCGCTCGGCGTACGTGTGCTGCCCAATACGGCCGGCTGCCATGGCGTCTCCGAAGCGGTGCTGACGGCCAAGATGGCGCGCGAGGTGTTTCAGACCAGCTGGATCAAGCTTGAGGTGATCGGCAATCACGATACGCTGCAGCCCGATGTCTTTGGGCTGGTCGAAGCCGCGCGTATCCTCTCGGGTGAGGGCTTCGAAGTCTTCCCCTACACGACCGATGATCTTGTCGTGGCGGAACGCTTGCTGGAAGCGGGGTGCAAGGTTTTGATGCCCTGGTGCGCGCCGATCGGTAGTGCCGCCGGGCCGCTCAATCTCTCGGCCCTTCGGGCGATGCGCGCGCACTTTCCCGAGGTGCCGCTGATCGTCGATGCCGGCATCGGCAGGCCCTCGCATGCAGCAACCGTCATGGAACTCGGCTTCGATGCGGTTCTTCTCAACACCGCGGTGGCTGGCGCCGGCGATCCTGTCTCCATGGCCGAGGCTTTCGCCAGGGCGGTCGCGGCCGGCCATCAGGCGTTCGGTGCCGGCATGCTGGAGCCGCGCGAGATGGCCGTGCCCTCGACACCGGTGATCGGTAGGGCGGTCTTTGCATGAGGCTCGATCCCTTCTATCTGATTGTCGACAGTGCACAGTGGATCGCCCGCTTGGTCCCGCTTGGCGTCAAGCTGGTTCAACTCCGCATCAAGGACCGGACGGAGGCGGAAATCCGTGCTGATATCCGCAACGCAAAGACGATCTGCTCTGCAAATGGATGCCAGCTGATCATCAACGACTACTGGCAACTGGCGATCGAGGAGGGATGCGATTTCCTCCATCTGGGACAGGAGGATCTGGCCGGAGCGGATCGTCGAGCGATTCGGAAGGCCGGTCTGAAGCTCGGGCTCTCCACCCATGACGGTGCCGAGCTGGAGACAGCGCTCGCCGCAAAGCCGGACTATGTCGCGCTCGGTCCAGTCTATGCGACAATCCTGAAGCAGATGAAATGGGCGCCGCAAGGGCTGGAACGGCTCAGCGAATGGAAAACACGCATCGCCGGCCTGCCGCTTGTCGCCATCGGCGGGCTGAATGTCGATCGCATCGACGGCGTCTTTGCCCATGGCGCAGACAGCGCGGCCGTTGTGACCGACATCACTCTGAACAGCGATCCAGAGGCAAGAACCAGACAGTGGCTTAAGGCCACCGCCAGATGGAGAATCTCATAGATGTCATGATCGGGACGACTTTACCAAAAGCCGCGAGAAACGCACATGACGTCTGCCCGATTGAAAACCACTCTTGCCGTGCTCATAGGACGCGCGGAAATGGAAGATGCAAGAACTGGGCTCTGACATTGGCGCGCTAATCCGACCATCGCAATCTACGGACTGCAACTGCGCGTCAGATGTGCAATGCATGGCCAAGTGCCTTAAGGGCTGCTTCCTGGATGGCTTCGCTGCGGGTCGGATGGGCATGGATCGTACCGGAAATATCCTCCAGGCGCTCGCCCATCTCCATGGCATGTGCGAAGGTGGCCGAAAGCTCCGAAACCCCGGCGCCGACGGCCTGAAGGCCGAGGACAAGATTTGTGTCGGCTCGTGCCACGACGCGCACGAAGCCTTCGTCCGAATGCATCGTCATGGCGCGGCCGTTGGCGCTGAAGGGAAACTGGCCGACGCGGATCTCATAGCCCTGAGCACGGGCCTCGCCGGGGGAAAGACCCGCCGTCACGATCTCGGGGTCCGTGAAGCAAACCGCCGGAATGCAGCGCTTGTCCCAGGCCCGCTTCCGGCCGGCCACAATCTCGGCCACCATTTCGCCCTGCGCCATGGCGCGGTGGGCAAGCATCGGCTCGCCGGTGACGTCGCCGATCGCATATATGCCGCGCATCGACGTGCGGCAGCGCTCGTCGATGCGCAGATAAGGCCCTGAACGATCTAGATCGAGCTCTTCCAGCCCCGATCCTGCGGTTTTCGGTTTGCGTCCGACGGTGACCAGGATGCGGTCGGCCGGCAGCTGCTGTTCCTGACTGTCCGCCGTCTCGACAAAGAGTGCATTTCCCTCGCCAGAGAGACCCTTGGCTTTTGCACCGGTCAGCACGTGAATGCCGAGTTCTCCGAGCTTGCGCAACACAGGGCGCACGAGATCGGCATCATATTGCGGCAGGATCTGCGGCATCGCTTCGACAACGGTTACCTCGGAGCCCATCTTGGCAAAGGCGGTGCCGAGCTCGAGGCCGATATAGCCGCCGCCGACAACCACAAGCCTCTCCGGCAGATCCTTAAGCGACAGGGCCTCGGTTGAGGATATGACGCGGCCACCGAAGGGAAGACCTGCAAGCTCGACCGGCTCCGAGCCGGTGGCGATGACCACGGTGTCGGCGCGAATGATCTGCGCGCCGGTTTCCGTCTCCACCTCCACGGTCTTGCCGTCGCGAAAAGCCGCGCGTCCGTGGACGATCTTGACATTCGCCTTATGAAGCAGCGTTGAGACACCGCTGGTGAGCCTGCCAACGATACCATCCTTCCAACCGATGGTTTTCGCCAGGTCGATGGCAGCGTCCCCCACACGGATGCCGATCGGGCTCCTTCCGGCAGCCATACGGCGGACTGCGGCGAACTCTTCTGCCGCATGAATGAGCGCCTTGGACGGAATGCAGCCGACATTCAGGCAGGTTCCGCCCGGTTTGCTTTCCTCCACGATGACGGTGTCGATGCCGAGCTGGCCCGCCCGGATGGCGCAGACATAGCCTCCAGGACCGGCGCCGATGACGAGGAGCTTGCAGACGATCTCTTTCATAAAACTCAGCTTTCGATGAAAATGAGTGCCGGCGTTTCGAGAAGAACCCGGACGCGCTGGACGAAGGTGGCAGCATCCCAACCATCTATGATGCGATGGTCGAAGCTTGAGGAGAGGTTCATCATCTTGCGCGGCACGAACTGCGTGCCGTCCCAGACCGGACGGATGGCGATCTTGTTGACGCCGATGATGGCGACTTCGGGATGATTGATCACAGGCGTCGAGACGATGCCGCCGAGCGCGCCGAGCGAACTGATGGTGATCGTCGAGCCGCCGAGCTCATCACGCGTCGCTGAACCCGTGCGCGCCGCCTCCGCAAGCCGGTTCATCTCGCTGGCGCAATCAAAGATGCCGCGCGCCTCTGCATGTCGCACGACAGGTACCACCAACCCGGCGGGCGTCTGCGCGGCAATGCCGATGTGGACGGCCGCATGACGGGTGAGTACGCCTGTGTGATCGTCGAAGGTGGCGTTGAGGTTTGGCTGTCCGGCAACCGCCTTGACGATCGCCCGCATCAGGAAAGGCAGGACGGTAAGCTTCGGCTGTTCCGGCCTGCGATCCCGGTTCATGGTGGCTCTCAGTTCCTCCAGAGCCGTCATGTCGATCTCCTCGACATAGGTGATGTGGGGAATGCGGGAGGCCGACAGCGACATCTTCTCGGCAATGCGCCGGCGAAGGCCGGTAAGCTTGATCTCTTCCGTGGCAGTCTTTCTTCCTGGAACCGTTTGCGCCGGGAATGAGGCCCCGCCGCGGGCGAGAAACTGGTCGATATCCTCGCGCAGGATACGGCCCGCAGGACCGCTTCCCGTCACCTGCCTGAGATCGACGCCGTTTTCCCGGGCAAGGAGCCGGACGGCAGGGGAGGCGAGCGGCCTTTCGGCGGGCATCGCAGCAACTGCACGAGGCGCAATACCGGCTTTTGGTACCGTTGCCTTTGTGAGGTCTAATGCAGGCAACGGTGGCTCAGGAGCTTTCGCGGGTGGTACAGCCGCAGGGATTTCGGTCTTCCTCTCGCCGCCTTCACCGGCCGTTTCGATGCGCACCAGCGGCGCCTTTACGGCGATCCGGTCGCCGATCTCTGCACCGAGCCAGACGACGGTGCCGGTAACGGGAGAAGGGATTTCGACCGTCGCCTTATCGGTCATGACGGCGGCGATCACCATGTCCTCGCGCACGGGGTCACCGGCCTTCACGTGCCATTCGACAAGCTCAGCCTCGGCCACGCCTTCGCCGACATCGGGCATCTTGATCGTGAACTCACCCATGGCTTACGCCTCCATGACTTCTGCAAGTGCCCGCCCGACACGCGCAGGCCCGGGGAAATAGTCCCATTCCTGTGCGTGCGGATAGGGCGTGTCCCAACCGGCGACACGCATGACCGGCGCTTCCAGATGGTAGAAACAATGCTCCTGCACGAGCGACACCACTTCGGCGCCAAAGCCGGACGTAAGCGTTGCCTCATGGACGACGACGCAGCGGCCGGTCTTCGTGACCGACTGTACGATGGTATCGAGATCGAGGGGCAGGAGGCTCCGCAAGTCGATGACTTCGGCATCGATGCCGGCATCTTCCGCAGCTGCAAGCGCCACATGCACCATGGTACCATAGGCGATGACGGTCACGGCTGATCCCAACCGCCTGATCTCGGCCTTGCCGATCGGGACGGTATAATGTCCCTCAGGTACTTCGCCGAGGTCATGCTTCGACCAGGGAGTAACAGGGCGCTCATGATGACCGTCGAAGGGACCGTTGTAGAGCCGCTTCGGCTCCAGGAACATCACCGGGTCCGGATCCTCAATGGAAGAGATGAGCAGGCCCTTGGCATCAAAAGGATTGGAAGGCACGACAACCTTCAGGCCGCAGACATGGGTAAAGAGCGCCTCCGGGCTCTGGCTGTGCGTCTGACCGCCGAAGATACCGCCGCCGGTTGGCATACGCAGCACGATCGGGCAGGTGAAATCGCCGTTCGAGCGGTAACGGATGCGGGCGGCCTCCTGAGTGATCTGGTCGTAGGCAGGATACATGTAATCGGCAAATTGGATTTCGACGCACGGCTTTAGCCCGTAGGCCGCCATGCCGATCGCCGTTCCGACGATGCCCGATTCACTGATCGGCGTATCGAAACAGCGGGTCTTGCCGTATTTTGCCTGAAGCCCTTGCGTACAGCGGAAAACACCGCCGAAGTAACCGACGTCCTCGCCGAACACCACGACGCTGTCGTCGCGGGCCATTGATACGTCCATGGCACTGCGCACGGCCTCGATCATCGTCATTCTGGCCATCTCAGTAACCCGCTTTCTGCCGCTGGCGGCGAATATGCGGCGGCATCTCGGCATAGACGCCCTCGAAGATGTCGCGCACGGAGGGCCTGCCGCCCGCATGCAGTGTGCCGTGCTGCTCTGCCTTTCTCTGCGCCTCGATAACCTCGTCGATGATCTCGGCCTCCGCCTGAAGATGACGTTCTTCGGACCAGACGCCCCTGACGATCAGATGCTTCTTCAGGCGAAGAACCGGATCGCCAAGCGGCCAGGCCTCAGACTCGGTCTTCGGACGATAAGCGCTTGGATCGTCAGACGTCGAATGGGCGCCGACGCGATAGGTCACATATTCGATCAGCGTCGGGCCGAGGTTCCGCCTGGCGCGCTCGGCTGCCCAGCAGGCAACGGCATGGACGGCGAGATAGTCGTTGCCGTCGACACGCAGCGCCGGGATCCCGAAGCCGAGACCGCGGGCAGCGAAAGTACCGGAGCCGCCGCGGGCGATGCCCTGGAACGTCGAGATCGCCCATTGATTGTTGACGATATTGAGGATCACCGGAGCTTTGTACGTGGAGGCGAAAACCAACGCGGAGTGAAAGTCGGATTCGGCTGTCGAGCCATCGCCGATCCAGCCGGCGGCGATCTTGCTGTCGTTCTTGATGGCGGACGCCATCGCCCAGCCGACTGCCTGAACATATTGCGTGGCGAGATTTCCGGAGATCGTGAAGAAACCGTGGTCTTTCGAGGAATACATGATCGGCAGCTGCCGGCCGTGCAGCGGGTCGCTCTCATTCGAGTAGATCTGGTTCATCATCTCGACCATCGGATAGTCGTCGGCGATCAACAGTCCCGCCTGGCGATAGGTCGGAAAGTTCATATCGCCCTTGCGCAACGCCTTGCGGAAGGCGCAGCTGACGGCTTCCTCCCCGAGATGCTGCATGTAGAAGGATGTCTTTCCCTGGCGTTGCGCCATCAGCATGCGGGCGTCGAAGGCCCTGAGCTTCATCATGTGGCGAAGGCCGGTAAGTAGTTCGTCGTCAGAAAGCATGCCCGACCACGGGCCGACTGCCTCACCGTCGCGATTAAGTACGCGGATGATCGAATAGGCGAGCTCGCGGATGTCCTCTGACGCGACATCCACTTCAGGTCGCGGTACCGCGCCTGCCTTGGCGATCTTGACGTTGGAAAAATCAGGCTGGCCGCCCGGACGGACGGCGGGCTCGGGGACGTGCAAGCTCAGTTGAGCGAATTCCGTCATATGGTCTCATTCCTCCCTTTGCCGCCCGCTCCTCTCCTCCAGGAAGCGACGGCTCATCCTTGGTGTTACAGATTGCGCGCAATCACCATGCGCTGCACATCGCTCGTTCCCTCATAAATCTGACAGATGCGGACATCCCGGTAGATCCGCTCGACCGGATAATCGGCCATATAGCCGTAGCCGCCATGAATCTGGATCGCGTCGGAACAGACCCGCTCTGCCATTTCGGAGGCAAAGAGCTTCGCCATCGACGCTTCCGAAAGACAGGGCAGGCCGCCTTCGCGCAATGCCGCTGCATGGAGGACGAGCTGGCGCGCGGCCTCGATCTGGGTCGCCATGTCGGCAAGGCGGAAGGCGACGGCCTGGTGCTCGATGATCGGTTTGCCAAAAGCGACACGCTCGCGCGCGTAGTCGCGCGCCGCCTCATAGGCCGCCCGTGCCATGCCAACCGCCTGCGCGGCAATGCCGATCCGCCCGCCTTCGAGGTTGGCAAGCGCAATGCGGTAACCTTCCCCCTCCGCACCGAGCCTTTGTTCGGCGGGGATGCGCATGCCGTTGAAGGCGATCTGGCAGGTATCGGTCGAATGGAGGCCAAGCTTTTCTTCGACACGGATGACTTCGTAACCGGGTGTATCGGTCGGCACGATGAAGGCGGTGATGCCCTTCTTTCCGGCATCAGGATCGGTGACTGCGAAGACGATGATCACTTGGCCATTCTTGCCCGACGTGATGAACTGCTTGGCGCCGTCGAGCACATAATGATCGCCGTTGCGGCGCGCGCGGCTGCGCAGGTTTGAGGCATCCGAGCCTGCCTGGGCCTCGGTCAGTGCGAAACCTCCGATCCATTCGCCACTCGCAAGCCTGGGCAAGAAATGCTGCTTCTGTTCTTCATTGCCGAATTTCAGGATCGGCACGCAGGCGACCGAGCTATGGACGCTCATGATGGTCGAGCACGGCCCGTCGCCGGCGGCGATCTCTTCGAGCGCGGCAGCATAGGCAATAGTGCCGGTGTCGGAGCCTCCAAAGGCTTCCGGAACGAGCATGCCGAGCAGGCCGAGCTCGCCCATTTCCTTCAGTTCCTCGCGGGGGAAGGCGTGATTCCGGTCGCGGGCGGCTGCGCCAGGCGCCAGGCGCTCGCGGGCGAAATCGCGCGCGAGATCGCGAATTTGCTGCTGCAGGTCGGAAAGAATCATCGCTTCCTCCCTTAGTGCCGTTCGAGGGCGACTGCAGTTGCCTCGCCGCCGCCGATGCAAAGTGCGGCCATGCCGCGCTTCAGGTCGTATCGCTTAAGAGCCGCAAGCAGAGTGACAATGATGCGTGCTCCCGATGCACCGATCGGATGGCCGAGCGCACAGGCGCCACCATGCACGTTGACCTTGTCGTGCGGCAGATGGAGGTCGCGCATCGCAGCCATGGCGACGACGGCGAAAGCCTCATTGATTTCGAAAAGATCGACTGTATCAAACGACCAGCCGGCGCGATCGGAAAGCTTCTCAAGAGCACCGACCGGCGCCGTTGCAAAGAGATTGGGGGCCTGCGAATGGGTAGCCTGGGCAGTGATCGTGGCAAGCGGCTGCAATCCGCGGCGTTCGGCCTCCGAGCGGCGCATGAGGACGAGGGCGGCCGCACCATCGGAAATCGAGCTTGAATTGGCAGCGGTCACCGTCCCGCCGTCGCGGAAGGCAGGCTTCAAGGCCGGAATCTTTTCAAGTTTTGCCTTGCCCGGCTGTTCGTCATGGGCAACCGTCAGTTCGCCTTTGCCGGTCTTGATGGTCACCGGTGTGATCTCTTCATCGAAATAGCCGGCCTCGATCGCCTTTTGCGCCCGCGTCAGCGAGGCGATCGCATAATTATCCTGTGCGGCGCGTGTGAATTGATAGGCCTCGGCGCAGTCTTCCGCGAAAGTGCCCATCAAACGTCCCTTGTCGTAAGCATCCTCAAGCCCGTCGAGGAACATATGATCGACAACGCGCCCGTGGCCGAGCCGGTAGCCGCTACGTGCCCGATCGAGGAGATAGGGCGCATTCGTCATGCTTTCCATGCCGCCGGCGACGGTGATCGAGGCATTTCCTGCGGCAATGAGGTCATGAGCAATCATCGTCGCTTTCATACCGGAGCCGCACATCTTGTTAACGGTGCTGGCGCCGGTCGAAAAGGCAAGGCCAGCGCCGATGGCCGCCTGCCTCGCCGGCGCCTGGCCCTGGCCGGCCGGCAGCACGCATCCGAACACCACTTCATCAACGGTCCCGGCCTCGACGCGGCTGCGTTCAAGTGCGGCCCGGATTGCGGCGGCTCCGAGCGCGGGCGCCGTAGCATCCTTGAGCTCGCCCTGAAATCCGCCGATCGGGGTGCGTGCCGAGCCGACAATCACGACAGGATCCTGCAATGGCATTTTCTCCTCCCTGACGGCGCCTAACGCGCGCCCATCCGCAATGCGCCGTCGAGGCGAATGACCTCGCCGTTTAGCATGCTGTTTTCACATATATGGCGCACCAGAGCGGCGAATTCAGCGGGCCGGCCGAGCCGCGGCGGGAAGGGCACGCTCCTGCCGAGTGATTCGCGAACCTCAAACGGCATGCCTGCCATCATCGGTGTTTCGAAGATGCCGGGAGCAATTGACACGACGCGAATACCGTGGCGGGCAAGCTCGCGGGCAATTGGCAGCGTCATGGCGGCCACACCACCTTTGGAGGCGGAATAAGCCGCCTGGCCGATCTGGCCGTCGAAGGCTGCGACCGAGGCGGTATTGATGATGACGCCACGCTCGCCTTCGCCATCCGGCTCCTGTTCTTGAATGGCGCAGGCGGCTAGGCGGGTCATGTTGAAGGTGCCGATCAGATTGATGGCGATCGCGTGTGAAAAGCTTTCGAGCCGATGCGGTCCATCACGTCCAATGACCTTTTCGGCCGGGGCAACGCCGGCGCAGTTGACGAGCCCGCGCAGGCCACCGAAGGTATCAAGCGCAGCGGCGACAACGCGCGCACCATCTTGCTCGCTCGTTACGTCGGCACACAAGTATGAAACCTCTCCGCCGAGCTCTGCGGCGACCATTTCACCAGCCTTTTCATTGAGATCAGCAATGACGACGCGCGCCCCGTCTTCGACCAGCATCCGCACGGTTGCTGCGCCGAGACCGGATCCGCCGCCGGTGACGATGAAGGTTCCTCCACGAATCAGCATGGCTCATCTCCCACAGCCAGTCCCTTCTCCCCTCATGGAGAGCCCAGCCAGAATAGCACGGACTTTATGTCGTCCCACTATTGCAAGCGATGACAGAGTTGTTTCATATTTCTGGACAATTTTACCATAGTGAGAGGTAAGGCGATGCCTGAACTCGAAAGGCGCATGATTGCACCGGGATTCGTCCAAGAGGCACTCGAAAGCCTGCGCCGCATGGGAAAACCAACTGCCCCGCTCATTGCTGCGCTCGGACTGCCTCGAGGTGTCAACCAGCCGATATCGGCCGAGCGCTACGGTGCATTGTGGCTTGCGATTGCCGCCGAGCTCAATGATGAGTTCTTCGGAATGGGCGGTAGGCCGATGCGCAGCGGAAGCTTCACCCTGCTCTGCCACTGCGTGCTGCATGCACGAAGCCTCGGCCAGGCGTTACGTCGGGCACTGCGCTTCCTCAATGTCGTCCTGGAGGATCCGCACGGCGAACTCGTCGTCCGCGACGGCCTGGCCGAGATCACGCTTGCAGACGCCGGCGGACCTCGCTCGGCTTTCGCCTATCGCACCTACTGGATCATTCTGCACGGCATCACGTGCTGGCTAGTGGGTCGCCGGATCCCCATCCGGCTCGTCGATTTCCGCTGTGATGAGCCGAAACAGGGAGCCGATTACCGGCTTTTCTTCGGTGCCCCCGTCGCATTCTCTCAACCCATCAGCCGGCTGGGGTTCGACAGCGCCATGCTGGACCTGCCGGTTTCGCGGACCGAGCAGGCACTGAAACAGTTCCTGCGTGGCGCACCGGCAAACATCCTCGTGCGCTATCGCTACGATGCCGGACTTGCTTCCAGTGTCCGGCGACGCCTGAGCAGCCTGCCACCGGCTGCCTGGTCGAATTTCGCCGATCTTGCAGCCGACATGCGCATGCCGGTATCCACCCTGCGTCATCGCCTGAGTGACGAAGGGCAGAACTATGCCGGCATCAAAGATGACATCCGCCGCGATATGGCCGTCGATATGCTGCTCAATAGTCCGAAGACGATCGGCGACATCGCAACACAACTCGGCTATTCGGAACCCAGCGCATTTTTCCGGGCCTTCCGCAAATGGATGTCGACGAGCCCGGATGCGTTCCGCCGGGAAAGCAGGAAAGTGGCGCCGACAATGTAGACGACGGCGCCCGGCCCGCCATCAGCGAACCAGGATCGCCCTGAAATCGTTGACATTGGTGCCTGTCGGGCCGGTCTCGAAGAGGTCGCCGATAGCCTGGAAGGCCGAATAGCTGTCATTGCCATCAAGAAGGCGGCGTGGATCGAGACCGCTTTCGCGCAGGCGCCTGACGGAGGTGCCGTCGGCAAATGCGCCGGCGTTGTCTTCCGAGCCGTCGATGCCGTCGGTGTCTGCTGCCAGGAGATGGATGTCGTATCCGTCGATTGCAAGTGCGGCGGAAAGCGCAAATTCGCCGTTGCGCCCGCCTTTGCCACCTCTGGCCCGCAGTGTCACGGTCGTCTCGCCGCCTGAAAGAATGACGGAAGGCTTTTCGAACGGTCGGTTGCGGCCAAGCACCTCACGGGCTATTGCCGCGTGCACCAGTGCAACGTCACGGGATTCGCCCTCGATCGAATCCGACAGGATTACCGGGGTGATGCCACTGGACTTTGCCAGTTGAGCGGCGGCCTCGAGCGACACACTGGCCGAAGCGATGATGTGATGTTCGTGTCCGGCAAAGATCGGATCGTCCGGAAAGGGCGCATCTGCGGCGGGGGAGGCCAGGTGATCGAGCGCTGCCTTCGGAAGCCGCAGGCCATATTGCCGGACGATTTCGATCGCGTCATGCCTCGTGGAGAAATCAGGAACGGTGGGTCCTGAGGCGACATGGGCGGGATTGTCGCCGGGAATATCCGAAACGATCAAGCTGACGAGGCGCGCTTTCGTGGCTGCCGCGAGCCGCCCTCCCTTGATGGTGGATAAGTGCTTGCGCACGACGTTCATCGCCGAGATCGGCGCGCCTGACGCCAGCAGCATCTCGTTGAGCGCGATCTCATCTTCGAGCGACAGGCCTTCGGGCGGCGCCGGCAGAAGCGCCGAACCGCCGCCGCAGATCAGCGCGATCACCAGATCGTCCGCCGTCAGGTCCTTCAGTGCTTCGACCAATCGTTTCGATGCCGCAAGACCGGCGACATCCGGCACGGGATGGGCGGCTTCGATGATCTCGATCCTTCTGGTTTCGCAGCCATAGCCATAGCGCGTCACGACAACGCCATCGAGCGGGGTGTCCCAGACGCTTTCGAGCGCGCGAGCCATTTGTGCTGCTCCCTTGCCCGCGCCGATCACCACCGTTCGACCTTTTGGCTTCGCAGGCAGATGCGCCTTGATGCCCGACAAGGGATCGGCTGCACGCACAGCGGCGTGGAACAGCGATGTCAAAAAGGTGCGGGGGGATAAAACAGCCACAATTAAATCTTTCGAATCTGCATTGCAGGACGCGTCTACTCACCGGCATATCCTCAAGCTGCAACTTCCAAGAGTTTGGCCGCTTAGGCAAGGCAGGCTCGGCCGATTTTGTGTATTCGCGATAACGGATCGATCGCATGCTCCCCATTGTCCCCATCTTGGGAGGTCGCATGACCTCGCGAGCAACGCCGTTCGTGCCGGCTTTATCTTGCTGCCGGCAAAAGTATCCGAGACCGCGTGAAGGTTCCCCAAAGCAGCGCTGACACCTATGTCACTGAGCCGTTCAGTTCGATGGCTGATCGCACAGATCGAGGCTCGGCTAAGGCACTGTCGCACTGAAGGGCACTGATCTCATGCAGGCCGGTTTCATCAGGGCCGAGCAGGCGTTGTTTCAGGCGGTCGCTATTGCGACAAGCTGGAATCCAGGTCAACGGGAGCCGAGATGAATGCTGCGGCCGCAAGCCAAGGCAATGACGTTGTTTGCGACTGCAAGCGAGCTCCTGCAACCGGGCGCTCTACCAAGTCATGCGTCTGCCACCGTCGTCGAAGAGGTGAAGGCTTTCGGCAGCCGCACAGACCGACACGGCTTCGTCAATGGCGATCCGGGACCGGCCGGGAACCCGGAAGACGATCGGCCGACCGTTTGAAAGCCAAGCGTGGACATAGCTTTCGGCACCAACGAGTTCGACGGCGCCAACCCGCGCGTCAGCCCTGAAAGCATCCGCTCTGCCATCTTGCCAAATGTAAAGGTCCTCCGGTCGGACCCCAAGCGTGACGGCGCCGGCGGGCAGGGCGATACTGGGTGACAGCAAGAAGCCTCTGCTGTCACCCGACCGGTCCCAGAGGTTCATGGCGGGCGAGCCGATAAAGGTTGCAACGAAGGTCGTGGCCGGCTTCTCGTAAAGCTCGATTGGTGTACCGATCTGATCAATCTGGCCACCGTTCAACACCACAAGACGATCGGCCAGCGTCATCGCCTCCATCTGGTCATGCGTCACGTAGACGCTTGTTGTCGCCAGCGAACGCTGCAGGCGCTTGATCTCGACGCGCATCTGGACGCGCAGTTTGGCATCGAGGTTCGATAGCGGTTCGTCAAACAGGAAGGCAGCCGGTTCTCGCACGATTGCGCGCCCCATCGCCACACGCTGACGCTGCCCGCCCGACAACTGCCTCGGTTTGCGCTCGAGAAACGCCTCGATCTCGAGCGCCCTTGCAGCCTTTTCGATGCGGCGCTCGATTTCGTCCTTCGGTGTCTTGCGGTTTTTCAGGCCGTAAGCAAGGTTCTGCCTGACCGTCATATGCGGGTAAAGTGCGTAGTTCTGGAAGACCATGGCGATGTCGCGCTCGGATGGCTCCAGCCGATTGACGACGCGATCGCCAATGGCGATTTGGCCCGATGTGATACCTTCGAGACCGGCGATCATGCGCAGCAACGTGGATTTGCCGCAGCCGGAGGGGCCGACGAGCACGACGAACTCGCCGTCTGCGATTTCCATCGAGACCCCCTTGATGGCTTCGATACCGCCGCCATAGGTCTTGCGAACATCCTTCAGATTGATCTTGGCCATTACTTCTCCGTTTCCACAAGACCTTTTACGAACCAGCGCTGCATGAGCACGACGACGAGAATGGGCGGAATGATTGCAAGGATCGCCGTCACCATCACGTAGTTCCAGGGGGTTGCCGCATCGGCGAAATCCATCATCTTTCGAAGAGCGATGATGATGGTATTCATCTTCGCGTCATTGGTGACAAGCAAGGGCCAGAGATATTGGGTCCAGCCATAGATGAAGAGGATCACGAAGAGCGCTGCGATATTCGTTTTCGACAAAGGTAGCAGTATATCGCGCATGAAGAGGAACGGGCCGGCGCTGTCGATGCGCGCCGCCTCCAGTAATTCTCCCGGGATTGTCAGGAAGAACTGACGGAACAGAAATGTCGCCGTGGCAGATGCCATCAGCGGCAGTGTCAATCCTGCGTAGGTGTCGATCATGCCCAGGTCGACGATCACCTTATAGGTTGGAAGGATACGGACCTCGACTGGCAACATCAAGGTGATGAAGATCATCCAGAAGAAGGCCATGCGAAATGGAAAACGGAAGAAAACGATCGCGAAAGCCGAGAGAAAGGAGATCAGGATTTTTCCGACCGCTATCAGGACCGCGACGACAAATGTGTTGAACAGCAGGCGCTCGAGGCTCACTCCGACGACCTGCTCAACACCGCCTGAAAGTGCTGAGGTGTAGTTGTCCATGAAATGATCGCCGGGCAACAGCGAGATGGGCGGCCTGATGATTTCCGCCGACGTCATGGTCGAGGCGACGAACGTGTAATAGATCGGGAATGCGACGATGATGATGCCGATAATCAGCATCAGGTGGCCGATAAGATTGGCGAGAGGGCGCTTTTCAATCATCGCCGCATCTCACGCATAGTGCACGCGCTTCTCGACGAAGCGGAACTGAAAAGCGGTCAGGGCAATGACGATGATCATCAAGATGACGGATTGGGCCGCCGACGAGCCGAGATTGAGGTTCACGAAACCGTCATTATAGACCTTGTAGACGAGCGTTTCTGTTGCCTTGGCGGGACCACCGCCGGTGACTGCATGGATGATGCCGAACGTATCGAAGAAGGCGTAGACGGTGTTGACGACGAGCAGGAAGAAAGTCGTCGGTGCCAAAAGCGGGAAAACGATCGTCCAGAAGCGTCGGTTGCCGCGCGCTCCGTCAATTGCCGCAGCCTCGATCAGCGATCTCGGAATGGCTTGCAGGCCGGCGACGAAGAACAGGAAGTTGTAGCTGATCTGCTTCCACGCAGCCGCCATGACAACAAGCATCATTGCTTGATTGCCGTTGAGCAGCGGATCCCACATGAAGCCGTTGCGCCGCAGAAGATAGGCAAACGTGCCCATTGCCGGATTGAACATGAAAAGCCAGAGCATGCCGGCCACGGCGGGTGCCACTGCATAGGGCCAAATCAGCAGCGTGCGGTAAAAGGTCTTTCCACGCACGACTTTATCGGCGGCCGTTGCGAGCGCCAAAGCCATGACCATCGACAGCAGTGCCGTCAGTACGCTGAAGAGGATCGTGACCTGCAGAGAATGCAGATAGTTGGGATCTGCAAAGACGTCGCGGAAATTTGCAAGGCCGACGAAACCGCTCTTCAAGCCAAAGGGATCCTCGCGCTGTATCGACTGGTAGAGCGCCTGGCTTGCCGGCCAGAAGAAGAAAACAACGGTCAGAATAATTTGCGGTGCAAGCAGGAAATAGGGAAGAATCTTGTTTGGAAAAACAACGCGCTGCACGGAGAACTCCTTGGCGTGAAGGAACGCCCGCAGCCTCGGGCCGCGGGCGCGAAACACTGGACCACTACTGGCTAACGGCCTGCTTGATGGCAGCGTTGCCGCGTTCGACAGCCTTGTCGAGTGCCGCCTTTGCATCCTGTTTTCCAGCAAGCATGGCCTCGAATTCCTCATTCATGATGTCACGGACCTGCGGCAAATTCGGGAGGCGCACCCCCTTGGAATTTTCGGTCGGTGCCTTTCCCATCATCTGCAGGATTGGCGTTTGCCGCCCCGGGTTCTTGTCGTAGAAATCCGACTTCTTCGTTTCCTCGTAAGCGGCCATCGTGACCGGCATGTAGCCGGAAACCTGATGCAGCCGCGCCTGGACTTTTGTCTGCGACAGGAAGTGGAAGAACTCGGCAACGCCCTTGTATTCAGCGTCGCTCTTACCGGCAAAGACCCAGAGACTGGCCCCGCCGGGAATCGTGTTCTGTGGCCGACCTTCGCCTTCATAATACGGCAATTGACCGATGCCGTAGTTCATGCCGGATTTGACGATATCGCCGAGACCGCCTGACGATTCGGTCATGATGCCGCATTCACCGGAGGTGAAGAGCTGTTTGGCTTCGGAGGTGCGCCCGCCGTAGCGGAACGTGCCATCCTTGGCGAGGTCGGCGATCGCCTGAAAATGCTGGACGAAAAGCGGGCTGTTGAAGGCGAGCGTCACGTCGGTCCCGCCAAGGCCGTTTTCATTTGATCCGTAGGATACGTTGTTCCAGGCTGCGAAGTTCTCAGTCTGGATCCATGTGAGCCAGGTGGATGTCAAGCCGCAGGGGGATGCGCCGCTCGCCTTGATCTTTTTGGCGGCCTCAAACACCTCCGGCCACGTCTTCGGCGGAGTTTCTGGATCCAGGCCCGCTTTCTTGAAGGTATCCTTGTTGTAGTAGAGGATCGGCGAGGAAGAATTGTAGGGAAAGGACAGCATCGTGCCATCGGGCTTCGAATAATAGGCGACGATACCTGGAAGATATTCCGACTTGTCGAAGCTGTAGCCGCCCTTTTCCAGCACCTGGGCGGCGGGCATGATCGCGCCTTCGGCCCCCATCATAACGCCGCTACCAGCATCGAACACCTGAAGAATTGCGGGCGCCTGCTTGGCGCGGAACGCGGCGATGCCGGCATTTAGGGTCTCGGGATAGCTGCCCTTGAAGACTGGAACGATCTTATAGTCCGCCTGGCTTGCGTTGAATTCCTTTGAAATCTGTTCGACGACCTCATTGTTTGCGCCGGACATGGCGTGCCACCACTGCAGCTCAGTGAGTGCAAACGCTTGCGATGCTGCGCCAAGCGAAACGGCGATCGCCGCTGTCGATAAGAGACCTGTACGAATGGACATTAGTTCCTCCCTGTTTGTTGGGTGGAGCCGGCAAGCCGGCATCCAAATATTCCACGGACGATCCTCCTCGACCGCCCGTGGAAATCCTGTTCAACGGCAATCCTGAAAGACGAAATGCCGGTGTTGCTGGAAGCGCGTTCGGCGCAACTTAGCGCAGCCCCTTGCTCTGTCCAGCATGTGCCTTTCATAAGCCTGCCACCTGTCGCAGATCCTTGATGGCCCCGGGGGCAGCGGCAAGGACCGGTGCGCCTTTCGTCAGCCCTTCGCCCTCCGTAGGGAAGGCTTGATACCAGCCGCCGGCTTCCTTCACCAGACAATAGCCCGCAAGGCAGTCCCAGGCGTGCATGTAAGGTTCGTAATAGCCGACCAGACGGCCTGCCGCGACATAGGCGAGCATCAGGGCGCCCGAGCCGTTTCGGATAAAGTTGCCACCCGCAGTGAGCAGGCTTTCAACCATTTTGCCCACGAAAGCTGGCGTCACATAGTTGTTCGCGCCGATGCCCGTTACGCTGTTGCGGATGGTGCGCGTGGGGTCGAGCCGAAGCGTCTTGCCGTTCAATGTTGCGCCGAGCCCGAGTGCTGCCGCATAAAGCTCGTCGTGGCATGGTGCGCAGATCACACCGACGACAGGAACGCCCTCATGCAACAGAGCAATCGAAATGCACCAGTTCGGCATGCCGTTGACGAAGGGGCTGGTGCCGTCGATGGGATCGACGACCCATGTGTAGCCGGACGTGCCGGCTTCGAGCCCATATTCCTCTCCGAGCACGCCATCGTCGGGATAGGCTTCGTTGAAGCGGCCGCGGATCAGATTTTCGACCTCCCGGTCGGCGATCGAAACGACATCTTGCGGATCGCGCTTGGTTTCAATTACCAGCGTCTCGCGGCGCTTGAAGTAATCGAGCGCCATAGCGCCGGCTTCGCGGGCTACGGCTTCGGCAAGCGCGAGCCGGGCTTCGAGGCGTGCTACATGCGATGTCATGGAATCTTCCCTTGATGAAACGCGGCTCAGCCGCCGATGATGGCAATCCCGCGATCCTTGAAGCTGATCTCAACCTCCGTCAAAGGCTGTAGTGCTCTTTCCACCGCAGGATCGACGACGAAAAGCGTGCCGTTGCGCGTTTTCACTTCGTATTCCACACGGTCGCCAAGATAGGCTGCATGAGTGACCTGTCCGCTGAAAGCGCCGCCGTTTCGCGCCGACAGCGTAATGGCGTTCGGGCGCACCGCGAGCTGAGCCGGTCCGGGGCGGACATTGCGGCCGGGGACGCGATGCAAGAGACCCTCGACATTGATCGTCGCTTCTCCGCCTTCGGTACCGATGACATCACAGGCCACGACGTTTGCCTCGCCCATGAAATCTGCAATGAACGCCGATACCGGCTGATCGTAGAGATCGCGCGGCGCTCCCTTCTGTGCGACTTCCCCGTCCTTCATGACGATGATCTGATCAGAGACCGCAAGCGCCTCGTCCTGATCATGGGTAACGTAGACGGCGGTGAAGCCAAGCCGCTGCTGCAAGTCGCGGATCTCCGTTCTCACTCGGCGGCGAAGCCGGGCATCGAGATTCGACAGCGGCTCGTCGAGGAGCAGCACCTGTGGTTCGAGCACCAGCGCGCGGGCAACGGCAACCCGCTGCTGTTGGCCTCCGGACAGTTCGGCAGGAAGGCGCTGGCCCATCCCGGCGAGACCGACGAGCGTCAGGCCGTCTTCGGCGCGCTCGCGGGCCTCCTTGCGCCTCAACCCGGAGGATTCGAGGCCATAAGCGACGTTGTCGAGTGCCGTCATGTGCGGAAAGAGCGCATAGGACTGAAAAACCATCGAGACATCGCGCTCATTGGCCGGAAGCATCGTCACATCCTTGCCGCCGATAAGGATGCGGCCCGCCGAAGGATGTTCAAGACCTGCCAGCATGCGCAATGTCGTCGTCTTTCCGCAGCCCGAAGGACCAAGCAGCGTCACGAGTGTACCGGGCTCGATCGTCAGCGACAGGTCGGATATAGCAGTGAAGGCGCCGAAGGTCTTGCGGACGTTCTCAAAGACGACGGAACCGGGTGTGTTGACGCTCATGCGGTCTTCTCCTGGCCAATCGTGGCGGCAGCAGCGGCGGTCGTGACGGCAAGACCAACGCGATTTTCGCGTCGGAGCCGCCGTTCGCCGACCATGAACTGGAATCCCGCGATGACGGCGACCATGACGACGATCAGCGCGGAAGAATAGGCGATGGCAACGCCGTATTCCCCGTTTTCCACGAGGCCGACGATATAGGACGTCGCCATGTTGTATTGTGCGCTGACGAGGAAAACCACGGCACTGATCGAGGTGATCGCGCGCACGAAGGAATAGACGAGAGCGGCGGTGATGGCTGGTCGCAGCAACGGCAGGATGATCTTACGGATCGTGCGAAAACTGTCGGCGCCCAGCGTCAGCGAGGCTTCATCGAGGCTCTTGTCCAACTGGCTCATGGCGGCTACGCCACCGCGTACGCCAACCGGCATATTGCGGAAAACGAAGCAGGCGACGAGGATCAGCGCCGTGCCGGTCATTTCGAGCGGGGGCAGGTTGAAGGCCATGATGTAGCTGATACCGATGACGGTGCCGGGGATTGCAAAGCTCATCATCAGCGCGAATTCGAAGAGATTCCGCCCTGCGAATCTCTGCCGCACGATAAGATAGGCGGTCAAAAGGCCGACGACAGCGGTGAGCGGGGCGGAGATCAGGGCGATTTCCATTGTTGTCCAGAACGAACTCCAGGCAACCCCCGTCCATGCCAGTCCACCGTCGTCCCGCAACCCTATTGAGAAGGCGCGGATGTAGTGTTCCAATGTCAGCGTGTTGTCGAGGCCCCAGGTGCGCACGAAACCGCCGAAAAGGATCATCGCATAGACGACGATCGTAAAGATCATCCAGGGGATGACGATTGCATGGATGGCGATTGAAAGGCCATACGGCAGCGCGATGTGTCGGCCAGAATCGCCCTTGCCGGTTACCGTCGCAAAATTCTTGCCCGACAGCCAGAAACGCTGGGCCAGGAACGCCGAAAGCGTGAAGCCGAGCAGGACCATGGCAAGGACCGCGGCGCGCGACGGGTCGTTTTGCGAGCCGACGACGGCAAAGAAGATTTCAGTCGACAGCACGCCATGGCTGCCGCCGAGCACGAGTGGATTGCCGAAATCTGCCATGCTCTCGATGAAACCGATCAAGAACGCATTCGCCAGCCCCGGCTTCATCAGTGGCAGCGAGATACGCCAGAAGGTCCGCCAACGATCCGCCCGCAGCGTCTGTGATGCCTCCTCCATCGACGGGCTGACGCCTTCGACGACGCCGATGAGAACAAGAAAGGAGATCGGCGTGAAGGAGAGCACCTGGGCGATCCAGATGCCCGTCAGGCCATAGAGCCAGCGGCCGGGCTCAAGGCCGAGCAAGGAGGAGACGAACTGCGTTGCAACGCCCGAGCGACCGAAAAGCAAGGTGAGCGCAAGGCCGACCACGAAAGGCGGCGTGATGATCGGCAGGATCGTCAGCAGCCGAAGGCCCTTCTTCAACGGAAAGCGTGTGCGGGTTGCGACGAGGGCAAAGCAGAGCCCCAGTGTCGTTGAGCCTGCCGCCGTCATGATTGCGAGCCACAAGGTGCGCCAGGCGACACCGCAGTGCCCGCCGCCGGCGATGCAGCCCAGGCTCCAGACGGACGGATCCTGAATATTGCTGACGAAGCCGTCCGGATTGAAGGAGCCGTCGAGATCCTGGAATGCGCCAACAAACATGCTGCCGATCGGATAGAAGACGAAAACTGCAACGAGGAGCACGAGCGTGGCGATGGCACCGGTGACGAAGGCATCACCCTTAAGAAAACCGCGCTCGGCGAGGCCAAAGGCAAAGAGCAGCACGAAAACGAGGCCGATAACAACCGCACCGGCTCCCATGGAGGGCTGGCCGACTGGCAATGCGCCAAGAAGGCTTTCGCTGATCGTCCAGGTCCATCCTGAAAAGCCGATCGCAAGTCCCTGAAGCGCCAGAACCAAAAGGCCGAGGCCACCAGCCCAGGAAAGCAGTGTTCCACGTTGCGCATGATCGGGAAGCAATCGCGCGACCCCGCCAAGCAAGATAGGGAAGACGGCGATTGCGAGCCACCATCGGCCGTGCTGGACGATCTGGAGTATGGCGGGAGCTGCGGAGGCTTCACCTGGAAAGGCAGAGAGCCAGCCAAGACCGAAGAAGCCGCCTTCGATCCGATGCCACGGGAGCATCGTCAGGGCGGCGACAGCAAAGACGAGGGCGAGACCAAGCCTGCGATTGTGGTTCTTCATGAAGTCCGCTCCAGGCTCGGCCGTATCGATCCGACAGCCGACGCTTTCGCCGCCGGCCGTCACCTCCCGATCATCGGCTTCAGTTTGCCTTCGCGCCGATTTCCTTGTCCCAACGCGAAAGCAGCGCCTTGCGCTTGTCGGGGTCGCCATAGGCCTTGAAGTCGTAGTCGATCAGCTTGATGTCCTCGAACTTCGGCGATTCCTTCGGAACCGTCGCCGACTTGTTGGACGGCAGCTGGAAGGATTTCGCATCCTTCATCTGGGATTGAACATCGGCAGACAGTGCCCAATCGTACCACTTTTTGGCGTTATCGAGGTTCTTGGCGCCCTTGATGATCGACATGGAGCCGATTTCGTAGCCGGTCCCCTCGCAAGGTGCGACCGATTTGACCGGGAAGCCTTCGACTGTCTGGGCGACCGCATCGTGCATGAACACGACGCCGATCGTCGCTTCGCCGCGAGCGGCTGCCTTGACCGGCGCCGAGCCGGACTTTGTATATTGCGAGATGTTGGCGTTGAGCTTGCCGAGATATTCGAACGCCTTGTCTTCGCCCATAATCTGAACGAGCGTCGCAAGGGCGGTATAGGCAGTGCCCGACGAATTCGGATTTGCGATTTGGATCTCACCCTTGTAGGACGGATCCAGGAGATCTGCCCAGCACTTTGGTTCTTTCAGTCCCTTCTTCTGCAGCATGTCAGTGTTATAGCCCCAGCCGAGCGCGCCAGCATAAACGCCTACCGTCCGGAAATTGGCGCTTTCGGCCTGCTTCTTTGCCCAGTCCTGGAGCTGGTCGAGCAGTGGCGACTTGTATTCTTGCGTCAGCCCTTCGCTTGCGGCCTGGAGATGCGGATCGCCCGTGCCCGCCCACCAGATGTCGGTCTTCGGGTTACGCGCCTCGGCGCGGATTTTCGCATAGGTTTCGCCCGACGACAGCCGAACCATGTTCACTTTGACGTCCGTTCCCTTTTCAAAACGATCCTTCATCATTTCGCAGATGACGACGTCTGCGGAGCAGATGAGGTTGAGGTCGCCAGCAGCGTGGGCCGAATAGGCGCCAAAAGTCACACTCGCGGCAAGCGCTGCCGCGGCAATTTTTACCGAACCCATCATTTCCTCCTGATTATCGCGACGCCTCCACGCCGTTCGCTTTTTGCAAGCGTGTGCAAATGGTGCATGAGACATCAAAGGCTGTCAATTGTATTCTTCACAGGTTCTGTCGTGATAATCCGCCGCAGGAGAGCTTGCACGCCATTGCAAAGCATAGCAAAATCCGATGAGTGGATGGGAGGAGCTGTGTCGTCCAAGATTTTTGTCAGCGCCGACGAAGTAGCCAAAAGAGCAGGGGTGTCGCGCTCTGCTGTTTCGCGGGCTTTCACGCCCGGCGCGAGCGTGTCGGCTGAGACGAGGCGAAAGGTAATGGAAGCCGCCGACGAGCTCGGCTATCACGTCAACCATCTGGCGCGCGGATTGATGCGCAATGAAAGCGGTATCGTCTGTCTCATCGTTTCAGAGGTCGCCACACCTTATCGCTCGGCCCTGCTGCGGGAATTGACGCAGCAGCTGCAGAGCGTCGGCAAAGTTGCGATGCTGGTGAACACGGACCGCTCGGACGGCAGTGTGGATCGGGCTTTGAGCCAAGCCATTCGCTACCGTGCCGATGCTTCAATCATTCTGTCCGGCTTGCCGGATAAGTCGATCACGCAGCTTTGCCTGAGAAACGGACAAAGGCTCGTCCTGATCAATCGCGACGATGATCAGCCTGGTCCGCTTCGCATCAACCTCGATGATCGCGAAGCCGCGGGACGAGTGGTAACAGCCTTTCTTCGCGCTGGCTGCCGCAAGCTGGCGTTTGCAAACTCCGAAGCAGGCACGCCCAGCCTCATGGCGCGGGAATATGGTTTCGCTGCCGCTGCCAAAGCCCTTGGCCTGGACATCATGGTTGAGCGTTACGGCTGGACCGGATACGAGGCTGGCAAAGTCCTGGCACAGCGAATGTTGACCAGAAAGGACCGCCCCGACGCCGTATTCTGCGCCACCGATCTTCTTGCCTGTGGTTTCATGGACGCCGCTCGCCACCAGTTTTCCATGGCTATTCCAGATCAGCTTTGCGTTGTCGGGTTTGATGATATCGACCAGGCGTCTTGGTCTTCCTACCAGTTGACGACATTCGCGCAGCCCGTCCAGGCCATTGCCGGGCAAGCTGTCGCCTGGCTTGGAAAAAATGACGAAAGCCGGGCTGAGAGCCAATCCCTGATGCTGCATGCCGAATTGGTTTGGCGCGGCTCGGTCAGAGGAGGCTAAAAGAAATTCGCATGAGGAACAGAATGCCTACCACGGCGATTTAACTGAGCAGTGCCACCGAATAGGCATGAGGACCAGCGTCATTACCCCGCAACAGAAAATGGCCGGCAAGAAGAGCCGCACGTTTGGAAAGCTGGCAGAGCATTACGATGCGCTATCCCAGCCCTGTTATGAGCAATGCGCGGCGCTTTGCTACCGGCCAGCCTCCGACGGCGTTCAGGTTCTGGTCGTGACATCGCGCGAAAGTGGCCGATGGATCATACCGAAGGGCTGGCCGATCGAAGGGAAGAAGGACTACCAAGTCGCCGCGCAGGAAGCGCTCGAAGAGGCTGGCATTCGCGGCAAGGTGAAGAAGAAACCATTCGGCTATTTCACCTATCTGAAGAAGCTCGATACCGGCAGGCAGGTGCCCTGCGTCGTTCAGGTTCACTTGTTGAAGGTCGACGGGACGGAGACGGATTTTCGTGAGAACGGTCAACGAAGGCGGGAGTGGGTCTCCTGCTACGAGGCCGCACGGCGGGTGCAGGAGCCGGAGCTGAAGGGACTTTTGCTGATGCTGGCGCACAAGGAAGACAGTCGGCGGAAATGATTGACGCAGTGGCTGCAACGCGAGCCCGCACGGCTTTTTGTCAAGACTGCCGTACACCCGACTATCTCAGTCCCCCAGCGCCGGCGAAGCCCGAAGTACTTCGGCTTTGCAAGGTCATCGACATGTCGACGGGAGCATTTTCGTGCCGTCAGACGCGAATGGCGGACGGGCTTGTCCCGAACTTCGCCTTGAAGCTCGCGGCGAAATGCGCCGGTGTCGAAAATCCGCAGGCGGCGGCGATTTCGGTGATACTGACCTTGCCGGCGCGGACGATTTCGTAAGCCACCGCAAGCCGCCGCTCATGCACGAACCGGTGTGGTGACTGGCCCGTGGTCCGTTTGAACATGCGGGCGAAATGATAGGAGCTGAGGCCCGCCTCCGCGGCGAGCCGGTCGAGGCTGAGGTCGCCGGCGAGATCGGCATCGATCAACTGTGTAACGCGTTTCAAAACGTGGGGTGAAAGCCCGCCCTGGAGGACAAGGCCGCTGGAGCGGACCGGACCGTTCTTGCGCAGCACTTCGAGCAAGATGAGATCGGCCGCCTGGGCAAGTAAAAGGCGATTGGCCCTTTCCGACCAGTCGTTCGGCAGGATCGCCCTGTTGATGATCTCCGCAACGAAGCCGTCGGATAAGAAACTCAGGTCGGGAAGCGTCAAAGTCCGACTATCGCGATCGAAGACCTCGCCGGCCAGCCGCTGGAACCGGCTCTGAGAGATGTAGATATGACAGAAATAGACGTCGCGGAGTACGTGCCAGGCGCTGTCACCACCTGCCGGCAACAGACAGAGCGCTCCCGACGAGCCTATCTTGGTCTGACCGCTGTCCATGCGGCGCACGGTACCATCGAGATAAAGGCTAACGGTGTGGTGGCCGGGATCGCGATAGCAAAGGCGGCTGTTGGCGAAGTTTCGCCATTGCGCAATCGACAGGCCGCCGCCGAGATCAACCTGCCTCAGCAGCTTGGCGCCCACATTTTCCAAAGCGGATGAAATCGATGCCGTTCGCATGCTTTGTCATAAGCCCGCGGCGGCATCTCCTGCAACTGGGTGCTGCCGAAGACCGCAAGAATTCGATAGTCGCGCAAGTCTATGATAGCTGCGCTTGGTGCACCGCCATAGAAGACGCCGTTCAATGCCTTCAACAAGAAAGACAGCCAATGGCGCCGCTTCTCTTCCTTCTTACCGTCCTTATCTGGGGCACCACGTGGTATGCGATCAAGCTGCAGGTCGGCATCGTGCCCGCGGAGGTATCGATCCTCTACCGTTTCGCGCTCGCAGCCATTCTGCTGCTTGGATTACTGGCGCTGCGCCGGCGCCTGCTGCCGCCGCCATTGAAGCATTGGCTGACGGTCGGCGCTCAGGGCCTTTGCCTGTTTTGCTGCAATTTTCTTTGCTTCTATTATGCCGCCGGTATGTTGCCGAGCGGCATCGTCTCGGTCGTTTTTGCAATGGCAACCCTGTTTAACGCGGCGAATGGCTGGCTCCTTCAAGGAAATCGCCCGAGCGCCCGTGTGATACTGGCAGGCGCGGTTGGACTCGCAGGCCTGGTGCTTCTTTTTGCAGATGAGCTGCGCGCGCTTGACACCACGCCTGATGGCGGACTTGGCCTTTTGCTGGCGCTTGTCGGCACCTATTGCTTTTCGCTCGGCAATTTCCTTTCGGCTCGACACCAAAGGATCGGGCTCGATCTGTCGTCCACGACGGCCTATGCGATGGTCTGCGGTGTGGCGGCGCTGGGCGTCCTCGTGCTGGCGCGTGGACTGCCTCTTTCCTTCGATCCATCGCTGGCCTACACGGGTGCACTGCTCTATCTTGCAATTCCGGGCAGTGTCATCGGGTTCCTCGCCTATCTGGCTCTCGTTGGCCAATGGGGCCCGGCACGTGCGTCCTATGCGACAGTGCTGTTTCCGCTTGTCGCCTTGACGGTCTCGACACTTTTTGAAGGCTACGCCTGGACGCCCGAGGCTGTGCTCGGTCTTGCTTTAGCGCTCGCAGGTAACCTGATCCTGTTCGGAAAGCCCATCAGGGCGCACCGGACCGCCCAAGCGAGACGGACCTGAGCCATGGGGATTTTTTTAAGAGGAACGTTTTCATTGTCGTCGCCCGGATCTGCTTTATCCATGTCCACCAGGCCAGACCAAGCGGCAGTCAGTCGCGCAGCTGAAAAAACGCCAATTCAAATTGCCTTTGATGGTGAGGTGCGGCGGCTTTCTTCCGCTTTGGCAAGGCCGTCGCGAAGGTGCTGTGCATCAGATTCTTGAGCGTAGTGCATCGTTGCAAGAAAATCGTCTACGTCGAAATGTGGAGCAAGCGCCCTGACTTTTTCCAGATGACCTGCCGCGGCGATTTCGTCACCAAGCCAGCCATAGCATGCCGCGACAAAGGCGTGCTGGACGTAGTCCATGACCGACAGATGCATGAAGGCTTCGATCGCCTCGACATACTGATGCGCGGCAAAATGCGACTTTCCAAGATGGCTCCAGAATCGCTCGGGGTGATGGGGGTTGAGCCGCATCGCCCGACGGATCCATTCTAGCCCCTCTTCGGGTCGTCCCAGCCACGTCAACAACTCTCCTTGCTGAACCACGACTAGGTCGTAGTTAGGATTGAGGGAAAGTGCGCGCTCCTGGTGATACCGGGCTGTGGTCAGATTATTGTTGTTTACATTCACCGCAGCTAAAATTCTGTGGACGTCAGCGTCGTTGTCATCCAGCGCCAGCGCGCGATCTAGCGCGGCAACGATCTCATTCCACACAGCATCCTTGTCTTCGCACCAGCCGTTGACCCAAGCTTGGCCCAGAATGCATGCACGCCACGCATGGGCGTGGGCATAACCGGCGTCCAGCATGACTGAACGGTCTATGAGCAGTTGCGCCTGTTGGTTGTCCAGCGCCGTGCTTCTGTGATGCAGTACCTTGGCGGCGAGCGCGCATTCGTATGCGGCCATATTCGCCGGTTTTGTTCGCTCGAGCCGGTCACGCTGGGCGGCTTCGACGCGACCGGGTAACGTGGCCACTATCGCTCCGGTGACCTCGTCCTGTATCGCGAATATGTCGTCAAGCTTCCTGTCGTATTTGTCTGCCCAAATATGAGCATCGTTGACTGCATCGATGAGCTGGACGGTCACACGCACCCTGTCGCCAATCTTGCGGACGCTTCCCTCCACCAAGTACTGCGTTCCTAGCTTTTCGGCGACTTCCCGTGCGTTCACGGCCTGGTTCTTATAGACAAAGCTCGAATTTCGCGAGATGACGAACAGCTCGTGACGGCGCGATAGTTCGGTAATGATGTCCTCTGTAAGCCCGTCGGCGAAAAATTCCTGATCGGGATCGCCGCTCATATTGATGAACGGCAGCACAACGATCGAAGGCTTCCCGACCGATCGTTTCGCATCCAGGTCATCCAGCTGACCTGGCAGGGCTTCGAGCCCGACACGAAAGAGATGTACCGGACGGCTAATATTCTTGAGCGTCTTTTCTCCCAAATCCTCAATGGCGACTTCAAGCCGGTCGACAATCTGTGTCGCCACCGCCGCGGTGATGCAGACGCCGCCGACGTCGGCCAACTGCTCGATGCGAGAAGCAATATTGACACCGTCGCCGAAAATATCCTGATCGTCAAAGATGATGTCGCCGAGGTTGATCCCGATCCTGAATTCAATCCGCCGATCTTGCGGCACATCCGAATTGCGTCGCTTCATGCGCTGCTGGATCTCCACGGCGCACTTCACTGCATCAGAAACACTTAGGAATTCGACAAGCATGCCGTCCCCTGTCGTCTTGATGATACGACCCTTGTTCTTCGCAATCGCGGGGTCGATCAATTCGATTCGGTGGGTTTTCAGGCGGGCGAGCGTACCTGCTTCATCGATCTCCATCAGCCGGCTGTAGCCTGCCATGTCGGCTGCCATGATCGCGGCTAGTCTCTGTTCCATGTCATTTGCCAAACAAGAGTGACGCACTTTCGCGAGAAGCGCCAACCTGGAGTGTGATCACCTCCCGCTTAGGGCGCCCGATATTTCAATTTTACCGCACTGCTGGGAAATCGACTATCTAAATTAGCGGCGACTAA
This sequence comes from Rhizobium azibense, assembly GCF_004342325.1. Classification (NCBI taxonomy): domain Bacteria; kingdom Pseudomonadati; phylum Pseudomonadota; class Alphaproteobacteria; order Hyphomicrobiales; family Rhizobiaceae; genus Rhizobium; species Rhizobium azibense. The sequence continues at coordinate 122,525 of NZ_SMBJ01000006.1, read as the reverse complement.
AAGGCGCATGCTGATGCTGATAAAGATGAAGGTGGGATGGAAATCGGCAATGCCGCTCGCGCGTTCTTGGCGGTGGCTAGCAGATATCGGTGGAAAGTGAAAAGGGTACCAATCGCCAGGATCTGTTACCGCTGCGTCGGCGCGACATTGTCTTTCACTTGAGGCTCGCTGAGAGCCTTTCAGGTACCGCCGACGGTCGCATCATTTTTTGAAGCAGGAGGATCAATCTCGGCCAGAACCGCCTTTCCTCCCTCGTGCGAACCGTCCAGGTCCAGCCGACTAGCTAGCTGGCTGGGAAAGCTATTCGGAGCCTTTCTTGTGATCATCAAGCAAAGCCCGGACGAAGCCAGTTTCGGCTACTTCGATCGTTCCATCGGGCAACTTCAGGACGCGATCGATGGCAGTACCATAGAGCTTGAGGCGATCGTCGAGCATCTTGACGGCCTGTTCGATGTTGCCCTCGCGGCTCTTTCGCAGGGCCTCGTGCATCATGCTGCTGAGGGAAAGCCGAAAGAGCAGGAGCATCTCTGCGAACGCTTCGGGATCGGGCGCATCGAAGAGACCCTCCTCTGTTCCCTCTCGGAGAACATCGGCCAAAAGCGGGACTACGATGCGGGTCACAGCCTGATCGACGCGGTGGAACAGCACGATGTTTTCCGGGCGGAAGATGACATCGAACATTGTTCGCAGTTGCGGGGCAAGCTCGACCTTCAGGCGCCGCGACCCGGCGAACAAGCTGTTCAGTTTTTCCACGGCATTGAGCGTAGGATCGTTCAGGAGCGGTCGAATCTCTTCAAGGCTTCCGCGGGCAAGGCGAGCAGCGATAGCTTCAAGCAGCGCCTCCTTGGAGGAGAAATAGTGGTAGAAGGCGCCCTTCGACACGCCTGCTTCGCGAATGATGTCGTTAATCGTGGTATTGTCGTAGCCGTGGGCGAAGAAGAGCCTCTGGGCGCAATCCAACAGTTCGCCCGAGCGGATGTCTGGGTGTTTTTTGACACGCATCGACGCTCTCACTTCTTTCGGGGGGTCTCCTGACTAGCGGAATTCGATGCTGTGGCCGAATTCTTCAGCTGCTTTTATAGACCGACGGTCGGTCTAATGCTATAGGGTCGACAACAGCAGCAGTTCGAGGCAGATGGCGTGAGACCGTTCCGCTTGCTTTCCGTTGTCGTCGCTCTGTCCGTGGCAGGCGGTTTGGCCGCTTGGTATGTCTGGCACCCCATCCCAGTATCGGTTGTCGTCCCCTTGCGCGGTCGTGCTGCCGAAATCGTCTATGCCAGTGGCGTTGTCGAACCGCTGACCTGGGCGAAAGTCACGCCGCTGGTGCGCGAACGGGTCGTCGAGCAATGCAATTGCGAAGGTGCAGCCGTAGAAAAGGGCGATATACTTGCTCGCCTCGATGATAGCGAGGCGAGAGCGGCCCTTGCCGAACTCGAGGCGCGGCTTGCGCTGGCGGAGCAGGAATTTCGGCGCTACAATTTGATGCTGGAAAAAAACACAGCAGCCCAGCAGTCAGTCGACCGGGCGAGCAGTGAGGTGGAGCAGCTCAAGGCGCTGGCGGCCGGTCAGAGGGCACGCCTTGACAGTTATATCATCCGCGCTCCGATCGATGGTGTCGTGCTTCGCCAGGACGGCGAGGTGGGCGAAGTTGCCGATCTAGGAACGGCGCTCTTCTGGGTCGGGGAACAGAAACCGCTGCTCGTGGTCGCGGACGTCAACGAGGAGGATATTCCGCGGGTCCGGCTGGGGCACAAGGCCCTGCTCAAATCCGATGCTTTCAAGGATCAGACCCTCGAAGCAACCGTCAGCAGCATAACGCCGAAGGGCGATCCGGTGACGAAGACCTATCGCGTAAAGCTGCGTCTTCCCAACGACACGCCCCTGATGATCGGTATGTCGACTGATGTGAACATCATCGTGCGCGTCTCGGAAAACGCACTTCTGGTCCCCACCATCGCGATGCAGGCCGAGAAGGTCTTCACTGTCGAAGGAAACTTTGCCCGGCTACGCGAGATCAAATCAGGAATCCGCGGACCGAATGGCATCGAGATCATATCCGGTCTGGATGAAACGACGCGTGTGATTTCACCGTTTCCGCAAGATCTGATGGATGGGGCCCGGGTCACGATAACCGGTACTGCAAAGTGAGGTTGCGATGCGGCTGATTTTCGAGATCGCCGTCACCCATATTGCCGGCCGCGGCCGGCAGACGCTTGTTGCCGTGTTCGGCGTTGCCGTCGGTGTCGGCTTTTCCATCGCCATGGCGGCGCTCATGCAGGGCGGCCAGGACGATTTTGTGGAACAGTTGATCAACACCATGCCCCATGTTGACATCACCGACGAGCAGCGAACGGCGCGACGGCAGCCTGCCGAAACCGTCTTCCATGCGACGGAGATCTTCGGACTGAGGCCGCGGGAGGACCGCCGCGGCATCATCAATCCGACAGCCGCGCGTTCCTGGCTCGAGGCATGGATACCCGGCCGGCTGGCTCCAGACCTGAAGCTGCACGCTGTCATCCGTTACTCCAGCCGCGAGGTCGGAGCATCGGTGATCGGCATCGAACCGGCGGCCGAGCGCGGCGTCTCGCCGATCATCGGCGACTTCGTGGAGGGAAGTTTCGGAGCCCTTGCGGCGGGCGGGAACAGTATCGTCATCGGTGACACGATGGCAGAGCGCCTCGGCGCCGGATTGAACGATACCGTGGCGGCGGTTTCGTCGGAGGGGCTCTCGCGCAATTTCAAGATCGTCGGCCTCTTTCATACCGGCACGACCGCTCGGGATGAGGGCGAAGCTTATGTACTGCTGAAGAACGCGCAGATCCTGAGCGCGCGTACCAACGCCATCAATGAAATCCGCATCAAGCTTGCCAATCCCGATGACGCACCAGCGGTGGCGCGCCGGATCGAGACCGAACTCGGCTACAGGGCCGAGGCTTGGCAGGAGGCCAATGAATCGCTCCTCGAAGCGCTCGTGATCCGCAATGTCATCATGTACACCGTTGTCGCAGCAATCATGCTGGTCGCTGGTTTTGGCATTTACAATATTATCTCGACGATTACGCACGAAAAGGCGCGCGATATCGCCATCATGAAGTCGCTCGGGTTTGCCGAGGCTGACATGCGGCGTCTGTTTCTGCTCGAAGGAATTGCGATCGGGGCCGGCGGATCAGCGCTTGGTTGGCTGCTTGGCTTTTCGCTCGTCTATGCCTTGTCTCTGGTGCGCTTCGAGCTTGCCGCGACAGGGCAGGAAATGACACGTCTGCCGATTGCCTGGAGCATTCTGCACTACGTGATTGCCTCAGGTTTCGCGCTGAGCGCGGCGGCTTTTGCCGGTTATCTCCCGGCCAGGCGGGCTGCACGCCTCAATCCCGTGGATATCATCAGGGGTGCGACATGAGCGCCTTGATTGAAGCAAAGAACCTCACACGCATCCTGACGGAAACTGTCCCGGTAACGCTGGTCGAGAATGTGTCTTTGACGATCGGTGAGCGGGAATTCGTTGCAATCACCGGACCTTCCGGTTCCGGCAAATCTTCGCTGCTCTATCTGTTGGGGCTGCTCGACGAGCCGACGAGCGGCAGGCTTTTGATTGGCGGCAGAGATACCGACCCCATGGACCAAAGGCAACGCGCCGAAACCCGCCTCTCGATGCTGGGCTTCGTCTTCCAGTTCCATTTTCTCCTGCCGGAATTCACGGCGCGACAGAACGTCGAGATCCCGATGCGCAAGCTTGGCCGTTTGAGCCGGTCGGCCATGCAGGCGCGGGCAGAGGAACTCTTGGCGTCGCTTGGTCTTGCTGGTCATATCGACAAGAGGCCAGATCAGCTTTCCGGCGGTCAACGCCAGAGGGTCGCCGTGGCACGCTCGCTTGCCAATGATCCACCCATCCTGCTTGCAGACGAGCCGACGGGAAGCCTCGACAGCCAAAATTCCGAGCAGGTCTTTTCGATCCTTGAAGGGCTCGTGCGCGAACGCGGCAAGACGGTCATCGCCGTCACCCATGATCTCGACATGGCGGCCCGTATGGGGCGACGCATTCATCTCATGGATGGCAAGATCGCCGATCCTTAAAATCGGTGCGAGCGGAGGAATTTGCCCAGCCAGCAGCCACGTGATGGCTTTCGCGATGAAGCCCAGCCATTGTTTCGTCACGGCCTGTTCGAAGCGGCCAAGCCCCGATACCAGCGTCACAAGCAAGAACAGGTGATATACCGTGATCAATCGCGATGGCGTCCGATCATTGCTTGGGATGGCCTCTTCATGCGCGCTGACGCCTGTCGAAGGAAGCATGCCGATCGACCAAGGACTCAGACCGCCGAGATGAAGCTTCCGGCGATCGTCTGCCAGTGTCCGTGATTGCCTTGAAGGAGTGTTCGGCGTCAATGTGGAAGCCTCCAAGGCGGGAAATTTTGTTCTCAGATCCGTCGTTTCTGCATTGGCTCGGCCTTTGCGGTTTCCACCCACGTTGCGGCGAGCAACAAACGATTTGGCTATTTCTCGCAAAGCCGCCGAGCACCATAGTAGGGTTGGTAGGTACAGTCAGAAGCGCGGAACGACCGATAACTGCGCGAGCAGGCCGTGATATTGCAGGATGGCGCGACGTTCTCCTCGCTCGTCATCGCTCCTGTGTCAGGATCGATTTGCGGTGCAGGCTCAGCCATCGCCGCCTGCATGAACTCCCGCCAGATGCGAGCCGGAAGTTCGCCTCCGGTGACACCCTTCATCGGCGCATCATCGTCGTTTCCGACCCAGACTCCGGCGACCAGGGTGTCCGTGAAGCCGACGAACCAGGCGTCGCGGTTGTCCTGACTGGTACCTGTCTTGCCGGCCGCAAAAATGCCGGGATCGGCGTCGCGGCCGGTCCCACGCTCAACGACCAACTGCAGTAACGCAAGAAGGTCCGGCTGATATCGAGAGAGGTCGATGGAGACCGGCACTTGCGCACCCACGCGGAAGCCCCTGGGCTGGCCAGATGCCTGGAAATCGATGACACCCCACGGTTCGACGGGCGCCCTTCCAAGGCGAACCGATGCGTAGGCGCCGGTCAGATCGAGCAAACTCACCTCCGACGCACCAAGCGACAAGGCTGGCGCAGTCGTCAGGGCCGTGTTTATGCCGAGCTCCTTGGCTGCCGCCGCCACACTGTCCAGTCCCACCTCCTGAGCAAGGGCTGCGGTGGCGGCATTTAACGAGCGAGCAAAGGCCTCCGCCAGCGTAACCCATCCGCGGTAACCACCCCCGGGGTTTTGGGGCGACCATCCGTTTATCTCGATAGGGCCGTCGAGGACCTGATCCGACAGAGAAAGCCCCTTTTTCAATGCAGCATAGTAAACGAACAACTTGAATGTGGAGCCTGGCTGACGCATCGCCGTGACGGCACGATTGAACTGGCTGGTCTTGTAGTCGTGTCCGCCGACCATTGCGACAACCGCGCCATCGGGTGTCATGGCGACCAGCGCCGCCTGCGATGCGCCGAGAGCCTTTCCTTCTTCATCGAGAGCCTGTCTCACCACCCGTTCGGCAATTTCCTGCAGGCGCGGTACCAGCGTCGTACGCACAGTCGTCGAGCCGGGAGAAGCGCCGGCGATTTCGCTCGCCTGTGGCGAGACCCAATCGGCGAACCAGCTGCCGGAGCGCGGGGTCAGTGTCGTCGGATGCACTTCGGCAAAATCTTTCTTGGCGGCATCGGCCTCTTGCGGCGTAAGCTTGCCGTTGGCGGCCATCGCGTCGAGCACGGTTGCCGTGCGTTGGCGTGCGCCTTCGAAATTGTCGATCGGATTCAACTGGCTGGGAGCCTTCAGCAGACCTGCCAGCATCGCCGATTCCGTGATATCGAGTGCACCGATATCCTTGTTGAAATAGATCCGTGCTGCTGCCGGCATTCCCGTAGCGCCGGAACCGAGATAGACGGAATTCAGGTACCGCGTCAGGATCTCCTGCTTGCCGAGCTTCCATTCCAGCCAGAACGAAATTACCAGTTCCTGGATCTTTCGCTTCAGCGTTCGGTCGCTTTCGAGATATTGCAGCTTGATCAACTGCTGTGTGATCGTGCTTCCGCCCTGGACGACGGAGCCTGCCTCTAAGTTCCGTATCAGCGCGCGCGCGATGCCTTTCAAGTCGATGCCGTGGTGATCCATGAACCGGCGGTCCTCGATTGAAAGCACGGCATCCACGAGGTGAGGGGGGAATTGTTTGTATCCTGCATAGGGTCCCTGATAGGGCCCTTGACGAACAAGAGGTTCGCCATCCGCCGTTTCCAATACAATGACCGGCTTCATGGTACCATCGGCAATCTCTTGCCATGGCACATCCTTCAACGCCCAAGTCAAAACGCCGGTTCCGATCAGCAAGCCCAGCAAGGAAGCGACCGCGACAAGCCCTTTCCATGACCGCAGTTTCGGTGGACGGGCCTGCTTTATGCGGGTCAAACCGGCCAGAAGTTCTGGCGAGCGGGACCGCGCTTTGGATGAAAGCGATGCAAAGGCGGCGTATATCCGCCGAAACTTCTCATTGGGCACTCGAGTGCCGGACGTCTGTCCTTTCTGCTTGATGGTGGCGATGTCCCTTCTCATCCAGAACGGGCTTCTTTGCAGAAGCGCACGCATATCATGACGGAGGGCGACAATCAGGTCACGAACGGCTCGTGCGCTTTGACCAAAGGGCGAGGATGGGTTCACGGCCTCTTTGGATTGTTCCAGCGATGTTGAAGATCCGGGTGGTCCCTGGTGAACCCTGGTTCCTACTTCAGGGCCTTCAGCCGTAAATCCCTCGCTCTTCGGCAGCGGTGCAGAACCGGCGATGCGATCACCAGGCTGATTTGGGCTGCCAGTCTGTTTTGAGCTGTCTGCGGTGCTTTCCATTTGTTGCCGGCTGGTTCTTTTGAAGCAATTAGCGCGCAATGGTACGGAGGAAAGACGACATTGACTCTGCTTTCAGATCTTTTCGAAACAGGCTCAGTCGTGAAAAGTGATTGCGGAACTGTTCTCACATCCCAAGCCAGCCTTTTCATGGCAACGCAGTGCCAAATTAACCGCGCGCGAGCGGTGTGCGGGTGTCTGGATCTGCGCCTTCGGCCATAACGCATCGTTTGCATCTGCGATCCTCGAACGCCATCTCCGTCAGTGCGTCCGGCCTCATTCGCCAGGGACTAGCGCCCCCATCCTAAAAGTTCCTTGCGCTCAGTCCAGCCAGATCGTGAAGGGCGCCATGGCGGTCACGACCGGACCGGGTTCGGGAGCTCCAGCCTTGAGACGAGATCGCCTCGGACCAACACGGCCGTCGGCGTGGCGTCCTTCCGGGTGGCGTTAGGATTGAAACGGGCCGGTCATCATGCTTTCTGCCGTCTGCGGAATGTCAACCGCCCGTCCTGCGGCCTCAGATCAGGCCATATTGTTTCGCCTTGTTGCGCAGAAACGGCAGGCCGTTGCCCATCACTTCTGCCTCGTTTCTGGCGACAGGACGCCAGACTGCGAGACCGTAGGCGACTTCCGCCGGCATGTTGATGAAACTCTCCATAGCAAGGCCACCTTTGAATCCGATAGCCGCAAGCGCCGTATATATCTCGTCCCAAGGGACGTTTCCATAACCGGGCGTGCCACGGTCGCTTTCAGACAGGTGGATGTATTTCAGATGTGCGCGTGCGTCGAGGATGCCCGTGGCAGCGCCCTTCTCCTCGATGTTCATGTGATAGGTGTCGAGATGCACGAAGATATTGTCGGCGCCGACGCGCTCGATCATCTCAACTGCCTGCCTTGCTGTATTTATCAAATGGTTTTCATAGCGGTTCACTGCCTCGACGCCTAGCTCGATGCTGCGGGACTTGGCGTGCTTGGCTGCGGCCGTCAGCGCCCGGGCGATGTTGTCATATTCCTTCTCCGTCGGCGGCACGCCAGTACGCTCGCCAATGCCGCCGAAGATGACACCGGATAGCGCCAATGCGCCCATGTCGGCCGTCTTGTCAATCGCGACCTTCAGGTGCTCGATTGCCGCCTCCGGCCGCACCGATGCCCAGGCGTGCTCGGGCAGTCCAAGCGAGCAGACGGCTGGCAAGTTGTGCTTTTCGAGAAGCCCCCGGGTGTGTGGCGCATCGACTGCGGGTGCGTTGAGGAGCGCAATTTCGATGAAGTCCATCTTATAGGACACCGCAGCTGCAATCGCCTTTTCGGCGCCTGCCCTGTCCCAGTTCATTGTCCACATGCTGGTATGTACGCCGAAGCCTTGCATCGTCTTATTCCTTTCTGCGCAGAACGGTTCTGAAGTGGCCGGCAAGCCAGCGCAGGATCATGACGCCGACGAGCAGGACACCCCACACCGCCGTCGCCAGATGCTGGTTGGCGCCGAGAAGATTGAGCCCCGACGAAAAGAGCTGGAGAACGACCAGCGCCGCGAAGACCGGGATCACCCGACCGAAGCCGCCGAAGGGATTTACCCCGCCGAGGAAGCAGGCGAGCACGGTGATAAGCAGGTAGGACTCACCGTGGCCGACGCGCACCGAGTTGAAGCGCGCCAGCATGATGATGCCGGCGACGGCGCACATCGCGCCCGATAGCGTATAGACGAGGACGATGACCCTGCGGGTGTTGACGCCGGAATAGCGCGTAGCCTCGATGTTGGAACCGATCATGTAGGTGTTGAAGCCAAGCCTGGTGCGCGAAAGCAGCACATGCCAGAGCGCGACGCACAGGATGAATATGAGGAGCGGCACCGGAATCCCCATCAAGGAGCCATGGCCGAACGGGCGCAGGAAGGCCGGAAAGCCCGACACGTCGCCGCCGCGGGTCAAGAACTCGCCGAGCCCGCGCAGGAAGATCATCATCGACAGCGAGACAAGGATCGGATGTGCCTTCGTATAGGCAATGACAAGACCCATGACGAGGCCGCTTGCCGCACCTGCGGCAAGCGCAAGCGCCACGCCGAGCAGGAAGGATCCCGGGCCCGCGTCGAGGCCGCCGTTGGCCTGCAGCGTCCAAGCCACGGTGAGGCCTGCGATGTTGGCGGTAAATGTGATCGCCAGGTTGAGCCCTCCCGTCAGGATCGGCAACAGCATGGCAAGAGTGAGAAGTCCGAGCTCCGGAAGCTGGAAGGCAACGGAACCGAAAGTGGCCCGCGACAGGAACTGCGGCGAAGCGAGGCCGAAGACCACGACCACCGCGACGAAGGCGACGACCGATCCCGCGATTTCCGATCCCAGGAGGTGGCGAGTGCGCCGGACCAGCGTCGTCATCTGTGCCTCCGCTCGGTCTTGAGGATAGGCAGCAGCCTTTCGATACGGGAATTCGAGAGTGTAATCGCAACGAGGATAATGGCGCCGATAATCATCTTGAACGCGAAAGGGGAAACGCCCATCAGGTTGAGGCCGTTCTGGGTGATCGAGATCAGCAGCACGCCGAGCACGCAGCCAAGGACCGAGCCCTTGCCGCCACCGAGGCGGGCGCCGCCGAGCACGACGGCGGCAAGCACGTCCAGTTCGCGGCCGTAGAGCGCATTTGGCACGACTTCCTGGGCATAATGTGCCTGGATCAATCCGCCAATGCCGGCCATGAGCCCCAACCAGCCGAAGGCGATGAACTGCATGACGCCGATCGAGATTCCGAAGCGGCGCGCACCCTCGGGATTGTCGCCGAAGGCATAAAGCTGGCGCCCGGTCGTGGTGTGGCGGATCAAAAACCAGGTTGCCGCAACGCAGATTGCCATGACAAGAACCGGAAGGCGGATCTCGGCCCAGCTGCCGTCAGCCATCTCCCTTTCGTAGAGGATGATCCGCTCCGTCCACCAGTCGGGCAGCGTGTAGATCGATACGCCGCGGGTGAAGAACATCAAAAGTCCGAAGTAGATATTGAAGGTGGCGATCGTAACGACGATCGAGATGATCTTGAACCGGTGGATCAGGAAAGCATTGAACGCGCCGAGCAGGGTGCCGATGCCGCCGGCGATCAGCAGGCCACTTGCCCAGCCCCCGCCGCCGACCTTGGCGAGGATGAGGGCGGTCACGTACTGCACGACCGAGGCGGCGACCGCAAACGAGATGTCTATGCCACCTGCGATCAGTACAACGAGCAGACCGACTGCGAAGATGATGTTGACTGAACTGATGTTCAAAAGGTCGAAAGCATTGCCGAGCGTAAAGAAACGCGGCGTCGCAAAGGAAAGAAAAGCGCCGATCAGAACGATGACGACGAGCAGGCAGATCTCCGTCGTATGGGTGCGCAAGAGCCTACGCATAGACCGCGGCCTCCAGTTCCCTAAGCGAGGTCGCGCGTGGATCATATTCGCCGGCAATCTCGCCCTGCGCCATGTGCAGCACCCGGTCGGCGTTGAAATAGACCTCGGGCACCTCGTCGGAGATGAGGATGATGGAAAGACCGCTTTGCGCAAGCTGCGCCACGATGTCGAAGATACCGGCGCGCGCGCCGACGTCGACGCCGACCGTAGGTGCGTCGAGGATCAGCAGCTTAGGGTCAGTCGCCAACCATTTCGCAATGGCAATACGCTGCTGATTGCCGCCGGAGAGAGTCGAGATGGCATCATCCTGCAGCCCAATCCTTATTCCGAGATCGGCAATCCAGCGCGCCGCCAGCCCGTGCTTCTTACGTTCCGAAATGAACCCGTGGAGCAAAATCTTACCCAGCGAGGCGATCACCAGGTTGTCGGCAATCGACTGCTGTTGGATAAGCCCAAGCGACAGGCGATCTTCGGAGAGATAGGCAATGCCGGCAGCAATCGCGTCCCGATTGGACGAAAAGCGCACCGGCTTGCCGTCGATCTCGATGGTGCCGCGATCTGGACGGCGCATGCCGAAGAGCGTCAGTGCCAGTTCCGTGCGGCCGGCGCCCAGCAGGCCGGTGATGCCGAGCGTCTCGCCGCGGCGGACGGAAAACGAGATGTTCGTAAACTCACCGCGCCGTGTCAGGCCCTCAACTGCAATGACAGGCGCAGCCCCATCATGCGATTGGGCGCGCACTGCGTGGTCGAAAAACTTGCCCGTCATGAGTTCGGTGATGCGCGACTGCGTCATGCCTTCGGCGGGATAGACGCCGACGAGCCTGCCGTCGCGCAGCACAGTGATACGGTCAGATATTTCCAGCACCTCGGCCAGTCGGTGGCTGACGAAGACGACGGCGACGCCCGAGGCGGAAAGATTACGCACGATCTCCAGCAGATGGTCGGTTTCTGACTGCGTCAGTGAAGCAGTCGGCTCGTCCATGAAGACGACCTTTGCCTCGCCGACCAAGGCTCGTGCGATTGCCACGATCTGCCGCTGGGCGACAGCGTATTCGCGCAGCGGCAGGTCGACGTCGAGCATAACGCCAAGGCGCGCCAGCACGCGCTCGGCCGTCTCGCGCATGGCCGTGTGGTTGACCCGGCGCGGGCGATGGCCGAGCACGGTCTGGAAAGCGATGTTTTCTGCCACCGACATTTCCGGGAAGAGTGCGAGATCCTGCCAGATCACTTGAATGCCGGAGGCTTGTGCCGTGACCGGCGACATATGGGTATATTTCTGGCCGTCATATTCGATTGCAGCACCGGCCTGCGGGCGATAGACCCCGGTGATGACCTTGATGAGGGTACTTTTACCGGAGCCGTTTTCGCCGGCGAGGCAATGCACCTCGCCCGGTCGCACCTCGAAGGAGACGTCGCGGAGCGCGCGCACACCGCCGAAGGTCATGTTGATGTTCTTCATCGACAACAGAGATCGTTGGACGTCTGCGCCAGCTGGAGATTCCATATCGCGCCTGCCGTAGTGGTCGCCGGCCATGCTCACAGTCCACCGAGCCGGCCGCAGCCAGCCCGGCGGTCTGGGAGGTGCCTTCGAAAGGTTTAGAGGCCCATGGCCGCGAGTTCGTCGACCGTATCCTTGTTGATGGTCACGAGCTGATCGACGATAATATCATTTCCGGTCGGATTGATCTTCCCGAGGCCCTCGATCTCGTCACCTGCCTTGATCTTCTCGCCCTTCATGAGCTTGTCGGCGAGCGTCACGAAGACTTCGCCGGCCTGTTTCGGATTCCACATGAAGCCGCCGGAAATCGCGTCGGATTTAATGAGTTTCTGGCCCTGGCCCGGCGAGAAGGGCCCGAGTACGAAGATCTCGCCAACCTTGCGGCGCTCTTCCACGGCACGGCCGGCGCCGATCGGCCCCTGGCTGCCAAAGGCGAGGAAGCCCTTGAGGTCTGGATTGGCCGAGATCAGGTCGAGCGCAGTCGATCGGCTCTTGTCGGCATCTTCTGCAACGCCGTAACGCTCGCCGACCACTTCCATCTCCGGATATTTTTCTTTGAGATAGTCAATCGCCGCATCGGCCCAAGCATTGTGCAACGGTACGGTGAGCGAGCCGACGAAGACCGCATATTTTCCCTTGCCGCCCATCTTCTTTGCAAGAAGCTCGGCATGCGCTTCGCCGAATCCGTTGGCCGAGGCGAGTTCGAAATTCCAATCCGCACCCTTTTGACCGGGTGATTCATGCGTGATGACAATGATGCCGTTTTCTTTCGCCTTGGTGAGGACTGGCTCCAGCACTTTCGCATCGTTGGGTACGACACCGATCACCTTCACGCCCTGGGCTATGAGATCCTCGATGGCGCGGACCTGCAGCGCCGGATCGGCACTGGTCGGCCCAATCATGAAGGCATCGATACCGAGCGCGGCACCTTTTTCCTTGATGCCGGCTTCCATCGCGTTGAACCATGGAATGCCGCCGATCTTGACGACGACACCGACCTTTCCGGCCTCCTGCGCAAGGGCGCCGCCAAAAGCGGCTGCCAGCGACAGCGAAGCCGCGAATGCGGCGACGAGCAATTTCCTCATTTTGTTCCTCCTCGATCGTTTCGGGATGGGCACAGGGCCTGCTGAAGACCGCCGGCCTCCCGTTGCAAGTAACTGGCGAAGAATGTGATTTCCCGCCTCCCTTGAAAGCCGCCTCCTCAAGCAGCGCCACCGTTGCACAATCGATATTTTTACGTGCACAATCGATAGTGCAAAGACTATCGGTCAGAGTTATATTTTCGTCAAGCGGAAACGCCTTTCGCCGCTTCGAAATCGGCACTAAGGAAAATTCAAGGTTTTGCATGAAGAACGGCATGAGGAAGAAGGCGACGATCTACGACCTGTCGGTGCTGTCGGGCAACTCGCCCTCGACAGTCAGCGCCGTGCTGAACGGCACTTGGCGCAAGCGGCGTATCAAGGAAACGACCGCCGCACTGATCCGCGATCTTGCAGAGAAGTACCAGTATACTGCAAACCGGCAGGCCCAGGGACTGCGCAGCTCCAGGTCTGGTCTGGTCGGTCTGCTGCTGCCGGTCCATGACAACCGCTACTTCTCCTCCATGGCCCAGACTTTCGAGGCGCATGTGCGCAGCAAGGGCCAGTGCCCCATCGTCGTCAGCGCCAGCCGCGATCCCCAGGAAGAGCGCGATACGGCAGCGACGCTCATTTCCTATTCGATCGATGAGCTCTTCATCTGCGGTGCGACCGATCCAGACGGCGTACACGAGGTCTGCGAGAAGGCAGGGCTGAAGCACATCAACATCGATCTTCCAGGCAGCAAGGTTGCCTCCGTCATCAGCGACAACTACGAGGGCGGGCGGATGTTAACGGAAGCGATTATCCGACAGTTTCCCGCAGATAAGCCCCTTGCACCCGAAGAGCTCTACCTCTTCGGCGGCCGCAACGACCATGCAAGCCACGAGCGCATCCGCGGCTTTCGCGCCGTCAAACGCGAGCTGCTCGCAGGCGACCCCGACATTTGCATTCAAACGACAGGCTATTCGCCAAACAACACGCGCATCGCCTTCGAAGCATTCTACAAGCAGGAAGGCCGGCTGCCGCGCGCACTCTTCGTCAATTCATCCATCAACTTCGAAGGTTTTCTTCGTTTCATGGCTGGTCATCCACACGAGACCTTCGCCGACATGGTGGTCGGCTGCTACGACTATGATCCCTTCGCGTCCTTCCTGCCCTTTCCCGTGATCATGATAAGGCAGGATATCGAGAGCATGCTGGCAAAGGCATTCGAGGTCATGGAAGAGCCGCGGTCCGCACCAACCGTTCATATGATCCGGCCGGAACTCATCAAGCCCCGCACGGCGCTGGCCGGCCCCCTCGACGCATTGAAGGACATCGACTGACCTTATTACAGGCCCCACGACCACCGCTGCCTTTGCCGCTGGTGGTGTGGTTGTTGCGGTTTTCTCGTCGATCCTTCCGAGGCCCTTACGGCCAATTCTGCTTGGCTGGTGGGCCACCTGCGGATCGCTTTCGGTGTCGCGATCGGCGGAGCGAACCAATTCATGCTCAGAACCGGTGCACGCTTCAAACCTCCCTTTGCCACTGCGCCCCGCTCACTTCACTTAGCGCTTTTCTTTGCCATGGTTGGGGTGGCCGTTCACAAGGCATCTGCCAAGCGAAGCTGTGGTTGCCGGCAGGACGGCAAATCAACGTGTTGCGGTAAGGGGGCTTTTCGGGATTGGAAGGTTCGGCCTTTGACTGCCCGTCATTTGATCGGTACTTCGGCGTTCATTTCGCCCGGTAGCCCACGCTTTCAACCCCTCGATAAGCTTGACAAATCGACGCTTCGCGATGCTGCGCGTTTATGGCATTTTCCACCTAGTTCGCTTCGGATGGCTAAGATAGCATTGGCAGCAGAATGCCGACAATGCTCCGCGTAGCCAGCCCCAAACGACCTCGCATTCAAACGCATTACATGAACGCTACCAGCGACAAGAACGCTGCTCCGGCCGCAATCAGGCCCGCACCTAGCCAGTTCCTCGTCAACCCTAGAAATCGGACTCCTTGGCTCCTGGGTTCCAGTGTCCGCCCGCTAAGGGATGATTGGTGAGGATCGCTGAGAGGCCGTCGATCAAGAGCCTCCCGACAAAGGAGAAGAATGCCGCATATGATGAAAATTGCGCCAATCGAGATTATCCACACTGTCTCCTCCTCTTGATCTTGCGTCATATAGTACCAAACTTGCATGAGGCGGAACTGTTCCTCTTTACGCTTGCGAGATCGTCACGCCAGCGCCGTTCGAAGCTTCGAAATCGGGCTTCTGGTCGGCATTGCCGTGTCGCTTTGCTTGATCAGCAGGCGTCACGGCCGGTCACAGTTCCCATTGAGGCTGATGGCAAAGCTTGCTAACCTGGAAAGGCATTTCGTGAGTTTCAGACCACCGCGATCGTTCTCGGATCGGGCGAATACGGCAATCAGCCCCCTGGAATATGAACTTGCCTCGGAGCGGGCCAATGCACTTGGCCGTCAGGGCCGTAAAGTCGAGGCGGCACTTGCTAAGCTTGCTGCCTCAAGGCGAGACGATAGTCGCACAGCTGATCGAGAAGGCTTGTTGAATGACGCCTCGGAGGCTGTCTGGGCATTGTTCATTCAGCGGGAGATCTGCGGACTCCGCAATAATGCGGATTTCGTCAAACGATATGGGATTCCCGACGAAGTGCTGGCGAGGGTCGGGGTAATACGACGATGAAGTCATAGGCTGGCTTCCATCCGACAGCAAAAGGAAGTGCGCGTTCAGGGCGCGCCGGTTAATGCAACGAAAGCGCTGACAGCGTTGCGAGATAAAGTGCGACAAACACAAACACTGAAATTGCCGCATGAGAATACTCCCCATTGCTGTCGAGGGGCCAAGGCGACCGGCGGCGTATCGTATCAGTGGCGATAGCAGCCAGCCTCGTGCGGAGCGGTCGCAGAGCTGAACCCGTGGGAAGTTCGCCGGTGGATTTGAAAACCCTCGCCAAGCGGCTGCCGCTGCGATGCATCGCTACGGGTTTCATTGGATGTTGCGTGCCGCAAGTATCCAGTCCGCCGCAGCCGAGATATCGTCGACCGTTACAGTTGGTGCAGGCTTGAAGCGTGTCTCGTCTCCGCCACGATACTTGCCT
The DNA here is from genome assembly GCF_004342325.1 of Rhizobium azibense. Taxonomy (NCBI): domain Bacteria; kingdom Pseudomonadati; phylum Pseudomonadota; class Alphaproteobacteria; order Hyphomicrobiales; family Rhizobiaceae; genus Rhizobium; species Rhizobium azibense. The sequence goes on along the minus strand of NZ_SMBJ01000006.1, from coordinate 106,638 downwards.
GTGCGCACGAGCACTGCTTTCGAAAGTCCGGCCCGCAAGGCGCCAGCGACGTCCGATTCTGCGTCATCGCCTACCACTACGGCCTTTGCTTTCGGACAGTTCATTCCGGCGAGCGCGGACAGGAAAAATTCGGGTGACGGCTTTCCCAGGATGGTGGCACGCCTCTGACTTGCGTACTCCAGTGCCGCGATGAACGCGCCCGCGTCGAGACTGAGTTTGCCGTCGACATCCTGGAAGGTCCGATTCGGCGCTAACCCTAGGAATTCCGCGCCTTCGAGCAGCTCGCGAAATGCGGCATTCAGGGTCTGGTAGTCGAAAGCCTCGCCGGCGTCACCGACAACAAGAGCTTTCTTTGATCCTCCTGCGAGACCGTGGAAGTCCGGTTCGAGATCGGGATGAACCAATAGGTATGGCGATCGATCGTGCTCAACCAGCCATTGGCGCGCGGCTTGCGCCGGGGTAAACAGCTCATCGCTTGTGGTGTGAAGTCCAATTCGTAAAAGTCGCGTCAAAAGCGCCGGTTTGTTCGAGCGTGTCGTGTTGCTCACGAACCGGATGAGCAAGCCGGCTCCGCGCAAACGTGCAACAGCATCGATAGCGCCCGGTATGACGTCCTCGCCGTCGTAGACAACCCCAGCGAGATCCAGAAGTACTCCGCTGATCATGGGCGCAGAATGAACGCCAAAGCATCGCGCGTCAAATTTAGGAATTCGCCGGTCGCCATCGGTGAGCCCGCAGGAAATCGCAGGTCTTGTCACTCAGCCCACTAACTCTCAACTTCCACGGCCGCCTCGTGGTTAATGGCATTTTCGGCAAGGTCAAGCCCACAGAATGGCGGGGATCGTCGTTTTCAAAAACGCAGCGCGCTTTCTTGAGACGTTGTTTTACGCACGCCTGCATTAACCGCTATATCGAACCCATCAGCCGCACGGGTCGTTGAGCTCACTATGGCTTCAAAATCCCGTCATACAGGCGTGAAACAAATTGCCATTGCGTGGCACATGCGGGGAGAGAAAGATATGAATATGCCAAAGGATGATCTCGATAAACCAGAATGGCTGGAAGCCGAATTGGCCGATACGCTCGATGAGGACTACGAACTCGAGCTCTCCGAACCGGCGCTGTCGGAAGAAATCCGCAAGATCTATCGCACGTCGCATCCGCCCCCAATGCCGCGCGTCGATTACTTCCGCGCGCTCCTGGCGCTGCAGGCCGAGCTGATCAAATTGCAGGACTGGGTATCTTATCACAGGGAGAAGGTCGTCGTGATCTTCGAGGGGCGCGATTCGGCCGGCAAGGGTGGCGTGATCAAGCGCATCACGCAGCGACTCAACCCCCGCGTAGTGAGAGTGGTCGCGCTGCCGGCGCCATCGGACCGGGAGAAAACGCAATGGTATTTCCAGCGTTACGTGCCACATCTGCCAGCCGGTGGCGAGATCGTGCTCTTCGATCGGTCCTGGTATAATCGGTCCGGTGTTGAGCGCGTCATGGGCTTTGCGAGCGAAGACCAGGTGGAACAGTTCTTCAACGATGTGCCCGAGTTCGAGCGCATGCTGGTGCGCTCCGGCATCCGACTGGTCAAATACTGGTTCTCGATCACCGACGAGGAACAGCAGATGCGTTTTTTGATGCGCATCCACGATCCCCTGAAACAGTGGAAGCTGTCGCCGATGGATTTGCAATCACGGGTCCGGTGGGAAGCTTATACCAAGGCAAAGGAAGAGACCTTCGCCCGCACGAATATCCCTGAGGCGCCCTGGTACATTGTCGAAGGCAACGACAAAAAGCGGGCCCGCCTCAACTGCATCGACCACCTGTTGACGCAGATTCCCTACGAAGACGTGGCGCATGAGGACATCACGCTCCCGGAGCGAGTATTTAACCCCGACTACGAACGCAAAGTCCTTCCGCCGGAGCTCTACGTGCCGCCGAAATACTGAGGCAGCTCAAAAAGCATCGAAGACATGCGGGATCCGAGCAACGTCTAGCCGCCGGCTGGTTCGTCTTCAGGTCTCCTCAGGGGCACGTGATAATGTTTGAAAAGGTTCCTTGTGTGTAGAGATGACGAACAGGTTCTCGCCTCCAGCACGATCCGCACGAGCGCGGCAGCTTAGTCGTCGCAACTGGTCATGTTTGTACATCCGGGCACAATTGTGCCTACTGCTGCTGCGGAAGATCCGGCCGGATTACGGGAGTGTTGCCGATAGGCGGCGCAGGCTTGACCAAGTCTCCGTCGCCGATCGACGGCGGCTTTAGCACGCCGTTGCAATCAGACAATTTCGAAGTGTCCGACGACCCATTCTTGGGTGGTGAAGTGCCGTTCTCAAAGGCGCGGGCCGGATTCTGCGGCTGGTCTGGCGCCTGGCAGCGATCCGACTGACTGGCGAGCGGCTGGGCAAGCGCCAATCCGCACAAAAGTCCGACGGCATATGCGCCGATGCGCCTCGTGCAACTGACAACATTTTCTTGAATGGAGAGCATGAGAACCCTCCTTCGTTCGCTTGTCGTGGAAACACTCTGGAATATCGAATGTTCCAAATGCGCCGGCGCGGGGTCAATCGACGGGTTGCCCGATTTTGCGCCCCGATGCTTTTGTCGCTGCCAGCATCGGAGCGCATGCTGCTTGACTGCAAAGTCGCCGCCAGAACCCAGGCGGCTGGGTTATTCTTGGGACGCTTGCCCGGGTTTTCAATGAGGCACTCCTGCAGATGCGGCTTTCTTTTTGAAAAACGATCCGAGCATACCTGGTCGTCAACCTCGCCAGGCTAGAGTGTACGTGTTTTGACGCTGCGGGCAAATTGGTGGAACGGGCCTTCAAATCGCCAGCCAGGACTTGACGACCACGACCTGGATATAGTCTCCGTCGACGTCGAGGGATAGACAGTTTCACTATTCGATTGACACCATAAGAGCCGCCGTTCAGGTTCGGCACCGATGAAACCGAGCGCTAACCGACGTATTGAAACCTTGAGAAGGCCAAGACATGACCATCACTCTTTCCGGCAAGACCGTTCTGATCACCGCGGCAGCGCAAGGCATCGGCCGTGCCAGCGCAATCGCCTTTCAGAAAGCCGGGGCCAAGGTTCACGCGACGGATATCAATATGAATGCACTGGCTACGCTTGCCGCTGACACCGGGGTGTCGACGCACAAGTTGAACGTGCTCGATGAGGGGGCCGTGAAGGCATTGGTCGCTGAAATCGGCGCGGTCGACGTGCTGTTCAACTGCGCCGGCTTTGTGCATGCCGGATCCATTCTGGAGATGCAGGATGGCGACCTGGAATTCGCTTTCGACCTCAATGTCAAGGCGATGATCCGCACGATCCGCGCCGTGCTACCCGGCATGCTGGAGCGCAAGGACGGGGCGATCATCAACATGGCTTCGGTTGCCTCCAGCATCAAGGGTGTGCCGAACCGCTTTGCCTATGGCGTCACGAAAGCGGCAGTAATCGGCCTTACGAAGTCTGTTGCCGCCGATTACGTCGCTTACGGCGTCCGTTGCAACGCCATTTGCCCCGGCACGGTCGAAAGCCCGTCGCTGCAGGATCGCATGCGCGCGCAGGGCGATTATGATGAGGCGCGAGCTGCCTTTATTTCTCGTCAGCCGATGGGCCGTCTCGGTACGCCGGAGGAGATTGGCGATCTTGCCGTCTATCTTGCCGGTGCTACCTATACAAGCGGACAGGCCTACGCGATCGACGGCGGCTGGACGATCTAACCGCCCGGCCAGTTCGGGAGGAACCCATGACCGTCATTACCGGCCTTAGCGTCTTTGATCTTCGCTTTCCCACCTCGCAAAGCCTCGACGGCTCCGATGCGATGAACCCGGACCCGGACTATTCGGCGGCCTACGTTATCTTGAATACGGACGAGCCGGGGCTTTCTGGCCACGGGCTCACCTTCACGATCGGCCGAGGCAACGACATCTGCTGCCTGGCAATAAAGGCGATCGAGCATTTGGTTGTCGGCGCAGATCTCAGCGAGGTTATCGCCGATCCAGGTGGATTCTGGCGGCATCTGACAGGCGACAGCCAGCTTCGCTGGATTGGTCCGGAAAAGGGCGCCATCCATTTGGCAACGGGAGCCGTGGTCAACGCTGTCTGGGATCTTCTTGCAAAGCAGGCGGGAAAGCCTGTGTGGCGGCTGGTCGCGGAGATGGGAGCGGAGGAGATCGCAGACATCGTCGACTACCGCTACCTCACCGACGTGCTGACGCGTGACGAGGCGGTCGCAATCCTGAGACGTGCCGAGGCGGGCAAGGCCGAGCGCATCGCAACGCTCGAGAAAGAAGGTTACGCCTGCTACACGACCTCTGCCGGCTGGCTCGGATATGATGATGCAAAGCTGCGCCGTCTCTGCCAGGAAGCGATCGACGCAGGCTTCGATCATGTAAAGATGAAGGTCGGTCGCGATCTCCAGGACGATATCCGCCGGCTGCGCATCGCCCGAGAGGTGATTGGTCCGGACCGCTATTTGATGATCGATGCCAATCAGGTCTGGGAGGTCAAGCAGGCGATCGACTGGGTGAATGAACTGGCCTTCGCCAATCCCTACTTCATCGAGGAGCCGACAAGTCCCGATGACGTGGCCGGACACCGGAAAATTCGTGAGGCAATCAGGCCGGTCAAGGTGGCAACCGGCGAGATGTGCCAAAACCGGATCATGTTCAAGCAATTCATCGCCGAAGGCGCGATCGACATCGTGCAGATCGATTCGTGCCGGATGGGCGGTCTGAACGAGGTGCTGGCCGTACTGCTGCTTGCCGCAAAATACAGTCTTCCGGTATGGCCGCATGCGGGCGGCGTCGGCCTTTGCGAATATGTGCAACATCTGTCAATGATCGATTATGTCGCCGTGGCCGCCAGCAAGGACGGCCGCGTGATCGAATATGTCGATCATTTGCACGAACACTTCCTCGATCCGTGCGTGATTAAGGACGCGGCCTATATGCCGCCGTCAAAGCCTGGTTTTTCAATTGAAATGAAGGCGCAATCGATCATCGACTACGCCTTCAAGGGCTGATTTCAGGCAGCGCGCTGCTCTGTGCTTTGGATGGCTGCAAGCTTCCAGTCGCCGCCGGTTCTGCGTACAAAGGTCCAGATTTCGGTGCTTTCGCCAGGGTGGCGATCGTCACCGGAAACGACGCGTCCGCTGTCGCAATCGACCATTGCATCGATCGACGAATAGCGCATTGCAAGTGTTGCATAATCCTGACCGTCCTCGCGCCAGGCTTCGGCGATGTCACCTTGCAGGAGCTTGACGTCCGTGACGCGGTTGCGCACGCCGTTCGTGGCGTTTTCGCCGAGTTCTTCGGCGAGATAGGACATGGCTTCGGGTGTTGTCAGTTTGCGCAGGGTATTATAGTCCTCGGCGCCGTAAGCGGTCTGCACCTTGGTCAGCAGCTCCTCGAACTGATCCAGATCTGCCTGCGTCAATCCGATTTCGTCGCTTGGCCTGTCATTGCGCTGGTGCTGTTGCTGTTGATAGCCTGCAGCACCCGAGCCGATCGCCGGAATGCGAAACGATGAATTGCTGTTCGACGACATGTTGCTGTAGGAGGAGGCACTCCGGCCGCCTGCCGCACCGCCTGCCGCACCGTAGGACGGCTGGCGTCGATTTGCAAACAAGCGCATGGCAAGCATGACTGCGCCAAAGATCAGGGCAATCTGCAGCAGCATGCCCAGGAAGCCGAAGCCGCCGCCGAAACCGTGGCCGAGGAGCATGCCGAGCAGCCCGCCGGCGATCAGTCCGCCGATCATCGAACGGCCAAAGCCGCCGAATAGACCACCCGAACGCTGGGCGTTAACAGGCTGTTGGGCGGTAGCAGGTGTCTGCGGGCGCGGCGTCATCGACCGTTCCATCGGCGCGGCCGGGGCTGGCGCGGTACGTGTGACCGGCGGCGCCTGAAAGGTGCGCGTTCCGCGGCTGCCGAACCCGCCAAAACTTCCAGCGCGGCGCGCCTCGGCATCGCTATAGGCAGCAAAAACGGTAGCGCTCGTCAGAACGGCTATCGCCGCAATCTTGGCAAAACGCGAAACGGCACTCTGCATCATATCTCCTGTCATGCAACAACCATGGCATGTTTGCGAGGTAATATAGGTATTGTCTCGTCAATTTGAAGCTCGCCGACCCGACTTATTGGCAAACGTCGACCCATGTAGCGCTGGTGAGTTCGGCGAGCCGTTCGGTCGTGATGCGAACGGCCGAATGCGTGGAGCCGGCGGCCGGTACGACTTCGTCGAAACGCTTCAATGAAACATCGCAATAGACTGGAATTGGGGCAGGCAATCCAAAGGGGCAGACGCCGCCCACCGGATGGCTGGTGACTTCCAGGACTTCTTCCGGTCCCAGCATGCGGCCCTTGCCGCCGAATGCATCCTTGAATTTGCGGTTATCGAGGCGAGCCGTGCCGCTTGCCACAACGAGCATCGTCTCATCACCGACCCTGAGGCAGATCGTTTTGGCGATTTGCGCCGGCTCGACTCCGTGCGCTTCGGCTGCACGCGCCACTGTCGAAGAGCTTTCGGCGGTTTCGATGATTTCGATCTCAGGTGCATGTGCACTGAAAAATGCGCGGACGGATTCAAAGCTCATGGGCAACAGGACCAGCAGGATCGGGATTGAACAGACCTGGAAAAGTATCTGATGCTCGAGGAATTTCAATCGCATTTCGAACCTGGATGCACTTGCGAGCAGGCCGGTTTTCTGACTTCTTTGTGGCGCGGCGAGACATTTTGAGGGAGGTAAGCGATGCGGCGCGTTGACTGCCATATGCATTTCTGGACGCTGGCGATGGAGCCCTACTATTCACTCTGGATGTCGCCGGACGACAAGGTGCTCTATCGCGATTATGGGCCGCGCGACGCCCTTCCGCTGATGGAGAAGAACAACGTCGAAGGCGTCGTTGTCGTTTCGGCTGCGTCTTCCGTTCATGAAACCGGTTATCTTCTCGGCCTTGCCGACGGGCGGGATTTCATCAAGGGCGTGGTTGGCTGGCTTGATCTTCTCGCGCCGACGGCTGCCGCCGACCTTGGTGGCTGGGCACGCTTTGCTAAGCTGAAGAGCATCCGTCCCTATCTTCAGGATCTGCCTGAAGAGGATTGGATCCTGAAGAAAGAACTTGATCCAGCTTTCCGCGCCATGCTCGAACATGGTCTGCGGTTCGACGCATTGATCAAGCCGCGGCATATCCTCAACATCGTGAGGTTCATCGAGCGCTATCCAGATCTGCCGGTGATCGTCGATCACATGGCCAAGCCCGAAATCGGAAGTGGCAATTTTGAACCGTGGCGACGCGATATGGAACGCTTCCGCGATTTCGACCATGTATATTGCAAGATCTCCGGTATCGTGACCGAGGACGGTCCGGATTGGACGCCGGAGCGGCTTCAACCTTATCTCGAGGCGGTCTTCGATATTTTCGGACCCGATCGCCTCGTCTTCGGCAGCGACTGGCCAGTGGTTAATCTCGTCGGCGATTACAGCGCCTGGATCGAGACGCTCGAACACGCCATGAAGAGCCTTCCTGCTGCCGACAAGCAAAAGATCTGGGCCTCAAACGGCGAGCGATTTTACGGACTTTGACAGGGCAGGCAGTCTTATCAACGTGTGTATCCGCTTTTCTATTGCTCATCCGCGAGGTTTTGGATAGGAAAACATGATTTTGATGAAGGTTTTCATGACGCAGTCGTGCGGGATCGGGTATGACATTTCAGCCGCGGATGCAAAACAAGATCGAAGGCTTTTCCATAATTGGCGGGATGAACCGCCGGAACTGGAACGGCATCGTCGCAGACGTGTGGGATGTCGAGTGCGCGCCTTATGCCGGTGGCTATTATGTTGCCAGCGATCCGCGGCTGTTCATTCTTCTCGATCTGCGAGGTCCGGGCAATTCGCGGATCAAGTTGGCGCCCAACAACAGCGGGTTGGTTCAGGATACCGCGCTACGGCCGATTTCCTATGTTCCGGCCGGCATGGAACTTTGGGCCGATCTCGTCGATGTCCATTCCGTCCGTCATCTGGATATCCATTTCGACGCAGATATCATCAGCCGTCGGCTGATGGAGGATATCGATCCGAAGCGGCTCGATGATGCGCGGCTGCTTTTTCACGACGAGCGCGTTTTGACACTCGCAAATTTGATCGCCACGGAATGCATCAATCCCGAACCCCTGCATGATCTTTATGGTGATGGGCTTTGCTTATCGCTGATAATCGACGTGATGAAGCTCACGAAAGCGCCGACACGCAAGCGAAGCAAGCTCGCAAGCTGGCAGCTTCGACGCGTACTGGAGTTTATCGATCAGAATTGCCTTCGCAATATCAGGCTGGAAGAGCTCGCAAATCTCACTGGCCTTTCGCAATCGCATTTCAGTCACGCTTTCAAGGCGTCCACTGGTGTTGCGCCGCACCAGTGGCAAACGAACGCCCGGCTGACCAGGGCCAAGCAATTGCTCTCAAAGGGCGAATTCACGCTCCCGGCGATCGCCGCGGAGACGGGCTTTTCCGATCAGGCGCATTTCACGCGTGTCTTCCGCAAGAATGTCGGCACCACGCCGGCCCACTGGAAAAAGGCGCAGGTTGCCTGAAACAACGCCGCGCGGGCTTTTGTTGACAATGCGATAATTTGCCCAAGAACGTTCAAATTCCACCGAATGCGACAATCCACTACCCTTAATTTGAGTTAAAAGCTCAGCTTATCAAAAGGACATGGCCGCGGGGTACAGGCTTCTCGGTGCGAGTGGGGTAGACATTATGCGTGGGCATGCAAAGGGGCTCATCTTCAAGGCGCAGCTATCGACGGGCATGGCCATCGTCGGGCTCGTAACTGCAATGCCTGCTTCGTCGCAGGAAGCAACGGAGCTGAAGCCTGTCATCATCCAGGCCGAGGGGGGAACTGGTAACGCCGAGGCGACTGGGACGAGCCCCGTCAAGGGCTATGTGGCGAAGCGCTCCACGACCGGTTCCAAGTCCGACACACTGCTGAGACAGATACCGCAATCGGTGTCGGTTATCGGTTCTGATGAAATGCAGGACCGCGGTGTCGTGAACAAGGTGGATGAGGCACTCACCTACACACCCGGTGTCAATGCCCAACCCTTCGGCAATGATGGCGATACTGATTGGTTCTATATCCGCGGCTTCGACGCCACGCAGACGGGTGTCTTCATGGACGGCCTCAACCTCTTTAGCTATGGTTTCGGCGGCTTCCAGATTGATCCTTTCATGCTGGAGCGCGTCGAGGTTCTCAAGGGGCCGGCCTCGGTCCTTTATGGCGGCTCCAATCCGGGCGGGATCGTCAACCTCGTTCGCAAGCGACCAATCGACGAGCCGCTCTTTTATACAGATATCGGCATCAACAGTAATGGAAACGCCTTCACCGGCGTGGATTTCTCGGACAAGGTCGGGTCAAGCGATACCATGACCTATCGGCTGACAGGCAAAGTCGCCGGCGGCGATAACTATTCCGATTTTTCCCATGACCTGCGTGGTTTCATCATGCCGCAGCTGACACTGGTTCCGGATGATGCGACAATGGTCAACGTCTGGGGCTACGTGGGTGCGTTGGATCAAGTCCATACCGGGAACGGCTTTTTCCCCTATGAGGGCACAGTCGCCGACGCTCCCTTCGGCAAGATTCCACGCGACGCTTTCCTCGGTGAGCCCGACATCGATCAAGGCAATTATGCGCAGCAGATGGTCGGCTACGAGCTCAAGCACGAGTTCGATAGTGGCTGGAAAATTACCCAGAGCGCTCGCTACGGTCATCTGAGAAAACATGAGATTGGCCCTTATGGTTTCGGATATATCAACACGACCGATCCCACCAACCCAAATTATTACTGGCTCAACCGTATCGGTTTCGAACACAAATCCACGAGCGATTCCTACTCGATGGACAACCGCGCCGAGAACGAATTCGACCTTGGCCGGAGCACGCATAAGGTGATGGTCGGCATTGACTATAAATATTACAGGCTCGACCACGTTCAGGCCGCGTCTGCCGCCATGCCGATTGACCCTATCGATCCCGTTTACGGCAATCCACAACCGGAAAACAGCATCTATCTCAATCAGGTCATTACCCAGCAGCAGGTCGGAGCCTACGTGCAGGATCAGATCCATTTCGGCGAGGGCTGGCTGGCGACCCTCAACGGACGCTACGACTATGTCGATACACAAACGCGTAACGGTCCTACCTTTTGGGCACCGAACCAAAATTTTGCTTATGGTTACGACAAGACAGCCTTCAGCGGGCGTGCAGGCCTCGCCTATGAATTCGCAAACGGCGTAACGCCCTATGTCAGCATTGCGACCTTCTTCAACCCCATCGTCGCAACCAGCCTCACCCGTAATATCAAACCGGAGGAAGGCAATCAGATCGAGGCCGGCATAAAATACGAACCGACCTTCTTCGACGGCACAGTTTCCGCATCGCTCTTCGAACTCACGAAGAAGAACGTTGTCGTAACGGATCCCTCGACGATGCTCTCAAGTCAGCTTGGCGAAGTGCGTTCGCGCGGCTTCGAATTCGAGAGCAAAGCCAATCTCACCGATAGCTGGAAAGCGATTGCCGGCTTCTCTTACACTGATCTTGAAATCACCGAGGACGCCAATTCGGCGCTCGTCGGCAACACTCCCTACCTCCAGCCCAAAGTTCAAGCAAGTTTATGGCTCGACTACACCGTGTTGCGGGGTGTGCTGGAAGGCCTAAGCGTGGGCGGTGGTGTGCGCTATCAGGGTTGGTCCTGGGCAGACAATGAGAACAACAAGAAGGTGCCAGGCGCCGCCGTCTTCGATGCCGCAATCCGATATGAGAAAGAAGATTGGGGCGCCTCCATCAACGTCACCAATCTCTTCGACAAGGAATACGTCAAGGGCTGCGGTGGTCTCAGCACCTGCGGTTACGGCGATGCGCGCGCGATCACCTTCAAGCTCAGCAAGAAGTGGTAAGTTGACAATCAAAGTAGAGTTTTGCAGGAAGCCGCCAGTGCGGAAGCCCAGTGCGGCAGCGAGGTGCTCTTCCGAATGGGTTTCGATGCAACAACGGGGAACTTGATGGTGTCCACAGCCTTTCTGACGATGTCGGGCGTCGACTATTCGATGGGCACGAGGAAAATCCTTTCGCGCATCGACCTTGCACTGGAGCACGGACGTGTTTACGGGCTGATCGGGCCAAATGGTTCCGGCAAGAGTACGCTCATGAAAATCATCGCGCGTCAGATTGTGCCGGTTGCCGGAACGGTCTCCGTCGAGGGCAGGGCGGCGGCGAAATGGGGCGGCCGGGCCTTCGCGCGCAACATCGCCTATATGCCGCAATTTGCGCCTCCCACCGATGGAATGACGGTCCGCGAGCTCGTGTCTCTCGGTCGCTTTCCGTGGCATGGCACGCTTGGCCGGTTCGGAAAGATCGATCGCGAGCTCGTCGAGGACGCCATCTCGCGAACGGATCTTGAGGCGTTCGCCGACGCAATGGTGGCAAATATGTCGGGCGGTGAACGCCAGCGTGCCTGGATCGCCATGATGCTGGCGCAGAATGCCCGTTGCCTGCTGCTGGACGAGCCAACCTCTGCGCTCGATCTTGCACATCAGGCATCCGTGCTTTCGCTCATCCAGTCGCTGAGCCGCGAGCGTGCACTGAGCGTGGTGATCGTGCTGCACGATATCAACCTCGCTGCGCGCTACTGTGACGAGATCATTGCGCTCAATCATGGCCGCATCACTGCCAAGGGAAGCCCAGGCACGATCATGCAGGCCGACCTGCTGAAGACCATCTTCGGGATCGGCATGGGTGTTTTTTCGCATCCTGCACGCGGCGAACCCGTCAGCTATCTGCTGTGACGGCGATGGCGCATTTTACCCGCAGGCATTTCATGGCGCTGACAGCTGCGCTCGCAACCCCGGCTCTCGTCAGGGCAGGCGAAGCGCGACGGGTCGCCACGCTCGACTGGGCACTGCTCGAGACGCTTCTTGCAATCGGCGCAAATGTCGTTGCCGCACCCGAGCTGCGGCAATTCGGCCAGATCGTCGTTAAACCCGAGGTCCCGGCATCAGTCGCCGACCTTGGACTGCGCGGCACACCGAATTTCGAGGTGCTTCGCTTCGCCAGGCCCGATCTGATCTTCAGCTCGAATTTCTATGCCTGGGCAGATGCACGCATGCGTCCGATCGCGCCGGTCGAGAACCACGCGGTCTACAAGCCGGGCGAAGATCCATACGATCTTGCGCAACAGACGACGCTTTCGATCGGCGAGCGCCTTGAACTTGGGGCGGCAAGACAGCTTACGGAAGAGCTGGCCGGGAAACTTCAACGCTTTCGTGCCGTCTTTGCCAAAGGCGACGGGCGCCCCGTCATCCCCATCAATCTTGGCGATGCACGGCACTACCGTGTCTTCGGCTCCGACAGCATGTTTGGTGCTGTCTTGAAACGCACAGGACTGACAAATGCCTGGCAGGGCGCGACCAGCTATTCGGCCGTGGCGCCGGTCGGGATCGAAACGCTCGCGTCGATGCCAGATGCCTGGATTGTTGTGATCCCACCGCACCCGAAGGACGCCCTGGCGACACTCGAGATGAGCGCTTTTTGGAACGCGCTTCCCGCGGTTTCTGAAAAACGGGTGATCATTCTCGGCTCCATCAACCCCTATGGCGCATTGCCGGCGGCGATGCGTTTTGCCGATCTACTGGCAGAGGCGCTTTCCAGTGCCTGGAACGGTTAACCGCGTGATCTCCGCAAGCCGGCTCCGGCAGCCACGCGCCATGAGCTTCTTTCTGACAGGGCTTTGCCTCGTCGTCTTCGCGCTGCTTGTCCTGCTGCGCCCGAAGCTCTCAGGGGAGGCAGCTGCGCTCGACGCGGTCCTGCTCTGGCAAAGCATGATGCCGCGTGCCGCGCTTTCGCTGATTGCCGGTGCGGCTCTTGGGCTTTCCGGTTTGCTGCTGCAAAGGGTCTTGCGCAATCCGATCGCTGACGCCTCGACGCTCGGGGTCGCAGCCGGCGCCGAGCTGGCGCTGACGATCGTGGCGAGCGCTTCGCCGCTGCTGCTCGGTATTTCGCGCGAGCTTGCAGCCTTTGCAGGAGGGCTTGGTGCCGTGGCCATCGTGCTTGCCTTGGGCTGGCGGCGAGGGCTAGATCCGGTTACCGTCGCGCTGTCGGGCATGATCGTCACCCTGATCGCCTCGGCACTCAGCGTCACAATCATCCTTGCGCGCGGCGAATACGCGATGTCGATCTTCATCTGGGGAGCCGGCTCGCTCAGCCAGCAGGATTGGAACGGCGTGATTTCGCTCGCCCCGCGGCTTCTGCTCGGTTTTGCAGCCGGCCTGTTGCTGCTTCGGCCGCTTCGCGTTCTCTCGCTGGATGATGCCGGGGCAAGAAGCCTCGGTCTGGCGCTGCATTCGGCCCGTTTTGGCGTAGTGGCACTTGCCGTTTGGCTATCGGCTTCGGTCACGGCGCAGGTGGGCGTCATCGGTTTCATCGGGCTCGCTGCACCTGCGATCGCCCGTCTTGCCGGTGCGCGAACGACCGGCCAGATGATGATGGCCGCGCCCCTGACGGGCGCAGCTTTGCTTTTCCTGACGGACTGCATCACGCAACTGCTCGGACCGGGTTTTACTGACCTGGCGCCAGCAGGTGCGGCAACAGCTCTCTTCGGCGGACCGCTGCTCTTGTACCTTTTGCCGCGCGTCCACTGCTTCCCGGCCGAAGCTCCTCAGCCTCCGCTTGCCTTTCGGCGCCTCGGCAAGCCTTCCGCCGGCTTGCTTGTGCTGTTGATCGCTCTTGCGGGCGTCATTGCGCTCGCATTGACGTCGGCTCCCGCCGGCGACGGATGGCACGTCGCAAGCGGCGCGCTCTTCTTCGATCTCCTGCCGTTTCGCCTGCCGCGCACCACAGCGGCGGGCGGAGCCGGAGCGATACTGGCGGCTGCAGGTTTCATCATGCAGCGCCTGACCGGCAATCCGATTGCCAGTCCGGAGGTGTTAGGCGTGAGCGCCGGCGGCGGAGCAGGTCTCACCGTTGCACTCTTCATCTTCGGTTTTCCGTCGCCGATCGTCATGCTGAGCGCGATGTCGCTCGGCGCCCTTGTGGCATTTCTTGTCATCATCGGGATTGCTGCGCGCGCGCGATTTTCGCCGGAGCGTTTGCTGCTCGCCGGTGTCGCCATCGGCGCCTTTTCGATGGCCATCGTAACGATGGTCCTCGCGCAAGGCGACATGCGCAGCTACATCCTTCTCACGTGGCTTTCGGGCTCGACAAACCGGGCAGGGCCGTTCGAGGCATGGACAGCTTTGACCGCATTGGCGGGTCTGGCCGCGCCGCTACCCCTCCTGGGCCGATGGTTGGCCATCTTGCCGCTCGGTGGCTCGGCTGCGCGCGCCCTCGGCTTGTCGGCCAGGATGAGCCGTCTGGTGCTGGCAATGATTGCAGCACTGATGACGGCAATCGCCTCCTTTCTCGTTGGTCCACTGAGTCTGACGGGTCTTATGGCTCCGCATCTTGCGAGATTGATGGGCTTCCAGAAACCGGCGCATCAGCTTGCCGCAAGCATCCTCATCGGTGCTGTCATTTTGATCTTCGCCGATTGGCTTTCGCGCGTCGTCATCTATCCCTATCAGGTTCCCGTAGGGCTCTTTGCCGCTCTGATTGGCGGTCCATATCTGGTTTGGCTGCTCACCCGGAAGGCGGCGTGTGCGTAGCGGCACCGGGTTCACGGATCACGCCTTAATCGGTATGAGGACTGCGTCGACGGACCAGCCATTGGCTCCAAATGGATGATCAATGCCAAGCAGGGTGGTTTCATCGGCTTGCCGGCGGTGAATTTCATGCGGTGCGCTAGCCGGGCCCAGGCTCGCCGTTGATAGAAGACAGCGCGAAATCAGTGCACGCCATCATCGTGCTTGACCGCAATCTCGGCGATGGCGCGCAAAGACCGGGCCCAACTCAAGATCGCAAATGACCATCGACATATGGCAAGCGCAACGATCGGCGATTTCGGGGCGATCGCCCAGACCGGGGGAATGACTTTGCTGGCGTCACTGCATCCCACATTTCATGTAAAGAGCATTCGATGCGGGCGAGCGCCTCGTCTGACGCATCGTTCTGCTGATCACCGGCAACATCTCCTGCGATCTCGATGAAGCCTGCGTCGCGCACGTCGACACCTGTCAGCGCTTCGCGATTGTAGTGGTCGCTAGCGGCCGGTCGCATCCGCACCGGGGACGACCTGGCGCCATCTTGCACAAAAGGCAGCGCGACAGGTCAGGCGTCAAGCGCAGGGCGTGCTGCAGTCGCTGCCTGTCAGCATTGCTGTTTGTGAAAAAGTAAAGGCGGAGCGGCTTTCGCCGATCCGCCTCAAAGGCAATTGCATCAGCTCTTACGACTAGAGATGCGGCCACACTTCCAGGACGCCACGATGAATCATGTCGAGGGCGACGTAAAGGATGATCAGCAGGCCGACATAGGCGATCCAGCGATGGCGGTTGAGCAGGCGGGCGATGATGTTCGCCGCGACACCCATCATGGCGATCGAGAGCGCAAGGCCCAGCACAAGCACGGTCGGGTGCTCGCGTGCGGCACCGGCAACGGCCAGCACGTTGTCGAGCGACATCGAAACGTCGGCGACGACGATCTGGGTTGCAGCTTGCATGAAGGTCTTCTTGGGTCCGGTGGAGTCTTCGCCGTCCAGACCGATCTCCCCGCCGTTTGCATGCTGGGAGCGAAGCTCGCGCCACATCTTCCAGCAGACCCAGAGCAGGAGCAGGCCCCCGGCAAGCAGCAAACCGACGATGCTCAAGAGCTGAACCGTCACGGATGCAAAAAGAATGCGCAGAACGGTGGCGGCAAGAATGCCGACCAGAATGGCCTTCTTACGCTGAGCGACCGGCAGGCCGGCGGCAGCAAGACCAATGATGACGGCGTTGTCGCCGGCAAGAACAAGATCGATCGCGATGACCTGCAGGAGTGCAGTCAGGCCCGCAGCAGTAAAGATTTCCATGGAAACGTCCCCAGAATGCCTTCGACAAGCGTGCTAGTGTCCCCGGAACGCCACGTCAACCATGAATGACGCAAGGTCAAGCAAATGCTGCGCGGGGAACCGCTCTGTCCCCAAGTTTTTAAGGTCGCGCGTTTCGGCAAGTTCAGTGCTTCAGTTTGATGATGATCTCCCGGTATTCGTCGGCAATGGCAATTGCTGCCTTTACAACGACCGGACTGATCGATTTGTGGTCAATCGCCAAGCGGCAGGTCTCGAAGACGCCGCGCAATTCGTTCTCGATATCCGACAGATGTGGATATTTCTGCACCAGAAGATGGGGTAGAACTTTAGCTTTTTCCTTCATTGCTTTGGTTTCATTAGGAAAAATATGCCTGTCCGCGATCACCTCCCGGATTGCATCCTCAAGACGCCATGTCGCACCAATCATATCCGTGACTGACACCATCATATCTTCTCCTGCCACGCTTCAGACGGGTATTAATAGGCAATCCTTGTGCCAGATTGACCAAAGGCTCTGCGAGGATGGGCCGGCGGTGTGGCAGGGTGCATTCACGGCCGGGCGCTTGTCCTGAGTTTTTTGTCATTGCTTCTTCTTCCTGGATTCGTCGTCGACCAGTTCGTACCACATGGCGTTGAGGACGGCGAAGGCGGCCGCCAGCGGCAGCCCGAGCATCCATGCGAAGTACCACATCACCTTGTCTCCTTCAGTAGGCGTGTCCGTTCTTGTCGGTAACCGACTTTTCGTCGACTTTGCCCCACAGCACTTTGTAGACCCAGGCGGTGTAAGCGGCGACGATCGGCAGAAATATCAGCGAGACGACGAGCATGATGAAAAGCGTCATGTGGCTCGAGGAAGCATCCCAGACTGTCAGGCTTGATCGCGGATCGAGCGAGGAGGGCAGAATAAAGGGAAACATCGAGACGCCGACCGTTGCTATGATGCCGAAGATCGAGAGCTTGCTGAAAAGCAGGGTCGAGACCTCGCGCCTCGCCCGCATTGCAGCAAACGAAAGTGCCGCACCCAGCAGGCCGAGTACCGGAGCAATCAGCAGCCACGGATAGGTGCTGTAGTTTGCAAGCCACGAACCGTCATGCTGCGCCGTTTTCAAGAGCGGATTTGACGGACCGCCGGGGCTGATGGCGCTGGTGATGCGATAGCCATCGATGCCGAGCGCCAGGAAAAGGCCGCCAAGGGCAAAGAGTACGATAACGCATAGGGCAGCAACGCTTCCATAGTTTCTGGCGCGCTCGGCAACGGGACCGCTCGCCTTCAGCACCAGCCAGGATGCGCCGTGCAGGACGAACATGGAGACCGAGAGCAGGCCGCAAAGCAGCGCATATGGATTGAGAAGGCCGAAGAATGAGCCTTCGTAAAAAATGCGCATGTCGTCGGCAAAACGGAAGGGCACTCCCTGCAATACATTGCCGACGGCAACGCCGAAGATTAGCGACGGCACGAAGCCGCCGATGAACAGCGCCCAGTCCCAGTTGTTGCGCCAGCGTGCACTTTCCCGCTTCGAACGGTACTTGAAGCCGACCGGGCGCAAGATGAGCGCAAGCAGGATCGCAAACATGGCGAGATAAAAGCCCGAGAAGGAAACGGCATAGAGCGCCGGCCACGCGGCGAAGATGGAGCCGCCGCCAAGGATCAGCCAGACCTGATTGCCTTCCCAGACCGGGCCGATCGTGTTGATCGCGACGCGGCGTTCCGTGTCGGTCTTGGCCACGAAGGGCAACAACGCACCGACACCCAGATCGAAGCCGTCGGTTGCCGCAAAGCCGATCAGCAATATGCCGAGCAGCAGCCACCAGATCATCCGTAGGGTTTCGTAGTCGACGAGTTCATGAAGGACCATGGCGATCACTCCGCTGCTGGAACGATTGTTTCGGAAATGAGTGCGGCGTCCGGCTCCTCGTCCGGATCCGGCCCCTGGCGGATCGCTTTGATCATGAGGCTCATTTCGACGACGATGAGCGTCGTATAAAGTGCGGCAAAGCCGATGATGGTGGCAAGCACCGTGCTTGCCCCCAGGCTGGAAACTGCCATTGCCGTCGGCAGAACCCCTTCTATGACCCAGGGCTGTCGACCGATCTCGGCGACGATCCAGCCAGCTTCGATGGCAATCCAGGGAAGGGGTATGGCGAAAACGGCGACCCTCAGGAGCAACGGATATTTGTCGAGGTGGCGGCGGGCTGACAGCCAGAAGAAGACTGCCGTCAGCACGATGAAGAACATGCCGAGCCCGACCATGACGCGGAACGACCAGAAAAGGGTCGGAACATGCGGGATCGTGTCGCGTGCAGCCTGGACAATCTGTTCATCTGTTGCCTGGCGCGGATCATCGACATAGCGCTTCAATAAAAGCGCGTAGCCGAGCTGATGGCCAAGGTCTTCAAAGGCGCTGCGAACCTCGTGCGCAATGCCGTCCGGTGTTGGAGCCGCGCGGATTTGCATCAGCGCATCATAGGCCTTGATGCCTTCGCGGATACGGGTCTCGGCCTGCTGTTCAAGCTTGTCGATCCCTGGAATTTCGGTGGTCAGCGAGCGTGTCCCGACCAGTCCCATGACCCACGGGATATGAATGGCGTAATGCGTCTCACGCGATTGCTGGTCCGGAAAGCCGAAGGCCGTGAAGGCTGCAGGTGCCGGTTCCGTCTCCCACATTGCCTCGATTGCGGCGAGCTTCATCTTTTGGTTTTCAGTCGCCAGATAGCCGCTCTCGTCGCCGAGTACGACCACCGAGAGAGCCGAGGCAAGTCCGAAGGAGGCGGCAACCGTCATCGAGCGCTTGGCAAGCTCGATATGGCGGTCTTTCAGCAGGTACCAAGCCGAGACGCCGAGCACGAAGATCGAGGCGCAGACGTAGCCGGCAGAAACCGTATGCACGAATTTCGCCTGGGCGACGGGATTGAAGACCACGTCGAAGAAGCTCGTAATCTCCATACGCATGGTCTGCGGATTGAGCGCCGAGCCGACCGGGTTCTGCATCCAGCCGTTGGCGATCAGGATCCAGAGCGCCGAGAAGTTGGAGCCGAGCGCCACGGCCCAGGTGGCAATCAGGTGCCCCACTTTCGACAGCTTGTCCCAGCCGAAGAAGAAGAGGCCGACGAAAGTCGCTTCCAGAAAGAAGGCCATCAGCCCTTCGATCGCCAGCGGCGCACCAAAGATGTCGCCGACATAATAGCTGTAGTAGCTCCAATTCATGCCGAACTGGAACTCCATGACGATGCCGGTCGCCACGCCCAGTACGAAGTTGATGCCGAAGAGCGTGCCCCAGAATTTCGTCATCTGCCGCCAGATCTGCCTGCCGGTCATCACATAGGTGGTTTCCATGATGGCGAGCAGCACCGACAGACCGAGCGTCAGCGGCACGAACAGGAAGTGATAAAGCGCCGTCAGGGCGAACTGGAAGCGCGAGAGCGCGACGATATCTAGTTCCATTGTTTTTCTTCCACAGTCCCACAGGATGTCGAACGGGCGCCGGTCGGCGTCCGCAGTTGGCGCAGCACTCAATCCGGCCTTAGCCGCTCGAGCGCGCTTTCGAACGCCGCCTCTCCACGGCGCGATAGTTGGGTCATGCGACCGCGTTCGATGACTGCGATCTGATCGGCGATCGCAGCCTCGCGGCGGGTATGGCATGCAATGACGACGGCACGGCCGCACGCCCGTTGCTTCAGCCGGGACATGACATCGTTTGCCGTTGCGCTGTCGAGACCTTCCGTCGCCTCATCGAGCAGCCAAAGCGGCGTGTCGCGAAGGAAAAGGCGTGCAAGCGCAAGGCGACGGGACTGACCACCCGAAAGACCGAAGCCGCCTTCGCCAAGCGGCGTACCGAGCCCCTTCGGCAAGGCCTCGATATCCGAAAGCAGCCCCGCGGCGGCAAGCGCTTCGCGCAGTTCCGCGTCGCTCGCCTCCGGCTTGGCGAGCCGAAGATTGCCTTCGAGCGTATCGTGAAAGAGTTCTGTCCTTTGCGTCAGCAGCGTCGCATCGACGCATGCAGCAGTCCCGACGCGCGGCTCCACTTCGTCTGCGAGCAGCATCAGCAGTGTCGTTTTTCCGGCACCGCTCGGGCCGATGACAGCCAATGTTTCACCCAATCTCAATTCGAGGCTGATTGCATGAAGCGCATCTCCGGCCGACCCGTCATGTCTGACGCTTGCCTCCCGCAGTCCAACTGCGATGCCGGCTTCAGGGACACTTCTTTGATGTCGCAAGGTCTCTTCAGTCAGGCGCGGACCAATCCGCTTTGCTGCAACCAGGACACGGCCGAATTCCAGGGCGCCGCGTCGCAGGGCCGTGAAGGGTTCGACGGCTGCAAAGGCGATCAGCAGCCCCAATGCGGCGACCGGTGCAGTGATCGCCCTTGCTTCGGTGAGCGCCGCTACCGCAAGAAGCGAGCCGGCGAGCAGGATCGCCGTGACGAGGCCGAAGGTCAGAGTGACGCCCGTTTCGATCCGATTGAGATGACGATCGGCCCTGGCGGTATAGCGATCGGCAGCGAGAACGGACATGCATTGCGCTTCCATTCCCGATGCCATCATGAGATCTGCCTGGCCCGCGGTCAGGTCGATGGCACGCGAGCGAAGCGCCTCGATGCCGTAAGCGCGACGCCGGGCAGGCTTTCGCGCAAGGCCGCCTGCAGCGATCGGGACGCAGATCCCGCAGCCAACCAAAGCTGCACCGACCGTGAGCCCGAAGGCGGGGTGCATGATGCCCAGCGCCACGACAGCGACAACCCCAGCACCCATGGCGGCACCGATGGGAACGAGAACTCTGAGGTAGAGCGAATCCAGTGCATCGATATCGGCCGTCAGGCGAAATAGCGCTTTGGAGGGACGCCTGAGAAGATTGCGTGCGGCACCAGGTCCCGCCCAGCCGCGAAAAAGCCTCTCGCGAAGTGCCGCCAATATGCCCAGCGTTGCATCATGCGTCGTCATCCGCTCGCCGTAGCGGGCAGCCGTACGGCTGATTGCAAGCAAGCGGATTGCGGCTGCCGGCGCAAATACGTCGAAGGCGACGGCTGCTGCAGATAGGCCGGCAATCGACGCGGCGGTGATGAACCAGCCCGACAAGCCGAGCAGCGCAAGACCCGCAACGACCGTGACGGCAGAAAGCAAGGCACCGGCCAACAGACGACGCGGCCTGTCAAAAAAGAAAAGTTTGAGGATCGGCGCAAGCATCCGGATCAGTTTTCGCATGACACAGCAGCCTCTTTTGAGAACGGTGCATCGATGAGGATCATGCGGTCCATGCGCGCAGCAAGACGCGCATCATGCGTGGCAACGATAAGCGTCCGCTCGCTGGCAAGGGCAATCAGGCTTTCCGTGATCTCCGCAGCAGTCACTGCGTCGAGATGCGCCGTCGGTTCGTCCGCCAGGATGATGCGAATGAAAGGATTGGCGGCCGCCCGTGCGATCGCAAGTCGCAAGGCTTCGCCGCCGGAAAGACCGGCACCGCCTTCGCCCAGCGGCCGTTTGCCGTAGGCGGCCGCAACGCCGTCCAGTCTGGCAAGCGCCAAAGCCTCCTTTAGAACGCCGTAATGTCTGTGCAGCAAGACATTGCCCGCCAAGCTTCCGGCGAATATATGCGGCGTCTGGCCGATCCAGGCCATGGTGCTGCGCACGCCCGCATCGACGGGCCGGCCATCGATCAGGACTCGACCCGTCTGTGGAGGTGCCAGACCGGCAATTAGCGCAAGCAGCGTGGATTTTCCCGCGCCGCTCGCACCTGAAAGCGCGACATGCTCACCCTCTTCGATAAGACAGTTGAAGCCGGTCAGCGCGCAGGGCCGCAGGCAATCGTAACGGAAGCTGACATTTTTGAATTCAATGTCGAGCCGGTCAAAGCCCGGCGCCGGGCCGGTGCTGTGCGTATCGACGATCTCAATACCGCCGCACTCGCCGAGGCTGTCCAGCGCCTTTATCGCCGCTTCTCCGGCAGCACGGTCGTGCCAAACGGCGGAAAGTTCGCGCAACGGTTCGAAAAAGGCGGGTGCGAGAAGGAGTATGAAAAACCCTTCGGTCAGGCTGATCTTGCCCGACCACGTCCCGAAGTGAATTTCGCCGAGGAGGCTGAAGCCCACATAGACGGCGACCATTGCAACGCCAAGCGCAGCAAAGAGCTCCAGCACGGCCGAGGAGAGAAAGGCGATTTTAAGTACCGCCATGGTGCGTGTCTTGAGGTCTTCAGCATCTGCCCGCAGCCGCGTGGCAGTCAGCTCGACTGCATTGAAGGAGCGTATCGTGGCCAGCCCACGGAGCCGGTCGAGAAGGAATGCATTGAGCTTGCCTGTTGCAGCGAGCTGCTTTTCGCTTGCAAACTGTGCGCGCCAGCCGATGAGTGCCATGAAAAGCGGTATAAGCGGCATAGAAATGAAGAGCGCGAGCGCGGCAACCCAGGAGATCGCTAGCACGCAAACAAGCATGACGACAGGGATGACGCTCGCCTTGATGCGCGCGGGAAAATAGCGCGCGAGGTAGGGAACGACAAGCTCCGCCTGCTCGCCGAGAACGCTCGCAACTTGCCCGGAAGCAGGACGTGTGCCGTCGATCGGCGATCGCCGGGCAAGCGCTGCAACGGCAAACTGTCTCCTCACACTCAGTTCGGTCCGCGCGCTGTCGAGGGCAATCTGGCCGCCAACCGCGTCAAGCAGCGCCTTTGCAATTCCGAGTGTCAACACAAAAAAGGCGGGCCAAAGGACATGACTGAGACCGTCGCCATCTGCAATACGCCCGACGGCATGAGCAAGCAGACCAGCTTGCGGGATCCACAAGAAAGAGGCAGCGGTTTGAAGCGAAGCGGCATGACGAAGACATAAAGGCCGGGCCGAGCGGGCCGGCAAGCCAGTCTTTGACGCTCCGGCTGCATGGGCTTTTGCCTCGTCGAACAAAGCAGTCCCCATAGCGCTAGCTCTTGTTGGCGGGCCGGCGGCCACGGCCGAGTGAAACCACCCGGTCCTTGGCTTCCAGAAGCTTCGTAACTTTTGCTCCTAAGGAGAGTAGCGTTGCGAGGCGTTCCGTTTCAAGCTGTTTCACATCCTCGTACCAATGCGTCAGCTGCTCGATCAGACCGTGCATTTCGCTCATCCGCTCCTGGGCGAAGCGTTCGGCTTCGCTCGCCGGCCTTTGCATCAGGATTTCGCGCAGAACCGAGAGCGTTGGATCGACCTCGCGCTTCTTCCGCTCTTCAGCAAGGGTGCGCAGGATGTGCCAGACATCATCAGGTGTCGTGAAGAAATCCCTGCGGTCGTCAGGTCGATGTTTCAAAAGCACGAGGTTCCATGCCTGCAGCTCCCTCAGGCTCATCGACACATTCGATCTCGAGATGTTGAGCGCATCGACGATCTCATCGGCGCAAAGCGGCGATGGCGAAACATAAAGAAGCGCATAAATCTGGCCGACCGTGCGATTGATGCCCCAACGCGAGCCCATCTCACCGAAATGCAGAACGAAGGATTGAACGAGCGGCGGGAGGTTCATTGGCGATTCCGTTATTTCTAAACTTTCAGAAATTTCTGAAACTATTATACGTCTGTTTTCGCAGCCCTCAATCGATCAAACCGGGCTGCGGCAATTTGGTGATGTCTTCTCGATACCTCTACGTCTCTGGGCGGCACAAAAATCCAGCGCGGACTTCGAAAGAGCCGATAGGAACGAAATGAAACGGGCCGGAGGACTTGTCGCAGGAGATGGCCCAGACGGACCCGGAGGCTCGTTTTTGCTGGCAGCGTGCTGCCACGGATGAAAAGAGCAGGGCCGATCTGAGCCCCACCTCATGGCAGATGGCAAAATTTACAGTCGATCGAAGCGCTCTCGCCACGACGCCGCCATCGCCGGGCCAGGGCGCAGTTTAGCACTGACAAGGAGCGAGATTGCTTTGGAACTTGTTTGATCCGCTCAAAAGTGATCGAGGAACATGCAGTGCCGAATGGAAAATTGGCGGTCTAGTCCCTGAACGCCGCACGCGTGTCATATCTTGCAATGCGTGAAAGGAGGTAATCGATCTCGGCCTTTGCTCTCATTGAAATGTTTCCCGCGGGCTTTCGCTGAGAGTCGCTGGCGATCGCGCCGCGCTTGTTGAGGACATATTTGCGCACGGCAAGCCCAACTCCCGGCTGCTGCTCATAGCGAACGAGCGGCAGATGTGCATCGAAGAGGTCATGTGCCGCCTCGCGGTTTCCGGTCTGCTGGAAATTCACGACGTCGACCAGCATATCGGGGAAGGCGTAACCGGTCATCGCGCCATCGGCACCGCGCTCCATCTCGAAATCGAGAAACAGCCCGCCGTTGCCGCAAAGGATCGAAATGTCGCGCATCTCGTTCGCTTTTTGCGCTGCCCGCAACTGGGAAATCTTCTCGAGCCCCGGCCAGTCTTCGTGCTTCAGCATCACGCTGGACGGGTGATTGTTGACGATCTTCTGGATGACGCCAGGCGTCATCACCACGGTCAGTGTCAGCGGATAGTCCTGGATGACGAAGGGAACATCATCGCCGATCGCCTCGACCGCCTGGGCATAGTAGCCGACGATCTGATCATCCGTCCGAAGAGACGGCGGTGGGGCGATCATGACGCCCTGGGCGCCAATATCCATGGCGCCGCGCGCGAGTGAACGCATCGCCGCAAATCCCGGCGCCGAGACACCGACGATCACCGGAACGCCGGCGCGCTTCACGACCTGCCGGGTGATTGCAAGCGACTCCTCCGGCTCAAGCTTCGGCGCTTCGCCCATGATCCCAAGTATGGTAAGCCCGCTCACGCCGCACCCGAGATAGAAATCGGTGAGCCGGTCAACCGACACCTGATCCAGCCGCCCGTCCGGATGAAACGGCGTTGCGGCGATGGCATAGACGCCCTTGGCTGTCTGATCGAGCTTCATTGCGCACTCTCCTTTTTGCCGGAATTTAGGGGTAGTCACCTTTCCGATCAATTGAAATGCGCCGTTTGCAGGGATCGCGCCTAAGTGCAAGAGCGCTGTTGCAGGGCCTGCCGCGCCTGTTTAAGACAGTCCAGCAATTTACGAGTCTGGATCTTCTTCATGTTCGATATTTTATGGCGCGGGATTGGTATGGGGATCGGTGCGACCTTCCTCATGGATATTTGGGCAATCGTCCTCTTCCGGGTCTTCGGTCAGGGGCCCGCCAACTGGGCGCCTGTCGGACGGTGGTTCTGGCACCTCGGGCGCGGCAAGGTATTTCATGACAATATCGCCAATGCAGAACCCTATAGACACGAGCTGGCAATCGGGTGGATCGGCCATTATGCGACCGGCATCATCTATGGCCTTGCTCTTGCGGCTATCATGGGTCCACCCTGGCTGGCAGCACCGACTTTCCTGCCCGCCTGGATCCTCGGTATTGTCACGGTCGGGGCCGGCTGGTTCCTGCTGCAGCCCGGACTTGGCATCGGCTGGGCAGCGTCGAAGACACCGAACCCGAACAAGGTGCGCGCGCTCAATCTGATCGCGCATACCGTCTTCGCCATCGGGCTCTACGGCACGGCGCTTTTGATCGCCTGAGGGCACAAGACCGCAAGGAGGCTCAGTGAAGCATCTTTACGCAATCGGCATCGGCACCGGAAATCCGGAGCACATGACCATTCAGGCGATCAACGCCATGAACGGCGCCGAATTCGTGTTCATTCCCACAAAAGGTGCACAGAAAGAAGAGCTTGCAGATGTCCGCCGCGAAATCTGTGAGCGGTATCTTAAGCAGGCGGATGGAAAGATCATCGAATTTGCGGTGCCTCTTCGCGAAACGAAGGAGCGCAGCTATGGGCAAAGCGTCGATGAATGGCACGCCACAATTGCTGAGACCTATTGTCATCTGATCAATGAGTTGCCTGAAAATGGCACGGCTGCCTTCCTTGTATGGGGCGATCCGAGCCTTTACGACAGCACATTGCGCATCCTGGAACGGGTGCGGGACAAAGTGGATTTCGATCTCACCGTCATCCCGGGCATTACCAGCATTCAGGCGCTTGCCGCCAGCCACCGCGTTCCTATCAATCTCGTGGGCAAGCCTGTGGAGATTACGACTGGCCGAAGGCTCGCCGAAGAGGGGCTCAAGAGGGAAAGTACGGTCGTGATGCTCGATGGCATCCAGGCGTTTACGAAGATCGACGACCCTGATGCGGAGATCTTCTGGGGAGCCTATCTTGGCACGCAGGACGAAATCATCCGGTCCGGGCGGCTCGGCGACGTCGCCGATGACATCGTAACGATCCGGGCCAAAGCGCGCGAACGGCACGGTTGGATCATGGATATCTACCTGCTGCGCAAAGCCCGCGACGTTCACGACTAGCCCGGCAGGTCGAGTCGGGGCGCTTTACCGCGAGCGTGCCGCCCCGTAAAGGCATGCATGAAAGGACGAGCCATGGGGTTTGCCGGCGAAAGAGAGATCGACATGGAAGGGCGTGCAATTGCCGCACCAGGCTCGCGCCGAGGCGCCTGTCCGACGCTTGCTGCACCCATGGCGACCGGTGATGGCCTTCTAGCACGGCTGCGTCCAGCCGGGGGTGCGCTGACGCCTTCGCAATTGAACATGCTTGCAGTCTCCGCAGCGGCAAACGGCAACGGCGTTTTGGAAATTACTGGGCGGGGAAGTCTGCAAGTGCGCGGACTGCGGCCGGAAACTGTCGGGCGGCTCGCCGCTGATGTTGATGCGGCTGGGATCCTCGTGCCCGCAGGTCCGCCGATCGAGCTGTCGCCATTGCATGGCATCGACCCGGGTGAGATAGGAAATGCCGCCGCGATCGAAGCCCGGCTGCGAAATGAGCACAAGATCGCGCTGTCTTCACCACTCTTGGCCCCGAAGCTCTCCATCATCGTCGACGGTGGGGGACGTTTCGGTCTATCCGGTCTATCGGCCGATATCCGCGTTGACGCTCTGGACGAAGGCCGTTGGTTGGTCGCGATCGACGGTGATGCAAAAGCGGCAAAGCCGGTTTGTATCGGTTCCGCAGACGACGCCGCCCGGGCGGTCGGGCGATTGCTGGCGATGCTCATGGAAATCGGCAAGAATTCTCGAGCGCGCGACATTGGACCGACTGCATTGCGCGAAGTGTTTCCGGCAATGGAATTGCAATTTGCCGCCGGACCAAATTCGCAAATGCCGAGGCCCGGCCTTCATCAGCTTTGCGATGACAGCGCGGTCCTTGGCCTCAGACCGCGTTTCGGCCAGATGAAGGCTAGTGCCCTATCACGATTCCTGGGACAGACCGAGCCCCTCGGTGCGGCGGAAATTCGCCTGGCACCGGGCCGCCAGTTCTTCGTCACGGGCTGCAGCACGGAGGCGGCGAAGGCGTTGCAGGCAGCGGCAAAGGATTATGGCTTCAGCTCCGATGCCGATGATCCATCTGCAAATATTGCCGCTTGCGCCGGTGCGGGTGCCTGCGCCTCCGGCTTTTATGAAACGAGGATGCAAGCACAGCATTTGCTGCGGCATTCACCGGTTCTTTTCGATGGATCGCTTACATTTCATCTCTCGGGTTGTCCCAAGGGATGCGCTCATCCGCGACCGGCGCTGGCGTTGACTGGAATGGCGAGCGGTTATGGTATTGTGTTGAGCGGACTTGCAGGCGACAGCCCTGATGCAACGATTGCTGGCGGCGAGATTGATTTCGCTATAGAGAAGCTCGCCCGGCTGGTCGAGAACAACAAGAGCGCTGACGAATCGGCTGCTGCCTGCCTGAGGCGGCTTGGCCCCCAGACGATCGTGAAGGCGCTGAAACAGGAATAGGAATGCCAGATTACGATTATATCCGCAGCGGCGAGGCGATCTACGAGCGCTCCTTTGCGATTATCCGCAGCGAAGCCGACCTCTCGCGATTTTCGACGGAAGAGGCCGAGATTGCCGTGCGCATGATCCATGCCTGCGGGCTGGTCGAAGCCGCGACATATTTCGACTTTTCGCCGGGTTTCGTCGATGCAGCGCGCGGCGCGCTCAAAAAGGGCGCAGCGATCTTCTGCGACGCGGAAATGGTCGCCCACGGCATCACACGCGCCCGGCTGCCAGAAAACAATGACGTGATCTGCACTCTGCGCGACCCCCGCACTCCGCAAATGGCAGAAGCAAGCGCCAACACGCGTTCGGCGGCGGCCGTCGACCTTTGGATCGATCGTCTGGCCGGCAGCGTTGTCGCGATAGGCAATGCGCCAACGGCACTCTTCCACCTTCTTGAACGATTGCGCGGCGGCGCACCGCGGCCGGCGGCCATCATCGGCATGCCGGTCGGCTTCGTCGGTGCGGCAGAATCAAAGGACGCGTTGGCGGAAAATTCCTATGGCGTGCCCTTCGCGATCGTTCGCGGTCGCCTGGGCGGCAGTGCGATGACTGCCGCCGCAATCAACGCGCTGGCGAGGTCGGGACTATGACCAGGCCAAGCCGACTGATCGGCGTCGGAACGGGTCCAGGAGACCCGGATCTGTTGACAATCAAGGCAAAGAAAGCGATCGAAGCTGCGGATGTCATTGCCTATTTCGCCAAACAGGGCAGGGCCGGCAACGGCCGGGCGGTCGTCCAGCACTTGATCAGTCCCGAGACAGAACTGCTGCCGCTCTACTATCCGGTGACCACTGAAATCGAAAAAAGCGAGACGTTCTATCAAAGCCAGATCACTGCCTTCTACGATGATTCTGCAGCCGCGGTCGCAGCGCGCCTCGATGCGGGAAGAACCGTTGCTGTCCTCAGCGAAGGCGATCCGATGTTCTACGGATCCTATATGCACCTGCATGTGCGCCTTGCCGGTCGCTATCCGACCGAGGTGATTCCGGGCATCAGCGCCATGTCCGGTTGCTGGTCGCTTGCCGGCATGCCGATCGTACAAGGTGACGATGTCCTTTCCGTGCTGCCGGGCACCATGGCCGAAGCGGAACTGACCCGGCGGCTTGCCGATACCCAGGCAGCCGTCATTATGAAGGTCGGCCGCAATCTTCCGAAGATCCGCCGCGCTCTTGAAGCAGCAGGGCGTCTTAGCGAAGCCGTCTATGTCGAGCGTGGGACGATGGCGAATGCCGCAATGGCGAAGCTTGCGGAGCGGCCGGAGGGTGACGCGCCGTATTTCTCGCTGGTGCTGGTACCAGGCTGGGAGGCAAGTCGATGAGTGGAATCCTGTTCGTCATTGGCACCGGTCCTGGCAGCCCACAGCAGATGACACCGGAAGCGCATTCAGCGGTTTCGGCCTCGACCGATTTCTTCGGCTATGGGCCCTATCTGGACCGGCTGCAGCTTCGCGCCCACCAAAATCGTCATTCTTCCGACAATCGCGAGGAGATGAGGCGGGCAGCGGATGCTTTGACGATGGCGGCAGGCGGCCGCAAGGTCTGCATCGTCTCCGGCGGCGATCCCGGTGTGTTCGCCATGGCAGCGGCAGTCTGCGAGGCAATCGACACAGGTCCGGCCGAATGGCGTTCCGTCGAACTGGTCGTCGTTCCGGGCATCACCGCAATGCTTGCGGTTGCTGCGCGTGTCGGCGCCCCGCTCGGCCACGACTTCTGCGCAATCTCGCTTTCGGACAACCTCAAATCCTGGGAGATCATCGAAAAGCGCCTGACATTGGCTGCCAAGGCGGGCTTCGTGATTGCGCTTTACAATCCGATCAGCAAAGCGCGGCCCTGGCAGCTCGGCAAGGCCTTTGAATTGCTGCGCGCGCAACTGCCGCAGCAGACGCCGGTGATCTTCGGGCGCGCAGCCGGACGTCCCGACGAAAAAATCATCATTCAGCCCCTCGGTGACGCCCACGCTTCAATTGCCGATATGGCGACATGCATCATCATCGGGTCGCCAGAAACACGGATCATTTCCGGCGGCGGCAGGCCCGAGCTCGTCTATACTCCCCGTTCTATGGCGGGAGGAAACAGTTGATCGATCGCGCCAAGCGCTTCCTCGACGGTTTCGACCGCTCTCATGGCAGGAGCGGGCGCACGGGCGATCATGAAGACTTCAATGCCGAGATGGCGAGCCGCCGCGATTTTTGCGTAGGTCGAAGCGCCGCCGCTGTTTTTGGCGACGATAGCATCGATGCGGTGAGAGGCAAAAAGCGCGGCCTCGGCGTCCACATCGAAGGGGCCACGATCGAGAATATACTCGGCGTTTTCGATATCGAGCGGCGGGGTGACGGGATCGACGCTGCGAACAAGATAGAAATGATGTGCCGCCGCCTCGGCATAGTGCGCCTCCTGACGCCCGATCGCCAAAAAGACGCGGCGGGGAACGGGCCCAAGCGCGGCGATTGCCTGCGCGATGTTACTGCTCGCGGTCCATTTGTCACCCGGTCGCTCGATCCATTCGGGCCGGTGGAGGGCAAGGGCCGCAATTCCGGAAAGTCGCGCTGCGGCGACGGCATTGGCCGAGATGCGTGCGGCAAAGGGATGTGTCGCATCGACGAGAATGTCAAATCGTCCGTCGCGCAGGAAAGAAGCAAGGCCCTCCACTCCGCCGAAACCACCAATACGAACGGGGACAGGCTGGACGGAGGGTTTTTCTGTGCGGCCGGCCAAGGACAGCAGGATGTCAAAGCCGGCCCTCTTGGAAAGCATCTGTGCCAAGGCACGCGCTTCGCTCGTCCCGCCCAGTATCAGCACGCGGATTTTTGCCATGTCTGATATGCCTAGCCTCACTCCGAAACCCTGGCTGACCATTATCGGTATCGGCGAGGATGGTCCAGAAGGACTTGGCGAGCACGCCAAGCGGCTGATTCTGAGCGCGCCTGCCGTCTTCGGCGGCGAACGGCATCATGCGCTGATGGATAGTCTGATTGCCGGCGAGCGGCTTGTCTGGCAAAGCCCCTTCGAAAAGTCGATCGATGCTATTGTTAGGCGGCGCGGTACACCGGTCGTCGTACTCGCTTCCGGTGACCCATTTCTTTTCGGTGTCGGCGCAACACTCTCGCGGCATGTAAATGCCGAGGAGATGCGCACGATCCCAGCTCCGTCAGCCTTCAGCATGGCCGCGTCGCGTCTAGGCTGGCCGATGCAGGAAACTGCCTGCCTCTCGCTGCATGGCCGTTCCATCAATCTCATCCGCCCGCATCTGCATTCCGGACGGCGCATCATTGCGCTGACATCCGACGGGAAGGGGCCGGGGGAACTGGCTGTGCTGCTGTCAAACAGCGGCTTTGGCCACTCCCGCATAACGGTTCTGGAGGCGCTCGGCGGCCCGCGCGAGCGCATCTTCAGCACGTCTGCAGAAGACTTCCAGTTTAGGGATATCGACCCTCTCAATGTCTGCGCCGTCGAGGTCAAGGCGGGAAATGAAGCTCGCATCCTGCCATTTGCCCCCGGCCGCGACGATGAACTCTTTGAGCACGACGGGCAGATCACCAAGCGAGAAATCCGCGCTCTGACGCTGTCGGCACTTGCACCGCGCCATGGGGAACTGCTGTGGGATATCGGAGCCGGCTCGGGTTCGATCGGCATCGAGTGGATGCTCTGCGACCCATCACTGAAGACGGTCGCTATCGAGCAATCGCCAGGTCGCGTCAGCCGGATCGCGCGAAATGCTTCCGCGTTCGGGGTGCCCGACCTTGCCGTCGTCGAGGGAAGAGCCCCTGCGGCTTTGAGGGGATTGCCGGAACCTGACGCCATATTTGTCGGCGGAGGCGGCAGCGAGCCAGGCGTCATGGATGCCGCAATCATCTCGCTCAAAAGCGGCGGGCGCCTTGTGGCCAATGCGGTGACACTGGAAATGGAGACCGTTCTGCTTGCCGAACAAGCCAGGCGCGGCGGCTTTCTGACAAGGATCGAGGTTTGCCGAGCCGCCCCGCTCGGCGCAATGAGCGGCTGGCGCCCGGCAATGCCGGTGGTGCAATGGCGCTGGATCAAGGACTAGAAATGACGGTTCACTTCATAGGAGCCGGCCCAGGTGCGGCTGATCTCATCACCGTTCGCGGCCGGGACCTCATTGGCAGATGCCCGGTATGCCTTTATGCCGGATCGATCGTATCGCCCGAACTGCTCAACTATTGCCCGCCGGATGCGCGCATCATCGATACCGCACCGATGTCACTCGATGAGATCGAGGCGGAATTTGTGCGTGCGACCAACGCGGGGGAGGATGTGGCTCGTCTGCACTCGGGCGATCTATCCGTCTGGAGCGCTGTTGCTGAGCAGGTTCGGCGTCTTCACAAGCATGCCATCGCCTACACGATGACACCGGGCGTTCCGGCCTTTGCTGCTGCGGCCTCCGCCCTGGGCCGGGAACTGACGATTCCGGCCGTTGCTCAGAGCCTGGTGCTTACGCGCGTCTCGGGCCGCGCTTCGCCGATGCCGAGTGAGGAAACGCTCGCCAAGTTTGGCGCCACGGGCTCGACGCTTGCAATACATCTGGCAATTCATGCGCTCAGCCAGGTCGTTGAAGAACTGACACCACTTTACGGCGCTGATTGTCCTGTTGCGATCGTCGTCAAAGCCTCCTGGCCGGACGAGCGCGTCGTGCATGGCACGCTTGCCGACATCGAGGCGAGGGTCGCCCTCGAACCGATCGAGCGCACGGCGATCATCTTCGTCGGTCCGACGCTTGCTGCCTGCGATTTTCGCGAAAGCGCTCTTTACGACGCCTCCTATCAGCGGCGGTTCAGGGGCAGGCAATAGCGAGCCGGAACGCCGGCTCGCCGTCCCGCTCAATGCTTTGCCGATAGTGGGTCCATGCTCGCCTTCGCTGCTTGTCTTTGCAAACGCGGCGAGCAGATCTCAAAACCAAGCGGCTCCACGAGGGTCGATGATGCCGGCTCCTTCAGTCATCGGCTTCCATAATGCTGATCAAGTAGCAGGTGGCAGCACCAGCAAGCGTCAAAGCTTCGCGGTTATGAGCCTCGATCATCAAGACATCGCCGGTATGAATCATGCCGCTTTCTTCGGCCAGTTCAAATGCTGCTTTGCCTTCGTGACACAGCACAAGCGATACTGCGGCCGGTAGAGAGCCGCTCCAGCTTTGCTCGATATGCAGCCTTACGACCTTGTGGGCAAAGGCGTGCCGCCGCGTCATGACATTGAGGTCTGTGATCGGCCCCGCCACAAGTCGTGCCGTGACGCCAATGTCGGCCGAAAAAGCAAATGGCGGGCTGTCCTGTGCCAGGAGCGCAGGCTCTTTGCCGTCGATCTTAAGGATCATGCCACTGCCGGACAGGATTGAAAGTGTGCGGTCGATGCCGGGAAAAATCGAAAAGGGTCCATCGAAAGCAACCGTGGCCATGCTGACCCGCCAGTCGAAATCGAAAAGGCCCGCACCGGGCGGCCAAACGGCCACCTCCACCGTCTCGCCGCCGCCGTTCTTCCACGGCATGCGCCGGTGATCGGCCGCGCGAAGGATCTGCATTGGTTCAGTCTCCCAAGATCCCCGGCAGCCTTAGCCCCTTCTCCTTGGCACAATCAAGCGCGATATCGTAGCCGGCGTCGGCATGGCGCATGACGCCGGTCGCCGGGTCGTTCCAAAGCACGCGTTCGATGCGGCGGGCCGCATCGTCGGTGCCGTCGCAGCAGATGACCATGCCTGAATGTTGCGAATAGCCCATGCCGACGCCGCCGCCGTGATGGAGAGAAACCCACGTTGCGCCGGAGGCGGTGTTCAAAAGAGCGTTCAACAGCGGCCAGTCTGAGACCGCATCAGAACCATCCTTCATCGCTTCCGTCTCGCGGTTCGGCGATGCAACCGAGCCGGAATCGAG
This sequence comes from Rhizobium azibense, assembly GCF_004342325.1. Lineage (NCBI taxonomy): Bacteria > Pseudomonadati > Pseudomonadota > Alphaproteobacteria > Hyphomicrobiales > Rhizobiaceae > Rhizobium > Rhizobium azibense. Next base: position 72,987 of record NZ_SMBJ01000006.1, on the reverse strand, counting down.
GTGGTCGCGTCCGATCACGATCGGCGCCTTCAACTCGCCGCTTTTCACCATTTCGTTGAAGGCAACCCCAAGACGATGACGGTCGCCAAGGCCGACCCAGCAGATGCGCGCCGGCAGACCCTGGAAGGCGATACGCGTGCGGGCCATGTCCAGCCAGTTGTGCAGGTGCTTGTTGTCCGGCAGCAATTCCTTCACCTTCGCGTCGGTCCTGTAGATATCTTCCGGATCGCCCGAGAGTGCTGCCCAGCGAAAGGGACCGATGCCGCGGCAAAAGAGCGGGCGGATATAGGCAGGCACGAAGCCGGGGAAAGCGAAGGCGTTTTCGAGACCCTCGTCTTGAGCAACCTGGCGGATATTGTTGCCGTAATCGAGCGTCGGAATGCCTGCATCCCAGAATGCGATCATCGCTTCGACATGCTCGCGCATGGAGGCGCGAGCCGCTTTTTCGACAGCCTTCGGATCGCTTTCGCGCATCGCCTTCCATTGCGCGATCGTCCATCCTTTCGGTAGATAGCCGTTGATCGGGTCGTGGGCTGACGTTTGGTCGGTGACGATATCCGGACGGATGCCGCGGCGGACCATTTCAGGAAGAATTTCGGCGGCATTGCCAAGAAGGCCGACCGATCTGGCTTGGCCAGCCTTGGTCCACTGACCGATCATGGCGAGGGCTTCGTCCAGCGTTTCGGCCTTGGCATCGAGATATCGGGTACGCAGGCGAAAATCGATCGAGTCCGGATTGCACTCGACGGCAAGGCAGCAGGCGCCGGCCATGACGGCAGCGAGCGGCTGGGCGCCACCCATGCCGCCAAGGCCGCCGGTCAGGATCCATTTACCCTTGAGGTTGCCGCCATAATGCTGCCGGCCCGCCTCGACGAAGGTTTCATAGGTCCCCTGGACGATGCCTTGTGTGCCGATGTAGATCCATGAGCCTGCCGTCATTTGTCCATACATCGCCAAGCCCTTCTTATCGAGCTCGTTGAAGTGGTCCCAAGTCGCCCAGTGCGGCACGAGGTTGGAATTGGCGATCAGGACGCGCGGCGCATCCTTATGCGTGCGGAAGACGCCGACCGGCTTGCCGGACTGCACCAGAAGCGTCTCGTCTTCGGTAAGCGTCTTCAATGTCGCGACGATGCGGTCGAAATCCTCCCAGGTACGGGCAGCGCGGCCGATGCCGCCATAGACGACGAGTTCGTTGGGATTTTCTGCCACATCTGGATCGAGATTGTTCATCAGCATGCGAAGCGGCGCTTCGGTCATCCAGCTCTTGGCATTGAGCACCGGTCCGCGAGGTGCCCGGATTTCGCGGATGTTGTGACGGGGATTGCTCATCTCAGATCTCCAGGGACGGAAGGATGTTTTCGGAAACCGACGCGTTCAATACGCCGGTTGCAACAAGTTCGCTGACGGCTTGCAGGTCGCCGGCCATGTAGCGATCGACCTCCAGTGTCGGCACCACATTGCGAATGGCAGCGATCGCCTTTTGCAGTTCACCGCTGGTGGCAAGCGGTGTGCGCAATTCTACGCCTTGTGCGGCCGTCAATGCCTCTATGCCGATGATGCCGAAAAGGTTTTCGGTCATCTGCAACAGACGGCGTGCACCATGGCAGGCCATGGAAACATGATCTTCCTGGTTCGCCGAAGTGGGCGTCGAGTCGACGGAAGCTGGATGCGACATCTGCTTGTTTTCGGACATTAACGCGGCAGAGGTGACCTCCGCGATCATCAGACCGGAGTTCAGTCCTGGCTTCTTGGCAAGGAAGGCTGGAAGCCCGTAGGAGAGAGCCGGATCGACGAGCAGGGCGATGCGGCGCTGCGAAATTGCACCGACCTCGCAGACCGCAAGCGCGATCTGATCGGCAGCGAAGGCAACCGGCTCCGCATGGAAGTTGCCGCCGGAAACGACGGAGTTGTCGGAAAGTACCAACGGATTGTCGGTCACTGCATTGGCTTCGATTTCAAGCGTGCGTGCAACCGTCCGCAGAAGATCGAGGCAGGCGCCATCGACTTGCGGCTGGCAGCGAATGCAATAGGGATCCTGCACGCGCTCGTCGCCCTCAATATGGCTTTCCCGGATAACGGATCCTTCTAGCAGCGCCCGCAAAGCCGCGGCAGTGTCGATCTGGCCGCGGTGACCGCGAAGTGTATGGATATCCGGATGGAACGGTGCCGAAGAGCCCATGGCCGCGTCGGTGGACATGGCGCCGGTGATCAGGGCCGCCTGGGCGGCACGATGCGCACGGAACAGGCCGGCAAGTGCGAGCGCGGTTGAAGTCTGCGTACCGTTGATCAGCGCAAGGCCTTCTTTTGCGGCCAGAACGACCGGCGCAAGGCCAGCCTTGCTCAAGGCTTCCGCGCCTTCAAGCCGATCGCCTTTGAAGTAGGCCTCGGCCTCTCCCATCATCACGGCCGCCAGGTGGGCAAGCGGCGCAAGATCGCCCGAGGCGCCGACGGAACCCTTTTCCGGAATGACCGGTATGACGCCCTTGTCCAGCATCGCTTCGATCAGCCGCACCACCTCCAGTCGCACGCCCGAGGCGCCGCGGCCGAGTGACACGAGCTTCAGCGCCATGACGAGACGCACGATGTTTTCAGGTAACGGTGCGCCGACGCCGCAGCAATGCGAGAGGATGAGATTGCGCTGGAGTGTGGCAACATCGGCACTGTCGATCTTAATCGAAGCGAGTTTTCCGAAGCCTGTGTTGATGCCGTAGACGGGGGCATTGCCGGCGGCGATCTCGGCAATGCGCGCCGCCGACTTCCTTATGCCGGCATCAAATGCGGGATCGAGTTCCGCCGCTTCGCCGGTCCAGTAGATTTTTTCCAGCTGTTTCAGCGAAACGGAACCTGGGTGGAGGATGATGGTCAACGGTCGATCCTTTCGCCCTTGAAGACACGCGCAAAGAGCGGGTTGAAGCCGATTCGATAGACAAGTTCGGCCAGACTCTCGATCTCCCAGATGGCAAGATCGGCGGATTTGTCGGCCTGGATCGTGCCCGTTTCGGCAACGACGCCGAGTGCGCGAGCGCCTTCGCGTGTGACCCCTGCAATACATTCCTCAACCGTTAGGCCGAAGAGCGTCGCCGACATATTCATCGCCAAAAGCAGGGAGGTGAGAGGCGATGTGCCCGGGTTGCAATCCGTCGCGACCGCGATCGGAACACCGGCGGCGCGCAGCGCCTTGACGGGTGGTTTCTGTTTTTCGTTGATGGAATAGAATGCGCCCGGCAGCAGCACCGCGACGGTTCCGGCTGCCGCCATGGCGACCACGCCGTCATCATCGAGATATTCGAGATGATCTGCAGAGAGCGCACCATACTCGGCAGCAAGTGCAGCTCCGCCGAGATTAGACAACTGCTCGGCATGCAGCTTCACCGGAAGGCCAAGTGCCTCGGCGCGATCAAAGACAAGTCCGATCTCTTCCGCTGAGAAGGCAATGCCTTCGCAGAACCCATCGACGGCATCGACAAGGCCCTTGGCGTGCGCCTCTTCGAGAGCGGGCAGCACGATGTCTGTTATGTACTCACGGTTGCGGTCCTTGTATTCGGCCGGTGTCGCATGGGCGCCGAGATAGCTGGTCTTGACGCGCACCGGTCGCATATTGCCGATAACACGGGCAGCTTCCAGCATCTTCACTTCGCCAGCGATGCTGAGACCGTAGCCCGACTTGATCTCGATCGTCGTCACCCCCTCGCCAAGCAAGGTATCGAGGCGGGGCAGGGAAGCTTGCACAAGGCCTTCGACAGAAAGCGCGTTCGTTGCCTTGACCGAGGAGACGATGCCGCCGCCGGCGCGGGCAATCTCTTCATAGGTCGCGCCGCCAAGCCGCATTTCGAATTCGCGCGCCCGGTTGCCGCCGTGAATGATGTGGGTGTGGCAATCGACGAGTCCCGGCGTCACCCAGCGGCCCTCAAGGTCGATGATTTCGGCACGTTCGATGACGGAAACCGGCAATTCGCCCTCCGGGCCAGCATAGCGGATTCGGCCGCTTTCCGTGACGATTGCGCCTTTTTCGACAATACCCAGTCCCGGCTTACCCGGGTCGAGCGTCGCCAGCCGGCCATTTCGCCAGAGGCTCGGCCTCTGCTCTCGCGCAAAAAGATTGTTCCCGTTCATCAGCTTTACGCCTTTCCTTCTGTCGAAACATGTATATACATAATAACCCGGTGACAAGTGGAAATTTGGGCGTTTCCATGGAAAAGAAAGATGACAGGCCCACAGGAAGGGAAAAGGCGATGACGACACTTCATGCGGCGAGCGCGCTCCTGCCTGAGGGGTGGCGAAGCGACGTGCGTCTCACACTTGATGGCGGCCTTATCGCGAAGATTGCGGTCGGCGCAAAGGCCGAGGCGGGCGACGAGTGCCACAAACTCGTCATTCCTGCGATGCCCAACCTGCACAGCCATGCCTTCCAGCGCGCCATGGCGGGCCTTGCCGAGGCCCGTGGTCCCGGAGCCGACAGCTTCTGGAGCTGGCGCACGGTCATGTACAGGTTCGCGCTTTCTATGACGCCGGAGCATGTCGAGGCCGTTGCCGCACAGCTTTACATGGAAATGCTCGAAGCCGGCTTTTCGCGCGTCGGCGAATTCCACTATCTGCATCATGACAAGGACGGCAGTCCTTATGCCAATATTGCGGAGTTGGCAGAACGCATCGGCGCGGCGAGCGAGACGGCCGGTATCGGCCTGACGTTGCTGCCGGTCTTTTACGCCCATTCGAGCTTCGGCGGTGCTGCTCCCCTCGATGGCCAGCGGCGCTTCGTCAACTCGCTTGAGGGCTTCGGCAGGCTGATGGAGCGGGCACGCACGATCACCTGCAAGCTTGACGGCGCAAAGATCGGGATTGCACCTCACAGCCTTCGCGCCGTCACGCCTGATCAATTGGCAAAGCTCCTGCCGCTTGCAGAAGGCGGTCCAGTCCATATCCACATCGCCGAGCAGCTCAAGGAAGTGGATGATTGCATCGCCTGGTCGGGCGCGAGACCCGTCGAGTGGCTCCTGGAGCATGCGTCCGTCGACCGCCGCTGGTGCCTCATCCATGCCACTCACATGACCGAGGATGAAACGCGGCGCATGGCAAAACGCGGATCGGTCGCCGGTCTCTGCCCAATCACTGAAGCCAATCTCGGAGACGGGGTTTTTCCAGCGCCGATCTTTCTTGAAGAGGGCGGACGGTTTGGCATTGGTTCGGACTCAAATGTGCAGATTACGCTTCCCGGGGAACTCCGCCAGCTCGAATATTCCGAGCGACTGGCACTTCGCGCCCGCAACGTGATTGCAGAGACCAGCGGCTCGACGGGCCGAGCGCTGTTCGATCACGCGCTCTTGGGTGGTGGTTGCGCGCTTGGTGCTGCCGCGGGCCTCGCCGAAGGCAATTATGCAGATATCATCGCCCTTGACTGCCGCCAGGTGCCTTATCTCACACATGATCAAATCCTTGACCATTGGATATTCGCCGGCAGCGTCGCGGTCGATTGCCTCTGGGCACTTGGCCGCAAGCAGGTCGAAGCCGGCCGTCATCGGCAGCGTGAGGCGATCAGCCGACGTTTCCTTGCTGCAATGCGCCAATTGCTTGCCGCCTAAGTCTTTCCTTGCTGCTGCATTGGCAATAGAGCAGGTGGCGCGAAGCGGAGAGAATAATGAACGATAGCAAGGATGCGACCCTGCATCAGCGCATCTTGAGCGAGATCGAAGGTCGCATCGTTTCCGGTGAGTGGCCGCCGGGATATCGCATCCCCTTCGAGGTCGATCTCGCCGCGCAATACGATTGCTCACGAATGACCGTCAACAAGGTGCTGACGCAGCTGGCCAAAGCCGGATTGATCGAGCGCCGCAAGAAGTCGGGCAGCTTCGTCACCCAGCCGCAGGCGCAGTCCGCCGTGCTGGAAATTCATGACATCAAAGCAGAAGTTCAATCGCTGAATCTGCCGTACGCGTATTCGGTCATGAAGAATGCAAACCGCAAAGCAAGGGCGGATGACAAACTAGACCTTCCGGCCGGCGGCTTCGTTAAGGAGGTCGTTTGCGTTCATTTTGCAGGGACCCGGCCTTTCTGTCTTGAACAGCGCCTGATCAATCTGGGCACCGTTACGGAAGCGGCCGATGCCGACTTTGGCGCAATCGCGCCTGGCCCCTGGCTTTTGAAACTGGTTCCGTGGAGCAAGGCGGAGCACAAGATTTACGCGTTTGCGGCTGGTGCTGAGGAAGCCGCAGCGCTCGACATTGCCCGCGCGGCAGCATGCCTGGTTATCGAGCGCCGCACCTGGAGCAGTGCCGGGCCTGTGACGCATGTGCGCTTTACCTATCCCGGCGACCGCCACGCGCTTGTTGCCCGTTTCAGCCCGGCCTCCTGAGAATCCACAACAGCTCTATTGCGAATCATCCCACAAATAGCGGAAGTAAACAGCAAGATGACTTCCGGCCGAGAAGATGCGCTACGAAATCGACAATACCCTGCTGAAGAACCTGTTGCCCGCTTTCGCGCTGGCGGAGGATATGCTGGCCAGGCTGGATGAGAGGGTGGCCCGTTCGCCAGTCGGCGCTGGTTTTGCCGAACGGGGGCATTTTTTCGACGCTGCAAGCGCGCTCTGGGTTGCCGGAGAACTCGTGCACGTCGAAGACCTGGTGCTGCATGATGCACATATGGACAGCCGGACGCCGAGCCACGAGCTGACGATTGCCCATGCCGTGCTGCGTGCGCGGCGCCGCATCTGGACAGCCGACCCGCTCTGGGCGCTGAGCGGCGCCGGATTGAACGTACTTGCCGGCAGCGGTCCAGATGATGCCGGGCGGGCACCCGAAATTAGGAGCATGCCAGCGTCGCCTGAACAGGAAATGGACGAAGGCGAAGCGTTGCTGTCACTGGAACTTGCCGAGATCGACGCCGTACTCGCGCGCTCCCAGCGATTGCTCGATACGCATCTCGCCAGAGGTTCTAAGGTGGAAGAAAGGCCGAAGGCGACGCCTGTCGACCCGCTTGGCCTGTTCGCCGACGATGAATGGGACGAGGCCCAGCGTCTATCGGATTGGCGTGCGGTTATTCCGCTCGCCGATGAATTGCCTGCCGCCTTGGGTGCAGCGGTTCTTTTCGAGGCATGGGAGAGAACTGAGCCGCTTCGGCGCCAGCACTGGCTGGGCGGGCTTCTGGTTTCGAGCTACCTGCGCTCGCGGGGCAAGGTCGCCTCTCATCTCTTTTCCTTCTATGCCGGATTGAAGGTAATCCGTCATGAGCGCCGCCGCTCGCGAGATCGGGCGACGCGGCTGCTCGCCTTCCTCGAGGCAATGCGTGAGAGTGCGGCGGCCGGCCTTAAGGATATGGATCGTCTGTCGCTTGCCCGCACGCAGATGGAACTGCGATTCAGGGATCGTCGCTCGAACAGCAGCCTGCCGCAGCTTGCCGAATTCGTCCTATCGCGGCCCATGGTCTCCTCGACGATGGTTGCGCGTCAGTTGCGGGTGACGAGCCGGGGCGCACTCAATCTTCTCAACGAGATAGGCATCCGCGAAATCACCGGCCGGGGACGCTACCGTGCCTGGGGTATCATCTGAGACAAAACGGCCGGGCACGGTGCCCGGCCGACTATTTCAGTGAACACCCGGCCCGCCATCCTGTCACAGACGGCGAACCGGGCGTTCTTGCGCTTCCATTGCCCCCAGAAGCGCAGTCTTTATTCCCGCTCGCCTGTGAAGTTGAGCAGGAGTTGGAAGATGTTCACGAAGTTCAGGTAGAGCGAGAGCGCACCGAAAACAGCAAGCTTCTGGTTCGATTCCTGATCGTGATTTTCCGAATACTGCTCCTTGATGTTCTGCGTATCCCATGCGGTCAGGCCGACGAAGACGAGGATACCGATCACCGATATGGCGAACTGCAGCGCGCTCGAACCCAGGAAGATATTGACGATGCTGGCGATGATGACGCCGATCAGGCCCATGATCAGAAATGAGCCGAAGCGTGAAAGATCACGCTTTGTCGCGTAGCCATAGAGACTGGTCGCGCCGAACATCGTCGCGGCGATAAAGAAAGTGCGCGCGATGCTCGTGCCGGTAAAGACCAGAAAAACCGAGGCAAGCGAAAGTCCCATGACCGCGCAGAACGCCCAGAAAGTCGTTTGCGCAGCACTTGCCGACATCGTCTGGATGCGGAACGTGAAGAAGAAGACGAAGGCAAGCGGCGCGAGCATCACGACCCATTTCAAGGGCGACTGGAAGATCGGCACGTAAAGGGCCGGCGTACTGCCGACGATGAATGCTACGATCCCGGTGATGACAAGGCCGAGACCCATGTAGTTGTAAACGCGCAGCATATGCTGGCGGAGGCCCTCGTCGAAGATGGCCTGCGAGCCTGCGGCGGAGCCGTAGCCGTATCGCGGATTGTTCGGATTCATTTTGATCTCCTCGGGTTGACACTAGTAGAGCGAACGGGCGAGCCCTTCGGCCGCCCGGTCGAGTTCAAGATCCTTGTCGCTGGCAATCAACGCATAGGCCACCTCGCCAATCTGCCAGTAAGCAGCCTGGGCATTGTCGAGCGCCAGATGGCTGACGGGCTGAACGGCAAACGCGCCAGGACGCACGGCAAAAAGCGAAAGTTGCTTTCCGTCCGGTTCCCGGATCGCCATTTCGACACTGGGGCCGAACTCAGAGGGAAAGATCTGGACATCGGAAACCTTCCAGTCTTTCGGGAGCTCCGGCATCGCAATCGCCGTCGCCGCACGAATGTCGTCAGCATTATATTGTGCCGCTGGCTGCGAAGGCATCGTTTCGCGGAGCTTGGCTGTCTGGTAGGCGCGCACCGCATCCTCGACGTAGGGCGGGGCGGGAACGGATGCGGCGACCTCCGTCGCCGTAAAGGCACCAAAGGACGTGTGCGCCACCCAGCCTGCCATCACGAGAACGCCGACGGCGGCAATCCTTTGAACCGAATGCAGGATACGGCCGTAAGAAAGTCCCCGCTCCAGACGCCGTGCGGCGTCGCGGGTCTCGATCCGGCCAAAGGCGTTCTCTCCGGCGAGCGCCAGACGCAGTTCGCCCTTGATGCTCAGATCGGCCATGACCTTTGCAGCAATCGCCGGATTCTCCGAGAGATAAGACTCCACCTGGATGCGGCGAGCCACATCCAGTTCGCCATCCACATAGGCGTCGAGGTCGGCATCGATGATCGGATCAACTGCTTTCATTGCCGTTCCTTCCGATTAGTTTCAGGTGTGAGGCACGAGGCGTCGCTGCCTCGAACTCGCGAAGCTGGGTCCGGGCGCGCGAAATGCGCGACATCAGCGTTCCGACCGGAATGCCCAGCGAGGCTGCAGCTTCCTGGTAGGAAAGATCCTCGATCGCAACGAGATGCAGTGCTTCGCGCTGTTCTTCCGGCAGGTCAAAGAAAGCATCACGAACCTGCTGAAGACGCACTGCATGCTCCTGTCCCGCCGGCAGCGACTGGTCTGCCTCGATGGCTGCCTTATCGTGCCGGCGCGTTATGGACCGATTCTGACGAACCCTGTCGATATGGGCATTGTGGAGAATCGAGAGCAGCCAGGTCCTCAGGTTGCCGCCGCGCCTAAAGCTCTGCCGCTTCTCGAAGGCGCGCACCAGCGCATCATGGAGAAGATCTTCGGCGTCATCCGAATTGCGCACCAACGCACGTGCGTAGCGCCTCAGCGCTGCGAGCTGCCCGATAACGTCGAATGGCCGTTCGTTGCGTTCCATGATTGAGTATACGACAGCCCGTGAGGTTTTATTCCCGTTCCTCTGATGTTTTTTGACAAATGGGAGGAACCACCCTTGGTCTCGGCTTGCGGAGATGCCTGCGCTATATCGTCTAAACGGGACCGTGCGAATGCCTCTCGTCATTCCAAGCGAGATTGCGAAACAGCTGGCTCCCAGGAAGCCATATCACCAAGACCGAGGCCTTGCGTCGAACTTTAAAAAGCCCGAGACCGGCTAGAAAACGCCTGCAGCGACTGGCACGCCAAGCGTTTGTCGAGGATCAATGCAATCGACCTTCGAGAAACGCTCCAATGCTTCAGCATCCTGGATTAGCACGTCCTCCTGCGCGCCATGAACCGTCGCATTGATGATCGACATCGGCGTCGCAAGATCAAGTGCGCACGGGCAAGCGGTGATGGCCACAGGCGGTCCTGCCCGAACATGTCCCAGGCGACGAAGGCCGCTATCGCTGTTACAACGACGGCCGGTACGAACACGGCCGAGACCCGGTCAATTGCGCCCCTTTATTGGCGCGCGAGCGCTGTGCCTTGACGACCATTTCGACCGACGACGGGCGATAACATTGTTCCCGCTCCCACGCGCTCTCACCCTTGATCCCTGAACCCTCATGGTCAGGGTCCTCCGTCGGTTCCACCAGATTCTACGAGCGCCACAGGCTGGCTGCCAAGGAGCGCCGAAAGTGGCAGCTTGCCTCCTGGATCGAGAATTTGACCAGTCAGGAGATCGCAGCGGCGCCCTTCAAGAAAGGCCGGCACCTGGATTGCCGTATCGTTCCAGAATTCCGGACCGGCGAATAGGACGCCTGGATCGAGCCACCCGAGCATCAACCGTGGAACGACGGTCATTGCATAGGTTCCGTTTAACTCTCGTGCAAAGGCAACAACATGATCCTTGCGGTTGCCTGACACCTCAAGCGGAACATAGTTTCCTTTCGCAAAAAGCGCCGGCTGCCGCTTTCGAAGATGAAGACCGATTTGGACGATGCGCTGCTTCAGCGCGGGCACCGTCAAACTAGCAATTGGCGCTCCTTCCAGGAGGCTGGCATGCAATGCCGTCATGTCGACAGCCCTGCGATTATCAGGATCGACGAAGCTCAAATCCAGGATCTCGGCCCCCTGATAAATGTCTGGAACACCGGGCGCCATGAGCTTAATCAGCGTCTGTGACAGGGTGTTTAGATAGCCGGCCTCAATGAAGGGCCGCATTAGCGCTGCGAAATCCTCGTGGAAGACGAGGTTGGTCGATGAAAGCAACGCTGTTGCATAAGCTGTGACCGCTGCTTCGTAGCCGGCATGCGGTTCATTCCAGCTCGTGCCGAGCTTTGCTTCACGAATCGCCTTTTGCGCATAGGCCGTGAAGCGCCCGATCAGCGCTTCGGCCTCACCGTTTGAGAAATCCTCCGGCCATATCCCGGCAAGTGCTTGATAGAGCATCCACTCGACATTCGGTTCCGGCGTCAACCCTCCCGGCAGCTCGACCAGACAATCACGGTTCATCTCGCGCCAGCGCTCCACCGCCTGCGCCCAGACATCGGCTCCTTCACTCAAGCTGTAAAGCCTTGCACGCGCATCCTCGCCGCGCTTGGTATCATGCGTCGATGTCGCCGAAAGCCCGTGTGCATGAGTCTGCGCGCGCCTCAGCATCAACGCATGGAAAGCCTCGACGCCGCCCGGCTTGAGATCCGGATCGCAGCCGACTTCGTTTACCGCAAGCAACCGAGTGTAGCGATAAAAGAAGGTGTCCTCCATTGCCTTGGCCATGACCGGTCCGCTCAACTGCTGGAAACGGCGGCGGAATTCTTTCGCCGCTGCTCCCCGTACTTCACCTTTCAATAACCTTGCCACAACGTCGATCGCTCGCCGGTCAGCAAGCTTTTCTGCCGCGCTGGAAATGACCCGGCTGAGCACGTCCGCATCGCGTGCTTCAAGGCGACCCTTGCTGCCATAGATGCGATAGACGGGAAAGGCTATCAGTGATTCGTGGATGGCTGCCGCAATGGCGGGGCGGTCAAGGTCGGGATAAACGCCATGGACGATCTTCACCAGCCGGGTCGTCTCGCCTTCGAAGTACCGCGAGACCATCAATTGCTTGGCCTTGCGAAGACCGGCAGCGGTATCGACCATGTCCGGGGCGATATTCGCATAGATGGTATCCAGCTGTTGCAGGCCGCCTCCGTCGACGAAGAGATGGCCAAGCGCCGAAATGAATTCGTAGCCGGTGGTCCCCGCGATCGGCCAGCTTGCGGGCAGTGTCTCGTCATGGGCAAGGATCTTCTCGACCACTATATAGGTCTTAGGTCCTGTCTCAGAGCGAAGCCTTTGCAGATATTGCTTCGGATCGGCCAAGCCATCGATATGGTCGAGCCGCAAGCCCTCTACCTGACCGGAGCGGACGAGTTCGAGAATGAGCCGATGGCTATCTTCAAAAACCTGCTCGTCCTCAACGCGCAGTCCGACCAGACCCGTTACTTCGAAAAATCGCCGGTAGCTCAGATGTCTGGCCGCCTCTTTCCAATATGTCAGCCGCCAATGCTGGGCCTGGTGCAGTCTAACGATGAGCTCTTGGTCTAATGCGAGGTCGACCAACGCTGGCTCGTCCGCGCTTGCTGGAACAAGATTGGTGCTGTCGGGGTTCAGGGGCAAGAGTGTATCGCAGTAGCCGAGCGCCAGCTCGCCGCTTTCAGGATCGCGTTTAAGGCGTAGTTCACCATCCGACAGTGCATCGTTGAACGGCTTGCCAAGGATCGGCAGGGTGAGCCGTTCGCTCCAGTCGATATCGAAATGGCCCGCATAGGGGCTTTCTTGACCGAGCTTCAACACGCTTCGCCACCAGGGGTTTTCCGTCGAGGCGGCCATATGATTTGGCACAATGTCGAGGATGAGGCCGAGCCCGGCGTCTTTCAAAGCATGGCACAAGCGGTCAAAGCCGTCGCGTCCGCCGATAGCCGGCTCGATTTCATTGACATCGGTTACGTCATAGCCATGCGTGGAACCTCTCGTCGCGGCAAAGATCGGTGAAGCGTAAAGATGGCTGATGCCAAGGGCCTTGAGATAGGGCACAGATTCTATGGCCCGGTCGAATGTCATGCCGTTGCGGAATTGAATGCGGTAAGTCGATGTCGGAAGTATCATGTTCGCCTGCCGTTCCGGAGGAGACGGCCCGCAACGGTGACAACGGGTTCTTTGTTCCCCTCAGCTCAAGATTTAGTCGATGAAGACACCGACGCTTGCCGCACGGCCGATCGCATCGATCACCGTCAGTTTCGAGTAGCCGCCACCATCCGGCATCCATTGATTGGTGCGGCGGCGAGAAAGATCGGGTAGCGGCTTGCCGTTTGCAAGCCAGCGGAACGGCGCCCGGCCGCCCTGCAGTTTCAATATCAATGGCGAAAGATCACCGCTTCTTGCGCCGAGATCGACATGCGCGCCCTCCGGCGGATAGACGATCTGTGGCGCCTGCTCTCGGCTGGAGGTGGAAAGCAGTCCGCTGGCATCTGTCGAGAAACGCCGCTGGCTCACCGGCAGATCCGCCTGGGCGATGCGCATGGCGCCAGAGGGCGGGCGCGGCAAAGGTGTGGTTGCAATGTTCGATTTTGCAAAAGCCTCAAACAGGATGGGGGCTGCCGTGCCGTAACCGGTCGATCCCGGCACCGCGCCATTGTCGGGCCTTCCCACCCAGACACCGAGCACATACCGCCCGTCGTAGCCGACTGACCAGGCGTCGCGATAGCCGTAGCTGGTCCCCGTCTTGTAGGCGATGCCGCGTTGCGGGGCGCCTGCCGGTGGAATGACGCTGGAAAGTATATCCGAAACATTCCAAACGGCGACCGGCTCCAGCAAGGGCTCGCCGTCTATCTTGCCGGGCACGGCAGTTACGCCGTCGCCGATGCGAACCGGCTCACCCCTGTTGGCAAGCGCCGCATAAAGCTGCACGAGGTCTTTCAACGTGATGCCTACGCCGCCGAGACCAATCGCCAGTCCCGGCGCTTCGTTCGGCGGCAGGATGGGGCGAACGCCGGCCCGGCGGAAGCGGACCAAGAGCCGCGCCGGATTGACGGCGTCAAGCAGCCGGACGGCCGGCACATTCAAGGAAAGCTGCAATGCCTCGCGGACCGTCACGTCGCCTTGATAACTCATGTCGAAATTACGCGGCCGGTAACCGAAGAAATCGGCAGGCCGGTCCTCGAGGATCGTTTCCTGGCTGACCAGTCCCTGTTCGAAGGCAAGACCATAGATGAAGGGTTTCAGGGTCGAGCCGGGCGAGCGGCTGACACGCGTCATGTCGATCCAGCCGGAACGGCTCGCGTCGAAGTAGTCCGCCGAGCCCACTTCGCCGACGATTTCGCCGGTGCGCGCATCGGCCATCACGATTGCGAGCGAAAGTTTCGCAGGAAGTTTCATCGCGGCACTTTTCGCCGTCGCTTCAAGCCCTGCCTGTATCTGCTTTTTCAGCGTCGTGCGATGTTCGCGCTGGCTCGGCTTGCTGCCAAGCGCTGCTTCAGCAAGATGCGCGGCAAGGGCCGGAAGCTGCATGCGCGTTGCCGGAACGAGTGTCGCCTCGGCGCGCTCGGCCTCACCCTCGCCGATGACTTCGGCCACGGCAGCGCGATTCAAAACGCGTTTTCGTGCGGCTTCCGCTGCCGCCAGGTTCCTGTCGGGGCGTCGTCGTTCAGGAAGCTGGGGAAGGGCAACGAGAAGGGCAGCCTGTGCAACTGTCAGCCGCTTCGGCTCCTTGCCGAAATAGGCAAGGCTTGCGGCCCGCACGCCTTCCAGATTGCCGCCATAGGGTGCATATGTCAGATAAAGATCGAGTATCTCTTCCTTCGAAAGCCGCCGCTCGATCTGAATGGCGCGCGTCACCTGGAGGATTTTCGCCGAAAGCGAACGTCCGGCGCGCGGTTCGATCAGCCGCGCCACCTGCATGGAAAGTGTCGAGGCACCCGATACGATGCGACCGTTGGTGACCAGTTGCAGGCCTGCGCGCCCGATTGCCAGCGGATCGATGCCCCGATGCTCGTAGAAGCGCCGGTCCTCATAGGCAATCAGCATGCGCATGAATTGCGGGTCAACGTCCGCGACCGTGGTTTTCAGACGCCAACGCCCTTCCGGCGTCGCAAAGGCGCGCAGCAACTGACCATCGGCATCAAGCACTTCGGCCGACACCGCACCGGTCTTATCGAGCGGCGGCGGAAAGGCCCTATCGGCAGTGTCCAGCGCAAAAAGAACCGCGCCGGCAAGAATGAAACCGGCCGCAGTACCAATCGTGAGCTTGCGCCAGAGCCGCATTATCTTGCTGCGACAACCTCCATCTTGCCGGTCGCCGTGCGAGCCGAATACTCGGGACGGTACATATCTTCAACGGTCGCCGCCGGATGGTCATAAGCGCCCGGGGTGACGGCCCGCACGATATAGGCGACATTGATTTCCCGGTTGTCGTCGGTGGTCCGATTGAAGGCGGCAACAAAGCGATCGTTGCGGAATTCAGTGTGTGCCGCCGTCTGTTCGCCGATCCAGTCGAAATTGGTGAGCTGAGCACTGTCGACCAAGCTCGGATTATCGATCTGGAGGCCGGCTGGCAGCAGATCGGTCACGACAACGCGCGACGGCCAGGCGTTGGTTTCGGTGACGTGCAGCACTACCACGTAACGCTCGTTCTGCTGCGCCTCACTGACATTTGCCGGCTCGCCATCCAACGTGTAATAGGTGCGCTCGATAGCAAAGCCGTTGCCTCCTGCAGGCAGCGGCGTGACGGGTGCTGCAACTGTCGTGACGACCGCCGACACCGGCTCGGCCATGGCGCTCGTCAGCGTCAGGGGATTGTTCATCAGCGCGTCGCCGCTCATCTTCGCCATATAGGCACCTGTATGTAGCGCGCCGTTGACGTCCACCTTCAGCGAATCATCGCCGCTCTGGATCGCGCGCGCAGCAAGCAGCGTCCAGGCCTGTTCCTGGGTGCTCGTCCACTTGCTGCGGTCCCATTCGCGGCCAACAGCTTTTGCCAGTTCCGGTATGACTGGCGGGACGGGGCGGCTTTCGGCCGCAAGTGCCAGGATGGCCGCACCGTCGCGCAGAATAGAGCCGTAATCGGTGCGCGAAAGATTGACGCGCTGAACGATGGAATCCTCGGTCATCTGCAAAGCGTCGACGAAGATATTCTTCGACCGCGTCGCATCTCCGTAAAGTGCCAAAGCCGCGGCGACGTGAGCTTTGGCAAGCGGCGTCGGGAAGTCGTTGATCATCGTATCGGCGTAGTAGCGCAGATCGCTGATCGAGGCTTTCCTGTTGCGGGCAAGAACATAGATTGCATAGGCAATTTGATCGCCCTGCGTCTTGACGTCAACGTCGTAGCTCAGCGCGTTCTGCAGGTTCTCGAGCGCTTGGACCAGCGCGCGGTCAGGCACGTCGTAGTTCTCTTCACGCGCCCGCGTCAGGAAATCAGTGACATAGGAGTCGAGCCAAAGATCGCCTGAATCGGGTCCCCAAAGGCCGAAGCTGCCCGCCGATGCCTGATAGGACAGCACACGATAGATCGCGTCCTGGACACGCTTCGTGACGTCGGCATCGCCTTCGAGCCCGTTTTGTTTTGCAAGATCGCTGAGATAAAGAAGCGGCAGCGCGCGGCTCGTCGTCTGTTCGGCGCAGCCGAAAGGATAACGGTCGAGCGACATCAGCAGTGCGGGAATGTCGAAGGCGGCCGAACGCGTGACGTTGACGCTGACCGAGGCGCCCGGCAAAACGCTGTTGGCCAGAAGTTCCTGGTCGACCCTCAGTTTCGCCCCCGGTTTTAAGGCGATGACGCGCCTTTCGGTCACGGGCAGGGACGATGGGCGGACCGGTATGTCGACTGTCTGATCAAGCGACAGTCCAGATGCATCCGACAGATTGATCGAAACAAGGCCGTTGCCGGGCTGCTTGCCGATCACCGACAGCGTGAAATCGGATTTTTCACCGGCATCCAGATGGATTGTCCGGGAAGCTGCGGCCCCCTCGATGCCGACGGCTTCGTTGCCCATCAGCTGCAGTCTGAAATCGCCGGCGGGCGCATCGGTATTGGCGATATCGAGGCGCAGTTGCGCCGTGTCGCCGGGCGCCAGGAATTTCGGCAGGCTGGCGGTGACGACCACCGGATCGCGGATGACGATATCCTTGACGCCGTGGCCGACCCCGTCCTTGGACCAGGCAACGGCCATGAGACGCGCCGTGCCGTTGAATTGCGGAATGTCGAAGCGGACATTCGCCCGTCCTTCGGCGTCAAGCTTCACCGGACCTTTGAAGAAGGCGACGAGTTTTTGCGTCGGCGGGCTGGCCTGCAGCGCCACCGTGCCACCATCGCCACCGGTTCTAAGCTTGCCTGTCGTGCCGAGAGAAGCGTCAATCAGGCGGCCATAGAGATCCCGGATTTCAAGACCGAGCTGGCGCTGGCCGAAATACCAGTCCTCGGGATCGGGCGCCTCGTAACGTGTCAGGTTGAGGATGCCGACATCGACGGCCGCAACCGTGACATAAGCATCCTCAGTGGCTCCAGCACCCGATACCGCAAGGCTGATGTTCAACGGAGCGCGCGGCAGCATTTTTTCCGGTGCATTGACTGTTACCTGCAGTGCGCGCTGCTCGGGATCGACCTTCAGCCATTTGATGCCGATCGAGCGCATCGGCATATGGCTGTCCTGTGCGTCGCCCGGACGGAAGAGAGTTGCGGTCACATAGGCGCCAGCGCCCCATTCGGCGGTGACTGGGATCTCCACTTCGCCGCCAGTCTCGCCAATCGTGGCATTTTGTACGGCGATGAGGTCTTCCGTTCCGGCCGTCACCATCAACTCGCCGCCATAACGCGAAGAAATCTTGAGCTTCGCCGTCTCGCCTGTCCTGTAGCTCGCTTTGTCGAGTGCGATTTCAAGGCCGTCTGGCGTTTCGCTCGAGACAGCCTCCACCATCCATCCGGCATTGAATTCAACACTTGATACCGGGCCATCGGTCTCGGGGCTTTCGACTTCAAGTCGGTAGCGGCCCCAGCCGACCTGCGATGCGATCTTGCCGCCATCCAATCCGGTATCAGTCGTGCCGCTGGCAACCTGGCGGGCATTGAAGGCGGTTTCGTATTTCCACGCCGTGCCTTCCCGATACCATTGGTATTCGCGCTCAAGGAGCGAAAGCGTCCAGCGAAGCCCCTTCATTTCCTGCTTCTGGCCGTCGGCCGAGACGCCGATCACGTTGAAGCTTGCGATCGAGTTCTCGGCAATATCACCTGAAAATTCAGGCTTGATGCCGATTACCGGCCCCTGGTTCTTGACCGGGATCACGAGCGAGCGCTCAAGCGCCCGGCCGCCCGTTTCCTGCATGCGGACATGGATCGTCGCGTTCAACAACTGCGTGGTTGCCGGAAGATCGCCGATCGCAAGATCGGTCGTTGCTTGGCCGTTCTCGTCCAGTTCCGGCAGGCCTTCGATCGCCTGGCGGCTTTCTTCGTTCGCCTCCTCGTCAGAAAGACCGAAGAAGTAACCCGGGAAGCTTTGGCTTTCGCGCGTCGGGTTGATGACGACATCGCCTTCGAGCGTCAGGCCGGCTGCCGGCGCGCCGTAAAGATATTTACCGCTGATTTTAATCGTTGCCGGCGTATCGGGACCGATTACCTGGGCTTCGGTCTTCAGATCCAGCTCGGTGCGATCGGGAACGAAATCATCGACGAGGAACGTTCTGGTGCCGATCGGGGGGGCCTTGGGGTCGGTATGGACGTTCATCGTCCAGCTGCCGCGCATGGCATTTTCCTGAATCGGCAGATCGATCAGGTAGCCGCCGACGTCGCTGCTTTGCCGGATGATGCGCCGGTCTTCGACGCCATCTGGTCGCATGAAGATGAAGGTCAGCGGCAGCTTCTCGATCGCCTTGCCATCCGTATCGCGGGCAAGGGCAGTGGCATGGACGATTTCGCCCACCCGATAGATCCCGCGCTCGGTCCAGGTCATGACATCGATAGCCCCGGGTGAGGCTCGTCCCGTGACGCCGCGATCGGACAAGTCGAAGCCTGCACGAGTCATGTCGACGAAGACGTAGTCGGACGCCCCGCTCCGGGCAGCCAGGACGGCTGGCGTGAGTGCTGCGGTGCCGCGCAGCAGCCCGGCAGTGAAGGTGGCTCGGCCGCTTTCATCCGTCGTCGCGGTGCCCAGAACCTCGTTGTTTTTGGCAAGCAGTTGCAGTTCGACACCGGCGATCGGCTTGGCGGAAGCGAGCGAGCGCGTAAAGACGTTGAGCCCGTCGGCTCCGGCATAGGTTGTAACGCCGATATCGGAAACGACGAACCATTGTGTCGCTTTGGAATCCCACTCGTTTTCCGGCTTGTCGGCAGGCGAGGCGGTCAGAACATAGATGCCCGGCTGGCGCTTGGGCAGGACTTCATCGACGGGGAAGCTGGTGACGACATCTTTGTTAAGAGCGTTGGCGATCTCGATTGAACCCTGCCACACGAGTTCACCGCTTTCATCCTGAATGCGCTGCGCGCTATAACCGTCGAGCTGCGTCAGGAACTGCGAACTGGTGAGGAGCGGAGCAATACCGCGATCGCCAATGCGGTAGAGCTTGAGGTTGGCAGTTTCGATATTGACGCTGATGAGCGGAACGCCGCGGTGGGCCGTCGAAGGCAGCACGAAGCCATCGCCGGTAAAGCGCACCATCTGAGAGCGGTCCTTGACGTAGACATCGAGGCTGACGGGTACGTCCAGGACTTCGTCGACGGAAGAGGGAAGGCCGGTGCGCAAGCTGATCTTGTAGGTTTCGCCGTGACCAAGGCCCTCGACGCAGATCTGCTTGTCCTTGGCCTCGAGCGCCTTGGGGACTTGTCCGTTCAGCGTTACAAACGGTGCATAGTCGAGCGACTTGACGAGGGGTTCAGAGAACGTCACGCAGGCACGAGGCGTCGGGCTGTCTGCATCGACATTGTGTTCGGTGATACGGAAGCCCTGTTCCGATTTGAGCTTTAGATAAGCTGCCTGCACTTCCCTGGAACTTGCCAGCGCAAGGCTTGCCTTATAGGCGTTGAGGGCCGCGCGGAAATTCGAATTCTTGGCGAGCGAGGTCGCAAGCACGGCAAGAGCCTCGGCCCGCTTTGAGGCTGTGCGCGTCAGTTGGTAGCCGTTCAACCCATCGACCAGTGCCTGGCCGAAGGCCTGGCTGTCAGTACCGCCGAGCGAATTTGCGGCGCGAGCCGTCTCCAGCCAGAGATCGGCATCGTCGGGCGCCAGCGCCAGCGCATGATGAAAAGCGTCGATCGCACCTGCGAGGTTGTTGGCGGTAAGATCAAGGCGCGCCGTTGCTGTCAGGCTGTCGACGGTCTGGCCCGGTTGAGCGTCGGTGAGCGCCAGATTGGCCTTGAAGTCGCGCGCTTGCTGGATGATGTCTTCCGACAGAAAGCTGAGGCGAGGGGGCGCACCGATATCGCGCTCGCGCGGTCCCGCCGTCGTTTCGACGACCCGACCGGCGATGGCGCCCGGAAATGCGTTCATCGTCTTGAAGTCGGACTTCAGGAAACACCATTTCACCTTGGGGTTATAGGTGAAAGCCTTGCAGCTCTTGTCACCAATGCACGAGGTCTTGCATTGTTCGAGCGAAACGTTCTGTTCGGTCCGCAGGTCAAAGCCGAAGAAGTCAGCGTCCTTGATCGTCTGGATATCTCGCTTCGTCTCCGCAGCTGTCGCGGGAAGGCTGGCCGCGATGGCTGAAACGGCAATGACGGCAGATGCAAAAAACGAGCGTACAGACATAGGTTCCCCCCGGTCGCTGGCGCTTCATTGCGGCACTCTCCTGCGGCCGAAAAGACTTGTCAATACAACTTCAAATTTAGAGATGCTTTTTATCAAAGGCTTACGCCACGTTTAGTGTTTTGTTAATGTTAACAATAGCTTAATCGAAAAATAATGCGTATCGGTCCGGAACATATCCCCCGCTTGCCCGTTATTCACCCAAGTTCCGCTGCTGCGCAGTCTTTCGTGTGCCGGGTGGAAAGGGCGTTTGGCCACGAATTGTTTTGCGTAAGCTGGCTTATAGGACAACCTCATGAACCAAAAAGTATTGATCGTGGAGGACGAGTTCTTGATCGCCCTCGATCTTGAAGCAACCGTTCAAGCCATGGGCATGGAAGTGACAGGGCTTGCCGCAAACAAGGAACAGGCGTTGCGTCTTGCGCCGACGGCGGACGTCGCTTTTGTCGACGTCAACCTGTCGGATGGTGCGACCGGACCGGAAATCGGCCGCCGACTGGCGCAAGACCACGGTATTGCCGTCGTCTTTATGACCGGCAACCCGGACATGGTGGCAGGAGGCATCGAGGGGACGCTCGGCGTCGTCAAAAAACCGGTCAAGCCGTCTGTCGTCGAGCAGTCGCTGAGATATGCCGTCGCACGCCGCAATGGCGCGCTCGCTGCCGTTCCGTCGCAGATGCTGGTCTTTGCCTGAGGCTCAGCCGCTGACGGGCGCAAGCCGCCCGGCGCTCACACCCGCGCCGTAGGCGCGAAGGAACGTCCTGACCGCATTGCGGGCGGCACTTTCAATCTGCTCATCGCTCGGCGTTTGCCCGAACAGCATCATGACCTGCAGATCCGCATTCGCGAGAGCAAGGAATTGGCGTGCCGCCACATCGAAATCTTCGATCGTCAGCGCACCGCTGGCGCTCAACCGCGCAAATAAGGCGCCGAGCGCCGAAACGATCCTGCCGGGGCCTTGCTGACGCCAAGTCTCGAACAGATGCGGATAGCGCTCACCTTCGTTCTGGACGAGACGGCGCAGGAACTTTCCGTCCTGGTTGCAAATGCAATTCTTGTTGATCCGGATCGCGAAGGCGACAAGGTCTTCTTCCAAATTGTCGGCATTGATCGGGAATGTTGCCAGCATCGAAAAAATCATCGAATTGGCGCGCTTCAGCACGTCGTCCACGACGGCGATGAACAAGGTCTCTTTCTCGCAATAGTGATTATAGATCGTTTGGCGCGAGACATTGGCCTCTGCCGCAATCTCGTCGATGCTTGCTCCTGCGAAGCCCTGGCGGCAAAACACGTCCGCGGCTGCTTCAAGGATGGAAGCGCGCTTCTTGAACTGGCCGCGCTGGGTCGGCTCGTCCAATTTCTTTTCGGATGGCGCGAAATTCTTCATCTCTCTATAGATAATGCGCCTTGACGTTTTAGACAACGTTGTCTAATTTTACATATGTGTCCAAAATAATTGACACGTCGGTTCGCATTCGCTGACGCCGGTCCCAGCGCGTCGGGCAGGCTGCAGCCGCCCCTCATTTGAATCCTTCGAAAGCAACGCGGCGGAGTAGATCCGCTTCCTTCGCTGCGCATTTATGAAAGATCATCAAAATGACCGCTTCATTCTTTCGCATTGCGATCATTCTCGGGCTGCTATCAGCCATAGGTCCCTTTGCTATCGACATGTACCTTCCCGCGCTGCCTTCGATCGGCGCCGATCTCGGTTCTAATAATAACGTTACCCAGTTGAGCCTTCTGTCGTTCTTCATTTCTTTTGCACTGGCCCAGTTGCTTTACGGTCCGCTGTCCGACATGTGGGGCCGCAAGCTGCCACTTTACCTGGGCATCAGCATCTTCACCCTTGCCAGCATCGGCTGCGCGCTGGCGCAAGACATAGAAACGCTGATCGCCTTCCGTTTTATCCAGGGCATCGGCGGGGCGGCCGGCATGGTCATACCACGCGCTGTTGTTCGTGACATGCACACTGGCGTTCAGGCAGCCCGTCTCATGTCGCTACTCATGCTCGTCTTTTCAATTTCCCCCATCCTTGCTCCGCTGGCCGGCAGCGCGGTCATCGAGTTCTACGGCTGGCGGGGTGTCTTCTGGGCGGTGATGGTCGCGGCCGTCGTCGGGCTCGTGCTGCTTGCCACACAGCTTGACGAGACTCGCCCGACGAAGGATCGTAAGGGCAGCAGCCTCGGCAGCGCGATGTCTGCCTATGGATTGCTTTTGCGCGACAGGAATTTCCTGACGCTCACCACCATCGGTGGTCTCGGGATCTCAAGCTTCCTCGTCTACCTCGCCAACTCGCCCTTCGTTCTGATCCAGCACTACGGCCTGACCCCGACGCAGTACAGCTTCGCCTTTTCCGTCAATGCCGTGTCCTTCTTCGCCGTTTCGCAGGCGACCGGATGGCTCGGAGAGCGTTTCGGCCTCGCTCGCGTCATGCGCTCAGCTGTCACCTTCTATTGCCTCGTCATGGTCGTGATGGCCGTCGTAATGGCGGCGGGCATCAACGAGCTTGCGGTCATGGCCGTCTTGCTTTTCATCGGATATGGCTTTCTCGGCCTTGTCATCCCAACGAGCGCGGTTCTTGCTCTGGAGGATCATGGTCAGATCGCAGGTACGGCCTCGTCATTGATGGGAACATTGCACTTCGTCATTGCGGCTGTCGCGATGGTGGTGTCTAGCCTGTTTGCCGACGGGACGGCCGTTCCGATGGCCGCAGGCGTTGCGGCCTGCGCGCTGCTTGCATTCGTCCTTACTCAAGCAACGCTCGGCCGCCGCGCCGCCGCAGCGCCGGCTGAATGACAATTGCGGCCGCTCCGAAGATGGCGCGGCCAGTTTTTCACGAATTGAGTAAAAAGGCGTCGCTTTCGCCTGGCACCAGTTCCAGCGGCCAGATCGTGTTGCGCGCGCCCTTGGGATAAAATTTCGCATAAGCGGGCATGGTCGCAAGCAGCGTTTCGGCCAGTTCGACACCGAGATCGCGCAGCGACATGCGAAAACAGGTGAGGGCAGGTTGCAGGAATTTAGCGCGCGGCTCTTCGCGGAAGCCGATCACTGCCAAATCGCGCCCCGGAACGACGCCTGCCTCGACAAGGCGTCGGTAAAGACCAATCGCCATCAGTTCGTAGATCAGGATGATGGCTGTCGGCTTGTTGTCCAGCAGCAGCAATTCGTGTCCGGCCTGATAGCCACCTTGTTCGCTCGATTTGACGCGGATGACGAGCTTGGGGTCGTAGGGGATGCCGTGGCGCTCAAGCGACTTTTGGTAGGCATCGACGAAGACATAGCCGAGATTGATGTCGCTCGAGGGTGCTGCGATCGCGATCCTGCGATGTCCCTTGGCCACCAGCCGGTCGACGGCCGATGCAGCTACGCCTTCGAAATCGAGATCTATCCAGGTGTAGTTGCCGCCCGATGAACTTCGTCCGAGCGCGACGAAAGGGATCTTGGCTTTCACCAGAAGATCGATGCGCCTATCGATCCGCTGCGTCGCTGAAAGAATCATCGCGTCGACGACGCGCCGCGCCACCATGCGCTTCAGATATTCGTAGGGATCTTCGTCGCTGGGGCAGGGCAGCATTACGAGGTCGAGCTTGTGGCGTGCAAGCACGCTCTGCAGACCGCCGGTGAGGCCGAGAAAAAAGTTGTCGCTATTTTCGACCGTTTCTTTGCTTGATTCGATCATCAATCCGATGACGTTGGTCGTGCCCTGCCTCAGGCTCCGGCCGGATTGATTTGGCACGTAGCCGAGCTCTTCGGCAGCCGCCAGCACGCGCTTGCGCGTTTCCTCGTTGACGTCCGGCTTGTCGTTCAGCGCGCGGGAAACCGTCCCAATCGAAATGTCGAGATGCTTGGCAAGCTGACGGATTCCCTTCATCGGCTGCGTTCTTCCTCCTCGATCAAAGCGCGTAGCCTCCTCTTATTGCCACAGGAACGCGTCTGCGCAAAGCGGCCGCAGGCTCGCTTGCCCATGGGCGGCAGCCGTGGGCGGCGCGGACGTCAGATGAAAACCGGCCCAGGATGACGATGCCGCATCGCTTTTGCGCTTGCCAGCCAACATCTACTTCACGCTCCTCATCAAGGTGGTCCGCAGGCAGATGCCAGCCCCGGCAGCCAGGCCGCCGGGGCTGGAAGTCATCTTGTGTCTGGCCAGATGCTCCAGTACCTCTCCGCGCTGTGCGCGTGCTCGGCCTCCGGAAGGCCGATATCGCGGCGCATACGATCTGACAGCTGGGAGACCTGGTTCACCGTTTGGTGATGCCTCCAGGCGGCCAGGACCAGCGCGCGCGCTGTCCGCCAGACGCCAAATTTCCGGTATAGTTCATCGACCGTTGCTGGCAGGGTTTCAGCAACTATAACTTGTACTTCACGCATGATTATCCGCCCCGGCGCGTTCAAGCAGCCAGGTCCTCTTGAAGGTTCAAAGACATACGGAGGCGGACGTGGAACACACCTAGTCGTTCGGCGGTCCGACTCACGTCAGGTCAAGTTGGGAAATGCCAAATTGGCAGGAATCCGGGGTTTACACGGCCTCGGACGAATATAGGTCCCGATTGGATGCACAGTGCATCGACGTCATGGGAGCCATCCCGCCAGCGGAGCGTACAAACACGAGAATGGAATTCATTTCACGCCTCCTCTGATCAAATCTGCGAGATAGCCGCATATTTGCACAACGGCGGGTTGTCAGCAATACTAAATCTTGAATTGTAGCTATCATCGATAAGGTTGTTGCGTGACGGCAACACGTCACTTCCGACGCCCGTTGTCCGGCAGCTATCTGTGGCGAGCGGCAAAAGGGATCGCGTCGGCTTTAAGGTCAGGGAGTAAAGCTGTCGCGGAAGACAAGTTCCGGAACGATTCTCTCGTAGGCAGGCGGCAAGTCCGGATTGGCAAGCCGACGATCGACAAGGTCGACGGCGCGCTGCGCCATGACGACCGGATCCTGGCGGAAAGTCGTAAGCCGGTAGCTGAGCCAGGCTGCCTCCGGCACATCATCGAAGCCGATCACCGCGACGTCTTCCGGTATCCGCAAGCCGAGCGTCTTTCGCACATGATCCATCAATCCGAAGGCAATCAAATCGTTGGCGCAATAGACGGCATCAGGTCTTTCGGTCTGGGAGAAGAGCTGACGCGCGGCATCCATGCCGCTGTCATAGTCGGAATCGCTGCCGCGCCCGATCGAGATCGAAGCGCCGCACTCTTCGGCTGCCGCCAAGAAGGAATCCTTGCGCTCTGCAATGCTGGACGTTGCCGAATGCGACACTGCAACGGCAAGTCGCCGGTACCCCTTTTCGAAGAAAGCCGTCGCTGCTTTGCGGGATGCTTCGGCGTTTCCGGCACTGACATGATCGGCATCCGGCTCGCAGCGACCGATGACCACCAACGGCTGGCCGTTGCGATGCGCGATATCAACGAAGCTGGCGGGTGGCGATCCGGAAAGAATGATCGTTGCTTCGGCGCGGTGGCCGATCAACACCTTCTGCGCGGCAAGCATTTCATCCTCTGTCTTGCCGGTGTCGATCAGGATCGGGATGCTGCCTCGCCTTATCAGCGCTTTTGCAAGTGCTGCGGCCAGATGGGCGCGGAAGCCGACTTCCGGCCGCGGCGCAACAATACCGACCAGGCGGCTCTGATTTGCAAGGACGCCACGTGCCAGGTCGTTGACATGATAGCCGAGCTCCTCGGCAGCCTTCTGCACCCGTTCGCGGGTGGCGGGCGCAACGCTTGCGCCTGGGGTGAAAGTGCGTGAAACGGCGGAGCGTGAAACGCCCGCAAGCTGGGCGACCTGATCTGCGCTGGCAAATCGCATGCGCTCCTTGGGCTTGTTCCTCTTTATCTGGCTCGTCTGGCCGTCCTTCATTGGTATTCCTTTTTCTCAGCGCGAAGTCACGAACAGCTCCTGATTCGCATGGGCACCAAGGATGCAGGCATGAGCGCGGTCCTCACTGCTATGTTTCCGTGCCACGGCGCTTAAAGCAGCAGTAGGGCGCCCTGTTCTGCCCGTTTGGGTGCTGATTGTTCTCCTAAAATCTCTGTTTGTCAGCCAGATGACATGCCTGCCATGACCGCGCTGCATTGAACAGGGATTCCACCAAGATCGTGCATTCAAACCCCCTTTCCGCACTATTCGAGCCTGCTTTGCCTTCTATTGACAGCAAGAAACGTTTCCGTTTAGGATCGTAAACGTTTACGGGACATGCCTTCGGAGATTTGCCGGAGGCGCGCCGCGGGAGGAAATCGTGACATTGAATGCAGTGCTGTGCGGTTGTGGAGCCATGTCCAAGGGCTGGTTGCGTGCCATAAAGGAAACGCCGGCTCTAGCCGAAGCAATCGAGGTGACGGGCCTAGTCGATGTGAACTTGGCTGCAGCCGAAGCGCTCGCCGCTGAATTCGGCCTGAATCGGGCCTTGATCGGCACCGATCTTTCCGATGTTATTGCATCGGCGAGGGCGGATATCGTCTTCGACGTCGTCATCCCGGTTGCCCGCTTCAATGTCGTCTCTACAGCCCTTAAGGCGGGATGCCATGTGCTGAGCGAAAAGCCGATGGCTGCCTCGCTGGCGGAAGGAACTGCCCTGATCGATCTTGCCGCAGAGACAGGCAAGATCCATGCGATCATCCAGAACCGACGCTTCATTTCCGGTGTTCGTCGCATGCGCCGTTTTGTCGAAAGCGGTGCAATCGGCGATCTGACCGGGATCCATTGCGACTTCTTCATAGCCCCGCATTTCGGCGGCTTCCGCGAAGACATGGACAATGTCCTGCTTGTGGACATGGCGATCCATACCTTCGACGCCGCACGCTTTGTCGCCGGCAAGACGCCGCTCGCCGTCTACTGCGTCGAGCGCAATCCGAAGGGGTCGTGGTATCGTCACGGCGCCTGTGCCAACGCCACCTTTGAATTCTCCGACGATGTCATTTTCACCTATCGCGGCTCCTGGTGCGCTGAAGGCGAGCGCACGAGCTGGGAAAGCCAGTGGCGTCTCGTTGGCTCCAGGGGAATGCTGACCTGGAATGGAGATGAAACATTCCGCGCCGCGGTCGCCGGGGAAGAGAGGGGGCTGCTTCGCGGCTTTACGCCCGTCGATGTTCCAGGGCCGGAGCGGGACGAGGAGACACGCGGCCATGCCAGCGTGATTGCAGGTTTCGTGGACGCCATCCGGACCGGCAGGCGGCCGGAGACGGCCAGTTGCGACAACATCAGAAGCCTTGCCATGGTCTTCGGCGCGGTCGAGAGCGCCAGAACGGGCAAACGTGTTGTAATATCAGCATAAGGAATTGAGATCGTGAGCAATCCTGCAAAATCCATCCGAATCGGAACTATGGTCAGCGCGTCCAAGGGCGGGGCCGACAAGCGCATCGGCCAGATCGCCGATATGGGATTCGAGAGCTTCGAACCCTTTTTCTGGCAGACGACGAACGGGCAGGATCTCGCCGAGCTCGGCAAGCGCTCACTCGATGCCATCGGCGATCGCGACATCACGATCTCGACGCTCGGCATGTTCGGCAATCCGCTGGAAGAAACCGATATCGACTTGCAGACGCTGCAGGGCTGGAAGGACTGCATCGACAATGCCCATCATTTTGGCGCCAATTGCGTTGCCGGCTTTACCGGCCGCATCCGCGGTGCGCCGCTGACCGACAGCCTGCCGCGCTACAAGCAGATCTGGAGCGAACTTGCCAAGCGCGCCGCCGACAAGGGCATCAAGATCGCCTTCGAAAACTGCGCAATGGACGGCAACTGGACAACCGGTGACTGGAACATCGCGCATAATCCCGATGCCTGGGAGCTGATCTTCAATGAGACGCCGGACGATAATATCGGCCTTGAGTGGGAACCGTGCCACCAGATGGTCTACCTGATCGAGCCGCTGCCGCAGATCCGAAAGTGGGCAAAGAAAATCTTCCATGTCCACGGCAAGGATGCGACGATCCGCTGGGATGTCATCAAGGAGCATGGCATCTTCGGCAAGGAAAAATTCGTCCTCATGCGCACGCCTGGCTTCGGCGACAGCAACTGGACGGACATCATTTCGGAGCTGCGTCTTGCGGGCTGGTCGGGCTCGATCGATATCGAAGGCTGGCACGATCCGGTTTACCGCGACGTGCTGGAGATGACAGGCCAGGTCTACGCACTGAACCATCTGAAGCATGCCCGGGGCGGCGACTTTGTCGCCGATCCGGTTTAATGATACGGCGCCCGGCAAGGAGGATTTGCCGGGCAGTCGGGGAATGGGTAACCACAAAGGAGGAGAACCATGGCTATCCGCAAATTCGCAGTCCTGAGTGCTTTGGCACTTGCCGGCGTCTCGCTCTTCGGCTTTTCAGCCAAGGCCGAAGACGTGACCATCAGCGTCTGGTCACTTGATCGCGACATTCAACCGGCGCCCAATCTCGTCAAGGAATTCAACGCGCAGAACAACGGCATTAAGATCGAATACCGCCTCATTCAGTTCGATGACGTCGTCACCGAAGCGATGCGCGCCTATGCCTCCGGTCAGGCGCCCGACATCATTGCCGTCGATAATCCCGAACACGCAATGTTCGCTTCGCGTGGCGCCTTCCTCGATCTGACCGACATGATCTCGAAGTCGACCGTGATCAAGCCGGAGAATTATTTTCCCGGGCCGCTGAAGTCGGTCGAATGGGACGGGAAATACTATGGCGTGCCAAAAGCGACGAACACGATCGCGCTCTACTACAACAAGGACATGTTCAAGGCCAAGGGCCTCGACCCGAACAAGCCGCCGCAGACCTGGGACGAGCTCGTTGAAGACGCGCGTAAACTGACCGATCCGGCCAAGAACGTCTATGGCCTGGCCTTCTCTGCAAAAGCCAACGAGGAAGGCACCTTCCAGTTCCTTCCTTGGGCCCAAATGGGCGGTGGCGGCTACGAGAACATCAATGCCGATGGTGCGGTCAAGGCGCTCGAGACCTGGAAGACCATACTGGACGAAAAGCTTGCCTCGCCGGATACACTCACGCGCGGCCAGTGGGACTCGACCGGCACCTTCAACTCCGGCAATGCAGCCATGGCGATCTCCGGTCCGTGGGAGCTCGACCGCATGGTGAAGGAAGCCAAGTTCGATTGGGGTGTGACACTGCTTCCGGTCCCGAAGGCAGGCGCAGAGCGTTCATCGGCCATGGGCGACTTCAACTGGGCGATCTTCGCAAGCTCCAAGCACCCGGCCGAAGCTTTCAAGGCGCTTGAGTATTTCGCCTCTCAGGACGACAAGTTGTTCAAGAACTACGGCCAGCTTCCGGCCCGTTCCGACATCACTATCCCGCAGACCGGCGAAAAGCTGAAGGATGATGCTCTCAAGGTCTTCCTCGAGCAACTGAAATATGCCAAGCCCCGTGGCCCGCACCCGCAGTGGCCGAAGATCTCCAAGGCGATCCAGGACGCAATCCAGGCCGCATTGACTGGCCAGATGAGCGCCAAGGAAGCGCTCGACCAGGCCGCCGACAAAATCAAGGCCGTTCTGGGATAATTGGCGCAGTCAATCGCTTCGTCTTCTCCCCGGTCCGGGGGGAAGGAGAAACTCAACCATTTCCTCCCGGCAGGGGCTGTCTTGCGCGAGAGCGCCAGGCAGCGCCGTTCGGGAGTAATCGGAGGCCCCATGAAGAGGATCCTGATGAGCGTCAAGGACGGCCGCGGTTTCGATATCGTGCTCGTTGCCTTTCCGCTCGGCTTTCTGTTTCTGATGGCGGGTCTGCCGCTCATCTACAACGTTGTAATGAGCTTTCAGGAGGTTGACATGTTCAGCCTCGGGACCTTTTCGCGACCCTTTGTCGGCTTCAAGAATTACACAGATCTCTTCGCGCAGCCCGAGACGCTGGGGATCTTTTACAACACGCTGATCTTCGTCGCCGGCTCGATCGCAGGTCAGTTCCTGATCGGTTTCGGGCTTGCGTTGTTCTTCTGGGTGAACTTTCCCGGGGCATCATGGATGCGCGGTCTCTTCCTCGTGTCCTGGGTCATGCCCGGCCTCGTTGTCGGCGCCATCTGGAACTGGATCTTGTCAGGCGACTTCGGCGTGCTCAATTTCATCCTGCGAGAAAGCGGCATGATCTCCGGAAACATCTTCTGGCGTTCCGACCCACACTATTCACTCTTTGCCGTCATTATTGCCAATGTCTGGCTCGGCACTTCCTTCAACATGATCCTTTTATCCGTCGGCCTTTCGGCCATCCCCGGCGATCTCTATGAAGCTGCAGAACTCGATGGTGCGAATGCCTGGCAGCGCTTCTGGACCATCACTCTGCCGATGATGCGCTCGACAATCGGCGCCATCATCGCCCTTGGCCTGATCTTCACGCTGCAACAGTTCGACCTCTTCGCCGCGATCACCTCTGGCGGGCCGAACAATTCCTCAAATGTGACGCAATATTGGGCCTGGGAGTTGTCTTTCCGCCAATATGATTTCGCCAAAGGCGCCACGATCTCCGTCATCATGATCGTCTTCGTCATGATCGCCTCTGTCGTCTATGTCCGTTCGACGCGCCATGAGGTGCGAGGATGAGTGATATAAACCGAAACCGACTGATGCTCGCGATCGCCATCGCCATGGCGGCGATCTACCTCTTTCCGCTCTACTGGATGTATATCACAGCACTGAAAAGCGGCTCGGAGATGTTCGCCACGCCGCCGAGCTTCTGGCCGTCTTCTCCGCAATGGAGCACCTATGCCTATGTGTGGGAGAGCCGGAACATGGGTCGCTATCTCTGGAATTCGCTGGTGATCGCGCTCGGTTCCGTGGCCCTCATCACCATCCTCGGCGTTGGTTGCGCATACGTGCTGGCGCGTTATCGCAGCATCTGGGTGGATATCGGCCTGTTCCTGATCCTCATGCTGCAGGTTCTTCCCGCCTCCTTGATGGTTACACCGATCTTCGTCGGTTTTTCGCAGCTCGGCATGCTCAACTATCCGCGTCTTGCCGTTATCATCGCCATAGCAGCAAAAAGCATGCCCTTCTTCGTCGTCCTGGTCCGCGCCACCTTCATGGCCGTACCCCAGGAACTGGAAGAGGCCGCTCTTGTCGACGGCAATTCCCGCATCGGCGCTTTCTTCACCATCGTCTTGCCGCTGGCGCGCAACGGTATCCTGGTCAGCGCGATCCTCATCTTCATGCAGGCCTTCGGCGAATTCGTCTATGCGAAATCGATGATCCAGGCCGCCGAGCTTCAGCCGGCGAGCGTCGGTCTCAATTCCTTCATGGGGCCGAACACCAACGAGTGGAACAACATCATGGCCTACGCCACGATGTATGTAACGCCCATTCTCGCCATCTTCGTTCTCTTGCAGCGCCGCATCGTATCCGGCCTCACCTCGGGAGCCCTCAAATGACCACTCAGATCGAGCTTGTCGGCGTCAACAAGCATTACGGCGCCTTTCACGCTCTCAAGAACATCAACCTGTCGATCGCCAAGGGGACGTTCGTGGCGCTCGTCGGTCCTTCCGGCTGCGGCAAGTCCACGCTTCTGCGATCTCTCGCGGGTCTTGAAAGCATCTCTGAGGGCGACCTCAAGATCGCCGGGGAGCTGATGAACAACGTGCCGCCGCGCAAGCGCGACGTGGCGATGGTCTTCCAGTCCTACGCTCTTTATCCGCATATGACCGTCGAGCAGAATCTCACATATAGTCTCCGCATCCGCGGCGTCGCCAAAACCGAGGCGAAGAAAGCCGCCGAGGACGTCGCCGCCACGACCGGCCTGTCGCATCTCCTGAAACGCTATCCGCGAGAGCTTTCAGGCGGCCAGCGTCAGCGCGTCGCCATGAGCCGCGCCATTATCCGTCATCCGAAGGCATTCCTCTTTGACGAACCGCTTTCCAATCTGGATGCGGCGCTGCGTGTCCATATGCGCAAGGAAATCCGTGCGTTACACGACCGGCTTCATGCGACTTCCGTTTACGTTACCCACGACCAGATCGAGGCTATGACGATGGCCGATCACGTTGTCGTCATGCGCGATGGCGTCATCGAGCAGCAGGGAAGGCCGCTTGATCTTTACGACACGCCTGCCAACAAATTCGTCGCCGGCTTCATCGGCTCGCCCGCAATGAACTTCATCCCGGCGATCGTCGGCGAAGGTAGCGAAAGCCTGACGCTCGACTTCGGGGCGCTGAAGCACAAGGTGGCGATCTCCAGCAAACTGCAACCCGGCCGCAAAGTCACCGCCGGTATTCGCCCCGAACACATTGGCATCACCAGCCAGGGGCAGGGCACTTTCGACGTTCCGGTCGCTGTCGTGGAATCGACGGGTTCTTCAACCTTCATCACCGCGGCGACCAGACCTGAACTCACCGTTGTCGAAACCGGTCGCGGAAATACACGGGCGGGAGATATCATCGGCGTCCGTGTCGATCTGGAGAAGCTTCACCTCTTCGACGAGACAAGCGGCGTCAGGATCTGACGCCGCCTTTAAGCGTCAGCGTCCGCCTTCCATCTTGCGGTGGCGCTGGTTGATGCCATGCTCACCATAGGGATATTGTCCAGGCGTCGGCGCGCTGACTTCGTCAAGCCTGGTGGTCTCCTCATGTGAAAGCGCAAGGCTGGCGGCGTTGAGATTGTCGGCGAGCTGCTCAGGATTTCGCGCACCGAGAATGACCGAGGTCACTGCCGGGCGCGCCGCCGTCCAGGCAAGGGCCACTTGCGCCATGCTGACGCCGCGGGCAATGGCGATCTCCTCCACCACCCTGATAACTGCCCAGGTGCGCTCCTGCGCATTGCGGGCTTCGAAGGCTTCGCCGCCGCGCGCTGGATTTTCGCCAAGACGGGTTGCGCCGGTCGGCAGCTGATCACGCTTGTACTTGCCAGTCAGCCAGCCGCCGCCAAGTGGTGACCAAGGAAGCAGCCCCAGGCCAGCATCCTGGCAGGCGGCGACGATCTCTAGCTCGATATCGCGCATCAGCAAATTGTATTGCGGCTGAAGCGTCACCGGCCGTGTGTAGCCGCGCGCCTTGGCAATTTCGCATGCCTTGGCGATGTGCCAGCCGACATAGTTGGAAAACCCGTAATAGCCGATCTTGCCCGCTGAGACGGCGTCATCGAGGAAGCGTAGGGTCTCCTCGATCGGCGTCAGCGCGTCCCATGCATGCATCTGGTAAAGATCGATATGCTCGATGCCCAAGCGACGCAGAGAGTCGTTGAGCGCTTGGTTGAGATGTTTGCGTGAGAGACCGATATCATTTGGACCCGGACCCATCGGGAAGCGGCCTTTGGTCGCGATCACGGCTTGCCTTGCCTCGCTCGGCCGCGTTTTCAGCCAGCGGCCGATGATTTCTTCGGAACTGCCAGCGCTATAAACGTCGGCGGTATCGATGAAATTGCCGCCCCAGGCGAAATAGTC
Organism: Rhizobium azibense; assembly: GCF_004342325.1. Lineage (NCBI taxonomy): Bacteria > Pseudomonadati > Pseudomonadota > Alphaproteobacteria > Hyphomicrobiales > Rhizobiaceae > Rhizobium > Rhizobium azibense. Next base: position 39,174 of record NZ_SMBJ01000006.1, on the reverse strand, counting down.
GTCGAGCAGCTTGTGGGAGGCCGCTTCGTCCGCCTCCGCGCCAAAGGTCATCGTGCCGAGACAATAGGCGGTCACGATTGTGCCGCTCTGGCCGAGTTTGCGATAATCCATGTTAACCTCCTGATCCAACAAAGCCGCGACACCAAGGGCGGCCACCGTCTCGCGTCATCGACACCGGTGGCGGCGGTATCCGCAGCCAACGATTCTTTTCTTTCGCAGCTGTCGGAAGGGACAGCGTCGACAAGACCGTCATGAACAGATGGGTTGATCACATGAGGTAGAAGCAATGCCGAAAACGCCACGAGAGAATGCGACAGGCGCTTCCATCTTTCAAACGGAAGATTTAGATGAGATTGATCAATAGATGTGAAAAATGAGGCTCCCGTGGAACTACGCCAGCTCCAGTATTTTGTTGCTGCGGCAAAAGCCGAGCATTTCACAAAAGCCGCGCAACGGTTGAACATTGTTCAGTCTGCTCTTTCAAGTTCAGTCCGGGCCCTGGAACAAGAGCTGAATGCCAAGCTTTTCGTTCGCACGACTCGCAAGGTGCGGCTGACGGCCGCCGGCAGAGCGCTGCTCGAAAAAGCCGAGATTGTCCTTGATGCCGCGAAGGACGCACGCGAAGCGGTAAGCGCTGTTGCCCAGGCGAAATCGGGAAAGCTGAACCTCGGAACCGTTCACGGACTGCCGGCATTTGTCGATCTGCCGTTTCTACTTGCACGTTTTCATAAGCGTCATCCGCATATCGATGTGCGGCTGATACAGGGCGGGGCGGTCCATCTCCTGGAGAAGGTCAGGAATGGCAAGCTTGACCTTGCTTTCCTGCCGATGTTTGAACCACCAGCCGATATCGCAACCGTCACCATCGCCTGCGAAGAACTGGTTGTCGTCTGCAACAAGGCCCATTCACTTGCCTCAAGCCAGGTCGTTTCGCTTGCTGAGATTGCAGCTCATGCCTTTGTCGAATTCGAGCAGGATTTAGGAACGCGCAAAATCATCGATGATTTGTTTTTGGCGGCGAATATCGATCGCAAGATCGCATTTGAGGTGAGTGATCTTGCTACTCTGATGGAACTGGTCGGACACGGGCTCGGCATCGCCCTGGTGCCGGAATCGGTCGCCTGCAGCCGGCCACAGATATTGAGTGTTTGCCGTCTCAAAGAAGCAGATGCATGCTGGGAAGTCGTATTGGCCTCATCGGCAACATCGGGCGACGCTCTGCCGAGACGCTTTGAGGAAATCATCGGAAGTGATGCCGGCATCGAAGTTTGACCCCCGGGTGGCGCATGATTTGTGGATACTGTCGAAATTTGCGGCTGTGACACCGGTCGTCACCATGGCCGGCAACCGGAGTGTACGGAAGGGATGAACATGAGACGGAAATTCGGTTATGCATTCGGCGCGAGCTTGATCCTGCTCGGACTGCTCTGGATCGGTCAAGGCAGCGGGCTCTTCCCCTATCCTTCCTCAAGTTTCATGGTCAATCAAAATCTCTGGATTTTATGGGGTGTCATCGTCGTGGGGATCGGCGGCATAGCCGTCTTCATCACCCATAAACTGCGTGGGAACTGATCTGCTGACAGGTCTAGATCAGCCGACCGCCGTAGCAGACCGGCTCGTGGAGTTGGATCGCCAGACTACGAATAGGCTGAAAGCTTGTGAAAGCCGTCGGTCCCTATTGTCACTCAGGCAAAGTGCTTTCGGACCGCAGTTGCGTTTATATCAATAACTTATGGCCTATTGCCTAAAGCGTCGATTGAAGATCTATGAGGACAGCATGTTGGCAGATGTCGTACTACTGTCTGACAGAGACATGGCGGTGCGTCAGCTTGCAGTTTTGAAGTAGTCGTCGAACGGTTCGGATGAGGTCTGATGCAATGTTTCAGGTTCGCTAGTCGGCGACAATGTTGCCCTGATAGTCGAGAGCGATCGAAACGGCTTTGCCGTCCTTCATCCCCGAGGCCATCCAGACGCCTTTGTCATTGAGCTTTAAGTCCTTAACCTCCGTGTAGCCCGCATTTTCGATACGATCTCTTGCCTGGGCTTCGGTGAAGCTGTTGGCACCTGCGACGGGGGCAGTCGGGTTCTTGGAGCCTGGCGTTGCGATTGCAGGCGTGTTGCCGGTCGGGGAGGGGGCAAGGGTTGCCTGGGCTAGCACGGAAGAGGCGGATGCGCCGAGGGCGGTAGCGGCTAGGATGAAGGCATGCATTGTTATGTTCCTTTTTGGGATCGCCGAGATCCGTGCAAGGAACACCGGTCGAACCTTAAAGTTCCAGGAAACTTCCGGGCGCAGACGGCGTCTCAAGATTTCCATGCATCCCCATGATTTAACGCGGCCTTCACCTGCCACTGTAAATCATTCCCAACGCATGCCCGCCTGTCGTCGAAGCCACCGGGCGCAATTGTCGCGGTCACGAAAAACGAGTGTCGACCTTGCAGCAGGATACTCGCCGCGATGAGCTTCGAGTTTGACATACCGGTTTGCGGCGGTTGCAACGCAAATCCGGAACTTCCTGTCACCTACGGGATTAGTGCGATCAAGAAGGAGGAACTCAAAATGCCAAATCCAGACGAATCCCCAGCAGTTCAGTCCATGAAGCAGGAGCAGGCCGAGCAGCGCAAGCGATCGCGAAAGGGCGAACTCGAGAAGGGACTCGAGGACACCTTTCCAGCTTCGGACCCCGTTTCCCTCACCCACACTACGGCACCATCTGGAAGAGTGGACGCCGAGGCGGCCGAGCGCGTGCAGCGGCAGCGGGACCTGGAAAGTCCCGACGAAAGATCTCCCTTGGTGGATGAAGCTCTCGCTGCACATCGAAAAAGGAGCGAGGCCAGCGGCGGCGAGATCAGGCCCCTGCGATCAGAAGTGAGCCGCCTGTCAGGAGCCGCAACAGATCTTGCCTCCGATACGGCGCGGGTCGCGAAAGTTCAGGCGAGAACCCTTGTTTATGAAATCGAAGAGCATGTCAGGGCAAGGCCGCTGACTGCCGTCGGCATAGTCGCGGCGGTTGCCTACCTCTGGGGCGCTACGCGCTAGCGCCCCCTTGCATCTTCGCTTCCTCTTGAAGTTGTAGGCGATATTGCAGTCTAGCAAACGCCAGCTGGCGCGCGCTCATAACGGCGCTCTCGAGCGCTAAGAATCGCATACTCGCACAAAGCAATCACCTGGGCGGCGAAGATCAAAACCCGCACTTTCTATACTGCTTCTGCTTGCAAGACCGTCCCGTGCGGCTGTGCTGAAGCCTCGCTGTCATTAGACCGCGCGGCCGTGCTCACGTCCTTCATTGCCTGTGCGTGGACCCGCGCTGCAGCTTCGCGAAGCAATGTCGCGAAAAAATCAAGCGATACCCTGTCGGCGCGCAAAAGCTGCCGGATCAGCGGATCGCTCAGCATCTCTGATATGGTCATATCGCGCATAGTTGCCTCCTGATGATGATGACAATCTAGCCGCGATTGATTACAATCTAATGTAACTGCGACGGCGAAAAGATGGCCACACAGCCGCCGTTGGTCATAAGCCGCTTTCAAGAATGTGCGAACCGGCCACCCTTGCGTCGATGCCGTTTTCGAAGATGAGAATGCACGGCTGTGCAAAAAACTCTCGTCGGGCCCAGTTTGTCATCTCGATGTCACGCGTCAGCGTTAGCTAGCTCCATCAGCCACGCGCGGTGCGGCTGTGAACGAATGGAGAGGGTCATGAATAGACGCGAGTTTCTTGTCACATCGTCGGCAGCTGCAGCTCTGTTGGCCGCGCCGCGTCTTGCCGCCGCAGCAACGACGACGATCGATCTCTACAGCGGCTCCGACGCCAATATCGTCGACTTCTGGAACAACATCGTCCGTCCGGCTTTCGAAAAGGCCCATCCGGACGTTGCCTTGAAGGTCACTGACGCCGGCGACAATACCGGCTTGCGCGCCATTGCCGATCGAGCCCTGGCGGCTCTACAGACTAAGACCGATCCGCAGGCAGACATATTCGAGACCTTCGATCCGCGCCTGCCCACGGGTGGGATCGACGCCGGTCTTTGGGTCAAGTTCTCTGCAGAGAACATCGAAGGCTTCGACCGCGTCAATCCACTGAGCGTCGACAGCCAATATTCTCTTCCCTACCGCGGCTCGCAGGTTCTTCTCGCCTACGACAAGTCCAAGCTCGATCCAAAGGATGCGCCGAAAACCTGGGAACAGCTGGTATCATGGATCAAGGCCAATCCGGGCCAGTTCATCTACAATCGTCCCGACAAGGGCGGTTCAGGCGGCAATTTCGTCCGCCGCGCCATTCACGAGGCAAACGGCCGCGATCCGAAGAAATTCACGATCGACAACTTCTCGGCCGATTACGCCACCCAGACCCTGACGCCTGCCTGGGCGATCCTCAACGACCTTGCGCCGTCGCTCTATGAAAAAGGCGCCTATACGGCTGGCAACACGCAGTCGATCCAGCTTCTGGCACAGGGCGTCGTCACCATGACGCCGGTATGGTCGGACCAGGTCCTGCAGGCGATCTCGCAAGGCGTCTTGCCCGAAACGACCGGTGTCGTTCAGCTCGGCGACCTTGCCCTTTGCGGCAATTTCTCGCGCATGACGGTATTTTCGATCGGCGCGCACAAGGAGGCGGCCCTGAAGCTGGCCGCCTTCGTGCTCACAAAGGAGATGCAAGAGGCGATCATCACCGAGATCGGCGGTTTTCCAGGCATCTCCTGGGACCATATCTCCGATGAACTGCGCCAGAAATATGCCGATGTCGTCCCGGCAACCATCCCCACTTTTCCGAGTGGCGATTGGGAGCCTGCCATCAACGACGGCTGGTACCGCAGCGTCGCGCCAGGCATTGACCGTATCTAATGGGCAAGGATTTTGCGCTACCATCGCTGGCGCGCTGGCGCGCACCAGCCGCCAGGAGCGCTTCGGCAGGGCTTCTTCTCGTCGCCCTGCCGGTGCTTCTGCTGGCCTGGCTGATCGTCTACCCGATCATCGCCGCTGTCGTCGGAACGGTCTTCGTGCACCAACCGGACGGCGCTACTGTCTTTTCGCTTGCCTCCTACCGCTTTTTCTTCAGCGATACCTACAGCCTCGCCAATCTCTGGCTTACGCTCTGGACGACGCTGGTTTGCGGCGTGCTGCTTCTCGCCACGGGACTGCCGATCGCACTCTATCTTCGCTTTTCGCAGGGACGGCTGGCAGCCTATGTCCAGGGCCTGGCAATCTTTCCGATGTTCGTCCCGTCGATCATCCTCTCTTATGCTCTTATCCGCACGATTGGTCCGAACGGCACGATCGACATCCTTCTGAACGCGACCGGCCTGCCAAAGCTGCCTTCGCCATATCTGACGCCCTGGGGGCCGGTGATTGGCCTTGTCTGGGACAATCTTCCGCTCACCGTGCTGATGCTGGCGGCCGGATTGGGCAGTATCCCGAAAAGTTCGATCGAAGCTGCGCGTGATGTCGGTGCCTCTCCGCTGCGGGTCTTCATTTCGATCATCCTGCCGCGCATGGGCAATTCGTTTCTTGTCACCACCTCCTTCGCCATCCTCGGCATCTTTTCGTCCTTCACGCTGCCTTATGTGCTTGGCCCAGCTTCGCCCGAAATGATGGGTCCGTTCATGCAACGCACCTTCTCCGACCTCAACGACCCGCTGAATGCGCTGACGCAGGCGGTGATCACCTTCGGCTTCTGCCTGGGGTTCGGAATCTTCTATGTTCGATCGATCGCGAAAAACCGGGGCTGCCGATGAGCATTGGTACAGATGCGCGTGCGGCAAGAATCGATTGGGTTGGCATCTTGTTTGCGGCGCTGCTGACCCTGTTCATCGCGCTTCCGCTGATTGTTGTCGGAACCTGGGCCTTTACCGAGGTATGGCGCTATCCCTCAGTCATTCCGCAGCAGTTCGGGCTGCGCTTTTGGTCGCAGACGCTGTCGCGCTCCGATGTCTGGGAATCGCTTTTCCTCAGCCTTCGGCTGACGGCGACCGTGACGCTGCTGTCGGCTGTCATCTGCCTGCCGGCAGCTTACGCATTTGCGCGCATGACCTTTCCGGGCAGGAACATCCTGTTTCTGTCCTTTCTTGCTTCGCACGCCTTCCCGAAGTTCGGACTGCTTGTTGCGATCGCCGGCATCTTCCTGCAGCTTGGGCTGATCAGCACGTTCTGGGGTGTCGTCCTGATCCAGCTTGTCGGCACCCTTATGCTGATGATCTGGATCCCCGTCGCAGCGTTTCAAAACGTTGACCGGGCCATGGAGGAAGCGGCCCGGGATGCGGGTGCGGCACCACTGCGGGTATTCTGGTCGATCACCCTTCCGCAGGCCGCGCCGACAATCGCGGCTGCGCTTCTGCTCACCTTTGTCGGAACCTTTTACGAAACGGAAGGAGCTTGGCTGATCGGTGCTCCTGAGGTCCGAACCATGCCGGTTTTGATGATCACCTTCATCAACAATCAGATCGTCGTGCAGTATGGCGCCGTCCTCTCGGTCATGTTGTGGGTGCCGTCCTTCATCGCACTGATGTTTGCCCGCCGTGTCGTTGGAACGGGCGCCTTTGCCCGCGGCTTTGGCGCGTGACGTGCGGATCGGGCATGACCCAACGAAAGGTTTGAAATGGCACGCTTGACGATCAAAGGGGTTTCGAAGGCCTTCGGCGCTTCGTTCGCGGTGCGCGATTTCTCGCTCGATGTCGATGATGGCGAGCTCGTCTGCCTGCTCGGACCATCGGGCTCCGGCAAGTCGACGCTTCTTCGCATGATCGGCGGCTTCGAACGACCGAGTGCAGGCGCAATTCTCATCGACTCCAAGGATGTTACGACCCTTGCGCCGGAGAAGCGCCCGACAGGGATGGTGTTTCAAAGCCATGCGCTGTGGACCCATATGGACGTTTTCAACAATATTGCATTCGGGTTGAAGATACGCAGGCTGGCAAAACCCGAGATCAGGGAGCGCGTTGAAGGCGCGCTCGCACTAGTCGGCCTTTCCAACTATGCAAAGCGCATGACGACTGAACTTTCGGGCGGGCAGCAGCAGCGTGTGGCGCTGGCGCGCTCGCTCGTGCTCGAGCCGAAGATCTTGCTGCTCGACGAGCCCTTTGCCAGTCTCGACCAGCATTTGCGCGAGCGTCTGCGGGAGGAGGTGCGCGACATCCAGCAGCGCCTCGGCATCACGACCCTGTTTGTCACTCACGGGCAGGACGAGGCTCTAACGCTTGCCGACCGGATCGTCGTCATGCGGGATGGCGGCACCGAACAGATCGGCCCGCCGGACCTTATTTACCGCGAACCGAAGACCGAATTCGTGGCAGGTTTCATCGGCTCCATGAATTTCGTTCGCCTGAAGATCCGCAACGGGATCAGCAAACATCCAGACCTTTCGCTTGCAGTTCCTGTCGAAGATGGCGATCTCGTACTCGCCTTCCGTCCGGAAGCGCTTGCGCTCAGCCCGTCCAAGAAGTCAGGCGCCGGCATCGTGCATCGCAGCATCGATTTCGGCACCCACAGGATCATCGATGTCGACCTTGCGGACGGCACGCGGCTCAAGGCCATGACGTCACCGGATGTCGATTGGAAAAGGGGCTTTCTTGTGGAACCTGTAGTCACCGCTTACTTCGCCTTTCGTGACAACAAGCTCGTCCATCGGTCGGACTGCGCCGGCGAACCGCAAACCGATCGGATGCTCGGACATGTCTGACCGCAGGGGGATTGCCATCGAGACAGGTGCGCACAGGACATGGCTGAAATGGCATCGTGGTCATCGCTTCGCCGGCGACATCTCGTTCACGCGCCGGCGGATTGCCGAAGGCATGTTGCTTGGCGCCAGCGTCGAGATAGATCTCATTCGCTTTTGCGGCGCAGGTTTTGCAGTTCTTCACGATGAAACACTTGATCGAGCCACGACGGGCACGGGCCGTGTCCTGGATGCTTCGCAGGAACATCTGCGTGGCTTGCAGCTTCGCGATGATGACGGCATTCCGACAGATCACCCTGTGATGCTGATCGACGATCTCGGTCAGCTTCTTCTTGCAGGCGAATACGATGAAAATGCCGTCCTGCAGCTGGATCTCAAGGAGGCGTCGACGAATATACGCGACATCGATATCGCCGCCTTTGCCGCAGCAATATCGCCGGTCGCACGGTCTGTCGTCCTGTCTGGGGGCGATGCTGGAGCCATCGAAAGGGTTTCCCTCTCAGTACCCGACATGCCGGTCGGCTATGATCCTTGTCACGACGGAGCGATTGAGCGCTTGATCGAAAGCCGCGACTTCGCAGGTTTCGTGGAAAGAGCGCTGAAGGCATCGCCGCGCGCGCGAATGTTCTATCTCTATTACGACCTGGTGCTCTTCGCCGACGCTGCAGGCTATGACCTCATTGGTGCCTTCCATCGTGCTGGCCGTCTGGTCGATGCCTATACCATCACGGCAGCCGTTCCCGAAATCTTGCCGAAAGTTCGACGGCTTCTTGCGCTCAAAGCGGATCAAATCACGACCGACGATCCGGTCGGGCTGGAAACGCTTCTGGTCAAACACCTGTAAGCCGAGCTCAGTTAAACCCCTGGACAAGCCACGGATGGATCGCGCTGTTTGCGGCGAGAATATCGCCGTTTGCCGTAACCGGCCCGCCCGAAAAGGCCGAAACCTGCCCGCCAGCCTCTTCGACCAGAAGGACCGACGCGCCATAATCATGCAGCGAAAGGCCGTCTTCGAAGAAGCCGTCCAGCCGTCCGCATGCCACATAGGCAATCGAAAGTGCTGCTGAGCCCATCCGCCGCACACCTGCGGTATTTCCCATCAGCCGCTTGAGCGCGGTGAAATAGGTTTCCTCGCTGACGGCTTTCACTTGTCCTGGAACCGGCAGTCCAGCGCCGATCAGGACGTTTTCGATTTCGCCGTTCTCGATGCAGCGGATCGGCTCGCCGTTCAGATAAGCGCCGCCTCCGGCCTCCGCGCTGAACAGTTCATCCTGCATCGCATCATAGACGACGCCAGCCACGATGCGGCCAGCTTCGACGATCGAAATCGTCATGCCGAAATGCGGGATACCCCAAGCGTAGTTTGTCGTGCCGTCGATCGGATCGATATAGATGACAGGCGTGCTTGCCCCGGCGTCACGATTGCCGACGGCCTCCTCTCCTTTGATCGAGTAAGTCGGAAAGGCTTTCGCCACCTCATCGACGATGATTCGCTCGACCGAAACGTCGATTTCCGTCTGGTAGTCACGCGGTGCCTTCGACACGATCTCGCTCACGAGCCGCCGCTTTAGCGAGGCGCGAGCGGTTTGCCCCGCTATCAGGGCCGTATTTGCGAGAAGCATGAGGCGTTGCGAGGCCGCCGGTGACAAGCGCGTTGAGGCTGAGGAGAATGTCATGGAGAATTCTTAAAGGAGGATTGCCGACGTCGTTTGAAGCTTTCGCAGAGGCGCATGAAGTTTTTGTGACGCGGAGGCGCATGGATGCAAACAAGATTGTATTGCTGCGAACAACAATAGGCGGGACGAGGCATTCGTCCCGGCTAACAAGGTATCGTCTCAGACGCCAATCTTGCCGCCGCCGATCTTGGTCACGGCAAGTACAGACGGGCGCTCTGGCATGTCATCCTTGAAGTCCGGCCATCTGATGGACGGATCTTCGTAACAGGATGGACGGCCATGGCCGGCCCAGTCAGCACCGCCGTCGCCGGGATGTTGCACGGCGACGAAAGCGGTTTCGTCATCCGGGGCAAAAAGCGGACCACTGAGTTCGGCCCCGACCGGGACGCGGAAGAACAGGCGAGAGGCGGCGTGGGCGTCACCATCGGTGTCGACAGCCCAAAGGCCGTCAGTGCGGCCGGTGGCCTTGTTGCTATTGCCGTCCGTTGCGACCCAAAGGCGGCTGGCCGAATCGACAGTGCAGTTGTCCGGCATGCCGAACCAGCCGTTCTTCGAAGTTTCGGTCGAGAAAGTCGCACCGACTTCAGCAACCGAAGGATCCCCGCAACTTCAAAAGCACTTCCCATTTGAACGGCCCCCTGGTTTTGGAGCCATTCTAAACTTAGAGCTGGGATAATACGAAGATGCGACAGTTCCTTGCCACTCACTCGCAACCCGTCGCGGTCGGCTAAATTCAATGCCGCGTCATTTTGTGCCAGTTCTGGACATCCTTCGCCGTGATCCAGATGCGGCCATCGAAGGCGATCTCGCCATGATCGAATTTCCGGCTCGCGATAAGTTCGAGTACGCTCAGATCCTGCGGCAGCCACCGTGGGTCAGGCGCAGCCTGAACATCAGCAAGCGCATCTTTCGTCACACAGACTGCTTGATGCATGTCGTCGGCCTTCATGACGATAAGCGCTTCGTTGCCGATCAGGTTGAACGTATCCGGTAAAGCGATAAGCTGCATTTGCAAACTCCTTGGAGAAGATATCCAGCCCAAGCGCCACATGCCTGAAGCTGCAAAGCCCGCCACGCGACATGCTGCCTTGCTATCGCGGAAAAGCAGCGCCCCATTGGTAGGTCGGCATGGTTAACAAAACGTTGCCAACTCCAGCCCGTAGGGTGCCAACAGGGCCAAATTTCGTCGGCAATCTCTCTTATCCACAGCAGGATTTGCAGGGCGGGCTTGCTTTTGTCGAACGCCAAGGCTGACATATTGGAGGATGATTTCGTCGGCAAGACATGCGCGGCCTCGTCCCGTTCCGGCACATCGGCCGTTCACATGCGTCCGGTGTAAAGCGGTCCTTAATTTAGACCGAAAGAAACTTTTTAACGGGAACACGCCGACCCCATGGGATGATATCAATAAAGTCGAACTGAGAATCTAATGTTGAAATGGCCTGCACGAACGGCTCCCGCTTCGTGTCGGTGATACAACCGCGGAGCGCTGCATGGCGAATGAAAAATCCGGCCCATCACGGGCTTTCCTTGTGGCGGTGCTATTTTCCCTCAAGCGCGCTTTTCTGGGTGTCGGAGCAACGAGCTGCATTGTCAACATATTGGCGCTCACCGGCTCCTTCTTCATGCTGCAGATCTATGATCGGGTGATTCCGGGTCGAAGCCTGCCGACACTTGCCGGGCTTGCGATCATTGCAGCAACGCTCTTCATCTTCCAGGGATTGCTCGACTTTATCCGCTCGATGCTTTTGATGCGGGCCGGAGGCGCTGTCGACGAGCGTTTGGGAGGCGACGTCTACAACTCCCTGATCCTGTTGCCCTCACGGATGCGAATGCCGGGCGACGGTCTCCAGTCGATCCGCGATCTTGATACCGTGCGCGGTTTTCTCTCAGGTCCCGGGCCAACGGCGCTGTTCGATATGCCGTGGATGCTCTTTTACATCGGTCTGTGCTTTTTCTTTCACGTCTGGATCGGGGTCACGGCGCTTGCCGGTGCGGTGATGTTGATAGGCCTTACAGCACTCGCCGAGTACAAATCCCGCAAACCGGCAAAGATCGCCGCTGAGCTTGCCGCGCGGCGGCTGAATCTTGCCGAAGCGACACGGCGCAATTGCGAGGCCGTGTTGGCCATGGGGTTCGGGTCGTTGCTTGCCGCCAAATGGAGCGACGTCAACAACCAGTATCTTGCGAATCATATCTCGGCGACGACTGTGACGACCAGTCTGATGTCGATCTCAAAAGTCCTTCGGTTGATGCTGCAATCCGGCGTTCTGGCTGTCGGCGCGATCTTGGTCGTCAGGCAAGAGGCCACGCCCGGCATCATGATCGCAAGTTCCATCCTCGTCTCAAGGGCGCTGGCACCTGTGGAGCTTGCTATCGGACAATGGAAGGCCTTTGTCGCCGCCCGGCAAAGCTGGAGCAGACTGACGACCTATCTGGAACTGCTGCCGGGCGAGAAGCGACATGTCGACCTGCCTGCGCCGACCGCGAACCTGTCCGTGGAAGCGCTCCACCTTGCCGTTCCTGGTAACCGCACGATGGTGCTGCGGGCGATCTCCTTCAGGGCGCAGGCCGGAGACGCTGTCGGCGTCATCGGGCCGAGCGCATCGGGAAAATCCTCGCTTGCCCGCGCACTTGTCGGCCTTTGGAGACCAGTCGGCGGCGCGGTGCGTCTCGACAAGGCGTCCCTTGATCAGTGGGACCCGTCATCGCTTGGCCGGTCGATCGGCTATCTCCCGCAGGAAGTGTCGCTCTTTGAGGGCTCAATTGCCGAAAATATCGCTCGTTTCGACACGGATGCCCCGTCCGAGAAAGTCATCGCAGCTGCGAGAGCTGCGGGTGTCTACGAGATGATCGTGCAGCTTGCCGATGGCTTCGATACCCAGATCGGCGAAAACGGATCGATGCTTTCGGCCGGGCAGCGTCAGCGGATCGGCCTGGCGCGCGCGCTTTATGGCGATCCTTTCCTTGTCGTCCTGGATGAGCCGAACTCAAACCTCGACAGCGATGGCGAGGCAGCGCTCGCTCAGGCAATCGCAGGCGTCCGGGCACGAAAGGGCATTGCCATCGTAATTGCTCACCGACCAAGTGCATTGGCGGCAACCAATCTCGTTCTGGTACTCGCCAATGGACAGCTTCAGGCCTTCGGGGCGAAGGACGAGGTTCTCAATAAGACAACGGTTACGACGGCTCCGCGCAGTAGCACGCTGACGGTTATCGCGGGAGGCGACAGTTGATCGACAAGCGAGCTCCCATATCCGAAGCTGCAATCGGCCGCCTTACGACAATCGCGCTGGCGATGGTCCTGCTTCTGATCGGTGTGGTTGGAGGCCTTGGAGCCACGACCTACCTCTCCGGCGCGGTGATTGCGAACGGCACGCTTGTCGTCGACAGCTATGTGAAGCCCGTTCAGCATCAAAAGGGGGGTACTGTCGGGCAGATCTTCGTCAAAAACGGCGCGCTGGTTGAGGCCGGGCAGATCCTCGTGCATCTGGACGATACGCAATTGCGGGCAAACCTCGCAATCATCTCGCGGCGACTGAACGAACTGTCGGCCACCTCTGCCAGGCTGGGCGCCGAACGGGACGGCGTTGGGGAGATCGGGTTTCCCCAGAACCTGTTGCAGCAGGCGGTCGAAGCTGGAGATGGCGGCATTATCGAAGGCGAGCGCAGATTGTTCGAAGATCGCCGGACATCGCGAGCCAGCAGAAAGGCCCAGTTGCGCCAACGCATCCAGCAATTGCGGCAGGAAGCGGAGGGACTGGTTGCCCAGCAGACCGGCAAGAAAGCGGAAATGGCGCTGATCGACAAGGAGCTTGCGAGCGTCAGGCGACTGTTCGACCAAGGTATCGTGCCCGTCAACCGCCTCTATGCCCTTGAACGCGAGTCCGCGCGCCTGAAGGGCGAACTCGGCAGCCTCGTGGCAAGCGTTGCGCAGACGAACGGTAAGGTGACCGAGACGGAATTGCAGATCATTCAGATCGATGACGATCACCGCAGCGAAGTATCGGACGAACTGCGCAAGACCCAGAGCGACATCGCTGAATTCTCCGAACGAATGGTCGCCGCAAGAGACGAATTACGGCGCGTTGACATCCGGGCGCCTCAGACAGGTGTCGTCCATCAGCTTATGGTCCACTCCGCCGGCGCCGTCGTTCCGCCCGGTGAGCCGATCATGCAGATCGTGCCCGCCCGCGATACGCTGACGCCCGAAGTCCGCGTCTTACCTCAAGACATCGATCAGCTATCCATCGGCCAAGAGGTCAGGTTGAGATTTTCTGCCTTTAACCAAAGGAATACGCCCGAAATCAACGGCATCGTGCAGCAGATTGCCGCTGATCTGACGACGGATCGTGAGAGCGGCTCGACCTACTATGCGGTCCGGATTTCGGTTGATCAGAGCGAATGGAGCCGATTGGGTAGTCTTGTGCCCGTCCCCGGCATGCCAGTGGAAGCATTCGTGCAAACAGGTGCGCGTACTGCTCTTGCCTATCTGACGAAGCCTCTGACCGACCAGGTGGCACGCGCGTTCCGGGAGGACTGAGTAGTTTTGGCGGGTGCCCGAGGCATTGGCGAGGGCAAGCGCAAGTCTTGGCCGTGTCATTATGGATCATTATGGTTCGAACGCCAGATGATGGCACAGCCGCAAACGGACGGCGATATTTCCATTAGGTCTGTTGCAGGCTTTCCGTGGAGGTTGAAGCTAAAACCAATCGAAAGGTGTCAAAACCGCCTAAATCGTCGTCTACTATCGCAAGGCAGAAAACGAAGGAGAATCATGTATGGCAAGCTCGGTTACGAACGCCGTTGGTAAATCACTTTTTTATAGCGGTGCATCGAGCGCCTGGTTTTCGGCCAAAGGTTCAGGCCCTGTGTTGAATGGGACGAGCGGCAACGATTCGATCTGGGGCGACGCCTCCGTAAACGTCACCATGCAGGGCGGAACGGGTGATGACATCTATTACCTCTATTCCAGCATCAACCGCGCGGTGGAGGCCCCGAACGCCGGGGTCGATACCATCAGCACCTGGATGAGCTATACGCTTCCTGAAAACTTCGAAAACCTGACCGTCACCGGTAGCGGCCGCTACGCATTTGGCAATGCGGCCGACAATATCATCACCGGTGGATCCGGCAGTCAGACGATAGATGGTCGCGCGGGCAACGATGTCCTTATCGGAGCCGGCGGATCCGACACATTCATCTTCACGCGCGGCAACGGCAGCGACCTTATCGTCGATTTCGGTGTCGACGATACCGTCCGATTGAACAGCTACGGGCTGTCGAGCTTCGATCAGGTGGTAAACCACCTCACACAGGAGGGCGCAAACCTGCGGCTCGATCTCGGTGGCGGAGAAAGTATCGTTTTTGCGAATAAAACCGTCGCCGACCTCAGTGCGAATCAGTTCCAGCTGACGCTCGACCGGTCCGCACTCACGCTTACATTTGCCGATGAATTCAACAGCCTGTCGCTGCGCAACGGCGACCAGGGTGTCTGGGATGCCAAATTCTGGTGGGCGCCCGAAAAGGGCAGCACTCTCTCCGGCAATGGCGAACTCCAGTGGTACATCAACCCGTCCTATGCTGCGACCTCGGCCGTCAATCCCTTCTCCGTCCAGAATGGGGTACTGACCATCACAGCGGCGCCGGCCTCCGAAGCGATCCAATCGCAGATCAACGGCTATGATTATACGTCGGGCCTCTTGAACACCCACTCCTCCTTCGCCCAGACCTACGGCTACTTCGAAATGCGCGCTGATATGCCGACCGAGCAGGGTGCCTGGCCGGCTTTCTGGCTGCTGCCTGAAGATGGCTCATGGCCGCCGGAACTCGACGTCGTCGAAATGCGGGGACAGGATCCGAACACGGTCAACGTGACAGTCCACAGCAACGAGACTGGCTCGCGCACCTCGGTCTTGACGCCGGTCAAGGTTCCGAGCACCGATGGCTTCCACACCTATGGGGTCTTGTGGGACGAAGATCAGATCGTCTGGTATTTCGACGATGTCGCCATTGCCCGTGCCGATACGCCGGCCGACATGCATGATCCAATGTACATGCTGGTAAACCTGGCCGTCGGCGGCACGGCTGGGACACCGGGTGCCGGGTTCGCCGATGGAGCACAGATGAAGATAGACTACATCCATGCCTATTCGCTCGATGACGCCCCGGTCACGGCCAGCTCCCAGTCCGCCACAACCGATTGGCACATATGATCGACGCGGATCTCGGGCGACAGACCTTGTTCCAATCGCTTGGCCGGTGAACGGGTCGGCCACGTTGAGCGCCATGGCCATGGCGCTCAATCATTGGGACGCGTGTTCAGGCCATCTTATTCTTAACATATTATAAACTTGGGATATTCTACCCTGGATCGATGAAGGGGCTCCGAACATCGATTCTCTCCTGCCTATGTCTGCTTGCATTCATCGTTGAAGCAAGGTCTCTGTTTGCGGCGGATGTGTCGCCCTGGAAGAGTCCAAACACTGCGCTGGTCGTCGACGCCTATGAAATGAATGCGATCGATTGGCAGGCCTTGCTCAAGGACGAGCGCGTTGCGGCCTTTATTTCCAAGGCATCCGATGGTCTGCCTGAGAGCTTCCACTGCAAGGGAGAGCACCGCGGAGACACGTTTGCGCATTGCAAAACGATGTGGCGGAAATACGCGGTAAGCCGGGAGCTCTATACGAGCCGCCGGATGATTGCCCGACAGAACGACTTACTCTGGGGTGCCTACCATGTCGGCCGGCCGGGCAATCCGATCGACCAGGCCAATCACTTCCTGGACTATGCAACGCCGGGTACGGACGATCTGATGATCCTCGACATCGAGGGAATCGACCCCGATCGGTTCATGTCGCTCGAGGATGCGCAGATCTTTGTAGGGCACATCAGGGCCAGAACCGGACGCTATCCCATCCTTTATACCAACCACGATACGGCACGCTATATTGCCGCATATCGCCGAGACTACAGCGTACTGGCTAGGCTGCCCCTGTGGTATGCGCGTTACAAGCCGGACATCCGCAAGGTCTTCCCGCTCGGCAACTGGCAGAACTATTTTCTGTGGCAGTTTTCTTCCGCCAGCAACTGTTCAAAACGGCGTTGTCCTTATCGCGTGCCGGGCACGCTGACCGACATCGACGTGAACGTCGCAGCGATGTCCAAGGAGGAACTGCGCCGTGCCTGGCCCCAAGGCGGTCTCCTGCGCCCTGCCGAGCCCGATCCTCCATTGATCCTTGCAAAGATCGAATTCGGCTCCGTGCCGCTTGAAGCGCCGCAACTTGACCGGATTGTAACGTCTGCGATCTCGCCTGGCCGCCGCTGACGAGCACTTTTTCAATCCGTCGCCGGTGGCGTCCGATCGCACGTTCAGGGCCTGCCGAATAAAGGCGAAACACCCTCTTAACCAAACCAGCCGGAAGTGGGCGGGTCCCGGAACAGTGCTGACGTGAAATCCGTTCCCAGTTCGGGAGGTGCTGCGTAATGAAACAGGCTGCTTGGGATACTCCGATCACTCTTGAGGATCCGGAGACGGGTAATATGCGAACGGTCAGGACCGTTAGGCAAGCCAAGGTGATGCTGGATCGTTTCTGGCCGGCTTATCATGGGAGCCAGTACCGGAAAGCTGAGAAGGTTTGTGACGACGTTCTCAATGGCGGCGATGACGAGACCAAAGCCCGGCAAGCATTCATTGCTGCTGCGGTCGAAGCCCACTTCCGTTTGAGCTGACAGAAGGTTCCACGACCGTATGGGCGCCGGCAACCAAGCCGGGCTCAACTTCCGACAAGGACATCTATACTGCCATGCGCAGGCAGTCCGCGGTAGACAAGCGGCTGATGCCTGCGGCAGAACCATCGTGTGGCGCCGGTAGCCTCCTCGAAGCCATAACAGCCCCATTGCGAGCAACGGATGCCGCTTGCATCTTCATGGTCGCAGCAATGGTCCTCATGGACGTTTGCACCGGGCGCTGTCGTGTGTCCTTCAAGACTCATCCTGGCAAACCTGCCAAGGGCGATATCAATCGCGTCCATTTTCGTTGCGCGATCTCTGGAAATGCACCTCCGATCCTTTAGTTCCTTCCAGGGATCGCAAACGCGCGGCTTTCGCTACGTGACAATGAAATCTGGATGACCACGCTTGCGATAACTTGGTTGCAACCATGTGGCGGTCGTCCCCGATGGCTATCCGGCGTAAGAAAATGGTGGGCAATTCGCAGTTCGACGCCCCTCAGCCGTGCTTTTCGACGAAATTCACGCGGGAGCATTCTAATCAAAGGGCAGCGTGACAGTCCTGGGTGGATCTTCAGTATCGCGGTTCCGACCTGGATGCGACATAGATCGCGGCAGCCGCCATCAGAACTCCAGCGCCAACAACCGCAATTGTTGAAGGTCTGAAAAACACCAGCAGAATGACAAAGCTGCAAACCATAGAGATACAGGCGACAAGCTTATGACGTCGCCGGATTGCCCCTTGGCGGCGCCAATTCCGCAGCGGTTCGCCCAAGCGCGGATGGTCAAGCAGCCAGCGCTCAAAGCGCGGCGAAGAGCGGGAGAATAGAGCAGCGGCAAGGATCAGAAATGGTGTCGTCGGAAGCAGCGGCACGAAGAGACCAATAACGCCGATCGCAACGAAACCAAAGCCTAAGGCAGCAAACAGCAACCGCACGGAATGTCCTTTCATCAAGCGGCTTCAGCCATTCGCCCGCTTCAAAGCGCCGATCGCCCTGCCTTTTGTCCTATCAGAGAATAGGATTGCAGCGCGCGCGGTTCAACGTTGCGAATATCCGCCGAAAACACCAGCCGTGCAAACTCAAGGTCTAAGACTACGGTGCCTGTACGACAATCCCAAAGCTTGGATCAATCCAAGCAAGCTGATCGCGAACCATCGTCACACCGGGGACATTCTCTGCCGCGACGATTGCTGCACCGCGCTCGCGCTCGTCCAGGACCGATCCGTTGAGCGTGACGACTCCATTCTTGACGTTGGCACGAATGAGGCCATTTTTTGCCCAGGATTGAGCCGCCAGCTCTTCGGCAATCGCCGCTGAGATGGCCGCGTCGGATAGGGGTTGACCTGCTTCTACCGGCGGTTCGCGAAGCAGCGGCTTCAGAAAATCCGAGCGTGTGACAATGCCGGCGAGCTGCCCATTCGTCACCACTGGCAGGCGTTTCACCTTCGACCTTTCCATCAGATCGGCCGCTTCTCCAAGCGTGGCGTAGGGTGACACAGTCATCACCGGCGCAGACATGACCTCCTTGACCTTCCGTCCGTGCGCCCGGACATATTCCTCTGCAACCTTTCCCGGCCTTGCCAAAAGCGATAGCCACCATGAACGCTGGCGCTCGGTGTCGAGCTCGCTGCGCCGCAGAAGATCGCTATCGCTGATGAGGCCGACGAGCATGCCTTGCGGCTCGACGACCGGCAGGCCGCTGATGCGATTGGCCAACATGAGATTTGCTGCCTCAGCGACTGTCGCCGTCGATTGGATCGTAATAACCGCCGAAGTCATAATGGTGCTGACGCGCATGGCTGTCCTCCCACCTGTTGTTGGTTCCATACGGGCAGCCTAGAGGCAAGACTGATCCCCCACTTTGAGATGAATCAAGGCCGGGCCGCGCGAGGCACCATTGTTAGAACATTTTGGTTGCCCGGTCGGATGAAGGCAATTCGATCCCGGTTGAACGACCGGTAGAGACTGAAGATCGCTGGAGCCGGTCGACTTCTGCCACCACCCACGCAATCAGCGTTGCAGCGCGCCTGCGATTTTCGTCGTCGACGATCAGCGTGGCGCGGATTGCCTCTCCTTTCCAAACAACGCCATCACCTGCTGCGAGGGCAGGGGCGACCGATCGCAGGAGCGGCAAGCCGCCGGCTGCGGCAAAGATCGCGATGGCGCGCCGGCCGGTAAACAGGATGACCACGGATTACGCTCCCTTCACCATCGTTCGTGTCGCCAAGCCCAGTTCCGGTGCTAGCGTCTGCCCTAAGGACATAGATTTCGGGAATTTCCTCGAAGTGGACTGTTTGCCGCCGTAATAGGGAAGCACTGATCCGTGAGCCTCAGGAAGAGCAGTAAGAAGTACCGACAAATATCGTTAGCTGAAAAGACTGGCGGTCATGCTGGCAGAAAACAGCATGAGTACAGCGCAACTGCACCGACGCACGAGCATCGGCAGCATCTCCTGCTCGCCAATGACGAGCTTGCCGAATGCAAGCCAAAGCATCGAGGTTGCAGCGACAACAAAGGCGAGGGTCACGAGGTGCGGGATTTGCGTCGAAACGTCCGCCGCCGGGACCATGGCCAGCCCGATGATGATCGCTTTCGGATTGAGCAGCGTCGTTATCAGGACATGACGCGCCGAGACGTCGTCCGCCGAGACCGGGCCGGGAGCTGACCACAACCGAAAGGCGAGATATAAGACCCAGGCCGCAGAGGCCAGCTTGAGGGCCGCGGCGATCTGGGGATTGGAATGCACGAAGGCGCCGGCAAAGACTGCTAGCAGCACTACCACCACCAGGTAAGCGGCAACGACCGTGGCTGCAAGAACAGCGAGTTGTCTTGCTCCACGCCGACAGGCAGCGAGCGCAAGTAGTGTATTGGTCGGGCCGGGCATCGCAAGAAGCGCAAGGGCGCCGGCTGCCATCGAAAACTGGTTCATGCATTTTTCCATCAATTTCGCCGGCATTTAACCGGCAGGGAAAGGCATCCGCTTTGACGAAGGTCAAGATAACGGTTTGCCCTGCGGAACCTTTCGGCCATTTTGGGGTTGTCATGCAAGGCGTTCAAGGGTTTCTGCGACATGCCTCGGCTTATTCAATTTATCATCGTCAGAATGACCATTGGCTTCCTCATCGGGAGCCTGGTGGGCTTGGTCGTCTGGACAACAGGATTTGCCGATTCAGCCGGCTCGTTCGGCGAGCTCGGACGCTATGTGGCCCAGGGTCTCTTCATTTTCGCGTTTGGCGATACGATCGCGCTTGGATACCTCGGCACGGCGCTGCTGATGGAATCAGACTAGCCTACGACACGCCCGGAGCACCTTGATGATTTGATCTTCCTCAAAGACATCGCCATGCGTTGCTGCAATATTGATCCCGCGCCGGCATATTCGATGCCGACATGGAGCGCCCGCGGGGCGCGCCTATCTATCGAGCGGAGAGGTATCGCGATGTCTTTGAAGTTCGTTACAGTCTTCCTGCGCTCTTCCGGCGAGAACGCCTTGATCATCCTTGAAGAGGCCGGAAGCAACCAGATTGCCGTCGTCGAAAAGCAGGCGCTTCTCGACGTCGCCTCACCGCCGCGTGCGGACGAGACGCGGCTGCAGGAAAACGTCGAGCTCTTTTGCAACATCGTGCGCGCAAAGCATCGCGCTAAGGATGTTGCCTCTGACGGTCGTATCTATATTTCGGCGGGCGACGTTTGCGAGTGGAAATCGGCCCCTGGCAATCCCCATTGACCTTCGCCGTCGCTGGTCCAGCCGTTCGCCGTCACTCGCCGTCTTGGCCCGTTCCCTCTGAGGTTCCGGCCGGGATCAGCTGCAGATAAGGTTGGCGTTTGCTCGTGCGATGCCCGCTGTTGCGCGATTCTGTTGGCTGAGAAGAAATCCGCGTCGGTGGCGATGGCCAATGCGGGCGCCAGCCTCGTACGTCGTCTGCAGTGATAACGACGATTTCCTGATTGGTGGCCGGCATTTGCAGGCGATTGAGGGCGATTTCGCAGAAGGTTTCGACGTGCTCCAAAAAACGCGCCTTGGTGGAGCGCGGCGGCGAGGCGACGTTCAGTATGGCGCGGCGCGTCACCAGGACGGTTCGCCATTGTGAACCGAGCTGCAGAATGATGCATCCTGACTTCCCGTCTGCGTCTAATCCGGCTGCTACGACGCCATACTCCATGATTTTCTCTCCCTGGCAGCGCATAACTTCCGTTATCAACGCCGGACCGGCTCAATCGTTGAGGCACGATTGGCATGTTACGGCATATGGGACCGCTTGGAGCCGAGCTTCCGAAATCGGCGATCCACACTTGACACAGATGCCGAAGGTCCCGTTTTCGAGGCGCTGCAGGGCCGCGTTGATCGCGCGCACCTCTTCCAGCCCGGCACGTCCAAAGCCCTCCAGCACATCGTTATTTTCGAGCTCGACGGCACGGTCCTCATCATCGGCATCCTTTCGCCGTCCCAGATCGCTGTCGACGAGTAACAGGCGGCGGTTCAGGTCTTCCAACCGGCTCCGCAGTATCTTTTCATATTTCTCTTTTTGCATTCTGGTTCTCCAGACTCTTTCTCTACTGAACATAGTTAGGGCGATTTCAGGCGGGTCATCTTGATCTGCGTCAATATCTCGAAAACACGACTATTGAGGCGGCGACAAAGGCACGGCATCAGAGACCGGTCATATCGGCGAAAGCACTGCGCCTATGCCAAACAGGCTGGCGACGAGCAGTGTGGTAGCGGCCCGCGTTGTCAAAGCGGCCGCTGACGATCAGTTCTTGATTGCGGCAAACCCCGCAAATTAGTCCCGCAATGTCGGCGACGACAGCAAACAATTTCCTGGATTTTCGAGAATACGTCGGCATCGTCATTGACCTATGACAAGGACTTAAGCGTGCAGCGCCTTCAAAGTCACCAAAACGTCTTATGAAGGAACGCATCATGTCTCATCCCCTCGTCGGGAAGTATGGCGAAACACGCCTGCCGCGCTACACCAGCTATCCGACCGCGCCGGCCTTTTCTTCCGCGGTCGGCGCCGACATCTATCGGGATTGGTTGGCAGAGCTCGACAACGAGGCACCGGTCTCGCTCTATCTTCATATCCCTTTTTGCCGGTCGATGTGCTGGTATTGCGGGTGTCACACGACGATCACGAAGCAGGATCGGTCGATCCTTGATTACCTGGATGTTCTCCGCCGGGAGATCGATCTGGTTGCATCCAAGGCGAAGAAGCCGCTGCCTGTGCAAAATGTGCACTTTGGCGGCGGCACGCCGACGATCATGCGACCGGACGAGTTCGTGGGTTTGATGAAGGATATGAGGAACGCATTCGCATTCAAGCCAGGGGCAGAAATCGCCGTAGAGATCGATCCGCGTACACTCGCCAGTGAAATGGTTGACGCGCTCGCTGAGGGCGGCGTCGGTCGCTCGAGCCTGGGAGTCCAGAGTTTCGATCCGGTCGTCCAGGCGGCCATCAACCGTATTCAGACTTTCGAGCAGACGGAGACCGCCGTTCAGCAATTGCGGAAGGCCGGCATCGGCAGCATCAACTTCGACCTGATCTATGGCCTGCCGCATCAGACGGTCGCATCTTGCGTCGATACCGTGCAGACGGCGGTCCGGTTACGCCCCGATCGCTTCGCGGTATTCGGCTATGCGCACATCCCGGCATTCAAGAAGCATCAGCGCCTTATCGATGAGGCGACCTTGCAGGATGCCGCAGAGCGTAACGCCCAGGCCGAAGCGATCGCCGAGGCACTGGTCGATGCCGGCTACGTGCGGATCGGACTTGATCACTTCGCCCTGCCGGCAGATGAACTTTCGATGGCCAGCGCGCGTGGGGATTTGAGGCGGAATTTTCAGGGCTACACGACGGATACCTGCGAGACGCTTATCGGCCTCGGGGCATCCGCAATCGGCAAGCTTCCGGCGGGGTATGTCCAAAATGAAGTCGCTCCCGGAGCCTACGCGCAACGGATCGCATGCGGCAGCCTGGCCACCGTGAAAGGGTATCGCCTGACCGGGCAGGATCAGTTCCGGGCCGCAATCATTGAGCGACTGATGTGTGATTTCGCCGTCGACGTCAATCTGCTTGGAGCACGTTATGGCTACGAGTCCGGCACGGTCCTTAACGGCAACGACCGGCTGCGTGCGCTTGAAAGCGATGACGTCGTGACGGTCCGTGAGGGTCTTGTCACTGTTCGCAAGGATCTCAGGTTCATGATCAGGGCGGTGGCGGCAGCCTTCGATGCCTATATCGGTGCGTCCGGCCGTACCCATAGCAAAGCAGCTTGAAGGGGGTGGAGAGACCCCGAGGCCGCCCCGCCGGCCGAGCTCTCCTTCGGGGCTGGCACTCCTCAGTAAACCAGCCCGCGATAAATGGCCAGCAAAGCGCTAGGCAGCTTGGTGATCTGAAACGAGGGCGAATCCGCCTCTTCTGAAGATGGCGGAGCTGTCGCCGCAGGCGTCGGGGCCGCGGGCGAAGACGTCGAGCGCTTGTCTCGCCGTCGAGAACGCAGTGATTGTCAACCCCAGGAATTGGTCGACAGGTTCATGAGCCATCGACCGCGTGGCTTGATAGATGCGATCGTCGGGTTGTCCCGTCGTCAGGAAATCCGTCCGGGACCGAACCACCGCTTCGAGGTCGAACTCAATGTTGCTGGCAACGACACCGTGGAATATGAACTCGTCAAACTCATCATCGGCAAGATTGCCACCGGACCAGACGAGTTCGGTAACGCCTTGCCATAAAGGTCGTAGGCCTTTGCTTTGCACACTTGCCCTTGGCTTTCTCGATCGTCCAGGCCTATTTCGGCATCGGCATAACCCAGAGAACGCCCTCGGGAATCTGAACGCGGATCTTGGTGGTCGACTTGCCATCGCAACCGTGCACGACACGCAAGATCGCCTTATAGGCCTTGCCGGCAGACGCTTGCACCTTTTCCAGCGTCACATGGGCGCTGGCGGAAGCTGCGCTTGCAGTGCAAAGAACAAGTGTAATGAGGCTCGTTTTCAGCACTGCGTTCTCCTTGCCTTGATTGCTGCTGAACCACCCGCCTGCCGCGGGGCCGTCAAAACCCAGCTGCAGGCATTTCAGCGATAAACGCATTATTGCGTGATCTTGGCGATGTCCGCATCGAGGCGCTTGCGCACCATGTTTGGAAGTTCTGCAGTCTTGATGGCCTCGAGATTTGCCGGCGCATCACCGACCTGGACCAGTGCGACCATTCCCATGGCGACATGCGGCGTGCACTTGATCACATAGGCGCCAGGTGCATCGAACTTGATCTGAACCTGCTCGTTCGGTTTCGACTTGAATTGGGTAGCACCCTCGGGGATCAAACCCTTGAAGGCCTCGACATTGTGCGACTTGTCAGTCGGGACGAAGGTGATGGTGTCGCCAGGGGCGATTTTGGTGAAACTCGGCTCAAACACCATGGCGCCGGCGGCACCCTTGTTGAGCATCTGCACCTATGGTCGGCTGCCATCAGCGGCATGGTGGTAGCAGCAATCACGGCCGTCGCGGCAAAAAGACCCGCAATAATCGAATGCATTTCATATCTCCTAGTTGAACGATGGCCGAACTGGCCGTCGCAGCTGTGATAGGCGTCTCGATCGGGTGCTTCTTTGACGTTGGTCAAACAGGAGCCATCAACATCGCAAGTCCGTGAGTGTGATCCCGGATGAACGCTGAGCGGAATGGTGCTTGAAAATACTTCGCGGCAAGGTCGATCCTTCGACTCTGCCTTCGTAGCCGTCGAGCGCTGACGGCCCACCTCACACACTGCTGCGAGCGCGCCTCATCAATCAGCATGCTATGCAGCCCAAGGGTGATCAGTCGAGCAGCTCGCGAACCCGCACGGCTAGATCCCTTGCGGTATAGGGCTTGCGCAGCCAGCTGCCCGGCGTCGCAAATTCGCGGCCGCCGAGACCCGGCTCGGCGTAGCCCGACGCAAAGAGGATCTTCAGGTCGGAGCGTACAACACGCGCCTCCTTGGCAAGCTCGTCGCCTGTCATGCCACCGGGCATGACAATATCGGTGAACAGAAGGGCAATCGCGGGATCTTCGGCCAGGATCTCGAGCGCGGTCTGAGCGTTGCTTGCCTCGATGACCTTGTAGCCCATTGACGACAGGCGCGCGACCGCAACGCGGCGCACGCGCACATCGTCCTCGACGACCAGTACCGTCTCGGCTCCGCCTGGCAGCACATCGCGCGAGTCGGGTCTCGTGTCGGAGGTCTCAACTTTGGCCGCAGCTGCCTGTACCCAGGGAAGATAGATGCGGATTGTCGTGCCGCGTCCAACCTCGCTATAGAGCTGCAAATGACCGCCTGACTGCTTCACGAAACCATAGACCATGCTGAGGCCGAGGCCGGTGCCGGAACCGACATCCTTGGTGGTGAAGAACGGCTCAAAGGCGTGTTCCTTGACTTCGTCCGACATGCCGACCCCTGTATCGGTGATGGAAATGAGAACGAAGTTTCCAGTGCGTACCTGCGGATACATCTTTGCGTAGTCCGCATCGAGATAGACGCGCTTGATCTCTGTTGTCAGGCTTCCGCCGCGCGGCATTGCGTCGCGGGCATTCAACGCGATGTTCAAAAGGGCGTTCTGCAGCTGGGAACTGTCGACCAGCACGTTGTGGTTCGAGCCGACGATAACCGTCTTCAGGTCGATATTCTCGCCGAGCGTCCGCCGCAACAGATCGGAGAAGCTCGATACCAGCAATCCGAGATCCGCAAGCGTCGGATTGAGAGGCTGTCGGCGCCCGAATGCCAAGAGTTGCTCCGTCAGCTTCGCGCCATCGCCGGCTGCGTCCTGCGCCTCCCGCAGCAGCAGGCTGAGCGGCCCTTCCGGAAGCTTCGCCTCGATCATTTCGAGATTGCCGCTGATCACCGTCAGAAGATTGTTGAAGTCATGGGCAATCCCACCTGTCAACTGGCCGACGGCTTCCATCTTTTGCGCCTGCCGGAGATCCTCTTCGATCTTGTACCGGCCCGTCAGATCGCGGACGAAGCCGGTAAATATCCGCTCGCCGTTTGCCGTCGTCTCACCGACATGTAGCTCCATCGGGAACTTCGAACCGTCGGCCCGTTGACCCGTCACCACCCGGCCGTAGCCAATGATGCGGCGCTCGCCCGTCCTGATATAACGCGCGATATAATCATCATGCGCATCACGATCGGGGTTCGGCATCAGATTACTGATATTCCGGCCGCAGATGTCGTCTGCTTTAATGCCGAACAGCTTTTCTGCAGCGGTGCTGAAAGAGATGACAATTCCTCGCTCATCGATGACGATCATCGCTTCGGGAACCGTTGCGAGGATGGACCGGAGGTGAGCCTCGCGCGCGTTGACCTCGCTTTCGGCCCGCTTCAGATCGCTGATATCGTTGTCGGTCTGGATGATGACCGCTTCGCCGTCGGAAGGCTTCACCGCCATGCAGCGCGACGTCACATACACATCATGGCCGTCCTTGTGGCGATGGATGATTTCGCCCTGCCAGTATCCTTGCTGTCGCAGCTGCTCACTAACATTTTCGCGCGGTTCGCAAAACTGCGGATCAAGCAGCTCTTCAAGGGCTTTGCCGACAGCCTCGTCACGCGTCCGGCCGTACAGGTTTTCGCAGCCGGCCGACCAGTCGGTAACGATGCCGTCAACGCCATACACGATGATGTTGTTGGCGCCGCCCATAATGCGAACGATGGCCTCGAGTTCTTGCTTTGATACTGTGCGCGGCGAAGTGAAGCGATGCGACATAGTGGTCAACTCGATTGTCCCGAGCCCGTTAGTGAATACTGCTGCTATGGCAATTTTCCAATGAGAAATCATCGCCATTGCCGGACAACTGGATGAGACGCTTCAGGCTCAGGATCTTCATGTCGTGGCGTCCGATCGGGACGAGAACGTTCCGGCTGGCAAGCTTGCTGATAGTGCGCGACACTGTCTCGATGGTGAGACCAAGATAGTCGGCAATATCGAGCCTGTTCATGGGCAGCATCACGAGGTCGCCTGCCGCGTTGGTCATATCACGGGAGATGAGCTGCAGCAGGAAACTGCACAAGCGCTCTTCTGCATTCTTCTTCGACAACAGCACCATCTGATCGTGCGCAGCGGCCATTTCCTGGCACAGCAGCGAGATGAAATCGGGACGCAGACAGGCAGAGCGGGAGATTTCATCATGGAAATTCTTCCGTGCGATGCGGCGGATTTTGCAATCGGTGACGGCTTCGGCCGTATAGAGGTAGCTCTCCTGGAGCGACGTGCCGACAAGGTCGCCCGGATACAGAAATGCCGTGATGACGCGCCGACCGTCGCCGATGATGCGGTAGAGGCGCATCACGCCTTCGACGAGTTCAAAAAGATGATTTGCCCCGTCTCCTTCCCAGAACAGGGCCTTACCGGCCTGGACCACTTCCTGCGGAATAGAGTGAAAAAGCGATTTCAGAGACAGCTGTCCCGAATTGTCATTCACCGAACCTTGAATGGCTTCGAACGCAATATTCTTTTGCATCAACATTTTTGAACCCTCTGTCCCGTTTGATGAGGGCAGTAGAAACGGTTCGCGTTACACCGGAATGCTGGCGGCGTGCGTATCGGTGCGAATGTGTAACAGTTTGTAACAGCACGCCGGTTTGCTTCGGATTTTGAAGAATAATCCAGCCTGCGCCTGCGCCGAACACTGCCGTCGTTGACATAGATCAAGGATCGGACCTGGCGCTCGTGTCAGCTCTGCCCGGACAAGATCGGAAGAAGATTGCGCGTCTGCGTGATCATCTGTGCTTGGGGACAACGACATGAACTATACGACGGAAACCGTGGTCATCGCCATATGCGCGTTCTTCGCGCTGCTGGGCGCCGCTTTTGCGCATGACCAACTCTTTGCAGCACATATGTGGGTGCTGTTCTTCGTGCTGATGGGAAGCACACTTGTTCTCCTTCGCCGCGTCAATTTCGCACCGGCCGGTCAGCGGCCCAAGCCGGATTCGTCTGAGTATTTCGATGACGTTGTTCGATATGGTGTCATCGCTACCGTGTTTTGGGGCGTGGTCGGCTTTCTCGTCGGCGTCGTGGTCGCACTTCAGCTCGCCTATCCCGACCTGAACATCGCCCCATATTTCAACTTCGGGCGCCTGCGGCCGGTCCACACATCCGCCGTCATTTTTGCTTTCGGCGGCAACGCTCTGATCGCCACCTCCTTCTACGTCGTCCAGAGGACCTGTCGGGCCCGCCTCTTCGGCGGCAACCTCGGCTGGTTCGTATTTTGGGGCTATCAGCTCTTCATCGTCATGGCCGCGACAGGATATCTCCTGGGAATCACCGAGGGGCGCGAATATGCAGAGCCTGAATGGTATGTCGACATCTGGCTGACGATCGTCTGGGTGGCATATCTTCTTGCATTCCTCGGAACGCTATTGAAGCGCAAGGAACCACACATCTATGTCGCGAACTGGTTCTACCTGGGCTTCATCGTCACGGTGGCGATGCTGCACGTCGTCAACAACCTGTCGGTTCCGGTTTCCTTGCTCGGATCGAAGAGCTACTCGGCATTCTCTGGCGTCCAGGATGCGCTGACCCAGTGGTGGTACGGCCATAACGCGGTTGGCTTCTTTTTGACCGCCGGCTTCCTGGGCATGATGTATTATTTCGTGCCGAAGCAGGCCAACCGGCCGGTCTATTCTTACCGCCTGTCGATCATCCACTTCTGGGCCCTGATCTTCATGTATATCTGGGCCGGACCGCATCACCTGCACTACACAGCTCTGCCGGATTGGGCACAGACCCTCGGCATGGTTTTTTCCGTCATGCTCTGGATGCCCTCCTGGGGCGGGATGATCAACGGTCTGATGACACTATCGGGTGCCTGGGACAAGATCCGCACCGACCCGATCATCCGCATGATGATCATGGCGATCGCCTTTTATGGGATGTCGACATTCGAAGGCCCGATGATGTCGGTCAAGGCGGTCAATTCGCTCAGCCACTATACGGAATGGACAATCGGTCATGTCCATTCGGGCGCACTCGGCTGGGTCGGCATGATCTCCTTCGGCGCTATCTACTACCTGACGCCAAGACTGTGGGGGAGGGAGCGTCTTTACAGTCTTCGCATGGTCAACTGGCATTTCTGGCTCGCAACGCTCGGCATCGTCGTCTATGCCGCCGTGCTTTGGGTTGCCGGTATCCAGCAGGGCCTGATGTGGCGCGAATATAATAGCCAGGGCTTCCTCGTCTATTCCTTCGCCGAGACCGTCGCTGCGATGTTCCCATACTACCTGCTTAGAGCCTTGGGCGGAATTCTCTATCTCGCCGGCGGTCTGATCATGGCCATCAATGTCTACATGACCATTCGTGGTTACCAACGCAATGAGGCGCCGATGCCAGGTACCCTCGTCGCCCAGCCTGCCGAGTGAGGAACGACCATGTCGATACTTGAGAAACACAAAATCATAGAAAAGAACGCGACGCTCCTGCTTGTGGGATCGCTCCTGGTCGTCAGCATTGGCGGTATCGTCGAAATCGCACCGCTGTTCTACCTGCAGAACACGATTGAAAAGGTGGAAGGGATGCGCCCCTATACGCCACTGGAACTGGCCGGCCGCAATATCTACGTGCGTGAGGGCTGCTACGTCTGCCACAGCCAGATGATCCGGCCATTCCGCGACGAAGTGGAACGCTATGGACATTATTCGCTCGCAGCCGAATCGATGTACGACCATCCGTTCCAGTGGGGCTCAAAGCGCACGGGACCGGATCTTGCGCGTGTCGGTGGGCGCTACTCGGACGAATGGCAGGTCCAGCACCTCGCCGATCCCCGCGCTGTCGTGCCAGAATCGATCATGCCGAGCTACGCCTTCCTCAAAACAAACGAGGTCACCGTCAAGGATGTCGGCATGGACCTTAAGGCAAATGGGCTTGTCGGTGTGCCTTACACGCAAGACATGATCGCCAATGCTGAGGCGGATATGAAAATGCAGGCGGATCCGAACTCCGACACCACGGCACTGCTCGAACGCTATCCGAAGGCCAGGACGGGCGACTTCGACGGGGATCCTTCGAAGCTGTCGGAGATGGACGCTCTGGTGGCCTACCTGCAGATGCTCGGCACTTTGGTCGATTATTCGACCTATGACGACGCAACCGGATATCGCTGAGGAATACGCCATGGAAACCTACACAGCAATGCGCCACTTCGCGGACAGTTGGGGCCTCCTTGCCATGACGCTGTTCTTCATCGGCGTTGTCATTTTTACGCTCCGGCCGGGCAGCCGGGAATGCGCCAATGAAGCCGCAAGCATACCTTTGAAGGATGACTGATATGTCGGACAAACATGTTGACGAGCTCAGCGGCGTCGAAACCACCGGCCATGAATGGGACGGTATCCGCGAGCTGAACAATCCCATGCCGCGTTGGTGGGTCTGGACGTTTTATGCAACGATCCTGTGGGCGGTGGGATATGCCATCGCTTATCCTTCCATTCCGCTGCTGACCAAGGCAACGGACGGACTGCTCGGCTTTTCGAGCCGCGCCGAGCTCACACAGGAGGTGGAGACAGCAAGGTCGACCCAGACCGTGTATCTCGAACAGATCGCCGCAAAGACGGTCGACGAAATCGACGCGGATGCCAATCTGCGGCAATTTGCTATCTCTGGCGGCGCCTCCGCGTTCAAAGTCAATTGCGCACCGTGCCACGGCAGTGGCGCAGCCGGTGGTCCGGGGTTCCCGAACCTGAACGACGACGACTGGCTGTGGGGTGGCGATCTTCAATCAATCCAAAAGACCATTGCGCATGGCGTCCGTTTCGACGGTGACGGCGACACTCACGCCTCTGAGATGCCGGCGTTTGCTGACGCCCTCGATGCAACGCAAACCCGCAATGTCGCGGCCTATGTCTGGAGCCTGACGAAAACGCCCTCCGATACAAAGATGGCAAGCGCCGGCAAACAGGCTTTCCTCGACAACTGCGCGGCCTGTCACGGGCAAGACGGCAAGGGCAACGTCGACATGGGTGCGCCCAATCTGGCTGATGCCATCTGGCTGAAGGGGGAGGGCGAAGAGGCGATCGTTCGGCAGATCAACGCGCCAAAACATGGCATGATGCCGGCCTGGTCCGCCCGCCTTGGCGAGACGACCGTGAAGGAACTCACCGTCTTCGTGCATTCGCTCGGCGGCGGAAAATAGGAGGCCGACATGTCAACGCGCGATACCAATCCGCTGATCTCGCTGTATGGAACACCGCGTTCAGTCGTCCACACGCGAGTTTCCGTGCGGGCCAAGATACCCGTTACCGCAGAAGAAGAAGAGCAAGAGACCGAAAAACTTGGCCAGGCGATGATCAGTTTGACTTGCCTCAAGGATCATTCGACCACAAGCCGCTGAGTAAGTGGCGTCCCACGCGGGGCTCTATCTCTGCAATTCCTCCTGGCCACGCCCTCGGCGTGGCGTTTTTGCATTTGGCATACATCCCGCTTCTTGACCTACGTCAAGGAAGGCAGCGTTGCGGAATGCGACAACGGCGCATCAATTTGGATGGTTAGTGATCATGAACCTCTACACCGCCCCCAATCCGAGCGACACCAAGACGGTGGAACATCTCCAGGTGGAGCCGGTCAACGCAGCACGGAATCGTCAGGCCCTTTATGCCGCGCGCGAGAAAGTCTTCCCGAAAAGGGCGCAAGGGCGTTTCCGTCGCTTCAAATGGATCGTGATGCTGATTACGCTGGGGATTTATTATCTCTCACCATGGCTGCGGTGGGACCGGGGTCCTTACGCGCCCGACCAGGCTATTCTGGTCGACCTGTCTTCGCGCCGCTTCTTCTTTTTCTTCATCGAGATATGGCCGCAGGAGTTCTTCTATGTGGCCGGCTTGCTTGTCATGGCGGGGTTTGGCTTGTTTCTGGTGACCTCCGCCGTCGGGCGAGCATGGTGCGGCTATGCTTGTCCCCAGACGGTTTGGGTCGATCTGTTTCTCGTTATTGAGCGCGCCATCGAGGGCGACCGCAACGCCAGGATCAAACTGGACAACGCGCCGTGGAGCGTGACCAAGCTGCTGAAGCGCGTCACCAAGCACGCGATCTGGCTTGTCATCGGTGCAGGAACCGGTGGCGCGTGGATATTCTATTTTGCTGACGCACCAACACTGGCGCTGAATTTCCTGGCGGGCCAGGCGCCGGCTGTTGCCTATGCGACCGTCGCAACGCTTACCGCGACCACCTATGTGCTCGGCGGCCTGATGCGTGAGCAAGTCTGCACCTACATGTGTCCGTGGCCGCGAATACAGGGCGCCATGATCGACGAAAATTCCCTCGTCGTCACCTACAACGACTGGCGCGGCGAACCGCGCTCCCGCCATGCCAAGAAGGCAGCCCTCTCGGGCCAGGCCGTTGGCGACTGCGTCGATTGCAATGCCTGCGTGGCCGTCTGTCCGATGGGGATCGATATTCGCGACGGACAGCAAATGGAGTGCATCACCTGCGCGCTTTGCATCGATGCCTGCGATGGCATCATGGACAAGCTGAACAAGCCGCGCGGCCTCATCGCTTATGCAACGCTGAGCGAATACGCCGCCAATATGGCCCTTGCCACAGACAACGGAAAGACCGGCGTGCAGCCTCAGCGGGTTCGCGATGGCGACGGAAACTTCGTCGCCGCAATCCGCCATTTCAATTGGCGGGTGATCTTCAGGCCGCGCGTGGTCTTTTATGCAGCCGTCTGGGCAGCAGTTGGCATCGGTATGCTCGTTCATCTCGCACTGCGAGAGCGGCTTGACCTCAACGTCGTGCACGACCGCAACCCTCAGTTCGTTCTCGAATCTGACGGCTCGATCCGCAACGGCTATACCCTGCGCATTCTCAATATGCTGCCGCAGCCCCGTACAATTGCGTTGCACCTCGAAGGAATGGACGGCGCGACGATGAGGATCCCGGAACTGTCGGAAGAGGAAAGCCGGCAGTTCATGATTGAGACTAAGCCTGACGCGGCAATGGCGCTCAAGGTCTTCGTCACAAGCAGGAATTCCTCCAGTGCCGTCAACGAGTTTCTCTTCGTGGCCGACGACCCGGCCGGCACGGATCGCTCGGTCTACAAAGCCGCCTTCAATGCGCCAGGAGCCAGAAAATGAGCGACTACCCGATCACCAACGGCAAAGGCTTTACCGGCCGCCACATGCTTTTCATCATGCTTGTCTTCTTCGGCATCATCATTTCCGTCAACATGACGATGGCTTGGTACGCCTCGTCGAGCTGGAGCGGCCTTGTGGTGGAAAATACCTATGTCGCGAGCCAGGAATTCAACAAGAAGGCGCAGGCAATGCAAGCAATGGCCAAGAGCGGCGTTTCCGGCGAATTCGCGCTTCAAGACGGGCTGATTGTCTACAGGTTGCGCAATCGCGACGGTTCGCCAGCCACCGCTGACGCGGTCACGGCGCATTTCAAGCGGCCGGTGGGCGATCATGAGGATTTCGTCATTCGATTGTCGAAGAACCGTGACGGGCATTTCGAAACCCGCCACCGCGTCCTGTCGGGCGATTGGATCGTTGAGATCGTTTCGAAGAACGAGGGCACGATCGTGATGCACGAGGCCATCAGGATCAATAGGGCGGGGTTCGTCCAATGACATGCTGCACCATGGATGTGGAAGGCGTGCTGTCGCTCAGCAGCAACGTGATCAGCTCCGAGGAAGCCCTGCTTGCCAGCCAGCCTCTGGGCTCAGGTCTCAGGCAATCGGATTTCAGCGTTCCAGGCGTCCACTGCGGTGCCTGCATCTCGACCGTCGAAAAAGCGCTGATAAAGTTGCCATATGTCAAGAGCGCGCGGGTGAACCTGACGGCAAAGCGCGTGAGCTGCGTATGGTACGAGGAGATGAACGGCAGCCCGGTCAGTCCAGCCGGCATTCTGTCTGAAATTGCGGCCTGCGGATATCAAGCGCATTTGTTCACGGCCGACTTGAGCGACGATGATCGGATTCGCAGTCAACTGCTGCTGGCAGTCGGCGTCTCGGGCTTTGCAGCAGCAAACATCATGCTGCTTTCCGTATCGATCTGGTCTGGGGCGGAGGCTGCAACGCGCGACATGTTCCATTGGATATCGGCAATGATTGCGGCGCCCACGCTGATCTATGCCGGACGTTTCTTCTACCAATCCGCATGGAACGCCTTGAAGCACGGCCGCACCAACATGGATGTGCCGATATCGCTTGCCGTGACGCTTTCTTATTCAATGTCGCTTTGGGAAACGATCCATCATGGACAACACGCCTGGTTCGATGCATCTGTATCCCTGCTGTTCTTTCTGTTGATTGGCCGCACACTCGATCACGTCATGCGTGACAAGGCACGCGCGGCGATCACCGGCCTGGCGCGACTTGCCCCGCGAGGCGCGCTGCTGATCAACCCGGATGGTTCCAGGCGTTATGTTCCGTTGGACGAAATCAATGTCGGAGACCTGATTGCCGTGCCGGCCGGCGAACGTATTCCGGTGGATGCCACCGTCGTTGTTGGCCAGAGTGAAGTCGACCTGTCTATCGTCACGGGGGAGAGCATTCCGATGGCGGTGTCAACGGGAAGCGAACTGAAGTCCGGTGCGATGAACCTGACGGGATCACTGACGATCAAGGCAGCGGCGGCTGCAAGAAACTCACTGCTGGCCGAGATTATCGGGTTGATGGAAGCCGCAGAAGGCGGGCGCGCCCGCTACCGGCGCATTGCCGATCGCGCCGCAAGCTACTACTCGCCGGCCGTTCATCTCCTGGCACTGATGTCGTTTCTCGGCTGGGGCCTGATCGGCGGCGACTGGAAGCAAGCGATGCTGGTGGCCGTGGCCGTCTTGATCATCACCTGCCCTTGCGCCCTGGGCCTGGCGGTTCCCGTTGTTCAGGTCGTGGCTGCCGGAACCCTGTTCCGGCGAGGCATCATGGTCAAGGACGGCTCGGCCATGGAACGACTGGCCGAGATCGATATGGTTGCATTCGACAAGACCGGAACCTTGACGATGGGTCGGCCGCGTCTCGCTTCCCTCACGCAAGCCGGGCCTCGCGAACTGGCTATTGCCGCCGGCCTGGCAGCTCATTCCCGGCATCCGTTGTCACAGGCGCTTTTGCGCGACGCGCCATCAAAGGCCCTGGCATTTGACGGGGTCGAGGAGATCCCGGGCGCTGGACTGCAAGCCAAAAGCGGAAAGGAAATCTACCGTCTGGGCAATGTGACCTTCGCTTGCCCCGGAAATCCGCTTGGCCAACACCTAAGCGACGCCTTCTCCGAGGTCGTCCTATCGAAGGGCGGGATCGAGCTTGCACGCTTTTACTTCGAGGATACGCTGCGGCCAGACGCCGATCTCGCCATCAAAAGCCTTGCGGGCCAAGGTTTTGCCACCATTGTCATGTCAGGCGACCGGGAGTGCGTCGTCGAGGCGACAGCCAAAACGCTCGAGGTCGATCACTGGCTTGCCGGATTGACACCCCGGGGAAAGATGGAGGAATGCCTACGTCTGGGCAAGCTCGGCCATCGCGTCCTGATGGTGGGTGACGGCATCAATGACGCACCGGCGCTCTCGGTCGCTCATGTGTCGATGGCACCGGCGACAGCGGCAGATGTCGGCAGGCAGGCTGCAGACCTGGTCTTCATGCATGATAGTCTTGGGGCCGTGCCTGAGGCGATTTCCGTGTCGCGCCAGGCGGCCCGATTCATCCGGCAGAACTTCGCGCTGGCGATCGGCTACAACATCATCGCCGTACCGATCGCGATCGCGGGCTATGCGACGCCGCTGGTCGCGGCCGTGGCGATGTCGACATCGTCGCTCATCGTAGTTGCAAATGCCCTGCGTTTGAACGACAAGGCGAAAGTCCCCGGCAGGCGCCATGTGATCCGCAAGTCGAAGCTTTCGACGGTGGAGGTCGTTTCACCATGAACATGCTGATTTACCTCATTCCGATCGCGCTTTTCATGGGGGGATTGGGCCTTTTTGGCTTTTTGTGGTCTCTGAAGAACGGCCAGTATGACGATCTCGAGGGCGCGTCGTGGCGCATTCTCGATGACGAGGATGAAAGGCCCCGGCCTTAAAGGGCTTGACGGTCGCCAGGAGCGGCGGATCATTGCCGCTGTCCTGCTACATTTGCCGCAAAGCCGCAATATCATCAATCCGCACCGTTCTGCCTCTGACAGTGACGCCCGCTTCCTTGAGCGCACCGAATGCACGCGAAAGCGCTTCAGGTGCAAGGCCGAGCTTACCGGCGAGCAGACTTTTTTGGTAGGGGAGGCGAACGGTTTGGCTTGGGTTGCCTGCCGAACATTGGCTTAAAAGATAGTTGGCAACCCGCTGCGAGGAAGTTCGCAGACGGTCGCTGGCGACGCATTCCATCGTCGCAAGCAGATGGTCGGCCATCAGTCGCATGATATTCCTGTCAAGAGCTCGGTCCTCTTCCGCCAGTCGTCTTACGCCGTCAATAGCAAAGCGTGCTAGCACAACGTTATCTACCGCCTGAACATTGTAGGCATAGATGCCACCGCCGCCGATCAGACACTCGGCAAAGGTATCGCGCGGTTCACAGATCCTGATATCTGCAGCGCGGCCGATCTCGTTCGTCTTGAACAAACGAACATAGCCACGCACAACGCAAAAGAACGCATCGGCTCTTTGACCTTCCCGGATGATGAAATCGCGAGGCTCGAACCTGATGATGTCAGCCAGCTTGAGCAGCCTGTTGGCAGTGTCGCTGCCTAGCCCGGCAAAAAGCTTTGAACGCGCTAATACGGATGTCTCAACGGACATTTTCCTACCCTCGTTGAATCCCAAACCCCATTTAGCCTCCGCAAGCGAATTCCTGTTTGATTTCGATCAAGGACCCAGGCGAGAAAAGAGCGCCAAAGCTCGCGGCCCGGGCGAACCGCTTCGCCATTCTTTTGGGGAAGCATCACCGGCGACGTTCCCATTTCCCGAAAAATTCGATAATTGAGAAAGCAACATGCGGTGCGCGGGCACGTTTCTCAAAGAAGCCCGGGGAATGATGGAAATGACGGGCAAGCAGTCCGAGCATATATTGGTCGTCGATGATGACGCACGGATCCGGCAAATGCTGATCCGTTATTTCGAAGACGAAGGGTACCGCGTGACTGCCGTCGCCGACGGGACTGCCATGCACGCTGAGCTCGCAAAGACGGACTTTACCGCGATTTTCCTCGATCTGATTTTACCTGGCGGGCAAAACGGGCTTCAATTGGTGCGGGAAGTCCGCGCGAATTCGGACGTGCCGATTTTGATGCTGACCGGCCGCGATGATGTGACTGACAAAGTCGTGGGTCTCGAAGTCGGAGCCGATGACTACATCGCAAAGCCATTCCACCTTCGCGAGGTTCTTGCGCGGCTGAGAACCGTCTTGCGTCGCCGCCAGCCTCCCGATCGACACGCCGGGCAGCAGGCTGCGGACGAAGGTGTCCTGGAATTCGATGGGTGGCAACTTCATATCCACCGGCGCAAGCTGACCGATCCTTGCGGACAAGACACCCCATTGACAACGGGCGAATTCGATATGCTGCTCGTCTTTGCGCGCAACCCCGGGCGCGTGCTGACGCGCGAAACGCTCATGGACCTGACACGCAGCCGCAATCTCGAAGCGTTTGATCGAACGATCGACGCGCAGATTGCCAGACTGCGCAGAAAAATCGAACAGGATCCCAAGAACCCGACAATCATCCAATCCGTTCGCGGCGTCGGCTATGTCTTTACGGGTGGCAGCCGATAATCGTCAAAACAACGCCGGTTAATTGATTCCCGTCAATGTTGGCGGGAGCTGAAGCACGTATGTCCTTTGAAAATGAAATATTTCGAAGAACCCGATGCAGATGTTCCTTTGATTGCTTTTGCAGGACTGACAGCTGCCGTTGCAGCTGTGCTGCTTGCGCCGCTCGATAGACGGCGCGCCTCGATCGACCGGCACGTTGCCTGCGAGCAGATGGTCTACCGCGACCATGCGGCGGAAGGAGGAACGCAATGACGCGCAAGCAGAAGCGCCTGGCGGTGATTGGCGGCGGCATGGGCTTCATCCTCGCCGCGGTGCTGCTCGTCATGTTCGCCTTCAGCCAGTCGGTCGCTTATTTCTACATGCCGGCCGACCTTGCCAAAACACCGGTGAAGCCGCAGACGCGCATCCGCCTCGGCGGGCTGGTCGGCGAGGGCAGCGTCGTGCGCGGCGCAGGCTCGACGGTGGAATTTGCCGTCACCGACGGCAGCGGCGACGCGGTGAAGGTCAAATATACCGGCATCCTTCCCGACCTGTTCCGCGAGGGGCAGGGTGTTGTGACGGAAGGCACGTTTGCAGCCGGCAGCCGGGAGTTCATCGCCGACACGGTGCTTGCCAAGCACGACGAGAAATACATGCCGAAGGACGTTGCCGACCGGCTGAAGGCGCAGGGTCTGTGGCAGGAAGGCGAGGATACGCAATGATCATCGAGATCGGCCACTACGCACTGGTCCTGGCGCTGGCGGCAGCGATCGGTCACCGACTTTACCGTCAGGAACGTCTGGGAGAACTCGCATTCGCTGGTGCCGCTGCTGCGCCTTCAGCGGAAAATCGTGCACACTTGGCGATCCGTTCTTGATTTATGTCAAGACCATCCGGTTCGGCAAGCGCTAGGTCCTGGTGGTGATCATGGAGCACATGGATGGATTTCGAAGGATTTTTTAGGAGCGAGCTGGACGGGCTTCACAAGGAAGGCCGCTATCGGGTTTTCGCCGATCTCGAGCGTCATCGCGGCAGCTTTCCGCGCGCCACGCGCCATACGGCAGACGGTCAGAAGGACGTCACCGCCTGGTGTTCCAACGACTATCTCGGCATGGGCCAGAACCCGAAGGTGGTCGAGGCGATGAAGAAGGCCATCGACCACTGTGGCGCGGGTGCGGGAGGCACCCGGAATATCTCTGGCACCAATCACCACCACGTGCTGCTCGAGCGCGAGCTTGCCGATCTGCACGGCAAGGAAGCCGCGCTGATCTTCACCTCCGGCTATGTCTCCAACTGGGCATCGCTCGGTACGCTCGGCGCCAGGATCCCCGGGCTGATCATCTTTTCCGACGCGCTGAACCATGCCTCGATGATCGAAGGCATTCGCCACGCAAAATGCAGCAA
>NZ_SMBJ01000005.1:266321-517537 GCF_004342325.1 Rhizobium azibense | reverse complement strand
TCCTTGATGACCATGGACTTCGCGGTCATCTGCCCGCTCGTCCGGCCGGGTAGGCCTCGTATCCGGTTCTTGTCCATCGGGTCGCGGGTTTGCTCCACGCTTCCTTCAGATCCCGCCTCACGACGACGCCCTTGCGCTTCGCTAACCCTTCGCCGCCATCAGGCTGGGTAAAGGACTTACACCTCCAAGCTGTCGATCATGCTCGGCACACAGAAAAAAGGCACCGCAGACTGCGGTGCCTTCAATTTCCACGAAGGATTCCGAAAAGCTCACTCGTCGCGATAAACCTTTTCGCGCCGCTCGTGGCGCTCCTGCGCCTCGATCGACAGCGTTGCGATCGGACGTGCGTCGAGACGCTTGATGCCGATCGGCTCGCCCGTTTCCTCGCAGTAGCCGTAGGTGCCGTCTTCGATACGCTGCAATGCTGCATCGATCTTGGAAATCAGCTTTCTCTGACGGTCTCGAGCGCGAAGTTCGATCGCCCGGTCCGTTTCGGAAGAGGCTCGGTCCGCGAGGTCCGGATGGTTGGCGCTTTCTTCTGCCAGATGATCGAGTGTCTCGCGCGCTTCTCTAAGGATGTCGTTTCGCCAGGCAACAAGTTTGGCTCTGAAGTAAGCCCGCTGGTTTGCGTTCATGAATTCCTCGTCTTCCGAGGGAACGTAGCTGCTAAGATCGATCTTCTCACTCAACGCGATTCTCCTGAAGAACATCTCATATGGCGGGGTGTATATCCCAAGCGCTATCGCGGGTTCAAGCCAAATACGACACGTAAACAGATTTTTAAATCTGTAACATTTTTAAGCTAACGGTTTATTTTCGCATCACTATTAGCAATGCTGGTTTTTGCTTACCGTTCAAGAACGCGTGTTGAGCTTACTGTTTTGCGCCATCGCTATGCCGATGCGGTTGACGGCGGTGATCCGCGGACGCTACTGAAAAGGCTCCTTCGCTCGTGGAATCTTCTATGGCCGCAACCTTGCCTTCGCCCTCAAGAATTTATTTGTTGCGGCATGCAGAGGCCGCCTGGGCGCAACCGGGCGAACGGGATTTTGACCGGCCTTTGAATGAAAAGGGCTATGACGACGCGGAAATCGTGGCGGACCGCGCAGCCGACAAAGGCTACCGACCGGAGGTTTTGATAAGCTCCACTGCACGGCGCTGCCGCGAGACCACGCAAGCCGTGCATCGCGCTATGGGATTGTCGCTCGACATCCGCTATGTCGACCAACTTTACAACGCCACCCCGGAGGTCTATCTCGATATCATCGACAGCCAAACCGTCGGCTCCGTCATGCTTGTCGGTCACAACCCGACAACCGAGCAGACGCTTGAAGCGCTGATCGGTCACGATGCACTGCTCCGCGCAATCCCGGACGGCTTTCCCACGGCGGGACTTGCAGTCCTCGATTTCGACCATGCCTCCGCGGGCTGGAAGCTTATCGACTTCGTGCACGACTGATCTCTTTCGCGCCGCTTCTTTTTCGGAAAGCATCCACGTCCTATATGCTTGAGCACTGACAATCGGAAATCCGCCTTGCCGCCAAGCCTAACATCCCTTACCGGCGACGCGCGTATCGCGCTCGACAACCTCGCAGACCGCGCCTCGGGTCTCGTCAAACCGACCATCCGCCTCGGCGTCACCGGGCTTTCCCGCTCGGGTAAGACGGTCTTCATCTCGTCCCTCGTTCATAACCTTTTGCATGGCGGACGCCTGCCGCTTTTCGAGCCGGTCCAGTCCGGCCGGGTGTCAGGCGTGCGGCTGGAACATCAGCCGGATGACGCTGTTCCGCGCTTCCAGTACGAGGATCATATCCGGGCGCTGGTGAAAGACCGCATCTGGCCGGAGTCGACCCGCGCCATATCCGAACTTCGCATCACGCTGGATTATCAGAGCGCCAGTGCCTGGAACCGTCTGTTCTCGCCGGGACGTCTCTCGATCGATATCGTCGATTATCCCGGAGAGTGGCTCCTTGATCTACCGCTGTTGGCCAAGGATTACCGGACCTTCAGCGAGGAGACGCTGGCGCTCGCCCGCAGCGGCATCCGCGCGAAACTTTCCAGCGGCTGGATGATACTGACTGAAGCCACTGACGTGAAGGGACCCGCCGATGAGATGCAGGCGCGCGATCTCGCGACGGCTTTCACCGGTTACCTCAAAGCCTGCAAGGCAGACGATCGCTCGCTTTCGACATTGCCGCCCGGCCGCTTCCTGCTTCCGGGCGATCTTGAAGGTTCTCCCGCACTCACCTTCGCGCCACTCGCCTTGCCCTTTGAAGGCAAACCGCCCAAGGGTTCTCTCTGGGCGATGATGGAGCGCCGCTACGAGGCCTACAAATCCGTCGTCGTCAAACCTTTCTTCCGCGAACATTTTGCCCGGCTCGACCGCCAGATCGTCCTCGTCGACGCGCTGCAGGCAATGAACCGCGGCCCGGAGGCGATCCAGGATCTGGAACGTGCGTTGACGGATGTGCTTGCCTGTTTCCGTCCCGGTACGAACTCGCTTCTTTCGTCGCTCCTTCGCCGCCGCATCGACCGTGTTCTCGTGGCCGCTACGAAAGCCGATCATCTGCATCACGAAAGCCACGACCGCCTCGATGCGCTGACGCGCCGCCTCGTCGAGCGAGCCATCCACCGGATCGGCATGGCAGGCGCCGGCATCGACGTCATGGCACTTGCCTCGGTGCGCGCCACGCGGGAGGCGACCGTCAAGCGCGACGGCCACGATCTTCCGGTGATTGTCGGCACGCCGATCGATGGCGAAACGATTGCCGGCGAACACTTCGACGGCATGAAGAAGACGGCGGTCTTTCCGGGTGACCTTCCCGAAGACCCCGAAAGCCTGTTCGACGGCATTGAATCTGCAGGTGGTGATGTCCAATTGCCGGATGTGAACATTGTGCGCTTCCGGCCACCGCAGCTCGAGGAAACCGGCAGCGGCATTAAGCTTTCGATACCGCATATCCGGCTCGACCGGGCCATGCAGTTTCTGTTTGGAGACCGCCTCGCATGAGCAAACCCGCTTCTGGAGATTCGCACCGGCCGCGCCGCATACCGGCGGCCTTTGCCTATGAGGACGACCCGCGCGCCGGCGAGACGGACAGGAAGCCGGAGGCCCGCAAGCCGGCAAGCTTCGGCGGCGAAGTCGTCCTCACATCGGACGAGGACGACCCCTTCAACCCGCACAAGGATATCGCCTCCCTGCCGGTCGCAGTGCCGCGCAAGCGGCATGCCTCCTTTGCCAAGATCGCGCTAAGCGCATTCGGCGTGCTTTTTTCGCTCGCCTTCGGCCTGTGGACCGACAGCCTGATCCGCGACCTCTTTTCCCGCGCCGACTGGCTTGGTTACACGGCGCTGGCGGCGCTCGCGATCGGCATTCTCGCCGTCGTCGCCATCGTTATCCGCGAAACGGCGGGTATAATGCGCCTCGCGGCGGTGCAGACGATCAAGCTCGAGGCGGAGGCCGCCATACTGGAGACGAGGCCCGCCAGGGCACGCGCCCTGGTAAAGCACCTTTCACAGCTGCTTGCAGGAAAGCCTGAAACCGCCAAGGGCCGCGCAACCCTGAAAGCCTCCGAAGGCGACATCATCGACGCGCCGCATCTCGTCGCACTCGCAGAACGCGAATTGCTGGCGCCTCTGGACCGCCAGGCAAGAGCGCTGATCGTCAATTCCGCAAAGCGCGTTTCGATCGTCACCGCTGTCAGTCCGCGCGCGATCGTCGATCTTCTCTACGTGCTTTTCGAAGCCTCGCGCCTGATCCGCGCCATCGCCGAGCTTTATGGCGGCAGGCCGGGCACGCTCGGCATGATCCGCCTGATGCGGGACGTTCTGGCGCATCTCGCCGTCACCGGCTCGATCGCCGTCGGCGACAGCCTCGTGCAACAGGTCCTGGGCCACGGCCTTGCCTCCAAGCTTTCAGCCAGGTTCGGCGAAGGCATTATCAACGGGTTGATGACAGCCCGGATCGGCATAGCTGCAATGGATCTGTGCCGTCCGCTTGCGTTCCGCGCATTGAAGCGGCCGGGAATCGGCGACTTCATCAGCGATCTGGCGCCATCCGTAACGCCGCGCACCAGTGGCAAATGAACATTTGCGCAGCTAGGTGCCTTGCGTAACGGAAAGAATTACAAAACGCAGGAAATTCATGACACTGGCAATATGAATTGAATTCGCCGAGCCGCCCGAAATCCCTCGAATCCGTGCATTTAGACGCTCTAGAAACCAAGCATTAACCATTATTCGGCAAAACTCATGGCTGACAACGGGTGGTGTTTGCCAAGGAAAATCCATGTATTCGCGCAAAGTTCTCTTCATAGGCGGGCTCATCGCCGCGGCATTGTCTCCGGCGGCCGATATTGCCCCTGCTGCAACTGCCGCCACACGTGACAAGGCATTCTTTGAGTCTGTTGCCGGCAACTGGAGAGGTCCGGGCGAAATCGTGGCCGGCAAATACAAGGGCACGAAATTTAGCTGCAACCTCATCGGTTCTGCCGTGAGCGATGGCGGCGCCGGCATCAAGCTCGACGGCTCTTGCCGCGTTGGCGTGTTCAAACAGCCGATGTCCGCCCTCATCACCCAGTCGCGCGGCGGCTACAAGGGAAAATTCCTTGATGGCGCCGCCGGTAAGGGTCTCGATGTCGTCTCGGGCACCGTCACGCAGGACACCGTCGTCGTCGGCCTGAACCGCGCCAAGCTGAACGGCGCGATGATCGCCCGCGTTCGCGACGACAAGACGATGAATGTCACCGTCTCGGTGAAGGTCGAAGATCGCATGGTCCCGGTGATCGGCCTGACGCTGACCCGCCAGATCGATGAGATGACGGTCGGCTCCGTCGAGTAAGAGCTGCATGTTGGAAGGCA
This sequence comes from Rhizobium azibense, assembly GCF_004342325.1. Lineage (NCBI taxonomy): Bacteria > Pseudomonadati > Pseudomonadota > Alphaproteobacteria > Hyphomicrobiales > Rhizobiaceae > Rhizobium > Rhizobium azibense. Next base: position 512,677 of record NZ_SMBJ01000005.1, on the reverse strand, counting down.
TCCCAAGCGGCGGATTTTCCGCCGTTTTTCATGTCACGCGCTACGCCACCACTCGCGATTGGCGTCGGCGATCTCGATGCCTTGGATATCTGCTCGGGAAAGCCAATCCGCGACCGTCCGACCCTTAACGATGACGTCCGGCGCAAAATCTGCAAGCGGCATCAGAACGAAGCCTCGCTCGGTCATGCGCGGATGCGGCAGCTCCAGCCTCGGCGCCCCCTGTTCGATATCGTCGAAAGTCAAAAGATCGATGTCGAGCGTTCGCGGTCCCCAACGCTCGATGCGCTTGCGTTTCATGTCGCGCTCGATGCCGAGACAGACATCGAGCAGAGCCTCCGGTTCGAGCAAAGTATCGAGTGCTGCGCATGCATTAAAGAAGAAGGATTGGTCCGTCTTGCCCCAAGGCGGCGTGCGGTAGAGCCGCGAAACGGCGGTGACGCGGCAATCATCACGCCCGTCGAGCTTCCGCAGGGCGGCAGCCATCGATTTCACGGGATCGCCGAGATTGCCGCCGAGACCGAGCGTGGCGGGCCTGAAAGGATCAGCCGGCAACGTGTTCAATGCTCACCTGTACGAAATCGAGAACGCCGGGCACCGGCGCATTCGGCTTGCGCACCGTGATCTTGGCGCGCCTGATCTGATGAAACTTTTCGCACAGGCCCTTGGCTATATCGAGCGCCAGCACTTCGATCAAATTGCGGCGCTTGCCCGTGACGATGTCCTCGATCACTGTGAAGGCAATCCCGTAATTGACGGTATCGTCGATAGAGTCGCTTTCGAGTGCACCGGCCGCGACGACGTCGAGCTCGGCATCGACAAAGAACCGCTGGCCGAGGAACTCTTCTTCGTCGTGAACACCGTGACGCGCAAAGAAGGCGCAGTTCTGCAGCGTGATTGTATATTTCGTGCGCATCAGCCTTCTCTCCGCTCGTACTCCCGGCGCGCCGCCAGCATAGCATCCGCGACCGCCAGCGCATCCCTGTTGATTGCGACATTGTGCACCCGGAAAACCGCAGCACCCTGTAGCCTGAGCAGTGCGCTGCTTGCCGCAGTTGCAACATCGCGATCAGCCGCATTCCGTCCTGTGACCGCACCGACGAAGCGCTTTCGCGACGTTCCGGCCAGAAGCGGCAATCCGAAACGCTGCAATTCAGCAAATCGCGCCATCAGTTCCAGATTCTCGTCGGCATCCTTGGCAAAGCCGAATCCCGGATCGAGGACGATCCGCTCGCGCATGACGCCTGCTTGCGCGGCGATCTCCAGGGAGCGCACCAAGAAATGGTATTGGTCCGCAATCACGTCCGGAAGCTTCTCGCGTTCGCGGCCCGTATGCATGAGGCAGAGCCCGGCGCCCGTATCGCTCGAAACCTTCGCGATCTCCGCCTCCTTCTGCAATCCGAAGACATCGTTGATGATATGCGCGCCTGCCCCGACGGCCAGCCGCGCCGTCTCCGCCCGGTAGGTGTCGATCGAAATCAGCGCATCGCTTTTGCCGCGCAGAGCCTCGATCACCGGCAGCACGCGGGACTGCTCTTGCGCGGGGCTGATTTCGGTAGCACCCGGACGTGTCGACTCCCCGCCGATATCGATGATCGCGGCGCCCTCGCTGACAGATTGAAGGGCATGCTCGACGGCGGCGTCCACGCTTTCGTAGCGTCCGCCATCCGAAAAAGAATCCGGCGTCACGTTGATGATCGCCATGATTACGCCGCGCGGCCCGAGTTCTATTTCGCGGCCATGCGCGACGCGCCAGAAACTGCTTCGAAGCTGTAGCATCGGGGTTTATCCCATTGATAATAAAAAAAGCCGACGACCCTATATTGCGCTCGCGGTGGCTATGCCCCAAGCTCCGCCAAACTTCAACACGGGTAGCGTCAAGAATGCCTTCCGCATCGCGTTATATGCGTTTCGTCCTTGCTTTTTCCATGACGGTTGCCCTTTGCATTCCCGCCTCGGCTCAAGTCGTTGCGACCAAAAGCTACTCCTATTTCGATATCCGCGGAAAGAGCGCCGGCGAACTCGATGAGGAACTGAGCCGTCGCGGACCGACGGCGAGCGGCTCATCGGCGCGCCACCCCGGGGCCACGAAAATCCGCTTCGGCGGCGAGGCGACCTACGTGCAGAGCAACGGCCGCTGCCGCATCTCCAGTGCAAAGGTGACCGTTCACACGCAGATCATCCTGCCGCGCTGGCGAAACCGCAACGGCGCCAGCAAACAGCTGTCGACGATCTGGGATGCACTTTCGAGCGACATCAAACGGCATGAGGAGCGGCACGCGGAAATCGCCCGCACCCAAGCACGTGTCATGGAAAGACGGATCCTCGCGCTGCCCGCACAGCACAGCTGTGGAGCCATGCAGGAGCTCGTTACGGAAGCGTCTAATCGCGGGATAGAAGAACACGACAGGTTGCAGGCCCGTTTCGATCGCATCGAGGCGGTCAACTTTCAGAGCAGGATGATGCGCTTGCTCAACAAACGACTGGGTTCGTCCGGCCGATAAGCAGGTAATATCGTTAGCTGAGCAACGAAACCGATGCGGCCCTTTCCTCCTCCAAAGCCTGTTAATGACGAAAATTAGAGATATGCGACTCAACCCGCACGCGCTAATATGAACACATTCGGAAGTTCAGGTGGTTGACCTCACCTTCTGTTGCTGGGTTCTCCTGGCGCGTTCTAAGCCGCGGGCGGTCCTCCCTCGTCCGATGGTTATGCGCCCGCCTCGCCTCGCACGTCATCTGGCGCGCGAGGCTTTTTTTGCGCTGATCAGGCCTGCCGCTCGGGCACGTGGACGATAAGTCCGTCGAGCACCGCCTTCATTCTGATCTGGCAGGAAAGCCGCGAAGTCGGGCGCACATCGAAAGCGAAGTCGAGCATGTCTTCTTCCATCGCTTCGGGCGAACCGACGCGCTCGGCCCATTCCTCGTCGACATAAACATGACAGGTCGCACAGGCGCACGCGCCGCCGCACTCGGCCTCTATGCCAGGCACCGAGTTGCGCACGGCATTCTCCATCACGGTGGAGCCTTGATCGACATCCAGATCGAAGCGCGTGCCGTCGAAGGCAACGATAGTCAGTTTGGGCATGATGCTTTCCGGTATTACATGAAGAGGGAGGGTCGAAATTTTTCTTCCAACAAATCCGATGGCCAGTCAACATCGACCGCGTCTACGGCTTCATTCCATATTTAAAAGCGACGGGCTTTTCCATTTGCGTCATACCGCTGGCCACAAAAAGACCCGCTGTTCCGGAATGGAGCAGCGGGCCGAGTGGCTTAAGATGCTCGGCTCTAGCGGCTGAGCTTGAGAATGAAATTTTCGGCTTCGACGACGGCGGCTCCGACAGCGGCCATGCACGCTGCATTTGCGCAATTATTCTCGAACATGTCCGCCGCTTCGGACACCTGGAAAGCCCCAACCGCGCTCGCTGCCCCCTTCAGCCGATGGGCAGCAGCTTGCATCTTCTTTGCATCGCCCGACGAAATTTCCTGCAGGCAGGCGCGTGCCTGGCGCGCAAACATCTTAAGGACCTCGACTTCGAGTGCCTTGTCGCCCATCGTCTGCTTTGCCAGGTGCACAAGGTCGATTGGGCGTGACTTCGAGGGACAAGGCCCGTTTGAATTATCCGGCGCCTCGAACGCAATACTGACTGCTGCCATTGTGCCAATTCTCCCGTCTTTACCCCACAGGTGGATTCACACTGCGGTTGGAGAGTGGCGATCTCGTTAAATTCTGGCACATCGAAGCCGGAATTCTCCCGCTATGGTTAACAACCGCTTAACACCCCTAAATTGTTGGTTTTTCGACGTCCCTCCGTCGTTAAATTATGTTAACAACTGGTTAATGGACGGTGATTAGCAAGGCTTCATTAATTGTCTCGGAAGCCCGGATGTGTCACTACGATACTAGTAGAGTAGGTTTGTGGTACGCGCCTTTGCTGGCCAAGTGGATAGTGGTAATGTTTTGATACCGTCCGTTTGAAAAAGCGGCTATCTACTCTGAAATGACATGCTTATCCGTCCGACGGGCTCGGATGGGAAGGTCAGAGGCAAAGGTTGGAATCCGGATGCGGCACTGTCCGGGGATGCGGCTGAACCGGCTGAGATGTAACGAGGCGTAACCGAATGGCGAACAACAAGTATAGCGAGTCGATCGAGGACAAGGCGTTCAAAGCATTGGACGAAGCCCTCCAGATTGACTTCAGCCAGCAGAAGGCGCCGCCTCGCGGCGCTAAAACGCCTGACGCCCCGGAGGCCAATGTGTCCGATACGCCCTCTGCCCGCAGCAGCCAGCAGGACCAGGATGACAGCCAGCGCCGCCGCGGCCGCGGCTCCCGGGCAGAGCAGGTAGCCCGCACCCCAGCGCTGGCCGCGGCCAACGATGCCAATCGCATGACTGCGGCCTCCATTCTCAAATCGCTGGACGGCGGCTCGACGCGCTCGGCCGTGCGCAATGCCACGCTCTTCTCGCTGCTGTGGATCGTCGGCGGCGTTGGCCTGATGGCCCTGCTCTACTCGCCGCAGATTTGGCAGATCCGTTCCGTCACGGATCTCGTGGCACTCCCCGGCGTCATTGCCGGTGTCATCGGCATCATCGTGCCGGTGCTTCTGTTCTATGCCTTTGCAATCATGATCTCGCGCGCCCAGGACATGCGCAACGCCGCCCGCTCCATGGCGGAAGTGGCTCTGCGCCTCTCCGAGCCGGAAACAATCGCATCCGAACGCATCATGACGGTCGGCCAAGCCGTTCGCCGTGAAGTCTCCGCCATGAACGAAGGCATCGAGCGCACGATCGCGCGCGCCTCCGAGCTTGAAACCCTGGTTCACTCCGAAGTCAACGCGCTTGAGCGCAGCTATGCCGATAATGAACTGCGCGTGCGTGGTCTGGTTCATGAATTGGGCTCCGAGCGCGAAGCCATCGTCAATCACGCGGAGCGTATCCGCAGCTCGATCGTCGGCGTCCATGACCAGCTGAAGGAAGACCTTTCGCTCGCAACGGAAGAGATCGCGGTGCGCCTTGCAACGTCGGGCGAAGCCTTCGCATCGATGATCGACACCCGGGCTGCGACGCTGACGGAAAAATCGGAAACCGCGATCCAGTCGCTCGGCTCGCTCCTCGCAGCCAAGACCGACTCGCTGCTGCAGACGCTGACGTCCTCCGGTTTTGCGCTGGCGCACGAATTCGACACGCGCCTGGAATCACTCACCTCCAACCTCAATGATCGCGGTGAGCAGTTGCTCAGCCAGTTCGAAACGCGTGCCTCCACTATGGACAGCAGCGCCGAGAAGCTGAATGCGGCGTTGAACGACCGCGCCCGCCAACTGAACGAAATCCTGATTGCCCGCACCCGCGAAATAAACGAAAGTCTGACCGGCGGCGAACGCGAGATCACCGGCACGCTCGACGACGTGCTTGCCAAGCTCAACGCATCGCTCGACGATAAGAGCGCGAGCTTCCGTCAGAGCCTGCAGTCCAGCGCCGACGACGCCATCATGGACCTCGACCTGCGCTCCGGATTCTTCGACGAGCGCCTGCAGGCAACCGTCGCCCAGATGTCGACCGCCTTCGACGAGCGCGTGGCGGAATTCGCAAATGCCTTCGATAAGCGCGCCGGTTCGCTCGACACCAAGTTGATGGAAAGCCTCGCGCGCATCAACGAGACGCTGGCCGGTGGCTCGGAATCGATCGACGGCATCCTCAATTCCAGCATCGAGCGCCTTGGCGCCTCGATGACCGACCAGTCCTTTGCGCTGGCCACCGCGCTGAGCACCGGCCAGGAGGTTATCGAAAGCTCTCTCGGCAGCAAGGTCGACGAAATCTCGAATGCCCTTTTGGCCCGCACCAGCGAGATCACGTCTGCCCTTCAGTCTGCGAGCGGCGGGATTTCAGAGGCGCTCGCCGTGGGTGTTTCCGAGTTGCATGGCAGCCTTTCGGCCCGCACCAGCGAGATCACTTCTGCGTTGCAGTCTGCAAGCGGCGAGATTTCTGAGGTGCTCGCCTCGGGCGTTTCCGACCTGCATGGCAGCCTTTCCGGCCGCACCAGCGAACTCACCTTCGCGCTGCAGAGCGCAAAGGATGAAATTTCTGAGACTCTGGCGTCCGGCACCACCGATCTGCGGACGAACCTTTCGAGCCAAACCGGCAAGCTGACCTCCGCGTTGAAAAATGCTAAAAGCGAGCTCTCCGAGGCTCTCACATCCGGCACGTCAGAGCTGCAGGCGAATCTCTCGGGCCGCACCAGCGAATTGGCATCGGCCCTGCAGAACGCCACCGGCGAAATTTCGCTGGCACTGGCAACCGGCACCTCCGAACTCCACAACAATCTTGCGGCGCGTTCGACCGAATTCCGCGAGACCCTGCTGTCGACCACGTCCGACCTCACGGCTGCCGTCTCCGCCGGCACGGAGCAGATAACTTCGGCATTCGGCCGCGCCGACGAGCTCAACAACGTTATCTCCCAGCGCGCCGCTGCGATCACGCACGCCCTGGATTCTGCCCATGAACGCATCGACGGTGTCATGGCCGAACGCAGCAGCGCGCTCGTCAGCGCGCTCTCCAGCAACCACGATCGCCTCGCCGACGCCCTTGACGAAAAAACGATGGCGCTCGCCATATCGCTGGACGACAGCCAGAGCCGCTTCGACAGCGCACTTGAAGCCCGCACCAGCGCGCTCCTCGATACCGTTGCAGGTGCTGAGGCTCGGGTTGCCGGCGCCTTCACCGACAAGGCAGAGGGGATCCGCAGCGCTTATACTGACAACCAGGAGCGGCTCGAAAGGTCGCTCAGCGAGCACGTCGCGGTGCTTTCCTCGACACTCTCGAGCAGCAACAACCGTCTTGAGACGCTGACGGGCGAAGCAGCCGCACGGATGGAATCGCTTACCAGCGAAGCTGCCGCCCGCATCGACAGCGGCCTTGCATCGGCCCATGATCGCATCCGCGCAACGCTGGACGACCGCGCCAACTCCATCAGCCTTTCGCTCAGCGACGCGCATTCGCAGCTCAAAAATACGCTGTCCGACCAGGCGACGACCATCGGCGCCTCGGTCGCTGCAAGCGCCAGCATGCTCGAAATGTCGCTGGAAGATCATGAAGCCTCCATCCGTCAGACGATCGACAGCAGCGCCAGGTCGCTCGAAGAGCGCCTGCGTGAAGGCGCCGGCCAGATCGCCGGCCGCTTCCAGGATGCGGCAAGCGAAATCTCGCGTTCGGCCGAGACTTTTTCCATGCACCTCGATCAGTCGATAGACGGTATGACCGGCCGTTTCGCCGAAACCGGTTCGCGCGTCGAAGCAGGCCTTGCCGCTCTCGAAAACCGCATCCGCGACGGCGTCGGCGGAGTCGCAACGCAGGTGGATGCCGCAGGCAGCCGCCTTGCCGAAACACTCAACGACAGCATTTCGCAACTGCGCGAACTCGGCGACGATGCCGCCTTGCGCGTTACGACTGTCCTGGAAAGCACGAGCGATACGCTTACCGGCGCAATCGATGAGCGCACGGCAAGCCTTGCCGGCGCAATCGACGAACGCACAGCAAGTCTCGCAGCTGCTATTGGCGAGCGGGCTTTGGCTCTGACCGCCGCTGTCGATGAACGCGCTGCAAATCTAACGATGACGATCGACGATCGTGCCGCAAATCTCGCAACCTCCATCGACGACCGCACGGCAAACCTTGCACAGGCGATGCACCGCGGCAGCGAGCACATCGACGAACGCCTGTCCACCATGGACCGGGCGCTCACCCTTGGCCTCAACGCCGTCAACCAGACGATCGAAGGCAAGGCCGCCGGCCTCGCCTCGACGCTGCGCAGCGCCGTGGCCGATGCTGCCCAGGGCATGGATGCCGAAGCCGCACGCACGGCGGAACTGATGGCCCGCACTGGTCAGCAGTTTACAGAAGGTCTTGACCAGAAGAGCGGCGAGTTCGCGCGCGCCATGGATGAACGCTCCGAACAGATCGTCGGCCGGGTTTCCGAAGCGCAGAACCGTCTCGCAAGCCAGGCAGCCGCCGTCGCTCAGACCTTTTCCGAGGCGGGCAATGCGATCGTCAACAAGGTCGCAGAAGCCGAAACGCTGGTTAGCGGCCAGGTGAATGCCATTTCGCAGGTTCTCTCGGAGGCCCAGTCGTCGCTGGAGAGCCGCGGTGACGCAATCCGTTCGACGATCGCAAGCGCCAGCGAAGGCATCGCCACGACCATGTCGGACGTCGACAGGGCTCTTGAAGCCCGCAGCAGCGCGATCCGCTCCGGTCTGGAAGAGCGCGCACGCGAAATCGATGCGACCTTGAGCGACGTTGAAAAGGCGCTCGAAGCCCGCGGCCATACGATCCGCTCGACGCTCGACGAGCGCACCCGCGAGCTCAACTCCATGCTCGCCGGCCGTTCTTCCGAATTGTCGCGCCTGATCGACGAAACCGCGAATCCGATGATCGAACGCTACACGGAAGCTGGCAAGGAGGCTGCGGCCCGCATCGCCGCCGCCGCCGAGCAGAGCGCGGACCGCCTGCGCGCCGAAAACGCAGTCCTGGCGAATGCGATCGCGGCGCGCACCGAGAGCGCTTCCACGGCGGTCAATGCGATTGAAACGAGCCTGCTGGCCAACGTCAACGCCCTCATTGAGCGTCTGTCCGAAAATAGTGCGTCGATGGCAGGTATGATGAACCGTGCGGCGGAAGATCTTGCCAATGTCGATGGCCGCCTCGGCGAGACCACCTCGCGCTTCACGGACTCGGCGTCGAAGGCGGCAGAGATGGTTTCCGCCTCGACCCGTCTTCTCGAAGGCAAGGTCGACCGCCTCTCCGACATATCGGGCCAGACATTGGCGCAGGTCGGGGGCATCATCAGCCGCTTCGACGAGCACTCGAAAGTTCTAAGTCAGGCTTCAAACCTGCTCGCAGCTGCGCAGTCTAATCTTGTCTCGACACTGGAGGAACGCGAAGGCGCGCTGCAAACCCTCTCCGTCGGCCTCGTCCAACGTTCAGAAGAGATCGAAAAGACCATGCGCGCCCTCTCCAGCATGGTCGAGAATGCGTTCGAGCGTGCCGAGCAGCGCTCCAACCAGGTCACCGGCAATCTGCGCCAGGGCGTGCAATCCTCCTTCGCCGACATCGGCCGCGTTCTTTCGGACGCGGAAAAGCGCGCCGAGGAAGCCGCCGAGGCGATGCGCAGCTCAATCGTCAAGGCTGGCGAAGAAGCAAACGCAACGATCGAGGGTACCTTCGACAATGCCGAACGCCGCTCGAACGACTTGGTGAACCGCCTACGCGGCGGGCTGACCGCGTCGCTTTCGGATGTCGAGCGGATGCTGGGCGAGGCGGGCCGCGCATCGGACGGTGCTGCCCAGCAGCTCCGGGAAGCGCTTCGCGAAGCCGTCGAGGAAGCGGTTGCACGTTTCTCCGGCGCCACCGACGAAATCCGCCGTTCTGCCGGCGATATCCGCAAAGAACTCGACATGACGCGCAGCGAATTGAAGCGCGGTGCATTCGACCTTCCAGAAGAAGCCAAGGAAAGTGCGGCCGCAATGCGCCGCGCCGTTGCCGAGCAGATCAAGGCGCTGCAGGATATTTCGCAGATCGTCAGCCGTTCCACGCAGCAGCTTGAAATCTCCGAGCCGGTCGCCCGCGCCGCCGCACAGGCCCAGCCCGTTCCGCGCCCGGCGCCGGCGGTCCAGCAGCCTGGTCCGACGCCCGCCCGTCCGGCCGTCGTCGAAGACGGCTTTGCGCTCCGCGGCACGATCGCTCCGCCGGTATCGCCTGCCCCGCAGCGCGCCGCGCCTGTACCGGCCACGCCTGCCCGTCAGGAAACCGGCGGCTGGATCAGCGACCTGCTGCGCGGCGCCTCGCGCGATGAAGCCGCCGAGGACGCGCCGACTGCACGCCCGGCAGCCCCGGCAGCCCCGGCCGCCCAGCCCGCGCCGGCACAGCGCAGCGCCGATAATCGCAATCCGCGCCACGTCGTGGAATCGCTGAATTCGCTCTCGGTCGATATCGCCCGTGCGATCGACCACGACGCCTCGGTCGATCTGTGGCGCCGTTATCAGCGCGGTGAACGCGACGTCTTCACCCGCCGCCTCTACACGCTGAAGGGCCAGCAGACATTCGACGAGATCAAGCGCAAATACGATCGCGAACCGGAATTCCGCACCGCCGTCGACCGCTACATTGCCGATTTCGAGAAATTACTTGGCGACGTCGCCCGCACGGATCGCGACCGCACGATTACGCAATCGTACCTGACGTCGGACACCGGCAAGGTCTACACGATGCTTGCCCACGCCGCAGGCCGGCTGAGCTAGTAGCTAACGGAAGCAAAGCACGGTGATGGTGGAGAGACTTGTAAAATTTGCCGCGGCCGTGATGACAAGCAGCATTGCGGGGGCAGGAATTGCCCGAACGCTACACTGAGCTTTCGCCGAACCGAAGGCCGACTGGGCGGCCCAGAAAAACCGGCTCGGTCAGATCGATCGCAGTGTCCAATCGACGATTTCGCCAGTCACCGCTGCAAATGCGCGATCGAGCGCTCTCACGTAGCCCTCGCTCGATCCGCCGCCGGCAGGAACGGCCGCACGAAAAACCTTCTGGGCGCGGACCGTACCATTACGATCGTTGAGGATGTTCGCGGAGATTTCGACGATCGCCCGGCCGCCGGCGCTGTTGTCGATCTCGAAGGAGCGGATGTCGGTCACGACCTGGTAGTCGATCGCAAGGCCCTGCCCCGGCTTGCCGACTCCACCGAGCTTGCCGGAGTTTTCGAAGGCCTCGACCAGCTTCGATTGCACGATGCGCGGCAGCCTGTCGCTCCATTGCGAACGTGACAGGTACTGGATTTCGGATGGCGAAACCCGGACAACGATCTGTTCGCCGTCCAGCGCCTTCAGCGCCGTCGGCGCCGGCACCAGGATCTGGCTTCGCTTCGCAGCCGGGCCATCAACGCTGACGGAGGCGGAAAGATCAAAGGTGTCGTTCTTGGCCGCCGTGCCGCAACCGCTCACTGCCAGCGCCATAAGCGGCAAAAGGAACGCCGTCCTTGCCAGCAATGAACGGCGTGCCAAAACATGCGATACGGCCATATTCCAATACCCCTGCTTTTCAAATATCGATGTCAACGGCGCGTCCGGCCGTCAAATTGCTTCACCGTATCGCCACCAAATATCAGCCGCTGCGGATTTTGATCGAAATTGCTGATCGCACTGTTGAGATTCTGCATGGTCCGGCGAGTATCCTCGACCAGCGACTGCACGTCGCGCAAGCCGCCGCTTGAGAATCGCCGCAGATTGTCCGCGATCGGACCGATGCGGGCGTTGAGGTTGTCCGCCATTTTCTTGAAGGATTCGAGCGTCGCGCGCACTTCGGTAAAGAGCGACTGCGAATTGTCAGTGGCGAACAGCGCGTCAAGCTTGATCAGGATGCCGTCGACGCGCGTCGACGCAGAGTTCAGCTTGTTCGCCATCTGCGAGACGTCCTGTATCGTCTGGTCGATATCCTTCTGGCGCGCCGAAACCGTATTGGCCACATCCCTGATGGAAGCGACCGCGACGCGCGCATCCTTCGTCGCCTGCGCAATATCATCGACCGACCCCTTCACCTTGGCAGGATCAATCTGCGCCACAAGGGTATCGACGCGATCGAGGGTCGTTTGCGCCTTCTTGCCGAAATCGTTGAATGTCGTCGCCGTGTCGTTAAATCTCTGGATCGCACCCTTTAGGTCGCCAGAGGCATTCGCGATATCGCGGCTCACCTTCTCAGCATTGCCGAGGATCGTATCGATCTTCTTCGCATCGACCGCACGCACCAGCGCCTCGACGGCTTCCAGCGTGGAATCGACTTTGCCGGAAACGTTTCGCACTGTTTCCGAAAGCTGCCCGACGCTCTGTAGGAACGAATCGATGTTGCCGGAATTCTTCGCCAGCGCGTCCGAGAAGCTTTCGGCATTCTGCAGGGTCTTCGTCAGCGGTCCGCGCGCGTCGCGGACAAACCCCTGAACCTCTCCAACCGCATCGTTCGCCCGATCGAGGATCCTGTCGGCCGTCGCCAGGAGGTTCGTCACGCTCGATTGATCCGCGACGATGACTGCGCGCTTGCCGGTCTCGATAGCCTTCTGCAGGATGTTCTCCTCACCCACCTTGCCGCCCGAAAGCTCGATATAGGCCGCACCGGTCAGGCCCTGGATTTCAAGGATGGCCCTGGTGGAAGGATAGATCGGTGCATCGACACGCACCTCGGTGAAAGCCAGCGAATATTGCGGGTCGTCGGCATCGATCGACAGCGACGTCACCGAACCCACCTGGATGCCGTTGAACCGCACCGGCGAGCCGACGCTGAGGCCGTTTGCCGAGCCAGGAATGCGCACGACGAGCTCCGCCATGGGACCGCTGCGTCCGTACTCGGCCATCCAGTAGACGAAGCCGAATGCGGCTGCGATCACCAGAACAGTGAAAAAGCCGACGATCGTATAGTTCGCTTTGGTTTCCATCTTTTCCGGTCACTTCCCGCGGCTGTCGCCAACTTCGGCACGGCCGGCGGCTGTTTCTTCTTGCGGCACGATCGAGCGCGCGCGCTTACCCTTGAAATAGGCCTGAACCCACGGGTCATCAAAGGCCAGCATGTCGTCGATCGTGCCCTCAACCATTACTCGCTTGTGTCCAAGCACGGCAATACGGTCGCAGACGGAAAACAGGCTGTCGAGGTCGTGGGTTACCATGTAGACGGTGAGCCCAAGCGTATCGCGCAACCGGGCGATCAGTTCGTCGAATTCCGCAGCCCCGATCGGATCGAGGCCTGATGTCGGCTCGTCCAGGAACACCAGTTCCGGATCAAGCGCCAGGGCCCGCGCAAGGGCGGCGCGCTTGATCATGCCACCGGAAAGCTCGGAGGGATACTTGTCCGCCGCATCGGCAGCAAGGCCCACAAGCCGGATCTTCAGGTGCGCCAGCTCGTCCATCAGCGATTTAGGCAGATCCAGATATTCGCGCATCGGCACCTGGATATTCTCCCTCACCGTCAGCGAGGAAAAAAGCGCGCCCTGCTGGAAAAGCACCCCGAGCCGCATATCGAGCGCGTTGCGCTGGTTTTCATCGAGCTTATCAAAGTTCTGCCCCAGGATCTCGATCGTGCCGGAGCGGCGCGGCAAAAGGCGCAAAATGGTCCGCATCAGCACCGATTTGCCGGTACCCGATGCCCCGACGAAGCCCAGGATCTCGCCGCGGTAGATATTCAGGTTCAGCTTATCGAGCACAATTTTCGAGCCGAAGCCGACGGTGACGTCCCGCGCCGAAAGCACGATGTCCCGCTCCTTTTCCTCACCCGGCTCTGACTGCTGCCCGTTCACGCTGAACCCTTAAAAATTGATCGCCGCATAGAACATGGCGAACAGCCCGTCCATGAGGATGACGACGAAGATCGACTTCACCACGGAAGCCGTCACGTGTTGGCCGAGCGATTCGGCGCTGCCTCCGACCTTAAGGCCTTCCACGGCCGCGACAATACCGATGACGAGCGCCATGAAGGGCGCCTTGATCATGCCGGAGAGCACCGTCGACAGAGTGATCGCCTCGTGCAGGCGCGACAGGAAGGTTGCGAAGGTGATGCCAGAATAGGCCCAGGCGACCGCGGCCGCGCCGAACAGCGAGGCGAAGTTCGCCAGCACCGTCAGAAGCGGGAGCGCCACCGTCAGCGCCACAAGCCGCGGGAAGATGAGCACGCCCACCGGATTGAGGCCCATGACCTTCAGCGCATCGACTTCCTCGCGCATCTTCATCGAGCCGATTTCGGCCGTGATCGCGCTGCCCGAACGGCCGGCGATCATGATTGCCGTCAATAGCACGCCGATTTCGCGGAGCTGCAGGATGCCCACGAGGTCGACGACAAAGACTTCAGCCCCGAAATAGCGGAGCTGGAAGGCACCCTGCTGCGCGATGATGGCGCCGATCAGGAACGACATCAAAAGGATGATCGGAACGGCGCGCACGCCCATGTGGTCGATCTGGTTGACGATGGATGCCGGAGAAACGCCGCTGCCACGCCCGAACTTCATCTGAGCGCCGCGCACAGCCGAGCCCAAGATATACATCGCGGCCGTGAGGTCATTCCAGAGGTCCATGGTCACCTTGCCGACCGGGGCAAAGATGCGCTGGGCGATGCCGCTTTTCATCGCTGCCTCGGTCATTTCCTCCACCGGTTTCTCGGAGAATTCCTCGATCATCTCGTCGATGTGCGGATTGGTGCCTTCAAAACGAACCTGCCGCCCGGCCGCCTCTTCCTGCAGCTTGAGCCGGCAAAGCAGCCAGACACCGGCCGTGTCGATATCCTTCACGCCCGATAGGTCGAGCGTCAGATCACCTTTTCCACGGGAAATCTTTTCGAAGTCTTGGAGGACGAGGTGGATGTTCGCGCTGCGCCAATTGCCTTCTAGATGAACGCGGCGACCTCCACCATCGGCTCGGTCGTCCACGTGCAGTGAGGCGGCTTTGCGGGTGTCGGGCTTCAAAATGCTTGTGTCTTTCAAGGCTTGCGGCGACATTGCCGACTCGCGAACAAATCGCTCACGCCCGGCGCGTCAATATACCGAAGACACGCAGAATTTCCATGCTCGCAGGATTGCAATTATGCCACGCTCGCTCGAAATCCAGACGAATTCCTTTCCCATTGCGGGAAGTTTCACGATCTCGCGTGGCGCAAAGACGTCGGCGGACGTCATCACCTGCATTCTGACGGAAACGGGCAGGCGCGGCTGGGGCGAATGCGTTCCCTACCGACGCTATGGCGAAACGATGGAAAGCGTCGCCGCTCAGATCGAAGCCGCCCGGCCACTGATCGAGAAAGGCATTTCAGGCGAAGAGCTGCTTTCTGCCATGCCGCCCGGCGCAGCGAGAAATGCTGTCGATTGCGCGATATGGGATCTCGAAGCCAAGCTCGACGGAAAGCGCGTTGCCGAACGCATTGGGCTTGCGGCCGCAAAACCGCTTACGACCGCCTACACGATCTCGCTCGGCGAGCCCGAGACGATGACAGCGCAAGCGCTCGAACATTCTGCAAGGACGCTGCTCAAGGTCAAGGTCGGCACCGGCGACGATGAGAGCCGCATACGCGCCGTGCGCGAAGCCGCGCCTGACAGCATCATCATCCTCGATGCCAACGAGGGCTGGTCCGAGGAAACGCTGGAACACCACTTGCGCATCGCCGCCGAAATGAACATCGCCCTTGTCGAGCAGCCCCTGCCCGCCGGCCGGGATGAAATGCTCGCTGGCATCGCGCGCCCGGTCCTCGTCTGTGCCGACGAGAGCGTCCATCACACCGGCGATCTTGCAAGCCTGCGCGACCGCTATGACGCGATCAACATCAAGCTCGATAAAACCGGCGGCCTGACGGAGGCACTATTGATGAAACGAGAGGCAAAGCGCCTCGGCTTCCAGATCATGCTCGGCTGCATGGTGGGCACATCGCTCGCAATGGCACCAGCCGTGCTCTTGGCGCAGGACGCGGATTTCGTTGATCTCGACGGTCCGCTGCTTCTTGCCTGCGACCGGGAATGCGGGCTGCGCTACACCGCTTCCCTTGTCTGGCCGCCTGAGGCCGGCCTTTGGGGCTGAAGGTAGGAGGCGACGAAGACCAGAGACATCCCCAGCGCCGCGACGAGCGCCATCACGTAGAAGCCCGCGAGGCCGAGCCAGGCATAGATATAGCCGGAGGCGAGCGTCATCAGGCCCATGAACATGCCATTATAGAAGAAATAGGCGCCCTGGGCCGACGATTCCTGCGTCTCCTGTACGGTTGCCACGATCCGCCTCTGCACGCCGGAATGCACGAAGGCGAAGCTGCAGGAATGGAAACATTGCAGCACTAAAAAGCCAAAGAATCCCCAGTGCACTGGGAACAGGATCCAACGGCAGATGCAGACCGCGCAGCCGATGCGGATGAGCGTCCAGGCGTTGAAGCGGCGGTTCAGATGTTTGGAGACGAAGAACACCATGACTTCGGATGCGACGCCCGCACTCCAGAGCAAAGCCACCTGCGTTCCCGAAAAGCCGAGGTGATGCCAGTAAATGGAGGCGAAAGCATAAAGTAGCGCGTGGCTCGACTGCTGGATTGCCACGCCCCAAAGCAGCACCAGCAGGTGGGGCTGCCGCAGCGAACTGCCAGTGGCAGCCGGCAGGTCGACCGGCGTTCCGCGCCGGCGCGTCGGCCCGATGCGTGGACAGTGGATCGCCATCAGCATCGTCGCGACGAAGCCGAAAATCATCACCGGCAGCACCATCGAGCCACCCCAATGGCCGATCATCTCGCCGCCGATCAGGGTCGATGCGATGAAGGCGATCGAGCCCCATACGCGCATCGAGCCGTAGTCCAGTCCCCATCGGCGAACGCCAGAAATGACGATCGATTCGACGACCGGCAGGTAGGGCGCAAAGGTCGCTCCCTGCATACTGAAAACGATCAGGACCGGCCAGAAACTAGTCGTCCAGCAGAGCGCGACCGCCGTCAACAGCGACAGTCCGCCGGACCACAACAACACGTCGGCGCGCTCCTTCATTCGATCGGCATACATCGCGACGACCGGCGCGACGAGGACGCGCACCACCATCGGCACCGCCAGGATGATGCCGATTTCATGATCGGTGAATTCGTGGAATGCGAGCCAGACTGGAAAAAAGGGAAGAACGACACCGTTTACGGTCAGCGGTGCGCAATAAGACAGGGCGCTGAGCAGCCGGAAGCGCGGCGGCGCCTCCTCGCCTGTCGGAGCATTCTGTGCGGGAATCATCGTTGGACCTGCAGGAAACCAGATGGTTGCCTATCACATCAACCCAAGGTCTACTATGGCCAGAAATAGCCTTCCGGAAACGTTGTGAAAAAAGCTGAACTACTCCGCTTACAACCCATTCGCGCAAATCCCACTCAGTCCGGGTGCGCGCAGAGTGCCATACATTTTTGAGCCAAGCGCGATGGGTCACAGTCAGCTGGTTCGCTCGCCCGTCCAATAAACAAAAGGAACATACCTGTGTGCCGATTCAAGCTTCGCCGCCTCGACGGGAATGATGCGTGGTCTTTTAGGGAGATCCGCCTGGAGGCTCTCGCGAACCATCCAGAGGCATTTGGCGCGTCATGGGAAGAAGAGCAGCGCCAATCGGAGGCCCAATTCGCTGAAAGGCTCGAGAACGGTCTTGTGATCGGAGGGTTCTTTGATGACGGAATGCTTGCCGGAACTATCGGTGTGTCAAAATCCAAAGGCATCAAGACGCAACATGTCGGATCGATCTGGGGAATGTTTGTCCGTCAAACGGCAAGACGCACAGGGCTCTCACGCCGACTGCTGAGTGCGGCCGTCGACGAAGTTGGCACGACATTGCGCTCGCTCCGGCTCAGCGTGGTTTCGTCCAACGTTGCGGCGATCCGGCTTTACAGATCCATGGGTTTTAAAGAGTGGGCCGTCGAGGTCGAAGCTTTAAAGGTGGGTGATATTTACCATGACGAGATCCTCATGCGGCTGGAACTAGGCCCATGATAACCGGCGCCACAAGCAAGCTCGCTGCATCGACTGGATTCCGTGGGATATCGCTTCAATTTCAATATTCACAAATGAGATTCAGGCGGCCTGCGGCTCGAGTTCGCTGTCGCGATGCTCGAGCGCCATCGGGATGGCCTGAGCGTCGGCAATCGTGCTCCAGGTTATGAGTTCGAACGTGCCGTCCTCGTGCTCGGCAATTGCCGTACAGCTCTCCACCCAGTCGCCGGTGTTGATATAGCGCACGCCGTCCATGTCCTCGATCACAGCATGGTGGATATGGCCGCAGATGACGCCGTCGGCGCCGTGCTTGCGGGCTTCGTCGGCCACGACGCGCTGGAACTCGCCGATGAAATTGACGGCATGCTTCACCTGCAGTTTCGCCCAGGCGGAGAAAGACCAATAGGGCATGCCCATGCGGCGGCGGATCGCGGCCAGCACGACGTTGATCTTGATCGCCGTGTCATACGCCCAGTCCCCGAGATAGGCGAGCAGGCGGGCATTTCGCACGACGACGTCGAACTCGTCCCCATGCAGGATCAGGTATTTCTTGCCGTCCGCGCCGTCATGCATCATGCGCTCGGCGACTTCGATGCCGCCGAAATGCATCCCGGGGAAATCGCGGAGGAATTCGTCGTGATTGCCAGGGATATAGACGACGCGCGTGCCCTTGCGCGCCTTGCGCAGCAGCTTCTGCACGACGTCGTTGCAGACCTGCGGCCAGTACCAGCTGCGCTTCAGCCGCCAGCCGTCGACGATGTCGCCTACCAGAAATATCGTATCGGCGTCGTGATACCGAAGAAAATCGAGGAGGAAGTCCGCCTTTGCCGCCTTCGAGCCGAGATGCACATCGGAAATGAAGAGAGTACGGAAATGTCGAATATCCATATGTCTTTCACAAGCATCTTGCCTGCGTCCCATCGTTCATCTGGCCTTCCAAAATCAGACTCGTGTTTCAGGAAGATGACAGATGCGCGAAATGGCGCATTCGCAGCGCTCGCGAGTTTTCCGCTCGGATGCGAAATTCTGACTGTCCCAGCCAGCCGATTGTTGTATGGAGAGGTCTTCAAAAGATGTGAGTGCGCAAGCGGAGACGGCAATGGATCATCAGGAAAAATCCAAGACGGAGAAAGACGAGACCGGCGGAAACCTCGACGAACAGGCGCTTTTCTTCCATCGTTATCCCCGTCCCGGCAAACTTGAAATCCAGCCGATCAAGCCACTCGGCAACCAGCGCGACCTGGCACTCGCCTATTCGCCCGGCGTCGCAGCACCATGCCTTGCGATCCGTGACAATCCGGAGACGGCGGCTGATTATACCTCGCGCGCCAATCTCGTCGCCGTCATCTCCAACGGCACAGCGGTTCTCGGCCTCGGCAATATCGGCCCGCTCGCCTCCAAGCCCGTCATGGAAGGCAAGGCCGTCCTGTTCAAGAAATTTGCAGGCATCGACGTCTTCGACGTTGAAATCGAGGCGCCCACCGTCGACCAGATGGTCTCCACCATCGCCTCGCTCGAGCCGACCTTTGGCGGCATCAATCTCGAGGACATCAAGGCGCCGGAGTGCTTCGAGGTGGAACGCCAGCTTCGCGGGAAGATGAAGATCCCGGTTTTCCATGACGACCAGCACGGCACGGCCATCATCGTCGCCGCAGCGATCCTTAACGGACTGGAGCTTGCCGGCAAGAAGATCGAGAATGTGAAAATCGTCGCCTCCGGCGCGGGTGCCGCTGCGCTTGCCTGCCTCAACCTCCTGGTGACGCTCGGCGCGAAGCGAAAAAACATCTGGGTCCACGATATCGAAGGCCTCGTCTATGAAGGCCGCACCGAACTGATGGACGAATGGAAGGCTGTCTATGCACAGAAAAGTAAGATGCGTACGCTTGCCGACAATATCGGCGGCGCCGATGTCTTCCTGGGCCTTTCGGCTGCCGGTGTCCTGAAGCCCGACCTGCTGTCACAGATGGCGGAAAAGCCGCTCATCATGGCTCTCGCCAATCCGACCCCCGAAATTATGCCTGACCTTGCGCGTGCCGCCCGCCCGGATGCGATGATCTGCACCGGCCGCTCGGATTTCCCGAACCAGGTGAACAACGTCCTCTGCTTCCCCTATATATTCCGCGGCGCGCTTGATTGCGGCGCCACAGCCATCAACGAAGAAATGAAGATGGCAGCCGTTAAGGCCATCGCG
This sequence comes from Rhizobium azibense, assembly GCF_004342325.1. Classification (NCBI taxonomy): domain Bacteria; kingdom Pseudomonadati; phylum Pseudomonadota; class Alphaproteobacteria; order Hyphomicrobiales; family Rhizobiaceae; genus Rhizobium; species Rhizobium azibense. The sequence continues at coordinate 492,991 of NZ_SMBJ01000005.1, read as the reverse complement.
GGACTTGCCCGCGAGGAAGTATCGGATGTCGCGGCTCGCGCCTATTCCGGCGAGACGCCCGTCTTCGGCCCGAATTACCTTATTCCCTCGCCCTTCGATCCGCGTCTCATCCTGCGCATCGCCCCGGCTGTCGCCAAGGCCGCGGCCGAGACGGGCGTCGCGTCGCGGCCGATTGCCGATTTCGACGCCTACCTCGATCAGTTGAACCGGTTCGTTTGGCGTTCAGGCTTCGTCATGAAGCCGATCTTTACCAGCGCCAAGCTTTGCGAGAAGAAACGCGTCATCTTCGCGGAGGGAGAAGACGAGCGCGTCCTGCGCGCGGCCCAGGTTCTGCTGGAAGAAAAGACCGGCGAGCCGATTCTAATTGGCCGCCCCTCGGTCATCGAGGCACGCCTCAAGCGGTTCGGCATCCGCATTCGCCCGAACATCGACTTCGCCGTGGTGAACCCCGAAGATGACCCGCGCTATCGCGACTATGTCGACGACTACTTCGCGCTCGTCGGCCGTGCTGGCATCAATCCGGAAGCCGCCCGCACGATCGTGCGCACCAACAACACGGTTATCGGCGCCTTGTCGGTGAAGCGCGGCGAGGCGGATGCCCTCATCTGCGGCGTGGAAGGTCGCTTCGACCGCCACTTGAAAGACGTCGGCCAAATCATCGGCAGACGGCCGGGTGCCTGCACCTTCGCCGGCCTCAGCCTGTTGATCACCCAGAAAGGGCCGGTCTTCTTCGCCGATACTTTCGTGAACTACAATCCGACCCATGAGGAAATCGCCGAGATCGCCGTTCTCGCTGCCCAGGAGGTTCGGCGCTTCGGCATCACTCCTAAGGCTGCGCTCATCTGCCATTCGAACTTCGGCTCACGAAACTCCGAGAGCGCACGCAAGATGCGCGATGCCCTGCAGCTCGTGCGCGATCGCGCCCCGGATCTGGAGGTCGATGGTGAAATGCAAGCCGGTTCTGCACTGTCGGAAGCGCTGCGCAAGCGCGCCATGCCGGATAGTTCGCTTGCCGGCGAAGCCAACCTATTGCTCTTCCCGAACCTCGATGCCGCCAACATCTCCCTCGGCCTCGTCCGTACCATGATGGATGCGCTCCATGTCGGCCCGATTTTGCTGGGAACTGCACAACCTGCGCATATCCTGTCGACTTCGGTCACCTCGCGCGGCGTTGTCAACATGGCGGCGCTTGCCGTCGTTGAGGCTTCTCAGCCGGCGTAAGTTGTCGCCAACTGCAAAAATGCGCTACTATTGCCTCGCCAGCTTGTTAACGGAAGCGGGTGTCGCGCCGCGCTCTGGCCCGACCTTGCTGCGGATGATGCCGTGAAACGCCGAAACCTGACCCTTGCGATCCTGCTTGTCCTGGCCGCGCCTGCTGCCGCGCAGACGAATGAGATCTGCGACGACCTGCGCGGCCGCATCGCCGATCTGCCCCAAGTCATCGGCAACGGCCCCGAAGTCCGCCAATATGCGAGCGCTATCGCCGAGCAGAATCTCGAGCTTAGAAAGGTCCGCAACGACCTGCGCGGCTACGGCTGCTCGGTGGACAGCATGGTCGTGATCGGCGGCGAGAATGCGGACTTTTGCAGCGAGCTCCAGCAGTCCGAGGCGCGCATGGTCGACAACATTCGATACCTTCAGGAGCGGCGTAACGAACTGCGCGATCAGGGCGGCGCCGATTATCGCGTCCGCCGCGAGCTGATGGCGGCGCTCGAAGACAACGGCTGCAACGACGAGCTCGATTATGCGCCCGACCCGCAGGCCTATGCACCGGCGCCAAGTCCAGAAGAACAGGCGATGCGGAGCGATACCTTCATTCCGCTTGGAGAAGGCGAACAAGGCGACATCCAATACGGCGTGCCGGACGGCGAGCTCATGTCGCATGTCAGCACCATGTGCGTGCGCACCTGCGACGGCGGCTTCTTCCCGATCACAACGAATGCAACGTCGATCGATTTCAACCGCGACGCAGCGACGTGTTCGAGAATGTGCCCGGGTATCGAGACGGAGCTTTTCTATCAAGACATCTCGAATACCGATGCCGCAAACATGATCTCGGCCTCGACCGGTGCGCCCTACAGCGCCATGCCGAATGCCTTTGCCTACAAGAACCGCGCGCCCGGCGAAAAGTCCTCCTGTTTGTGCAATCTCAGCGCCTATTACGAGAACATGCGCAAGAATCAATCGATCAGCGAACCGCCGACGAAAGGCTCGATCACCAGTATCAAGACGAAGCCGCCATCGGGCGCCGCCTCCACGCCTGCCCGCCAGCCGCAGGTGCCGGACCGCCCCTATGACCCGGCGAACAGTAAAGTCCGCCAGGTCGGTCCGCAGTTCCTCGCTGGCGATCAGGGTGCGATCGATCTCAAGAACCCCGCAACGCCCGGACCGCAGCCCCAGCAGAACTGACGCGTCGTTACTGGCTTCCCCATCGGTCGCAGAACACCAGGTCTTTCAGCGGCAGGCGCTGGCGCCAGCCTTTCACGGCAAGTTCCGGCGCTGTGTAAAGCTGATCGACATAACCCACACAAAGCCAGGCGACGATTTCGATCCGCTCTGGAATGCCGAGCAATTCCCGAATATCCGCATCGTGGAAGATGCTAACCCAGCCGACCCCGATGCCTTCGGCCCGGGCAGCAAGCCACAGGTTCTGCACGGCGCAGACTGTCGAATAGACATCCGTACGCCGATTGTGGGTGCGGCCGATGACTACCGGCCCTGCCCTGTCGGGATCGCAGGTGACGCAGATGCTGAGCGGCGCCTTCCGGATGCCTTCGAGCTTCAGGCTTGTGTACATATCCCGCCGCTCCTCTTCAAACATGTCGGCCGCTTCCCTGTTGGCGCGCGAAAACGCCTGCCAGGCGGCCTGGCGCACCTTCGGATCGCGGATCACGATGAAATTCCAGGGCTGCATGAAACCGACCGAGGGCGCGGCATGCGCCGCCCCCAGCAGCCGCGACACCAGATCGTCAGGCAGGGGATCGGGCAGAAACTGATCGCGCACGTCGCGGCGCGTTTCGATGGCTCTATAGACCGCGGCCCGGTCATCGTCGGAAAAATGGCCGGCCGGCACCAGGGAGCGGGCAAAAGGTTCAAGTTGCATCGTCAAATCCCCAACAATGCTTCAGCACCCGCGCACAGGCGCGCGAAGCGTCAAAACTTCGCCGCCGTCCACGCGGTTCGGTCTATCTTGTCAGGCCGGTCTTCTGACTTGGCGTCACCCGCTTGCCGCGGCCTTCCCGGCAGATGCCAGTGGCCATTGTTGCAGAAAGCGTCAGCCTCACAGCGTTGGGCACGTTCCGGTCCTTCACCGGATTCCCGATTCTCCTGCTGGATGCAGGCACCTGACGCAGTCTCTATCGTCCGAGTCGGCGGCTCGTTCAAGTCCCGGGGAAATAACGCACATAGGCAAATTCGTCACCATCAGGTGACCAGCAGGGTACATTGATCGTTCCCTGTCCGCCGAAGAGCTCGAACAGCGTGGTCAGGTTGCCGCCGTCTATGTCCATCAGCCGCAACCGCACATCGAGGTCGCGCGGATGATCGAAGACCTCCGGATCGTAGGAAAGGATCAGCACCTTGTCGTTCTTCGGCGAAGGATGCGCAAACCAGTTGCCATAATTGTCGAATGTCACCTGTTCCAGGCCGGTTCCATCCGGATGGATGCGCCAGATCTGCATGAGACCGGTGCGGCTGGAGTTGAAGTAGATCCATCTCCCGTCAGACGAATAATCCGGCCCGTCGTTTCGACCCTCGCCATGCGTCAGCCGTTTTTCGGGGCCACCATCGACGGAGATCGTATAAATGTCGAAGAGGTCGTCGCGAATGCCGCAATAGGCGAGCTCCCTGCCGTTCGGTGACCAACCGTGCCAATAGGAGGGCAGATTTTCGGTGATCAGCCGCGGCGTCCCGCCAGCCGCCGGCAGAATATAGATCGCCGACTTGCCGAATTCGGTCTTGTCGGAAATGACGATTTGCGTCCCGTCCGGCGAAATGCCGTGATCGTTATTACACTGCGTTGCAAAATCCGTATCGACCTGTTGGAGGCCGCCGGTACCGTCCGGCCGCAGCCGGTAAAGCAACCCGTCGCCATTCAACAGCACATAGCCGCCATCGGGCGAAAAATTCGGCGCCTCGATCAGCTTTTCCGTCTGGACGACAATCCGGCTTTCGCCGGTGCGAATATTGTAGATCTCGACCGAACTGCGCATGCATACTCCCGGATCTTGGGTTACCGGTCGCGGAACCGGTTGGTAATCGGGTAGCGGCGATCGCGCCCAAAGTTCTTCTTGGTTATCTTGACGCCCGGAGCCGATTGGCGGCGTTTGTATTCGGCGAGATAGAGCAAATGCTCGACGCGGTGGACGGTCGCCACATCATGCCCGCGCGCGAGGATCTCCTCGACCGCCATCTCCTTCTCGACGAGGCATTCGAGGATGTCGTCCAGAACCGGATAAGGCGGCAGCGAATCCTGGTCCGTCTGGTCCGGGCGAAGTTCGGCGGACGGCGCCTTGTCGATGATGTTCTGCGGGATCACCTTGCCGGACGGCCCCAGCGCGTCCGGCGGCACATGACTGTTGCGCCAGCGCGACAGCGCATAGACCTGCATCTTGTAGAGGTCCTTGATCGGATTGAACCCGCCGTTCATATCGCCGTAGAGCGTCGCATATCCAACCGACATTTCCGATTTGTTGCCGGTCGTGACAACCATCGAGCCGAACTTGTTGGAGATTGCCATCAGGATCGTGCCGCGCGCACGGCTTTGCAGGTTCTCCTCGGTAATGCCGCTATCGGTTCCTTCGAACAGCCGTGAGAGCGCCGAAGTGAAGCCGTTCACCGGGTCCTCGATCGGCACGATGTCGTAACGACAGCCGAGCGCCTTGGCGCAATCGGCGGCATCCTTCAGCGAATCGGTTGACGTGTAGCGATACGGCAGCATCACCGTTCGAACGCGCTCCTCGCCCAGAGCATCGACGGCGATCGCCGCGCAGAGCGCCGAGTCGATACCGCCGGAGAGACCAAGGACGACATTCTTGAATCCATTCTTGTTCACATAATCACGGAAACCGACCAGGCAGGCGCGATAGTCGGCCTCGTCGGGCTCGGGAATCCGAGACATGGGGCCTTCGCTGCAGCGCCAACCATGTTCGCCGCGCTTCCAGGTCGTCACCGCCAGCGCCGTTTCGAACTGGCTCATCTGAAAGGCCAGCGTCCTGTCGCCATTGAAGGCGAAACTCCCACCGTCGAAGACGAGTTCGTCCTGGCCGCCGAGTTGATTGGCAAAGACGAGCGGTAGGCCGGTTTCGATCACCTGCTTGAGCGCCACCTGATGGCGCACGTCGACCTTGCCGCGATAATAGGGCGAACCGTTCGGCACGAGCAGGATTTCGGCGCCACTTTCGGCAAGTGTCTCGCAGACGTCGAGATCGTTCCAGATCTCTTCGCAGATCGGCACGCCGATCCGCACACCGCGGAAATTCACCGGCCCCGGCATCGACCCTTCGGAAAAGACGCGCTTCTCGTCGAACTCGCCGTAGTTCGGGAGGTCGATCTTGTCACGCAGCACCAGGATCTGGCCGCCGTCGAGAACTGCAACCGAGTTGTGCCGCCCGGTCTTTCCCTGCCGCGGAAAGCCGACGATGACGCCGGGGCCGCCGTCTGCGGTATCGGCCGCGAGGTCCTCGACCGCCTTCAGGCAGGCCCTTAGGAAGGCCGGTTTCAGCACGAGGTCTTCCGGCGGATAACCGGAAATGAAAAGCTCCGTCAGAAGCAGCAGATCCGCGCCCTGGCGGGCCGCATCGGTGCGTGCCTCACGAGCTTTGGCGAGGTTTCCGGCGACATCGCCGACTGTCGGGTTCAACTGGGCAACGGCAATCCGGAGCGTATTCAAAGGAGCGTTTTCCTGTGTCATGTCATCCATTTAGCGCGGGTCGCCCGCCTCTTCAATTGCCCGTTCCATGAAAAGACGCCGGGTATGGCGGGCGAAAAACTCAAACCCTTGGGAAAAGCCGGCGCCCCGCAAGGTTCATCTAGCGTTCATGACGGACATGTGACACTTCGGTGAAAATTTTATGACATCGGAGCATACCGTTGATTGCGTTGATAATGAAGTCTCTACCCTCGAGCAAAGCAGCACTGCTTTCCGCCGGTTTCGGGTCGAGTTTAAAGTCTCCGGCAGCGCGCGCGGCAATCGGCATCCTGTTTTCGTTTTCCCTCGCTTTCCTCAGCGTCGTCGCTGTCGAATGGATTGCGCGCGGCACCTTGACCGATGTGGGCGAGTTCCTGACATCGACGGTCAGGCCCGGCATGACGACCGTCGCCATGCTGGCGATCGTGATGTTGACCCTCGATGCCGTATTTGGCCGGCGCCACCAGTCGGCATTTGTATTGATCCCGCTTTTTCTGGTTCCTGCCTTTGTCTCCAATCAGAAGCAGCACTTTCTCTCCGACCCCTTCTATCCGTCCGACATACTCTTTACTCGTCAGATCATGGAGCTGCTGCCGGTCATGGTGCGAGACAGGCCGTTGACCGCCGCAACGCTTCTCGTCGGCATCGTGCTTTTCGCCTCAGGCATCGTTTTCGCATGGCGTTATGCATGGCAGAACTTTCCCAAGCTCTCGCGCCAGGCACGCCTGCGCCACCTCTGCCTTGGGCTGCCGGTGATAGCGGCCTTCGCCTCGCTCATGGACTATTCGCAATATTCCTACGTTCGCGACCGCCTGCAGGTCGTACCGATGATGTGGGACCAGAAGGAAAACTACCGCAGCAACGGTTTCATACTGGCCTTCCTCTTCAACATCCCGATGGCCGACGTCGCAGCGCCCGCCGGTCTCAACGCCGATGCGCTCGACGCGATTCCCTCGCGCAACTACGGCTATCTGACGGGCCCGAAAGAAAAGCCGGACATCATTATGCTGATGAGCGAGTCCTTTTGGGATCCGACGAGGTTGAAAAATCTCTCGTTCAGCGCCGATCCGATGCCGAACGTCCGCGCCGCGCAGTCCGGATACGTCTTCTCGCCGGAATTCGGCGGCATGACCGCCAATGTCGAATTTGAGGCACTGACCGGATTTTCGAACGCCTTCCTGCCTTACGGCAGCATTCCTTACCAGCAATATGTCCGCAGCGACGTGCCCTCGCTTGCCACCTTCTTCCGCGGCGAAGGCTATATCGCCCGCGCCTTGCACCCCTTCAGTGGCTGGTTCTGGAACCGCAACCAGGTCTACAAGGATTTCGGTTTCGAGGAGTTCCGGACCGAAGAAACGATGCCGCCGATGGAAAAGCGCGGCATCTTCGCCTCCGACGATTCCCTGACGAAGGAGATCATGCGCGAGGGCGACGGCCTCGATAAGCCATTCTTCTTCTTCGCCGTCACCTTGCAGGGACATGGTCCCTACGAGCCGTATCGCTATGCACGCAACACGATTGGCATCCGCGGCAACATTCCAGAGGCCGATCGTGCGACGCTTGCGACCTATGCGCAGGGCGTGAAGGAAGCTGACGACAGTCTCAAGATGCTGATGAATTGGGCCTCGAAGCGCGAGCGCGAAACGATCATCGTGCTCTGGGGCGATCACCTGCCGCCGCTCGGCAACGTCTATATGAGCGCCGGCTACATGGCGGACCAGGTGGCCACCCGCAGGGCGCCGCTCGACGTAATGAAGCGCGAGCATGAAACGCCGCTGGTCATCTGGTCGAACAAGAAAGGGGTGAAGCAGAACGTCGGCACGATCAGCCCGTCGCTGATCTCCTACAACCTCCTCAAGTTCGCCGGTTTCGAGCATCCCTTCTACACCGGCTTCCTCGGCCGCGTGCAGAAGAAATACGACATCATCGACCGTTACCAACTGGCGGCGCGCAACAAGAATGTGACGCCGGACTGGTTGCGCGACCGGAAAAAACTCGACCCCCTTGTGCGTGATTACGGCTACCTGCAGCACGACATCATGTTCGGCAAAGCGCGGACGCTGGAGCGCTTTTTCCCAAAGCACGACCTGCTCGCCGAGGGCCACCTGAGCCATTGAGTGCAGTCGGCGGCTCCGTTGCACATGTAACTCGAAGATCGCATGACGATCCCAATCTCGACGAGACGCTGAAACAGCGGCTGCGGATTCGCACCGCACGCATGGCCACTCCCGGAAGACGAAGCCCGTCACCCCGCCGCTGACGTCGATTTCAACATCACCGGCTTCGGCAAATTTGGCCTTGATGTTGTCAATTCCTGGAGGAGTCGGTGATAGTGGCAAGGCGCAAGCTGAGCGCACATTCGCTGACTAAGCAGATCTTCCGCGCGGGTGCCAGATATCGGAGCCAGTCATGAATAATATCTCGAACTTCGTTCACCTGCATTTCGACAGGCCGACTGAGCAACTCGGCGACATCGAAAAGCGCGTCCTCAGGAGGACGCACGAACGCAAGATCATCTCGACCGACGTCAATGAAGCCTTTTCCGCCGAGGCGACCTTCGGAGCGCGCGTCGCTGACGGTATCGCAAGGGTGGGCGGCTCCTGGTCCTTCATTATCGCCTTCCTCGCTTTCCTGGCGATCTGGGCGGTAATAAACACCATTGTCCTTGCAACGCGCGCCTTCGACCCTTACCCCTTCGTCTTCCTGAACCTGATCCTCTCCATGCTGGCCGCTCTCCAGGCGCCGATCATCATGATGTCGCAGAACCGGCAGGCCGAGCGCGACCGCTTCGAAGCAGCCAAGGATTATGAAGTAAATCTCAAGGCCGAGCTCGAGGTCATGTCACTGCACCAGAAAATCGACATGCACGTCGTGACTGAACTCGCCGCACTGCGTGAAGAGGTCGGGCGCCTGAACACTTTGCTGGCCGGAAAAGGGGCTTAAACACCTTTTGCGTATTTCAGCGCGCCTTCGTCAATCTCATAGAAGTCGCCCTTGTCGGCACAGTAGATATGATAGCCGAAGGAAAGCCCGCTCGGCAGGTCGAAGGCACCGGCCATCACGGAAACTTCTGGCGATCCCTTCCGCTGCCAAAAGAGCGCCGAACCGCAGTTTTCGCAGAAGCCGCGCTCAGCCGTCTCGCTCGACCGGTACCAGCGGATCGAGCTATTGCCCTCGATCGTCAGGCTCTCTAGGGAGACGTCGCAAGACGCGTAGTAGAGCCCAGTCTGCCGTCGGCACTGTGAGCAATGACATGCGACAACCGGTCCAGGCTTGCGCCGGCTTAAAAACCTCACCGCCCCGCATCCACAGCCACCCGTATATTCCTTCGTCATTCGCAGCTCCTTTTTCGATGGAATGCGAAATTGGCCGCTTGCCTGGAGCTGCGTCAAATCCAATTCCTTGAAGCACAGCGTCAAGAATTTTGATGCCGGACTTCCTAAAAGCCCTGACCAGCAATCCGTGCATGTTCAAGAGAGAATAAACGGTGTTAGAGGTCAGGGACTTGCCTGATGAGATCTCGCATTCTTGCGTTGAGCGTGATGACGATTTTGCCCTTGACGGCGCTCATGGCGACCTTCGCGGGTTTGCTGTTTTTTCTAGTGCGTGACCAGGTCGGTGGTCGGTCCTAAAGACCTGACCGAAGTCTTTTGCGAACTGCCTGATCTGTTTGGCGTTCACCCGTGCCACCGGCAACTGCGTCGCCAGCAGTGCATCGGCCTCATAGCCGCCGGTCGGCTCCAGGACGAGCCGCTCGCCCCCTCAAAAGGGGCAAGATCCCGGCAGCGGTGTTGGCAAAACTCGCCGACTGCTCCTCTGGCAAAAGGCAGACGTCAAAGGATGTTTTTGATATGTCGATGCCGACAAACCGGATAGGTATAGGTCTTGAAGGGCTTATCCCTCTTATGCGCGAGCGTGAAACCCTCTCAACGGTTCGACCTAGCCTTCAAGTAGCAAAAGATTCTTTTCTTACGAACGAAAGTTCGGGTCCGGAAAGACAAGCCGCTTTGCGCACCGCCATTGCGGTTTTCAATCACCACAATGACAAACGCGGCCAGACCGTCATAGCACTGTCCCGCCTTGCAGTGTATAAGGCCCGGCGCTGAGCCGGGCTCTCGATTTCGTTCATTCGTGCAGATCAGCCGTTGACGGCCATCCGCTTCTCGTCGCGGCCGCCCTTCATGCGCTCGGCGAGCAGGAAGGCCAGTTCGAGCGCCTGGTCGGCATTGAGGCGCGGGTCGCAATGCGTGTGGTAGCGGTCCTGCAGATCGTCCGCAGAAACGGCGCGGGCGCCACCCGTGCATTCCGTCACGTCCTTGCCGGTCATCTCGATATGAATGCCGCCCGGATGCGTGCCTTCTGCGCGGTGGATCTGGAAGAAGCTTTCGACTTCCGACAGGATGCGCTCGAACGGACGCGTCTTGTAATTGTTGAGCGTGATCGTATTGCCGTGCATCGGGTCGCAGGACCAGACGACCTTGCGGCCTTCGCGCTCGACCGAACGGATGAGGCGCGGAAGGTGGTCGGCAACCTTTTCGTGGCCGAAACGGCAGATCAGCGTCAGGCGGCCGGCTTCGTTTGCCGGGTTCAGGATGTCGATCAGGTTCAAGAGGTCGTCCGCCTGCAGCGACGGGCCGCATTTAAGCCCGATTGGATTCTTGATGCCTCGGCAGTATTCGACATGCGCATGGTCGGCCTGGCGCGTGCGATCGCCAATCCAGATCATGTGGCCGGAAGTCGCGTACCAGTCGCCGGAGGTGGAATCGACGCGCGTCAGCGCTTCTTCGTAGCCGAGCAGCAGCGCCTCGTGGCTGGTGAAGAAATCCGTCTCGCGCAGGCTCGGGTGGTTCTCGGACGTGATGCCGATCGCCTTCATGAAGTCCATCGTTTCGCTGATGCGGTCGGCAAGCTTGCGGTAGCGCTCGCCCTGCGGGCTGTCCTTGACGAAGCCGAGCATCCACTGGTGGACGTTCTCGAGGTTGGCATAGCCGCCCATCGCGAAGGCGCGCAAGAGGTTCAGCGTCGCGGCCGACTGGCGGTAAGCCATGGCCTGACGTTCCGGGTTCGGAATACGCGCTTCCTCGGTGAATTCGATGCCGTTGACAATATCGCCGCGGTAGCTCGGCAGCGAGACGCCGTTCTGCGTTTCGATGCCCGAAGAGCGCGGCTTGGCGAACTGGCCGGCAATGCGGCCGACCTTGACCACAGGCAGCTGTGCGCCGAACGTCAGCACGACGGCCATCTGCAGGAAGGCGCGGAAGAAGTCGCGGATAGTGTCGGCACCGTGCTCGGCGAAGCTCTCGGCGCAGTCCCCGCCCTGCAGCAGGAAACCGTTACCTTCGGAGACATTGGCGAGATGTTTCTTGAGACGGCGCGCTTCACCCGCAAATACGAGCGGCGGATAGGTGGCGAGCTGGGCTTCCGTTGCCGCCAAAGCGGCCTGGTCGGGATAGTCCGGGACCTGCTGGATCGGCTTTTGCCTCCAACTGCTCGGGGTCCAAGTCTCTGCCATTTTAGTCACCTTTGTCTCGCCGGGATCGCTGCCCGGCGCCTGTCGTCCACAATAACGGCGGCTTATAAACCTTTAGCATCCGCTTGCCTAGCGCCGTTCGACATCGTTCTGAACGGAAGCCAATGCTGCCACGCTTACAAGATAAGCCCCTGATGCGCCTTCAATCCCGCCCTCCGATTTACGTTACATATACTATAAATTTTTGGGGGTAATTCAGCAATTTGTGTCAAACACGAATCTGAAACTGCACGCCATGAAGAGCGCGCTTCGTCTTCGCCGATGATCGGCCCGATCCTGGGGGAATGATATGAAGAAGCTGGCGCGCCGCCTTGTGGGCGATCGTTCGGGAAACTTTGGAATAATGACAGCATTGCTTGCCGTGCCGGTCCTTGGCGCGGCGGGCATGGCAGTCGATTTTGCCCACGCACTCAGTCTCAGGACCCAGCTCTATGCGGCCGCGGACGCAGCGGCTGTGGGTGCCATTTCCGAGAAATCGCCGGCGGTCGCAAAAGCCATGACCATGCAGGGTGATGGGACCATCACAGTAGGCTCTGAAGACGCACAAACGATGTTCATGGGCCAGATGGCCGGCGAAACGAGCAAATTACCGATCAACCTTGAGATCAACGTTACGAAGACCGGCAGCGTCATCGCATCACGCGTGGCCTTCAGTGCTGCGATGCCGACCACCTTCATGCAGCTTCTGGGCCGCGAGACAGTCACGATCGGCGGCACGGCGACAGCGCAATACCAGACGCCGTCCTACATGGACTTCTACATGCTGCTCGATAACACTCCTTCGATGGGCGTCGCCGCGACGCCCGATGATATCGAGCGAATGAAACATGCCACCCGATTTGGCAACGCTAAGGGCAAGGACGCTAAGTGCGCGTTTGCCTGCCATATCGTTTCCGAGAAAGGTGTCGAAGACAAAACCAGCTACTACAATGTCGCACTGAACAACAACATTCCAATCCGGATCGATGTGGTTGCGCAGGCGACAAAGGCACTTATGGAAACGGCAGAACAAACCCAGACGGTTAAGGGGCAGTTCCGCATGGCCGCTTACACCTTTGGCAAGACAGCTCAGGATGCGCAGCTTTTCAAGGTCGCAGAACTGGACGAGAATCTGTCGACAGTCGGCGAAGCGACCAAAAACATCAAGCTTATGAGCATCCCCTTTCAGAATTACAACCAAGATCAGCAGACCAGCTTCGACGATGCGCTGACCAAAATCGAAAAAGAGATCAAAGAAATTCCCGGCCAAGGCACAAGCAGCGCGGACCGCCAGAAGATCGTCTTCTTCGTCTCAGATGGCGTGGGTGACCACGCCAAGCCCACCGGCTGCACCAGCCCGAAAGGCCGAGTCAACAGCACTCGCTGCATCGAACCTATCGATACGAAGTTCTGCGAATATCTGAAGAATAAGAATATCAAGATAGCCGTTCTTTATACGACCTATCTGCCCCTGGAGGATAACGGCTTCTGGAAGGACTGGGTCAAACCGTTCGACGGCATCATCGCCACCCGGATGCAAGAATGTGCGAGCCCTGGCTACTTTTTCCAGGTGTCCCTGACGCAAGGCATTACCGAGGCTATGGACACCCTCTTCCACAAGATCGTCAGCACGCCGCGTCTCACCGGGTAATGCGCGGCACCACCCAACGCGAACCTCAAACCCGCTCACCACGGCGAATTCGATAGCTCGGCACATACATCGTCACGAGCTCTTCCGCCGCCGTGGGGTGCAGTGCCATCGTTCGGTCGAAATCCTCCTTGGTGCATCCGGCCTTCAGCGTAATCCCGAGAATCTGCGCCATCTCGCCAGCGTCGTGCCCGAGGATATGGGCGCCGACGACTTTGCGGCTTTCTGTATCGACGATCAGCTTCATCAGCATCTTTTCGGACCGGCCAGAAAGCGTCGCCTTGAGCGGCCGGAACTGCGCCCGGTAGACCTCGAGCTCCCTGTAGCGTTTCGCCGCCTCCTCTTCCGAAAGGCCGACCGTGCCGATCTCGGGCTGGGAGAAGACAGCTGTCGCGATCGTTTCGTGATCCGGCTTCGTCGGATTGTTCTTGTATTCCGTCTCGATGAAGCACATCGCCTCGTGGATCGCGACTGGCGTGAGTTGCACCCTGTCGGTGACATCGCCGAGCGCGTAGATGTTGTCGGCGCTCGTGCGCGAATATTCGTCGACGACGATCGCGCCGCGCTCGTTCGTTTTCACACCTGCCGCCTCAAGCCCAAGGCCTTCGGTATTCGGATCGCGTCCAAGCGCAAGCAGCACGGCGCCGGCATTCAGCGTGCCATTATTCAAGGTCTCGACAGCAAGCCCTTGTTCGCTCTTCGACACCATTTCCAAGGTGTCACGGCACAGGATGCGGATTCCCTTGGCAACCATGGCTTCATGCAGGCCGCGGCGCAGATCCTGGTCGAAGCGCGAGAGGATTTCCGCCCCGCGGTAGACGAGCGTCGTCTCGACGCCCAGTCCATGGAAGATATTGGCAAATTCCACGGCAATATATCCGCCCCCCGCAATCACGATCGCCTTCGGCAGATCTTCGAGATGGAATGCTTCATTGGAGGAAATGCAAAGCTCGTGCCCTGGCAGGGCGGCATGCGGGTTCGGCCGGCCACCGGTGGCAATGACGATGGTCTTGGCGGTCACGGTCATGCCGGTCTTCACCAGCCGGATCGTATGCGCATCGACTAGCTCGGCGCGCGTTTCGAGGATTTCCGCATTCGCGCCGGAAAGCCCCTTCTTGTAGAGCCCCTCCAGCCGCGCGATTTCGGCGTCCTTGGCAGCGATCAGCTTCTTCCAGTCGAAATGGCTTTCCCCGACCGTCCAGCCGAAGCCGGCGGCATCCTCGAAATGCTCCCGATATTGCGATGCATAGACGAACAGCTTCTTGGGAACGCAGCCGCGGATGACGCAGGTGCCGCCGTAGCGGTATTCCTCCGCGATCGCGACCTTCTTGCCGAGCGACGCGGCAACACGCGCGCTTCTCACGCCCCCCGAACCGCCGCCAATGACGAAGAGGTCGTAATCATAGGAAGACATGGAAGGGTGCTCCGTGAGGAATAGGCGGGAATGGTTCGATGGATATAGTATCCATGCCTGCAAAAACAAAAGCCCGGACGATGCCGGGCTCTTGCGATCACATCAGCCGAGTTAGGGCTTTGCAGCCGGAGCAGGCGCAGCTGCCGGCTTGTCGCCAGCTGGCGGAGTCTCCGGCACAGGCTCTACCTTGATGATCTTGCTGAGTTCCGTATTGGCATTCTTCTGGAGATCGCGGGCAATGCCCTGCGCCCAGATATCGGCTGCCCTGTTCGTCTCGCGCGAAGCGATGGGACCGTCCTTCAGAAGCTTCTTGCCGACCGGCGAGTTGTAGAAGTCTGCGATGGCCTTCAGCTCTTCAACCGTGAATGCCTTCGCATAGTTCGTTGCGGCTTCCTTCTCGAGATCGGAGCGGCGCGGTGCGAGCGCCAGAGCCTGCGCGTCGACCGTGGCGCTGATTACGTCTTCGTAGTTCGGCGAATCCTGAATGAGGCCGGCCTTCAGGCGTTCGGCGAGGCCGGGCAGGATATTGTCGAACTGCGCCGTTGCGCCGATGGCGGCAACGGCTGCACGCGCGGCCTTCAACTGCTCGTCGGAAATTTCCTGCGCCTGCGCAGCTGAGCCGAAAGCGATGCCGGACAGAATAACCGTCGCGGCGGCAAAACGGCCAAGACCTGCAAATTTCTTCATGAGTTTCTATGCTCCTGTTATCTGTTCGCCTGCAGCGTGCGCGCACCCGCTGGACCCGCGATGATCGCAAGTGACGCCATATTGAGAAAAAGCCCGTGCTCAACGACCCCGGGTATCGAATTCAGCTCGCTCGAAAGCGCGTCTGCATCAGGAATGCGGCCAAAAGATGCGTCGATGATGTAGTGGCCGCCGTCCGTGGTAAATTCTCCGTCACCGGATTGGCGAAGTGTCAGGCTGCCGGTCAGGCCGAGCCTGGCAGCCTTCCTTTCGATCGCGATGCGTGTGGAAACCAGACCGAAGGGATTGACTTCGATCGGCAGCGGAAACCTGCCGAGCGTCTCGACCAGCTTGGTCTCGTCGGCAATCACGATCACGCGGTCCGAAGCCGCCGCGACAATCTTTTCGCGCAGCAACGCCCCGCCGCCGCCCTTGACCAGGCGCAGGCTGGCATCGATTTCGTCGGCGCCGTCGACGGTCAGGTCGAGTTCCGGGAGTTCGTCGAGAGACTTCAGCGGCACGCCGAGCTCGACGCAAAGCCGCGCCGTGCGCTCCGACGTCGGAACGCCCTCGACCCTGAAGCCACCGGCAACCTTCTCCGCTAGCAGGCGAACGAACTCCTCTGCCGTACTGCCCGTCCCGATTCCGAGCCGCATTCCATTTTCGACGTGGGTAAGAGCCGCCTCGGCGGCCTTGATCTTCATTTCGCGGGCGTCCATGCGCCGCCTACTCCGGTTGTTTCGTTGGATGTGCTGTTTACACGGCTCGTATGGCAAACGAAAGCCAAAATAATAACGGAAAACCGAAATGCAAAAGCATCGCTGCGGCGTTACGGCCCATAGTCTTGGCGTTGCTTTTTCAATGCCCATCACCTACTGCGGGAATACCGGATTTCATGAAGAGGCGATTTCCTTGACCCCTGCTCTTGTCGTATTCGATCTCGACGGCACGCTGCTCGATACACATGCCGATCTCGTCGAGAGCCTGAATTTCACGATCGCCGCGCTCGATCTCGCGCCAGTAACTTATGCCGATCTGACCCATCTTGTGGGCCACGGCGCCAAGGTGATGATCGAGCGCGCCTGCGCGCTGCGCGGCCACCCGCTTTCGGAGACCGAGCTGCCGCCGCTGCTGGAACGCTTCATCACCCATTACACCGATGCGATGCCCGGCCATACACAGCCATATCCCGGCTTGATGGCCGCCATGGATACCCTAAAAATCAAGGGGTACAAGCTCGCCGTCTGCACCAACAAGCTGGAATCGCTGACGCTGACGCTTCTGCGAAAACTCCACCTCACCGGTTATTTCGACGCCATCACCGGCGGCGACACCTTTTCGGTCCGCAAACCAGATGCGCAACACCTGACCGGCACGATCGAACGCGCCGGCGGCACACTGGCACGCACCATCATGATCGGCGACAGCCTCAACGACATCGCCGTCGCCAGAAACGCCAACGTCCCATCGATCGCCGTCCCCTTCGGCTATTCCGACGTGCCGGTCGAAACGCTGCGTCCGGACCGGATCATCCTGCATTATGACGAACTGACGCCTGAACTCGTCGAAACCGTCATCGGCGATTTTGCGCGGTCGAACGCGGTGGTTGCTTCTCGCTGAAATTCGCGATCAAGCGCGCGGCAAACTCATTTGGAATGCGACTCGATATTTGCCGAACGGCGGCGACCCCGAAGACCGCCGCCTACATTCCGGATCGGAAACACTCAGATCTGAGCGTCCCGCGCCTTCGTCGTCGCCTCGAACGCCTTCTCGACATAGGCATCGCGCCCATAGACATCGTCGAAATATTCCACGACGCCGTCCTTGTTCGGCCATGCAGTGAAGTAGGACACGTAGACCGGCACTCTCTGCGGGACCGAGACCGCCTTGTTCTGACCGGCGGCGATCTGCCTTGCCACATCGGCGACGCTCGTGTTGAGCACAGCCGCCGCCATCGCGCGCGGATCGGCAAGGCGCACGCAGCCATGGCTCAGTGCACGCATGTCGCGCTTGAAGAAGCTCTTCGACGGCGTGTCGTGCATGTAGATCGCATGGCTGTTCGGGAACAGTATCTTCAACTCGCCCAGCGCATTGTCGCCGCTCGGGGGTTGGCGCACGGAAACATTGGAGGTCGAGCCGTACCAATCGACGCTGGAGGACGGAACCGCATGGCCATTGATCGCCACTTCATACCCGAGGCGGTCGAGATAATTCGGATCGGCGCGCAGTTTCGGTAGCATCTCGTTGATGATGATCGACTGCGGAACGCCCCAGAACGGATTGAACTCGACGGTTTCGATCTCGTCCTGGAAGAAATAGGTCTGGTTGGACTTCTGACCGACCACGACGCGCATCGACAACTGTTCCTTGTTGTCGTTGTGGTAGTAGACCATAAAGGCTGGCTGGTTGATGAACACGTAGCGCGAACCGAGGTCTTCCGGCAGCCAGCGTGCCTGCTCCATCGCGACGGTAAGCTTCTCGATCTTCGAAGCATTGCTGTCGCCACCGGTCATGATACGCACGGTCGCCTGGCCGATTACGCCGTCCGGCTTCAGATTGTGCTCCTTCTGGAAACCCTCGACCAGTGAAACCAGCTCGGGCGAGTAGACGAAGCCACCGCTATAGGCATCCAGCGTTGCCGCATGCTGCGCCTTAAGCGCTTCCGAGCCGTGCCTGCCAATGGCCTTGACTATATTGGCGACCTCCGGCGAGCTGTCGCCCGGGCGCAGCAGCCGATCGAGCGATATCGTGATCGGCTCGTCGCCAGCCGTCTCGGCCTTGAGCTTGGCGAGTTCTTCCTTGAGTGCTGCAAATTGCGGTCCGTCCGGCGTGCGGCTGGTAAGATAGGCGCCGATATCCGGGCTCATACGTGCAAGCTTGAGAACCGGAGCGAGGTTGACCTGCTTGCGCCTGAAATCGTGGTATCCCGAAATCTTGTTCGGATCGATGCGTCCACGAACCGTATCCTGGACATAGGCGAGGACCTTCGAGGAAAGCTGCAGCTCGAACTGCGTAAGCGCGCGGTCGCGGGCAGCCGGATCCGGATTGACCGGGTCGACGGCCGGCACTTCGACAGTATAGTCGGCCGGATCGAGGCCGACGGAACCTACACCGGAAAGAAAACTCATCGCCGCCTTGGCACGATCGTTGATCTCTGCGCCGGTCAGCCAGACAAAGGGGTTCTTGGGACTGCCGTAATAGGTTTCGAGAGCCTTTGCGACATTTACGTCGGCGCGAACCTTGGCTTCGGCGAGGAACCGGCGCTCGACGACCACCGGCGCGATGGCCGCCTCACCGGACGCCGACGCAATCGCGCCCGTCACCGTCGGCTCGGCAAAGCTGGTAATATTGACGAAGCGCATCGCGTCCGGCTTATAGGTATAGTAGCGGGGACCGCTGACCTTCGGTAGCGGCATTGCCGGCATCTCGCCGAACGCGCCTGGATTGGCAGGGTTGATGATCGGAGTCCGCTCGCGGTGGCCGCGGATCATGTCCATCAGCGTATAAGCATGCGCCGGCGCGGCCATCGCCGCAAATCCACAGGAAAGTGCCAGTGCGGAGACCGCACCCTTGAAAAACGATGTCATGCTTTTTCCAGTCCCAGTATCACGCTGTCCTTGGCCGAGGCCAAGCCCATTTATAAATTCAAACCGTCTGGCTTTCCCGGTCCATTGTCAGAAACCTGCTCCGAGCGCCAGAAGCACCGGCACAACTTGTGTGACGCCGTCAAAGCGTGCCGCCGGCAAACAGTTCACACAAAATTATGAAATTATTAGTTAATTTTTTACCGAATTTCGCGCGATTGCCATAGTGGTCAAACGCGCCCTCTGGGCATAAAGTTTCAAGCGTGTCCTAAAAACAACGATGAATACTATAAAACATGAATAACGCTTTCATATTTCGTCTTCGGCCTGGTTTTCTTGAGATCCGTTCGGACCTATAAGACCGACCTGAAACGAACGCGCTTCGGCGCATGCGACAGGAAGGCATTGCTATGACCTCGAACCGTACCGAAACAGATACCTTTGGCTCGATCGACGTGGCAGGCGACCGATATTGGGGCGCCCAGGCGCAGCGCTCGCTCGGCAATTTCAAGATCGGTTGGGAAAAACAGCCGCTGTCGATCGTGCGAGCCCTCGGCATCGTCAAGCAGGCAGCCGCCAGGGTGAATATGGAACTCGGCCAGCTCGATCCAGCAATCGGCAAGGCGATTGTCGATGCCGCTCAAGAAGTCATTGACGGAAAGCTCAACGACCATTTCCCGCTCGTCGTGTGGCAGACAGGTTCGGGGACGCAGTCGAACATGAACGCCAACGAGGTGATCTCCAATCGGGCGATTGAAATGCTCGGCGGCGTCATGGGGTCCAAGAGGCCGGTGCATCCGAATGACCACGTCAATATGAGCCAGTCTTCGAACGATACTTATCCGACGGCCATGCACATCGCCTGCGCCGAGCAGATCGCCCACCACCTGCTACCGGCCCTGAAGCACCTGCATGCCGCCCTCGACATGAAGGTCGTCGAATTCAATCACATCATCAAGATCGGCCGCACGCATACCCAAGACGCAACGCCGCTGACGCTCGGGCAGGAATTCTCCGGCTATGCGGCACAGGTCGGCTCCGCTATCAAGCGTCTGGAGATGACGCTTCCGGGCCTTTGCGAACTGGCGCAAGGCGGCACCGCCGTCGGCACCGGGCTGAACGCACCGGCCGGCTTTGCGGAAAAGGTGGCCGAGGAGATCGCCAAGATTGCCGATATGCCATTTGTCACCGCGCCCAACAAGTTCGAGGCGCTTGCCTCACATGACAGCATGGTATTCAGCCACGGCGCCATCAATGCCGCAGCAGCCGCGCTCTTCAAGATCGCCAATGACATCCGCCTGCTCGGCTCCGGCCCGCGTGCCGGCCTCGGCGAACTGTCGCTGCCGGAAAACGAACCGGGCTCATCGATCATGCCCGGCAAGGTCAACCCGACGCAGTGCGAGGCGCTGACGCAGGTCTGCGCCCACGTCTTCGGCAATCATGCCGCCCTCACCTTCGCAGGCAGCCAGGGTCATTTCGAGCTCAACGTCTATAACCCGATGATGGCCTATAATTTCCTGCAGTCCGTCCAGCTTCTCGGCGATGCGGCGATCTCCTTCACCGACAATTGCGTCGTCGGCATCGAGGCCCGCGAAGACAATATCAAGGCTGGCCTGGAGCGTTCGCTGATGCTCGTCACCGCGCTTGCGCCGACGATCGGCTACGACAACGCCGCCAAGATCGCCAAGACGGCGCACAGGAACGGAACGACGTTGAAGGAAGAAGCACTCGCAAGCGGGCTCGTCACCTCCCAACAGTACGACGAGATTGTCCGCCCCGAGCAGATGATCGGCCCCAAATAGCCGGCGCGATCTCGTCCGCCTACACAAACCCGTCCGGTAAGCGAAAGCGGGAGGGCGATTCGGCACCAAAAACAAGAAAGGCTCGCAGAGGTCAATCAAGCCTTCCGCATTGATCGGCTGCGATCGGCCGGGACTGCCCGCGCGCAGGCTCAGCAGTTCAATACGAAGAACGCCGAAGTCCCCGTTTAGAGCCCGCATCAGCCCGCATCATCACAACTCGTTCGTGAACGTCGAATGATGACGCCGCTCCCTTCGTCGTGCGATGGGGAGCAGCGAGGCCAGGTCAGCGATTGCATTTGCCGTTCGCCCGATTTAGATCGGTTCCAAACTGTGCGATGCCAATTCTCAAGAAAGGTCAATTCGATGGCTGACGATCTCTTCCCGCTCGGCAAGGACACCACCGCTTATCGCAAGATCAGCAGCGACTACGTCTCTGTCGACAGCTTCAGGGGACAGGAGATCCTGACGGTAGAACCAGAGGGCATGCGCCTGCTTGCCGAAACTGCCTTTGCCGACATCAACCATCTGCTGCGGCCCGGCCACTTGAAGCAACTTGCAGCCATCCTGGATGATCCGGAAGCAACCGAAAACGACCGTTTCGTCGCCTACGACCTTTTGAAAAACGCCAATATCGCGGCAAGCGGCATCCTCCCCATGTGCCAGGACACCGGCACTGCGATCATCATGGGCAAGAAGGGCCGCCGGGTGTGGACCGAAGGCGGCGATTACGCAGCGCTCGCAAAGGGCGTGATGGATGCCTATGAGAAGAAGAACCTGCGCTATTCGCAGCTCGCGCCGCTCAAGATGTTCGAAGAGAAGAACACCAAAAACAACCTGCCCGCCCAGATCGACATTTATGAGGAAGGCACGGATTCCTACGATTTTCTCTTCGTCGCCAAGGGCGGCGGTTCGGCAAACAAGACCTTCCTCTATCAGGGAACGCCCTCGCTTCTGACGCATGACCGCATGATCGACTTCCTCAAGGAAAAGATCCTGACGCTGGGGACGGCGGCCTGCCCTCCCTACCATCTGGCGATCGTCATCGGCGGCACCTCGGCCGAAATGAACCTCAAGACCGTCAAGCTCGCCTCGACACATTACCTCGACGGCCTGCCGACGCAAGGTTCCGAGAGCGGCCACGCCTTCCGCGATGTCGAGATGGAAATGGAAATCCACAAGCTGACGCAGCAAATGGGTGTCGGCGCCCAGTTCGGCGGCAAATATTTCTGTCACGACGTGCGCGTCATCCGCCTGCCCCGCCACGGCGCATCGCTGCCGATCGGCCTCGGCGTCTCCTGTTCCGCCGATCGTCAGGCCAAGGGCAGGATCACCCGCGACGGAATTTTCATCGAACAGCTGGAAAACGATCCGTCCAGGTATATGCCGGAGATCGACGAGACGAAGCTGTCGGAATCGACGGTCCGCATCGACCTCCACCAGCCGATGGCCAACATCCTTGCCGAATTGACCAGGCATCCGGTCAAGACCCGCCTTTCGCTGACGGGAACGATCATTGTCGCGCGCGACCTCGCCCATGCAAAAATCCGCGAACGCCTCGAAAAGGGTGAAGGCATGCCGGATTACTTGAAGAACCACCCGGTCTATTATGCCGGTCCGGCAAAGACGCCCGCCGGCTACGCCTCGGGCTCCTTCGGCCCGACCACCGCCGGTCGCATGGACAGCTATGTCGACCAGTTCCAGTCATTCGGCGGCTCGATGGTAATGCTTGCCAAGGGTAACCGTTCGCGCGCGGTGCGCGAAGCCTGCAAGGCGCATGGCGGCTTCTATCTCGGCTCGATCGGCGGTCCGGCCGCCCGCCTGGCGCAGGATTGCATCAAGAAGGTCGACGTCTTGGAATATCCGGAACTCGGCATGGAGGCCGTCTGGAAAATCGAGGTCGTGGATTTCCCGGCCTTCATCGTCATCGACGACAAGGGCAACGACTTCTTTCAGGAGCTCAATCTCGGCTGAGTGCCATCAGTGAACCGCCGCGGTCTTGCGCGGATCGATCTGCTGGGTGCTTGCCAGACCATTCAAAGCCTGAAAATCGGCAGCGCCCAGCGATTCCTCGGCCCTTACGCTGGCGAGGATATCGGTGCGGAACGCGCCGTCGAAGAAGCCGCTGTCGTGCAGCAACAGTGCCGAGCCGGCGACAATGGCAGCCGCAAGAATGACCGGGGACGGTTTCCATAATCTCATGCCTTCTGTTGGACCGCTCCAGGTCCATTGAGAAGGAATGTGCACCTCGCCCATCGTTTACGACAGAGAACGTTTTCGACACCGACTGTCAACAAATCGAAGACGTCCAAAGTCGTCGGAAATGTCCGCGTATTGGGGCGTCACTGGGGCGCAATGCGCCAAAGCGTCAGGAAAATTGAATTTTCGCCTTATTTTGATTGCCTAGTATTTCATCGATGGTGGAGCAGAATACTCATATCTAATCTTTAGTATATGTGCCTTTAATCCTTTCCCAACGAATTTAAGCTAGTCATTAGAAGATTGCCTTCGAAATCTCATTGAGGAGTATGCCGAATGACTGCGGCTGCAGCGCCAAAGGCGCAGGTTCCCGACGTGGCAGGTCAGATCACATATGCCATGCGCTCGATGGGGGTCGCGCCAATCCCGCGCAATTACGAGCTCTTCTATGAGGCCTATATCGGCTCCAATCCCGCCTTGACGCGCGATCTTGCTGCTCTTGGTAGCCAGGCGACGCAGGAAGAGCTCGACGCACTCGGCGCGCGGCACTTCACCCATTCGCCCGCCCGTGTCTTCGACGATGCTCACAGGCGCATCGCCGCCGAGCTGGAAGGGCTCCTGCGTGTCCTGCGCCAGGAGCAGACCTCGCTCGAAAGCTACAACAAGCTGCTTGGCGAAACCTACAAGCGCATCAATTCCAAAAGTGCCGCAAGCGTCGAGCTCATCGAAAACGCCATCACAATTCTTTCGGAGGCGACCGGCGATACGATGGCGCATGGCGAAAGGACGGTTGAAAACGTCGCCCAGCGCTCGCAGGAGATGGACCGGGTCCGTAAGGAACTCGATGAATACAAGCGCATAGCCAATACCGACTCGCTGACGCGCCTTTCCAACCGCCGCGCCTTCGACGATCGCCTCGCCGCCGTCTTCGACAATCCCGCACTGAAGCCCATCACCGCGCTGGTACTTGCCGATATCGACAATTTCAAGAAGATCAACGACACCTACGGCCATCCTGTCGGCGACAAGATCCTCGCGACCGTGGCCTCCGTCATCCGCGCCAATGTACGCCGCGATATCTTCGTCGCCCGCACCGGCGGCGAGGAGTTCGCGTTGGTCGTCGATGGCAATACGCCGGAGGAAGTGATGAGCATGGCCGAGCGCATCCGCCGCACGCTCGAGGCTACCCCTTTCAAGAATTCCCGGACCCGCGTGAATTATGGACCTGTGACCGTCTCCATGGGTGTCTGCATGGCATCGAACGCTGATGATCCGGGCGAGCTTTACTACAAGACCGACATCGCTCTCTACGGAGCAAAGAATGCCGGGCGCAACTGCAGCGTCCTCTACCAGGAAGGCATGCAGAAAGATTTCAGCAAGAGCTGGCTGATCTACAAGTCGTAACGGCCGTCATTGGGTGACGGCTGCCTACCACATCGTCTTTGCCGCACGGCCCGCCCACTCCCGGTCGTAGGTTTCGTGATCGAAATCTTCCGCCGCCTCCTTGAGCATCAGGCCCGGGGTCGGCAGCTTCGCCGGATCGGAAAAATTCTCCGGGTTCCAAAGCTGCGCTCTTATGAGAGCGCGGGCGCACTGGAAATAAACCTCGTCGATGGTGATCACAACGACGGTGCGCGGATGCTTACCATCCATCTCGAAGCTCGAGAGCAGTGCCTCATCGTTCGACACCAGCCCGCGGCCGTTGATGCGCATCGTCGTGTTCGAACCCGGCACCAGGAACATGAGTGCAAGGCGCGGATCGCGCACGATATTTGAAAGCGAATCGACGCGGTTGTTGCCGCGCCAGTCGGGCAGATGCAGCGTCTTTTCGTCGATCACCCGCACGACGCCGCCGATGTCGCCTCGCGGCGAGCAGTCGAGCCCTTCCGGCCCGACGGTCGCAAGCGCCATGAAGGGGGAAGCTTCGATCATCTGGCGGTACAGCGGCGTCAGGCCCTTCGTCACCTTGGCAAGGGACGCCTGTGTTAGGCCTCCCGCATAGATTTCAGCGAGTTCCTCGACCGTCCTGATGACTTTCATGATCGTCCTGCCACGTTTCAAAGACCGGCCATTAGCCGCCCGAAATGACGCTACAATGACGCCCGTCTGCCCGGAAGGCCAAAAAGCGGAATGATCCCAACATCATTTCTTATGGGATTGTCGGCAAGGAACCGCTGGATCTCCGCAAGCACCGGCTCGGCGCTGACGATCCGTCGGTGGCCGAAGCCGTTGGCCCAGAAGAGCCGCACGCTCCGGCCCGAGGCAGCGTAGCGCCGCGCATGACTGGCGCTGACTTCCTTGTCGTCTTGCGCGTGGATCACCAGCATCGGGCGCCTCATCGTTGCAGCCGCCTCCCCCGCATCGAAATCCTCCAGTCCCCGGCCGGTCAGCCGATGCACCTCGCCTTCAAGCGCCGTCTGTGCCGCCTTTTTGAGGCCGACCATCCTGCCGAAGTCGGCAAACAGCCATTTCATCTCGCTCGGCGAGCCGATCGTGACGATCTTTCCGGTCGAAAGCGGCTCGATTTCAGGCAGAAGGCCGGCCGCCGAAACCATCAGCGCCGCGCCGCCGAAGGAATGGCCGACTGTCGCGTCGAATGGCCCAAACCGCGCCTGGGCTGCGGCGATCGTCTGTACGGCAAGCCCCATATGCAGGAAGCGTCCGCCTGCCCGTCCGTGGCCTGGAAAATCGACACCGATCACCTCCGCGCCGCTTGCAGCAAGCGCACCGATCAAATCGGTCATGTATTCCATGCTCGATCCCCAACCGTGCGTCACAAGGCAACGCTGCCGCCTGCCGGCAGCACCGCCGTTGATCCGGTAGGCATGCGCCCGCCGCCCACCTGCAAGGCGAAGCTCGATTCGCTCTGCCGATTGCAGGAAAGCCCGGCCGGCCGCATGCGCCGCCTTCGCCTTTGCGCCCTTTGGCTTTGCCGACGGTGTCAGGCAAAACAGCCTGAATGCCGCCTTACCCGCAAGACGCGGGGAAACCGCCTGCAACAGCAACAATCCGAGGCGGGTGACCTTCAGTGCAAAGTTTGGCATAGTGGGAATCCAATAATGTTCAACACTGAACAATAAAGTACAACGATGAACAAAAATCAATCCCTTCCCTGGGATCATCCGCGTTTTCGCAGCTGGGTCGCCGTCGCCCGCGCCTGCCAGTTGATGCAGCAATCCCTGGGCCGCTCGCTGGCAGGGCTCGATATCAAGACCCCGCATCTCGATATACTGATCAATCTTTATCGCTTCGAAGGCATCTCGCAGCAGGAGCTTGCCCGCAAGCTCCTCGTCGGCCGCTCCAATATGAGCATGCTGCTGCCACAGATGGAAAAACGCGGCCTGATCGAGCGCCGCGGCGACGACAAGGACAAGCGCGTGCTGCGGCTCTACCTGACACCGGAGGGCCGCAGCGTCACCGAGCGCGCCATGGTGATCCAGACCGACCTGATCGAGCAGGTGCTCTCCACCGAGCCGATCGAGCAGTGCATGGCCATGGCAAGCTCGATGGAACGCATCATCGGCCTGCTGCAGCAGGATCTGCGCGAGGCGGATTGACGTCAGTGCAGCATGCGTTCGGCCCGCTGGCCGGCAAGCGATCTGTATTCCCATGCAGCAACGAAGATCAGCACCAGCGTCGCCAGAATGCCCATTACATAGACTTCGAGCACCGGTGCCAGGAACGCCAATAGGACCAGCAGCACAAGCCCTGCCAGGTGCGAAAGCGGCGCCCGCCCGCTCGTTGCGCCCTTGAACCAGAGATTGCCAGCAAGAAAAAGTCCCGAGCCCCCGAGGATTGCAGTCATCACACCGATATCACCGCTGTCGTGCGGATGCGAGAACATGAACTCGACGGCCACCGCATGAACGATGATGCCCGCCAGAATCGGAATATGCGCATAGGTGAAAGCCTGGCGCGCAAGGCGACCCGGCGTTTCGTCGTGCTCGATCCTGTGTGCGGCCCGCTGGTGCCCGAACCGGAAATAGAGCCACCACATCGCCACGGTTCCAACAAAGCCCGTGACGAAAACGACGGTCGTTAGGCCGGAAAAAGGAAGTTCCGAAAAGGTGCGGCCGGAAACGAGGATCGCTTCGCCGAGGCAGATGATGATGAACAGCGCGCAACGCTCCGCCATATGTGCGCCCGAGACATCCCAATCCGCCGCCGTCGACTTGGACAGCCCCGGCACGAAGAAACCTGAGGCCGGACCCGCATAATCGATGAGGAGCGCGACAATCCATGTAATCAACCGCGCCTCATGGTCTAGAAAACCGCCGGCGATCCAGAAAACGCCTGCAACCGAAAGCCATGTGCTGATACGGATGAAGTTGAGATAGTTCGAGCGGCCGGCATCCTTCATCGCATAGAGCGCAAAGAACGACCGTCCGACCTGCATCAGCACGTAGGCAGCGGCAAAAAGCAGTCCCTTGTCGCCGAAACCTTCTGGAATCGAAGCCGAAAGTACCAATCCGAGCAGCATCAGAACAACGAGCATGCCGCGCACCGGCATCTTTTCCGGATCGAGCCAGTTTGTTACCCAGGCGGTGAAGACCCAGACCCACCAGACAGCGAAGGTCATCAGCGCCGCTTCGACTGCGCCGAGCAGCGTATAGTGGGCCGCCAGCGCGTGGGAAAGCTGGGAAATGGAAAAGACGAACACCAAGTCGAAGAAGAGTTCGAGAAAGCTGACCTTGCTGTCGGCCGGACTTTCCTTCGAACGCAGCCAGTTTTTACCAGCGGTTCTCGCCATTTCCCCCCCTTTATGGCTGTTTTCGGCTCAGCGCGGCTTTTCCGCGACGTCGCGGCTCATGCCCTTGTCGCCGAGTTCCTTCTCGTATTCCGCAAAGAGCTCCTCGCCACGCTCGCCGAGTTCGCGCAGATAGCTCCAGGTGAAGATGCCCGTGTCGTGCATGTCGTCGAAGCCGATGCGCACGGCATAATTGCCGGTCGGGGTCATCGAGATAATTGCTACGTGGCGCTTGCCGGGAACCGTCAACTTCTGCCCCGGCCCATGGCCCTGTACTTCTGCCGAGGGCGAAAGCACGCGTAGCATTTCGGCCGAAAGATCAAAGCTCTGGCCGTCGTTGAAGGTCACGGTCAGACGCTGACGGTCCTTCGAGACACGCAGTTCAGTCGGCCAGATATCGCTCATCGCTCCCTCCAATTGTCACGAAGCAGTAGGCAATCGAGCATTTCGAGGCAAGCTCAATTTACCGTGCGTCCCCGCCTTTCCCTTGACGGTGCAGCCACATCTGTCCACATTACCATGACGACGGAGGTATTGGTGAACAGCAACGTTGGAACGATAGCAAGCGCATCGCCGCTTGTGGCAGATGCAGCCCCGATGGTCGACCCATTTGGACGGGCGGTCACTTATCTGCGCGTCTCCGTCACCGACCGCTGCGATTTCCGCTGCACCTACTGCATGGCGGAAAACATGACATTCCTGCCGAAGAAGGACCTTCTGACGCTGGAAGAGCTAAACCGGCTCTGTTGCGCCTTCATCGCCAAGGGCGTGCGCAAGATCAGGCTGACCGGCGGCGAGCCGCTGGTACGCAAGAACATCATGTTTCTCGTCCGCGAGCTCGGAAAGCGGATCGGTTCCGGCCTCGAGGAGCTGACGCTGACGACCAACGGCTCCCAGCTCGCCCGCCATGCGCAGGAGCTCTTCGACTGCGGCGTGCGCCGCATCAACGTCTCGCTCGATACCCTCGACCCCGTCAAATTCCGAAAGATCACCCGCTGGGGTGATTTCGCCAAGGTCATGGAAGGCATCGACGCGGCGCAGAAGGCAGGCTTGAAGATCAAGCTCAATGCGGTCGCACTCAAGGACTTCAACCAGGCCGAGATACCGGACATGCTACGTTTCGCGCATGGCCGCGGCATGGACCTCACCGTCATCGAAACCATGCCGATGGGCGAGATCGACGAGGACAGGACTGACCAGTATCTGCCGCTCTGCGAGCTTCGCGCCGAACTCGAACGTCAGTTCACGCTAACCGATATCGGCTATAAGACCGGCGGTCCGGCACGCTATGTCGAAGTCACTGAGACCGGCGGCCGTCTCGGCTTCATAACGCCGATGACGCATAATTTCTGCGAAAGTTGCAACCGCGTCCGCCTCACCTGCACCGGCACGCTCTACATGTGCCTCGGCCAGAACGATGCCGCCGACCTCCGCTCTGCACTGCGCGCGACGGAAGACGACGGCCTGGTCTATGCCGCGATCGACGAGGCCATCACCCGCAAGCCGAAAGGCCACGACTTCATCATTGATCGCACCCATAATCGCCCGGCGGTCTCCCGCCACATGAGTGTCACCGGGGGGTGACGGGCTTCAAATTGAGTGCCTCAAGCTGCCCCGGCGGGATCGCCGATCGGTAACAGTGCCGGATCGACGGGCGACGGCTCGTCGGAATCCTTGTCGTTCGAAGGGGCATTGGCCGGTTTTAACGGCGGCTTTTCCCGAACCCGGTCGGGCGCGTCCGTCGCCGGTGCGGGACCAGGCGGCGATTTAGTGGAACTTGAAACATCTTCCGACATGATGTGTCTTCTTTTTTCTGGAGGAAGCCCGGCCAGAGCCGGGCAAATGCTCAATGCCAGGTCTGGCGCTCGTACCAGTCATCGACCTCACGATGGATGCGATCCTTGCCAATGCCGTAGCGCTCCTGGATCTTGCCTTCAAGTTGCTCGCGGCGCCCCGCAATCTGGTCGAGATCATCGTCAGTGAGCTTGCCCCACTGTTCCTTGATCTTGCCCTTCAACTGCTTCCAGTTCCCTTCGACACGATTCCAATCCATCTACCTTCTCCTCTTCACTTGGACATGAATGGAGAACGCCAACAGCCCGGATTTGTTCAAATTTCCGGACAAAGAGTGGCTACGTGCGATTGATCGAAACGCCGCCGTCGGCGAGCATTGTCGAACCGGTGACAAAGCTTGCCATGTCCGAGCCCAGAAAAAGCGCCGCCTTGGCGATCTCTTCCGGCTGGGCGACCCGCTTCAGCGCGTGTAAACCCTTGACGAATGCGATCGTCTGCGGAGCGGCGTCCTTGAAGTTGATCGGATTTGCCTGCGTGTCGACGCCCCCAGGAAGCAATGCGTTCACGCGCACATTCTTCGGTCCCAATTCAACCGCCAGGACCTGCACGAGCCCCATCAGCCCCGCCTTCGCCGCCGCATAAGCGCCCATGCCGGGCATGCCTGCCGTGTGGCCGACGAAGGTCGAGGTGAAGATGACAGACCCGCCGCCGCGTTCAATCATCGCCGGCGCCTGATGCTTGGCGGCAAGAAATCCGCTTGTCAGGTTGAGGTCGACGGTATCGCGCCAATCGCCGAGCGAGATATTGCCAAGCGCGCAATAGGCGCCAGTGCCGCCCGCATTGTTGAAAGCGATGTCGAGGCCTCCGAACCGCCTTGACGCCGTTTCCACGAGAAATCGATGCAGTTCCTCGTCGCGTATATCGCCTGCAACGGCAACCGCCTCTCCGCCGTCCGCCTCGATCTCCTCGACGAGCGTCCCCAATTCCGCCTGCCGCCGTGCTGTGACGACAAGTTTCGCTCCCTCGGCGGCAAAGAGCTTGGCTGCGGCGCGGCCGATACCGGCACTGGCACCACTGACGATTGCGATTTTTCCATTCAGGCTGTTCATGCCCGCCTCCATTCATTGCAGAAGACCAAGTTCGGCAACCAGATCGCAAGAACGTGCAGCTGCCGCCACCCGTTTCCGGCGCTGCCTGAAGAAAACAATAGACAACGGACCGTCGACTCCCAATTCTGCCGGAGGCGATCTTTCAGACGGCGCGAGCGCATCCCCAACTCACCCCGCACTCCGGTCCATGCGTCCTGACGCTCGGTCTTGTCCGAAGGGCGTGTCGAGGCGCTGGCGCCAAGGCCTGGATTTCGCCACTCTGGTGCGTTCTGCTGCGCGATGAGCTCTTCGTCCTTGGCCGCTTGGCTCACCTCCCGGATGCCGATGGTTGTTCGCCGACCCGCGATAAGGCCGATTGAGCTGAACGACGAACAGAAGGACTTTCGTGACAATGCAGCGGGTTTGCAAAAACGGGCGATGAAATGAACTGGAATAGCCCTCAATGAGCGAGGTATAAGCACCTTCATTCCAGCGTGCCGGAGCCTTCAGGCCATTGCACTGGAAGAGATTTACCTGGAAAAACAGTGGCTTGAGCAGTTTCTGCCAGCAAACCCGGCATTGTTCCGCTTATTGTGCACGCGCGATCGATTTATTCTGGATGTGACTTTCATTGGATTCCCTTAATGCGCGATCCCCTCTAAAAGGACGGCACGAAAATCGGGAATCTCTTTTTATGCCGCGGTCTCGAAACACCCAGGGCGCAATCTTCATGAGCCTGGCCATGGCCGGCTTTTCCTCTAGCGACGCCCTCTCCAAGTCGGTCATCAGCTATATGAACGCTGGCCAGATCATCTTCATCCGTGGCGTCTTCACGAGCATTCTCGTCTATCTGATCGCCCGCCATCTGGGGGCACTTCGCTCCTGGCGCATCGTGCTGAAGCCGATCATCATCCTTCGCGTCGTCTGCGAAGTGCTTGCCGCTGTCTCCTACATCACGGCGCTGGGCATGATGCCGATCGCCAACGCCTCGGCCATCCTGCAGTCCCTGCCGCTCGTCGTCACTTTCGGAGCAGCACTCTTCTTCGGCGAGCCGGTCGGCTGGCGGCGCTGGTCGGCGATCCTGGTCGGCCTCCTCGGCGTCATGATCATCATCCGTCCCGGTCCCGAAGGATTCACACCCGCAGCCCTTCTCTGCGTCGCCAGCGTCCTGGTGACGGCAGGGCGCGATCTCGCAACCCGCTCCATAGATCCAGAAATTCCCTCCCTGATGGTGACCGTCGTCACCGCGATGTCGGTCGCCTTCTTCGGCGCGCTCCTCATGCCGGCACTCGGCGGCTGGCAGCCCGTCAGCCTCACTTCGCTTTCGCACCTGCTGCTCGCTTCCGTCCTGGTGCTGATCGGCTACCAATCCGTCATCCTCGCGATGCGCACCGGCGAGGTTTCGTTCGTCGCGCCCTTCCGCTATACGAGCCTGATCTTCTCTGCACTTCTCGGCGTCTTCTTCTTTTCCGAGGTGCCGGATTTCTGGACGCTCTGCGGGGCCGCGGTTGTCATCGCGTCGGGCCTTTATACCTTCTATCGCGAGGCCAAACGGCGCGTGCCGCCGATGGCGCAGGAATCCGAGCCGAGAAGCCCCGTGTGAGAACCGCCATGGCCGATTTTTCCCTGCACAACACCAACATTCCCGGCGTCATCCTTGCCGGCGGCCGCTCGACGCGCATGGGGCAGGACAAGGCCCGCGTCATGCTCGGCGGCCACTCACTGCTCGATCATGCCATCACGCGGCTGGCCCCGCAGGTCTCCACAATTGCAGTGAATGCCGACAGTGAGCCGCAATGCGGCCTGCGCTTCATTCCCGATATTGTCCCTGGCAAAGCGGGGCCGATGGCCGGCATCCATGCTGCAATGGCGCATGCGGCCACGTTTGCGGACGTCAGCCATGTGGTGACCGTTTCGATCGACAGCCCCTTCTTTCCGGCAGAGCTCGTCGCGGATTTCGTCGCCGTAATCGATTCCCCGGCAAAGATCGCTATCGCCGCCTCCGAAGGCCGCCCTCATCCCGTCTTCGGCCTTTGGCCGGTTTCGCTGAGGGACGAGCTCGCCGACTGGATCGCAACGGACGAAAAGCGGCGCGTGCGCGACTTCCTGTTACGCCACGACGTTGCGGAAGTTGCCTTCCCGCTGCATCCGACGCGCGCCAGCCTGCTCGACCCTTTTTTCAACATCAACACGCCGGACGACTTGGTGGAAGCCGAGCGCTGGCTGCAGGTGCTGTCATGACCAGACCACTGATATTCGGAATCGCCGGCTGGAAGAATTCGGGCAAGACGGGCCTTGCCGTACGACTCGTCGAGGAGTTTACCCGCCGCGGCTACCGCATCTCGACGATCAAGCACGCCCACCACGATTTCGATATCGACAAGGTCGGCGCCGACAGCTACCGCCACCGGCAGGCCGGTGCGCATGAGGTGACGATCGTCTCCGGCACCCGTTACGCCATCATGCATGAATTGCGCGGCGCGCCCGAACCGGGCTTTGAGGAAATCCTTGCACGCCTGGCTCCCTGCGACCTGGTGCTGGTCGAAGGCTACAAGCGCGAACCGATCCCCAAGATCGAAGCCCGCCGCCTGGAAGCGGCCAGACGCGATCTTCTGGCGCCGACCGATCCTCATATCTGCGCCATCGCCGCGGACCATCCTATCGCGGATGCGACCCTGCCGGTCTTCAGTCTCGACGACACGACAGAGATCGCCGACTTTATCGCCGCCAAGATCGGCCTTTCTCAGGCTTTCGAATAAAAATGCCGCCGCGCTAGCGACGGCATTTTCTCCTCGATCTGCTTACCTTACTGGTTCGATGCGACCGGGCGCACCAAAGCCGTGACGCGGCGAATGGTCACGCGGCGGTTTTCCTGTTCCGGACCATCCACGTTGACCTTCAGATAGCGCTCGCCATAACCCTGCGTCGCAAGGTTTTCCGGCGGAATACCATAGACGTCGGTCAGCACGTTGGCGACTGACTCGGCACGCTGGTCCGAAAGGACGAGATTGCTCTCATCCGAGCCGACGGCATCCGTGTGGCCTTCGATCAGGAAGGTCTCGCTCTGATCCTTTTCAAGCACCTCGTTCATCGCATCCGCAACCTTGCGCAGGCTGCGGGCCTGGCTCATCGGGATCTCGGCACTGCCCGTGGCGAAAGTAATCGTATCGAGGTCGATGCGACGGACCTTGTCGCGGATACGGGCCGAGTACTTCACCTCGTTCAGCGAATAGACGCGCTCGACGGGTTCCACGGGAGGCTCGCTCAGGAACTCGTAGTAGTCGCGATCCGGATTGCTGCTTGTGTCGATGATGTAGTCGCGCACCGGAATCGCCAGCCGCATCGGCGGCAAATCTGCGCCAGGATCCTCGAAGTAGCCGCGGTCGGGATCATCGTAAAGTTCCGGCGAATAATAGAGTACATATTCGCGGCCGCGACTGTCGATGCGCGAGCGTTGGATGATATCGCCATAGCGGTTGCGGATGGTCACGATGCGATAGCCCTCGGGGCGCTCGATCGTCTCGCGGTAACGATCCCGCGAAAGCTGCTCATAGAGCGGCCGTTCGCCGTCCCTGAGGAAGCGCCGCTCGTCATCGCTGCGCACCACAATCCGGTTGTTGAACTGTATGATGGTGCGGTTGTCGTCACCCTCGTAGCGCTCGACGCGCGCACCTTCGGGGCTCATGAACTCAGGCCTGCGGTCGAGCCTGCGGCCCTCTTCGCTCGTCACCGCCTCAAACTTGACGGGAGGACGACGCTGGCCCTCCGGCGCGAGCTGTGCATCGGCATCTGACTTGGGGACGGCGATGACCTGCTGCTCTGCAGCGCGCAGGCGATCACGTTCACGCCGTCCGCCCCGACCGACGGTCCGGTCGGCATCCTTGTCGCTATCGAGTACGGCGGCACCGTTCTCGACCGGCAGGACCACGGTCTCGTTGCTCTTGCTCGGATCCTCGGCGATCTGCTTGCGGCGATCGAGCTCTTCGGGCGTCACTTTCTCGGGAGCGGGAATTGCCTGCTCCGTCGGCTGCGCATCGCCGGTCGGCTGTTCACCGGTCGGCGCTGCGGGCGGTACCTGCTCGCCCTGCTGTTGCAGCGGCTCTTCGCCACCTTCGGCAGGCTTTTGCGCCTCGTCAGGCTCTGCGGGAACCGGCGGCTTTTCGGGTGCCGGAGATTCTGCGGGCACAGGTGTCTTCTCGGGCGCCGGTAATTCCTTCGGAACGGCTGCCTTGTCCTCGGCCGGCTGCTGCTCAGGCTGAGCTTCCTTCACGGGTTTTCGGCCGGGTTTTGCGGCAGGCTGCTGCTTTTCGCCTTCAGTTGCTTGCTGCTTTTCGCCTTCAGTTGCTTGTTGCTGTCGCTTGCGCGGACGCTGTTGCTCGGGCTGGGCTTCATCCGTCTGCTGTTGCGGCTCGTCGGCCTGGGGCTGGGCTTGGTCCTGCTGGGGGACTTCCTGCTGTGCGGGCTGCTGCTCGCGCTGCTTGCGGCGCGGCCGCTCGCGATTCTGCGCGGGCTGCTGTTGCGGTGCAGCCTCAGGCGCTACCTGTTCTTGCTCTGGTTCTGGCTCGGCCTGCTCCGGTGAGGCTTGGCGCTTCTTGCGTCGTGGCTGCTCCTCGCTCGGCTGAGCCTGCTGCGCTTCTGGAGCCTGCTCTGATTGAGGTGCTGGCTTGCGCTGCTTGCGGCGCGGCGCTTCCTGTTCGGCCTGCGGCGCCTCCTGCTGGGGTTCTGCTTCAGGCTGCTGTTCTTCGGCAGGCTGCTCGGCAGGCCGCTTGCGTTTCTTCTTCAGAATCTCTTCATCCGACGGCGCGGCATCCTGGGCGACCTCGTAGCTTCCGCTGATCACCTGCGACACGGGCCGCACTGCACTGACACCGGCTGCAGTCGCTGCATGGGCCGGCGACATGGCAAGCGACAGCGAAAGCAGCGGGAAAGCGGCGCTAGCAAACAATCTGGATTTCATGCCCATTGGGGGGTTTCCTCATCTTCTTGTTGAGCCTTGGCACACCCGCAGGGCGTCCCGACGTCTGTGGGCGGATTCAGGATCGAAATCGTCCAAATCCGGATTTGTTCCCGCTGTTTTAGGAAGCCGCTTATTAACCCGGTATGAATGAAGCGGTTCGGTCCCGTTCATCTTTGCCACAGTTTTCGCCGCACCATTTGGCTGCGATTCCAGTTGCAATTTCCAAAAAAAAGGTTTGATTATCGCGCCAAGGCGTGTGCCTCGTGCCCGCCGCATTCAGGTCGCTGGCGGATAAGAAGAAGACGCAGCGGCCAACCAACAGAGAGGATCCTCATGCGTATCTCCACCCGCTTTCTCGCAGCTGCTTCACTCGCAGCGCTGTCGCTTTTCGCAGGCTCGGCAATGGCCGACGGCGAGAAGTACGTGATCGGCACCGACTCGACCTACCCGCCCTTCGAATTCGTTGACGCCAGCGGCGAGATCAAGGGCTTCGACATCGACATCGCCAAGGCGCTCTGCGCTGAAATGAAGGCCGAATGCACCTTCGTCAGCACCGACTGGGACGGCATCATTCCGGCGCTGCAGGCCAAGAAGTTCGATATGATCGTTTCATCCATGTCGATCACGCCGGAGCGTCTGAAGCTCGTCGACTTCACCAACAAGTACTACAACACGCCGCCGGCCGTCGCCGTGCCGAAGGACTCGACGATCACCGATGTCGCCGGCCTGAAAGGCAAGACGATCGGCGCACAGACCTCGACGACGCACGCCAACTACGCCGAAAAGCACCTTGCCGACACGGAGCTCAAGCTTTACCCGACCGCCGACGAGTATAAGCTCGACATTTCCAGCGGCCGTATCGACGCCGCCATCGACGACGTCGTCGTTCTCTCCGAATGGATCAAGTCGGAAGCCGGCGCCTGCTGCAAGATCCTGACGACACTTCCCGTCGACAAGGAAATCAACGGCGAAGGCGCTGGCATTGCCGTGCGCCAGGGCGACCCGCTCAAGGACAAGCTGAACACCGCGATCGCAGCGATCCGCGCCAGCGGCAAGTACAAGGAAATTCAGGACAAGTACTTCGACTTCGACGTTTACG
This sequence comes from Rhizobium azibense, assembly GCF_004342325.1. Taxonomy (NCBI): domain Bacteria; kingdom Pseudomonadati; phylum Pseudomonadota; class Alphaproteobacteria; order Hyphomicrobiales; family Rhizobiaceae; genus Rhizobium; species Rhizobium azibense. Next base: position 456,561 of record NZ_SMBJ01000005.1, on the reverse strand, counting down.
GCGAATAAGAAAACTTGTAACTGACCGGCAAAGATGATGGCGGAAGGCTTGCTCTTCCGCCATTTTTGTTTGACAACCATGGAAAGATCAAAACGGCATAAGCCGTGAGGGGAAAGTTGGCATGGGCGGATTGTTTTCCGCGCCGGGCTCGTTCTGGGCCTGGATAGGATATATCTTTGATCCGCTCTGCGGACCTTCCGGCGTTTTCACCTGGTTCGGGCAATCGACCATTCTCGCCTGTGGCAATGCAGGCTGGGGCGACGAAATCGCGCTCGGCCTGAAGACCACCGTGAGCGTGGCGCTTTTGACGCTTCCCGTCGGCCTCATCATCGGCTTCTTTGTCGCGCTGGGCCAGCAATCGGAAGAAAGGTCGGTGCGCGTTGCATCGGGCATCTATACCACGATCTTCCGCGGCCTGCCCGAACTCCTGACCCTCTTCATCATCTACTACGGCCTTCAGATCCTGATACAGTCGGTGCTCACCTCCTTCGGCTACGAGCAGCGGGTGGAGATCAACGCCTTCGTCGCCGGCATGATCGCGCTCTCGGTGGTCTTTTCGGCCTATTGCGCGGAAGTGCTGCTGTCGGCCTTCCGCGCCATACCGAGGGGCCAGTACGAAGCCGGCTATGCGCTTGGCCTTCATCATGGCCGCACGCTTGGCCTGATCGTGCTGCCACAGTTGGTCCGCATTGCCCTGCCCGGCCTCACGAACCTGTGGATGATCCTGCTCAAGGACACCTCATACGTCTCGATCATCGGCCTTGCCGACATCTTGCGCCAGACCGGCGTTGCCGTCCGAGTCACCAAGCAGGCTTTCTTCTTCTACATCATCGCCTGCGGACTTTACCTCGCGCTTGCGATCATCTCGTCGATCGGCCTCAGCTATATCGAACGCTGGGCCAAGCGCTCCGAGGCCCGCCGATGAGCTATGCGCAAACCCTCATTCCGCCGCAGCCGGCGCCGAAGGAAATCGTCAAGCCGATAACGGGCACGCGCGTCGTCGGCTCGCTCCTCGTCCTGCTGTGGGCGCTGCTTGCCGCAAGCCTGATCTACATGGTGATCGCCGGCTGGGACGTGGACAAGTTCGCGCGCTACGGTCCGCGCTACCTGCACGGACTGATGACGACGATCATCCTGGTGACGATCTCCGTGATCTTCGGCGCGGCACTTTCCCTGCCGCTCGCCTTCGCGCGCATGTCGAAGAACAGGATCATCAGCACGCTTGCCTATTGTTACGTCTACGTCTTCCGCGGCACGCCGCTCCTGGCACAGCTCTTTCTGATCTACTACGGCCTCGGCGGCTTTCGCGCGCATCTCGAAGCCGCCGGTCTGTGGTGGTTCTTCCGCGACGCCTGGTATTGCGGTCTCTTCTCGATGACGCTCAATACCGCCGCCTATCAGGCCGAAATCCTGCGCGGCGCCATCGAAAGTGTGCCGCGCGGCCAACACGAGGCAGCCTCAGCACTCGGCATTCACAAGGCCGTCGCCTTCCGCAAGATCGTTCTGCCGCAGGCGCTCATCGTGGCGCTGCGCCCCTACGGCAATGAAATCATCCTGCTGATCAAGGGCTCTGCCGTCGTCGCCATCATCACAGTGCTCGATCTGATGGGCGAAACCCGCTACGCCTTTTCGCGCACCTTCGACTACCAGACCTATCTCTGGGCTGCGATCTTCTATCTTTCGATGGTTGAGGCGCTTCGACATTTCTGGAACTGGATCGAGCGCCGCCTGACACGGCATCTGAAGCGCTGACGACGCTTGGCAGCACTCCCATATGAGCGCTGCCAAGTCATTGAAATCAAAAACAAATAGCCTTTTCTTCCCGCATCTGTCAAGCTTCGGTTAACCGACGCGTGTTTCCATTTCAAATCATGTTCACAAACGTGGCATGGGAACGAAAGCGAGGCTGAGATGAACAAGGACTTCGAAAAGCAGCTTCAGGGATACGGGCTGACAACCGCCCACATCCTCTACCACCTGCCGGATCACCCGGCGATCCTCCAGACCTACATCTGGCAGGAATACGATCTTGCTCCGGAATTTCCCGAAATGCGCGGCTTTCTGAAATTCTGGCAGGAGAAACTGGACGGCCCGCTGCATTCGGTGCGCTACATCCACCGCAAGCTGATTTCGGCGACGGAATGGCGCGCCCTGAAAGGCGAGTTCATCCTGCATTGAGGTCGTCAGACGTGTGCTTCGCCATGAATGAACTCGCCTTTGTCGGGTTCCCGGCGTAACACGCCATAGAGGATGGCGAGATAGAAGGCCACCACGAGGGCAATGACCACGAGCCCTGGAAGCGGCCCGAGCACGGCATTGTCGATCACATAGGTCCAGGAATGCGTCTGTGCCAGTGCGCTGCCCTCGGTCTGCAGTTTCGGCGTCGTGATTTTCAGCGCCCAGGCAAGCAGCATGATGAGATACATCCAGCTGTAGTTGCGCCGCAGCCGCCGCTGGACGGCGTCTGCGTAGGTCAGCAGGAACTTCGGCTTGCGCAGGCTGCTTGCGACCACCGGACCCCAATCGCGCGCGGAATTTGCCTCCGGCGACAGGATCTGCGCGAAATAGTTTTTTTCGACCTGCCGGACGCGGGCGCGGTAGATATCGAAGAACCGATAGCGCCTCGCCTCGATGAGCAAGAGCAGCGAGATCAGCATTATTCCGAAGAGAAGCACGCCATGATGGGCAGTCGGCGTCGACAGCGAGAGTGAGAGCAATGCCGCGACCACCGTGATCGCCCAGTTCGACGTCCGGTCGATGCGATCGCGCCAACTCGTCATGCGTCCGAGTTCGCCGCGATAATAGTGCGCCAGGGTATTGGTGATTTCGACCGGGGTCAGCGGCAGCGGCGGCGTCGCCTCCTTCCGGGCGCTCTCGTCAAGGCCGGGCTTGCTGATGTCGGTCGTCATGGCATTCCTCCCTGTCCTTCTTATTGAGGTCTCCATTTACATTCTGCGCCTCAAAGGCCGCCATTGCAAAAGGCACCGAGGCGCCTTACAGGCTTGACTGAACTCGAAAAGGTGGTGACGGCAATGGCAAAGAAGATCGACGAGGAAGCGCTTGCGGAAGCTTATAATCGCGCCCTTCGTCTCGAAAAGGCCGGTGACATCGATGCTGCCGTGAAGGCCTATGAGGAGGTGCTGGCGATCGACCCGGAAGACCACGGCGGTGCCGCCGTCCGCATCGCATCGCTGGGCCGCGGCGAGACGCCGGTCAGGGCGCCGGATGCCTACGTCGAAACCCTTTTCGACCAGCATGCCGAAGTTTTCGAGGACGTTCTTGTCGAGCAGCTCAGCTACCACGTCCCCATGTTGGTCCGCCAGCGCCTGCAGGAACTGAAGCTCGGCCCCTTCAGGCGCATGCTCGACCTCGGCTGCGGCACGGGGCTCACGGGCGGCACGCTGCGCGACCTGTGCGAGGAGATGACGGGCATCGATATTTCCGAAAACATGGTCGAGATCGCCCATGAAAAGGATATATACGAGACCCTCTTCGTCGCCGAGGTCGAGGACTTCCTCGACGACAACGACGAAGACGCCTTCGACCTCATCACAGCGACCGACGTGCTGCCCTATCTCGGCGCCCTGGAGCCGCTCTTTTTCGGCGCCGCTGAAAACCTGACGCCCGGCGGCCTCTTCATCTTCTCATCCGAGACGCTCCCGCCGACCGACGGCCGCCTTTACGCCGTCGGCCCGCACCAGCGCTTTCTGCACGCCGAAGCCTATATCCGCGACCGCCTGACTGCGACCGGCTTCGATCTTGTGGAGATGAGCGAAATCAACGTCCGCATGCAGGAAGGTCGGCCCAGCCCGGGACATCTGGTCATTGCACGGTTGGCCGGTTGAGGCACGGTCTTCGAGCCAACGGCTCAGGCTGGCCCAGGTCGGAGACCGCCGTTGCGACGCACCTGGAGCGCAGGTCAGCAGTTTCTTTGATCACCAAGTGCGACCGCCATATTTCTCAGGAAGAAAGGACGACTTCCCCTCCTCATAAATCGGCTGGGATGCGGTCGGGAACGGGAACCAGCTTGCTTCGGCCCGGCCCCAGTTGCTGTGAACCCTGCCTGAGCGACGGAGGAAATAACGAACCGCCCGCTGCATCGGAGACTTACGCAATCAGGAAACCATCCCTTGCGGCACGTCCTGTAACCTGATACTTAGCCGTTCAGCAAACTTTCAGACGACTGAAAGGCTCGACCATGTCGCTCGTTCTTTACGGACATCCACTCGCCTCCTTCTGCCACAAGGTGTTGATCGCGCTTTACGAGAACGGCACGCATTTCGAAAACCGCACCGTCGACCTGGCCGATGAAACATCGAGCGCCGAGCTTTTCCGCTTTTGGCCGGTCGGCAAGATGCCTGTCCTGCGCGACGAGGCGCTGGACAGCACGATCCCCGAGACGAGCATCATCATCGAATATCTCGACCGACACTACCCCGGTCCTGTCCGCCTGTTGCCGGACGATATCGACCGGGCGCTTCGCGTCCGCCTCTGGGACCGCTTCTTCGATCTCTATGTGCAGGCGCCGATGCAAAAGATCGTCACCGATACGCTGCGGCCGCAGGGCAGCAAGGATCCGCATGGCGTGGAAGAGGCACGCAACACGCACGCAACGGCCTACGGCATGATCGAGCAGCAGCTCGGCAGCAACCAATGGATTGCCGGCGACAGCTTCACGATGGCCGATTGCGCTGCCGCACCTGCCCTCTTCTATGCCGAAACGCTCGTTCCCTTCGGTGACGACCAGCCGAAACTGCGGGCCTATTACGAGCGCCTGCTCGAGCGGCCGTCCTTTGAACGGGTATTGAAGGAGGCACTGCCCTACTTCAGGTTCTACCCCTACAGTCACCAGCTCCCCGAGCGCATCCGCAGCGAAATGCCCTCGCAATGACCATGGAACCTGCCGTCCTCGACCGGATGTTTCACGCTTTGTCCGACCGCAGCCGCCGCGGCATGGTCGATCGCCTCGGCCGCGGCCCTGCCTCCGTCATGGAGCTGGCAAGGCCTCTTTCCATGAAGCTGCCGACAGTGATGAAGCATCTGAACGTGCTGGAATCGAGCGGCCTCGTGCTGTCGGAAAAGGCCGGCCGCGTCCGCACCTACCGCCTGCAGCAGGAGGCGCTTGGCCATCTCGATCGCTGGATCTGCGAGCGAAACCGACAAAGCTGATCCAACGCGCGCTACCTTCCGAGGATCGCCGAAAGCAGCTTGGCCTCCAGTTCGGCGAGTTCGGCATTGCCGTGCCTGCGCGGATGCGCAAAAGGGATCGCCAGATCAAGCGCGATCCGACCCTCATCGAGCACGATCACCCGGTCGGCCAGGTGCACCGCCTCGCTAACGTCATGCGTCACCAGTACAGCGGTGAAGCCGAGTTCGCGCCAGACGCGATTGAGGAGTTCCTGCATGCTGATGCGCGTCAGCGCATCCAATGCGCCGAGCGGTTCGTCAAGCGCCAGCACGCCGGGCCTGCTTACCAGCGCCCGGGCCAGCGCAACGCGCTGCCGCTGGCCGCCGGAAAGCCGTGACGGCCATTCCTGCGCCTTCTCGGCAAGCTGCACTTCGCACAGCACCACCGCCGCTTCCGCCAGTGCCAACCGCGTCTCCACCTTGTCGCCAAGCCCAACGGCGACATTCTCCGCCACGTTCAGCCACGGCAGCAGGCGCGGCTCCTGAAAGACGATGCGCGCATTCGGCTCGTTACCTGCGGTATCTTCGAAGCGCAACTCACCGGCCGTCGGCTGATCCAGCCCCATCAGGATGCGGAGCAGCGTGCTCTTGCCACAGCCGCTCTTGCCGATGACCGCGACGAACTGGCCCGCCGGAATGAACAGGTTGATGCCGCGTAAAACCCGGTTGCCGCTGAAACTCTTCTCAACGGCGCTGAGCGTGATCGAAGCGGCACCGGCTTGCAAAAAGGCCGCTTCCGTCCCGAATTCCGGCCCAGCAGCCCCCTGGCAGCGCTCATGCGTGATGACGGCCATTGCCCCTCTCCTGTTCCTGATAGACCGGGTTCCAGCGAAGCGCCCGCCGCTCCAGCGCCCGCGCCACGACGTCCGCCAGTTTGCCGAGCACGGCATAGATCACCAGCGCCAGCACCACGACATCCGTCATCATGAACTCGCGCGCATTGTTCGCCATGTGGCCGATGCCGGAAGACGCGGCGATCGATTCCGAAACGATCAGCGTCAGCCACATGATGCCGAGCGCATAGCGCAGGCCGACGAAGATCGAGGGAAGCGCGCCGGGAAAGATCACCATGCGAAACAGCCTCCAGCCGCCCATGCCGTAGACCCTGCCCATCTCGATCAGGTCGCGGTCGACGTTGCGCACGCCATGATAGGTATTGAGATAGACCGGGAACAGCACGCCGAGCGAAGTGAGGAAAAGCTTCGATTCCTCGCCGATCCCGAACCATAAAATGACAAGCGGGATCATCGCCAGATGCGGAATTGTGCGCAGCATCTGCAATGTCGTATCCGTCAGCTGCTCGGAAATCTTCGAAACGCCATTTGCAATGCCGAGCAGGAAGCCGATCGACCCGCCGACGATGAGACCGGCGAAAGCCCGCCCGGCACTGACGACAACGTCATGCGGCAACTGCCCCGATAGCGAGGTCGACCAGAAGGCGACAGCCACATCCGCCGGTGACGGCATGAGGCGTGAGGAAAGAAGCCCTGCCGAAGACGCCGCCTGCCAGGCGAGAATGATCGTGAACGGTACCAGATAGGGCAGCAGCGCCTCGCGGCTTGGAAGCGAGAGGCGAGAGGACGCCTTGCTGCTCTCTTGCCCGGCAATCGCTCGCGTGAACGGCGTTTCGAAAACCGACATGCTTTCTTCTCTCTTTGCGTGCTTTTGAAATCAGGAGCCGGAAACGACCTTCAGGTTGCCATCGTGGCTGCCGCCACCGAAGACCCGGTGATGGCCGAAATCGCTTCTGAGGCCGTGGCGCTGCTCCTCACGCTCTAGCCCGAGTTCGGGAAACAGCAGTTCGGCGACGCGGTAGGCCTCTTCCAGATGCGGATAACCGGAGCCGATCACCGTCTCGATGCCGAGATCCTGATATTCGCGAAGCCGCGCGGCGACAGTCTTTGGCGAGCCGACCAGTGCTGTCCCGGCACCGGCGCGCACGAGGCCGACACCGGCCCAGAGGTTTGGCGAGACCTCGAGCTTGTCCCGTCGGCCGCCGTGAAGGGCCGCCATGCGCGCCTGGCCGACGGAGTCGGACTCCTTGGCGAAACGCTGCTGCGCTTCCTCGATCGTCGCATCGTCGAGCTTTGAGATCAGCCGGTCGGCCGCCGCCCATGCTTCCTCGTCCGTTTCGCGGACGATGAAGTGCAGTCGGATGCCGAAACTCACCTCACGGCCTTTCTTGGCGGCGGCGGCTCGCACCCGCTCGATCTTCTCGCCGACCTGTGCCGGCGGCTCGCCCCAGGTTAGATACTTGTCGACGCGGTTCACCGCAAAATCGATTCCGGCATCCGACGAGCCGCCGAAATAGAGCGGCGGGCGCGGGTTCTGGACGGACGGAAAACCGAGCCGAGCGTTGGTTGCCCTGATGTATTTTCCGTCGAGGCTCGCGACACCCTTTTCCAGCAGCTCTTCCCAGAGGCTGAAGAATTCCTCGGCGTGCCGATAGCGCTCGTCATGCTCCAGATGGATCCCGTCTCCGGCAAGCTCGCCGGGGCTGCCACCGACGACGATGTTGAGCAGCACGCGGCCGTTCGAGATGCGGTCGAGTGTTGTCGTCAACCGCGCATAATAGGCGGGCGAGGCTGTACCGGGACGGATCGCGACGAGGAATCTCAATTTCTCGGTCTTGGCCGAAAGGGCTGCGGCCGTCACGAAGGACTCCTCGCAGGCAACGCCCGTCGGCAGAAGCACGCCGGAATAGCCGAGCCGGTCGGCGGCCTGCGCGATCTGCGTCATATAGCCGATATCCGGGGCGCGCGTCAGTTCGCCGGAGCCGAGATATGTCCCGTCGCCAGAGGTCGGGATGAACCACAGGAAATCGATTGGCTTGGATGAAGCGCTCATGGGTCGGAAATCTCCATTGAAAAACCGGACAGATATCAGCTCGCCTTTGGCCGCCAGACGATGTCGCCGATGGTCAACTGCTTCGGCACGATGCCGAGCTCGTAGAATTCATCGGCAAGCGCCTGCTGGTAGGCAGCCGCATCGTCGGTGATGGTCGTTACAGCACCGAGATCGGCGCCCGGCCGCGACAGCGCCACGCGGGTCACCTCGGCCGGCACGCCGGTGATTTCGGAAAGCTCCCTGACCGTATCGTCGAGCTTGCCCTGTGCCGACGTGCCGACCCTGGCGAGTTCGTCGATCACGTCGACGACGACCTGACCGTTGGCATCGGTGAAGTCCTGGTTGGCGAGGAAATAGCTGTAGGAGGCAACGATGCCCTCGGCCGTCGTCAGGATACGGGTCTCCGGATCGGCTTCGGCGATCGCAAGGTAAGGATCCCAGATCGACCAGGCATCGATGCTGCCGTTCCTGAAAGCAGGGGCCGCATCCGGCGGCGCCAGGTCCAGCGGCTGGACATCATCGAGTGTCAACCCTGCCTTGCGTAAGACCTTCACCGCAACGTTATGCGCGCTGGAACCGCGCTTGAACGCCACCTTCTTGCCCTTCAGGTCTTCGAGAGACTTGATCGGAGAGCCCTTGCGCACGAGGATCGCCGAACCTGCCGGGCTGCCGCGATAGGTGCCGACATAATAGAGATGGCCGCCGGCAGCCTGCGCAAAGAGCGGCGGCACATCGCCAGTTGCGCCAAAGTCCAGCGCACCGGCACCGAGCGCTTCGAGCAGCGGCGGGCCGGATGTGAATTCTGACCAGCTAACCGTGATGCCACGATCGGCAAGTCGGCTCTCGAGCGCCCCGCGGCGCTTGGCGAGCGCAAGCACGCCGTTCTTCTGCCAGCCGATCCGAAAGTCTGTGGCTGTCGCGCGTGCGGGTCTGATGGCCGGCAGAACGGCAGTTGCAGCAGCAGCACCGATAAGTCCGAGCGTCTGGCGTCGAGAAATCATGGCAATCCCCTTTGCTGCGGCAGCATCCCTGGTTCTGCCGGTCGTTGCGATGAGTGCATAATGATAATGTCTATATATTTAATCGACAATTTAATTTGTAACTTTTGGCACCCGGGCGGTTTTCCTGACCGCAATGTGCTCGATCAGCGAAATTTTATTCCAAAGCCCCTTCCGAGAATGCGAATGGCAAACGCACCGGCGTCACCTGGCTTTCCTGCCGTAGCACTTTCGGCTAATCATGCCCCAAATTCAGGAGAAGGATCTGGCATATGGCAAAAGTCGCGTTCATCGGTCTCGGCGTCATGGGCTACCCCATGGCAGGTCACTTGAAGACGAAGGGCGGCCACGATGTCACCGTCTATAACCGCACGGCATCCAAGGCTGCGGACTGGGCCACCAGGTTCGCGGGCAAATTTGCCGCAACCCCTGCCGAAGCAGCAGCAGATGCCGACTTCGTCTTCACCTGCGTCGGAAATGACGACGACCTGCGTTCGGTCACCATCAGCAAGGGCGGCGTCTTGGAAGGCATGAAGAAGGGCGCCGTGCTCATCGACAACACCACCGCCAGCGCCGAAGTCGCCCGCGAGCTTTACGATGCCGCCAAGGCAAAAGGCAGCGATTTCATTGACGCACCGGTTTCCGGCGGCCAGGCGGGTGCGGAAAACGGCGTGCTCACCGTCATGTGCGGCGGCGATGAAGTCGTCTTCGAAAGGGCAAGGCCGGTCATCGACGCCTATGCCCGCATGGTCGGCCTCATGGGTCCTGCAGGCTCCGGCCAGCTCACCAAGATGATCAACCAGATCTGCATCGCCGGGATCGTCCAAGGGCTCGCAGAAGGCATCCATTTCGGCAAGCGTGCCGGCCTCGACATCGAGAAGGTTGTCGATGTCATCTCCAAGGGTGCCGCCGGCTCCTGGCAGATGGAGAACCGCCACAAGACCATGAACCAGGGTAAATACGATTTCGGTTTCGCCGTCGACTGGATGCGCAAGGATCTCGCCATCGTGCTCACCGAAGCACGCGCCAACGGCGCGAAACTGCCTCTCACCGCCCTCGTCGATCAATTCTACGGCGACGTCCAGGCGATCGGCGGCAACCGCTGGGATACGTCCTCCCTTTTGGCGCGTCTGGAAAAATGATCGGCCCCGGCGCGAGCGCAGCCGAGCTGATCGCACATCTGCAGACACTGCGCTCGGAAGAGAAAATTACCGGCATGACCCGCTTCGGCATCGTCACCGGCACCGCGCTCGGCATTTCCAATCCCGACCTCAAGAAAATCGCCCGCCTTGCGAAGAAGGACCACGCCCGCGCTCGACAGCTCTGGCTAAGCGAAATTCGCGAGGCACGCATGCTGGCGCTCTACACGGCCGAGCCGAAGAAGCTTACGCGCGCGGACGCCTGCCGCTGGGTGAAGGATCTCAACTCCTGGGAAATTGTCGATTGCGCCGCAGATCTCTTCGTCGAGGCGAGGCTGGATGACTTGATTTTCCAGTTTGCCGCCGACGAAGGTGAATTCGTCCGCCGCACCGCCTTTGCCATGATCGCCGGCGCTGCTGTCCACCGCAAGCAGGACCCGGACGAAGCTCTCCTCGCCTGGCTTCCCCTGATCGAGTCGCATTCTGCCGACCCGCGCAACTTCGTGCGCAAAGCCGTCAACTGGGCGCTTCGCAACATCGGCAAGCGCAGCCGCTACTGCCACGCCCCGGCGCTGGCCCTTGCCGAACGCCTGGCCGTACACCCCGATAAAATCGCCCGCTGGATCGGCAAGGACGCCGTCAGGGAGCTGACCAATGAGAAGGTGATGGGGAAATTGAAGTAGGAGCCAGCCGCCAGTGCGAGGATGGGCGAATGCAACAGCACGCGCGGCGTTGGCTATCTGCCGCATCATTGCCACCAATTTCCCTCGCTCTTTTACCTGTCACAGGAATGGAGCCCCGAGGCAACTGCGCCGTGAATGACTGAAGGATATTCGAGGATCCTGTGCGCCCAAGCAATTGGGCGCACCTCAGGCCAGTTACGATGCCAGGCATGACGTGCGGGCAACGACGGCTCAAAAGGCAACGTTGCCGGTGCGGCTACCTGACCGCGTTGATGAGCGGCAGGTGCCATGCTTGCCCTTCCCGCGGAATGGCTGGACTTCAATCCTCGCTGGACTTTGCATTGTCCAGGACCATGTAATCAAGCGGCAGCTGCGTCGAATACTTGATCTGCTCCATGGCGAAGGCAGAAGAAACGTCGCGGATTTCGATCTTGGCGATCAGCCGCTTATAGAAGGCGTCATAGGCGGCGATATCCGGCACGACCACGCGCAGCAGGTAATCGACGTCGCCGCTCATGCGGTAGAATTCGACAACTTCGGGAAAGTCCGAGACCACTTCGGAAAAACGCCTCAGCCACTCGATCGAATGCGTCGCGGTGCGGATCGAGACGAAAACCGTGACCTTCGTGTTGACCTTCTCGGGGTCGAGGATGGCGACGCGGCGCTTGATCACGCCGTCCTCTTCCATCTTCTGGATACGGCGCCAGCACGGCGTTGTCGAAAGGCCGACCTTCTTGGCGAGATCGGCAACAGCCAAAGTCGAATCTTCTTGCAAAAGACGCAATATCTTGCGGTCGAGACGGTCCATATGCGAAAGCCCTTTTCGAATTATTTTCTCTATATAACGCGATTCCGGTGCCAGAGAAGAATTTTGTTTCAGGATATGAGGAATTTTACTCTGTCCCGCAGCACCGGGAGCAGTTCTGCTTCGAACCAGGGATTGCGCTTCAGCCAGCCGCTGTTGCGCCAGCTTGGATGCGGCAGCGGCAAGACCGCCGGACTGCGGTTTGAAAACAGCGTCTCGCGCCACGCCTTTACCGTTTCGGTCATGTTCGGCTTGCGCAATCCGCTCAAATGCCACGCCTGGGCATATTGACCCACGGTGAGAACCAGCTCGATCTGCGCCATCCGATCGATCACTCTCTGGCGCCAAAGCGGCGCGCATTCCCGCCGCGGCGGCAGGTCGCTGCCCTTGGCGTCATAGCCCGGAAAACAGAAGCCCATCGGCACGATCGCGAACCGCTTTGCGTCGTAGAATGTCTCGCGGTCCACCTGCAGCCAGCCGCGCAAACGGTCTCCGGAGGCATCGTTGAAGGGAATGCCGCTTTCATGCACCCTGAGCCCCGGCGCCTGGCCTGCAATCAGGATGCGCGCGGTGGACGACATCACGACGACCGGCCGCGGCTCGTGCGGTAGCCGATCGTCGCCCCGCAATGGGCGATCGCGGCAGATGCGACAGCGCGCAATTTCGCTGTACAGCGCCGCAAGCGCCGCTTCGCCCGTCACTGCCATCCCGTCACCGCCTGGCATCCTCTAATCCTGATTGCCTGCGCTCATGGTCGCGCACGTCGCGCGGACGCTTGAATGCCCCCGCCCAGAGACCGGCCCTTTGCGCCCGCGCCCTCGCCTCTTCCCGCTCGTAATCGCCATTGGAGACAGCCATGCCTCTGGCCACCATCTCTGCGTTGAGATCGATGCCGCCGCTCCGGCAGACGACGAGCAATCGGTCATAGTGGTCTCGTCCGGCGCCGCCGCATCGGGTATCACGTTCGGACACCAGAGCCTGCAATGCCTCTTTTGCCGCCCGGCCGCAAGCCCAGCGCTTTCCGCCGCGCTCGCAGCTCTGGTGGAGCTCCGGCGCATCGATGCCCTTCAGCCGCATGCGTTCGGCACCGGCCGTCAGGCTGTCACCGTCTGCCGCATGAAACCTGCCGGAATGCAGGGTATCGGGCCGGTCGTCGAGCTTTGCGGCAAACAGCCAGATCAGCGCAAGAATTGCCAAAGCGGTGACACCGTCGCGTATCGATTTAAAACCACGCGCCACGCTTTCGCCTCCTTGAAAAACAAACCGTTGGCAAAAATGGCAAACAACTTCTTAAGAATTGCGGGTTACGGTGGAACCATCCGCGGATCAAGTATCATTGTGCACATGAGTACCGGCGTCAGCACATCGACCGATAAGATTATCGTCGACAAATCCCGCAGTCACCGCAACAAGCCTGTCTCCCGGGCTGTGCGGCAGACGCGCGAGCGTCTGCAATCGGGCCATTCCTCCGCCGCCGCCTTCGATCGCGATGCGCTCAGGATGTATATGAGCGCCTTCATCCAGGGCGCGTCGATCATGCCGCTCTTCGTCATCATCGTTGCGGTACTCGGCATCTATTTCACCGGCAACACACAAATCTTGCTCTGGTCGGTACTGACGCTGACTGCCTACGCAGCAAACATCTATCTCGTGCGCCGCGCCCGCAAAAAGGAGATGTCGCCGGACTCGGCGCGCAAATGGCGCCGCATCTTGCTTTTCGGCCAGCTGATGATCGGCAGCTGCTGGGCCGTCTTCGCGCTTCAACAGTGCGACGCCTGCGATCCTGCCGGCTTCATCCTGTTCAAGGGCGCAACGCTTCTCATCGCGCTTTCCGTTACGGCAATGTCGAATTTCATGCTGACGCCCGCCGTGCTCGTTGCCTTCGCGCCCTCCGTCGTGGCACTCGCTGCAAAGGCCGGCGTCTCGCGCGACCTGCTTGAGCTGAGCCTGGCTGCCGTTTTCACGACGACCGTCATTTTCTTCAACTACATCAGCGACCGCCTCTTCCAGTCGAACCTCAAGATCCTCTCCTTCCAGTCGGAAAAGGACGACTTGATCGCCGAGCTCGAAGTCGCCAAATCCATGTCCGACGAGGCGCGTCGGCGCGCGGAAGAGGCAAACCTTGCCAAGTCGCGCTTCCTCGCCTCCATGTCCCATGAGCTGCGCACGCCGCTGAATGCCATCCTCGGCTTCTCCGAGGTGATGTCGGCCGAGGTCATGGGCCCGCTGAACAACCCGACCTACAAGGAGTATACCAACGACATCCACCGTTCAGGCCAGCATCTGCTGAACCTTATCAACGAGATCCTCGACCTGTCGCGCATCGAGGCCGGAAAATACGAACTCATCGAAGAAGCGATCTCGCTCCTTGACATCGCGGAAGATTGCATCGGCATGGTGCAGCTGCGTGCCAGGGGCAAGAACATTTCCATCACCCAGCAGTTCGAACGGGAGCTGCCGTCGGTCTGGGCTGACGAGAAGTCGTTGCGCCAGGTTGTGCTGAACCTGCTTTCAAACGCAGTGAAGTTCACGCCGCAGGCCGGTGAAATCCATGTCAAGGTCGGATGGACGGCAGGCGGCGGCCAGTACATCTCCATCAAGGACAATGGCCCTGGCATCCCCGAGGACGAAATACCCGTCGTTCTCTCCGCCTTCGGCCAGGGATCGATCGCCATTAAGAGCGCCGAACAGGGTACCGGCCTCGGCCTGCCGATCGTCCAGGCGATCCTTGCCAAGCATGACGGCCAGTTCGTCCTGAAATCAAAGCTGCGCGAAGGCACCGAAGTGATCGCCATTCTGCCCGCCAAGCGCGTGCTGCAGAGCCTGCCGGCCGTCGAGGAGGCGCAGCCCGTTTCCCGCAAGCGCAAGAGCTTCGCCTGATCTTGGCAAACCTGCACGAAACCAGGGTGGCAGACCGGTGCAAACGAAGTTGAACGTCAGGCAAGAAAACCCGCGGCAAGATGACGTGGCCTCGCTTCTCTTGCTGTCCGATGCGGTTGCAGCTTCGCTCTATCCCGGACAGTATCGCCGGCCTCTCGATCCGCAAACCTTGTCCGCACCACATATTTCAGTCTTTGTCGCACGCATTGCCAACCTTACCGCAGTAGGATGCTGCGCGCTCTTCGACGATCATGATGGCACGGCGGAGCTCAAGCGGATGATCGTAGACCAGAGGTTCAGACAGCAGGGTGTTGGAAGAGCACTGTTGCAAGCCGCAGAAGCAGCGGCCATGTCCAAAGGAATTCGTCTTATCCAAATGGAAGTTGGTATCAGGAATACGGATGGACAAAAACTGTATCGTTCGGCCGGATACAGGGAGCGCGGCCCCTTCGGCACCTATAAGCCGTCACCGATCAGCCTGTTTTTCGAGAAAGCGATCGGAGAAAAATCCTGATGCCATCTGCGTCAGGAAAGGACGATTTCAATGAGGTGCGCGCCGATCGTGACGAGAAGATAGAGCCCGCAGGCGGCAATCGCGCACAGGACGGCAAAGGAGCCAAGATCCTTGGCATGTTTGCCGACCATCGAGATTTCCGGCGAGATGCGGTCGATCACCTCCTCGATCGCCGTATTCAGCGCCTCGACGGCGAAGAGCACCAGAAACAGCACGACGGCAATCATCATTTCCCACGGCGATGCACCGACGGCGGCAAGCAGGATCAGCGAAACCGCGGCAAAGACCAGTTCCTGCCGGAAGGCCGATTCCTTGATCAGGCGCTGGAAGCCCGCCCAGGAATAGACGGCGGCAGCGAAGAAATGGCTCACACCCGTCTGTTTGCCTATGGCAGGTTTGGTCAATGCACGTCCTCGTCGTTAAGTCGGCGGCGGCCGCAGCCGCCGTCCATGGGTCAAAATGCGAATACCGGTTCGAGGCTTCCGCCGCAAGCACCCGCCATCGTCTGACACGACGCTCCAGAGCTCAGTGTTTGTTGGCAACGCCTGCCTGCGAGAATGTGGCCATTCCGGAATGGCAGGCCGCGGCGGCCTTTACGATGCCGGCGGCAAGTGCCGCACCCGTTCCCTCGCCAAGCCGCATGCCGAGCGCCAGAAGCGGTGTTTTGCCGAGCATCTCGATTGCCCTGAGATGCCCCGGTTCGGCTGAGACATGGCCGATCAGGCAGTGATCGAGAGCCGACGGATTGGCCGCCTGCAGGATGGCGCCTGCCGCCGTCGCCACATAACCGTCGATCAGCACAGGTATCTTTTCGACGCGCGCAGCAAGAATGGCGCCGGCCATTGCCGCAATCTCGCGGCCGCCCAGGCGGCGCATGATTTCCAGCGGATCGTTCAGGTGGTCGCGGTGCAATTCGATCGCGCGCTCGACGGCTGCCACCTTGCGCTCCAGCATCTCGCCCTCGGAACCGGTTCCGGGGCCGACCCAGTCGCGCGCCGAGCCGCCGTAAAGCGCGTAGTTGATCGCCGCAGCGATGGTCGTGTTGCCGATGCCCATCTCGCCGATGCACAGCAGGTCCGTGCCGCCCGCAATCGCCTCCATGCCGAAGGCCATGGTTGCCGCGCAATCGCGCTCGGAAAGTGCTGCCTCTTCGGTGATGTCACCGGTCGGAAAGTCGAGCGCCAGATCGAAGACCTTCAGCCCGAGATCGTAGGCGACGCAAATCTGGTTGATCGCCGCACCGCCGGCGGCGAAATTTTCCACCATCTGCTGCGTCACGGCCGGCGGAAAGGGCGTGATGCCCTGTTTCGCCACGCCGTGATTGCCGGCGAAGATCGCAACCAGCGGCCGGTTGACGGCAGGCGCCCTGCCCGTCCAGGCCGCCAGCCAGAAGGCGATCTCCTCGAGCCGCCCGAGTGCGCCCGGCGGCTTCGTCAGCTGCGCGTCGCGCTCGCGCGCTGCCACCAGCGACCGGGTATCCGGTCCCGGCAGATCGCGCAGCAGCGCGCGGAAATCGTCGAACGGCAGGCCTGAAACGCTCATGAATTCGGCTTCCTTATATTTGCTTCTGTCCAAAGACCCCGGCCAACTTGTGTTTTGCAGGCAAATCGGCTTCTGTCGTCGCGACTCTAATAAAGGCAGCGGGCAGGCCTCACAACTCCCAAAGCGTCGCACTTTTCATGCATGAAGTTGGAGACATGAACATCAAGGCCTATGCGCTCGACACTGCCCGCGCCGTCGCTTTTCTGAGCAGGCTTCCCGTGCCGCAATGGGTTTTTTCCGCAGACGACGGCAAGCTCACCCGCACGGTGCGCGCCTTCCCGCTCGCCGGCATTTTGATCGGGCTTCTTCCGGCCCTCGTCTTTCTCATTCTCCTTGGCCTGCGCGCCGACCGTCTGATGGCGGCGTTCGTCGCACTCGCCGTCCAGACGCTCATCACCGGCGCACTGCACGAAGACGGGCTATCCGACACTGCCGACGGCATCGGCGGCGGACGTGACCGCGCCCACGCGCTGGCGATCATGAAGGACAGCCGCATCGGCAGCTACGGCGCGATTGCCCTCGTCTTCTCGCTGGCACTTCGCGCCGCAGCGCTTGCTGCCATCGCCCGCGAGGTCGCCCCGCTTGCCGCCGCCTTCGCCATCCCCGCGGGCGGTTGCCTCAGCCGTGCCGCGCTCGTCTGGCACTGGCACCGTCTGCCGCCGGCAAAGACGGATGGCATCGCCGCCTCCTCGGGCCAACCCGGCGAAAGCGCAATGCATGTCGCGCTGGTGTCCGCCTGCCTCTTTTCGGCCCTTCTCGTCTGGCCGGCGCTCGGCCTGCTGGCGCTTGTCTGCAGCCTGCTTGCAACGGGCATCGCCGTCATCGCCTTCACGCTCTATATGCGCCGCAATCTTGCCGGACATACGGGCGACACGCTCGGCGCCGCGCAGCAGATTTCCGAAATCGCAGCCTTCTGCGCCCTTGCCACGGCCTTGTGAAATCACGATATTCCGCTCATGCAAACGCCCTGCATCCACGTATGCTCAATCGATCCCGCTACCGGCTTTTGTACGGGTTGCGGCCGCACGCTTCAGGAGATCGGCAACTGGATGTCCTTTTCGGATGAAGAAAGGCAGCGCATCACGACTGTCCTTGCCGCGCGCCTCTGCGAACCGGCGGTCCCGATCCGCGAGGCGGCCGCAATGCCGGACCATCGTTCATGAACCGGCTCGGGCTCTTCCTTCTGATCCTCGGGATCGGGCTTGCGGTGCTCGTCTACAACCATGACAGCGATCGCGTGCTCGGCATGAACATCGACGACTTCGGGCGCATGGTCTATCTCCTGCCGATCGTGCTGATGCTGTCTGCCGGCATTTGGGCAAGCCGCCGCAGCGCCGGCGAAACCATGCGCAACCTGATGATCTGGCTGGTCATCATCCTGGCCCTGGCAACGGTCTATCTCTACCGCCAGGACCTGTTGGGCGTCGGCAACCGCCTTCTAGCCGGTCTCGTGCCCGGCCGGGCCGTCGTCGTCACCACCAGCGATGGCAGCAACGAGGTCATCCTGCACAAGCTGCTGAACGGCCATTTCGAGGCCGACGTTTCGGTCAACGGCCGGACGATCCCGATGCTTGTCGATACCGGCGCCAGCATGGTGGCCTTGTCGCATACGGACGCAGAGCGCATCGGCATCATCCCCGAAAATCTCACCTATTCGATGACCGTCATGACGGCGAACGGCCGAGCACGCGCCGCCCCCGTGACGCTCGACCGCATCGCCATCGGCCCCATCGTGCGCACCGACGTCGCCGCCAGCGTCGCCGAAGACGGCGCACTCGACAAGAGCCTGCTCGGCATGAGCTTTCTCCAAACGCTGGGTTCCCTGCAGATGCAGACGGATGAACTGAGAATGCGCGACTAGGTTGTGCAATTGGAGCACCACCACCCGCTTCGCCACATCGCAGCGGTAAAGCGTCATCGATGACAATAATTGCACCATGCATAGCCTACGGGGTATATTAAGTTGCCCCTTTGACAATGCACGTCCCTGTTCCATACCGATTTTGCCTTGACTCACTCATACCTACATGACTATACGTCAATCCATAGCCAGCGGAGTATGGATCCAAATGTCGAACGATCCCGATATGCTCTTCAGAACGCTCGCCGACCCGACCCGGCGGGCTCTCTTCGAGCGGCTGTGCCGCGAAGGAGAAAAGACGGTCGGGGCCTTGACGGCCCGGGCCGGGGTCTCCCAGCCGGTCGTCTCAAAGCATCTGGGAGTCCTGAAGCAGGCGGGGCTGGTACGCGACCGCCACGAAGGCCGCCACACGCACTACAGCGCGCAGCTTGCAGCCCTCGCCCCGCTGATCGACTGGACAAGCCAGATGGCGGGTTTCTGGCAGAGCCGGTTCAACGATCTCGAAGATCTGCTCAAAAGGATGGATCAATGAACAAAGCCGCGACCCAAACGCTTTCCGTCATCGTCGAACGGGAGATTCCCTTTCCGCCGGAAAAGATCTGGCGCGCGCTCACGCAGCCACACCTGATTAAGGAGTGGCTCATGACGAACGACTTCAAGCCAGATATAGGGCACCGTTTCAATCTTCGCGGAGACTGGGGCGGCGTGCTGGACTGCGAGGTCCTCGCCGTGGAGCCGAACAGAACGCTGTCCTACACCTGGAACTTTGCACACAACGATGCGGCCTATAATCTGCAGAGCGTTGTGACCTTCACGCTCACCCCAACCGACACGGGCACCCATCTGCGCATGGAGCAGTCGGGCTTCCGGCCGGATCAGAAGCAGGCGTACGGGGGTGCAAAGGCAGGGTGGCAGCAGTTCTTCGCAAACCTGGAACAGGTCTTGTCGCGGGCAGACTGAGGTCGCGCCTTGCCCTTCGGCTGATACTCAAAGGAGGTTCCATTGAACTGGAGTCATTGGATTCGGCAGTTCCACCGCTGGCTGTCCATCGCCTTTGCGGCGACCGTCGTCGCCAACTTCGTCGCTATGGGATCGGAAGAGCCCCGCAGCTGGATCGTCTACTCGCCACTGCTGCCGCTATTCTTGCTCATGCTCACGGGACTTTACATGTTCGTGCGGCCTTATGTCGCGAAGTGGCGGGAGGCATGAGCAACATGGACCGCAAGACGGACAGGAAGTCGGCGACGGCCGCAAACGGGGCCACTGCCAAACCGCCCTCCACAGAACCAGTCCTTCTCTCAGGCGGCAACCCCCAGATCGCCAAGGGTTACGGCGAGGCCCCCGTGCAGGCCTACATCGCGGCCATGCCGGGCTGGAAGAGCGACGTCGGGCGACGTCTGGACGCGCTCATCGAGCGCACAGTCCCTGGCGTGCGCAAGGCGGTCAAATGGAACTCGCCCTTCTATGGTGTCGAGGACCATGTCTGGTTCCTCAGCTTTCATTGCTTCACGAAATACGTGAAAGTGACGTTCTTCCGCGGGGCATTGCTGCGCCCTCTTCCCCCCGGCCGATCCAAGCACAAGGACGTGCGCTATCTCGACATCCATGAGGGCGAACTCGACGAATCTCAGTTCGCCGATTGGGTGGAGCAAGCCAGCCGGCTGCCCGGCGAACGACTGTAAGCGACCATTATGATGAAAGCGACAACCACATGAAGAAGAACGCCATGAAGGAAGCAGAAGCCTCTCCGTCTCAGCTGATCGATGCGAAAGTAGCCGCGCTAGGCGATTGGCGGGGCAAGACGCTCGCCAGGCTCCGAAGCCTCATCAAGGAGGCCGACACCGAGGTGGTCGAGGAGGTAAAATGGAGAAAGCCCTCGAACATGTTGGGGGTTCCCGTGTGGAACCACGCCGGCATCATCTGCACCGGCGAGACCTACAAGAACGCTGTGAAGCTGACCTTCGCCAAGGGCGCCTCATTGGAGGATCCTTCAGGTCTCTTCAACTCCAGTCTCGAAGGCAACACGAGGCGTGCCATCGATTTCCATGAGAGCGACGTGATCGACGAAGAAGCCTTCAAGGCGCTCATTCGCGCCGCCGTGGCACTGAACACCTCGCAGGACAGATCAAAGCGTGCCTGAGGAGCAGCGCAGCTCGGCGCCCAGCTCTATATTCTTCAACCCATGGAACATTGCGTCGCGCATCCGGGTTGAAAGGATTGAAAGGAGGCGCTGGCCATGGAAAATCCCTCGAAGCAACTCGCGGACGAATATCTGCGCCTTGGCGGCCATCGCCGAGCGGTGATCGACGATAACATCGTGTCCACCCGCTGCTGGGAAAAAGATACGCCCGAGGCCGCACAGTTCTGGAAAGACCGCATAGATACCCTGGATGCCGCCCACCGCAGGCAGGTCGTATCCTTCCTGCCAACAATCAATAGGATCTGATCGCCCGCCACATTCAGGGGCGGGAGGCAGGTCTTGTCGCAGCGCCAGGCCGGGGTATCGAGGTTCTTGCCGGCATCGGCCGCACGCGCTTCGCAAATCGGTCAATACCAGTCGAGGTTCGATGCCAAAGACGGCACCACGATGAACGCCAGCACCTTCCGCAACGACAAGCTTGTTGCGGTCGTCGATCGCCTCCGGCGTGACCTGGATCGCATCGTTTCGCAGGCCGGCTTCAGTTCCGCAGCCGGTACCCTGTCTTGAAAATCCAGCCAAGTGTCGCAAGGCAGATCGCCAGGAACATGGTGATCATCCCAAGGCTGAGCAGCGGATTGACGTCGGCGATGCCATAGAAACTCCATCGGAAGCCGCTCACCAGGTAGAGCACCGGATTGAAGTGGCTGACGGCCTGCCAGAAGGGCGGCAGCATATTGATCGAATAGAAGCTGCCACCGAGGAAGGTCAGCGGCGGCACGACGAGCATCGGGATCAGGTTCAATTGCTCGAAGTTGCCTGCCCATATGCCGATCATGAAGCCGAACAGGCTGAACGTCACTGCCGTCAGCAGGAAGAACAGGATCATCATGAAGGGATGCTCGATCCTCACCTCCACGAAGGCATTTGCCGTCAGAAGGATAATGAGCCCGATCAGCAGCCCTTTGGTGGCCGCAGCTCCCACATAGCCGAGCAGGATCTCCGTCATCGCAACCGGCGCTGACAGCACCTCGTAGATCGTACCGGTGAATTTCGGGAAATAGATGCCGAAGGAACCGTTGCCGATGCATTGCCCGAGCAGCGTCAGCATGATGAGACCCGGCGTGATGAAGGCGCCGTAGGAAACGCCCTCCACCTCTTGGATACGCGAACCGATCGCCGCGCCGAAGACGATGAAATAGAGCGAGGTGGAAATGACCGGAGAAAAGACGCTCTGCAGCAGCGTGCGGCGCGTGCGCGCCATTTCGAAGAAATAGATCGACTTGATGGCTTCGAAGTTCATTTCGTGCCTCCCACGAGCGCCACGAAGATATCCTCGAGCGAACTCTGCCGCGTCGAAAGATCCTTGAAGTGGATGTTCTGCGCCGCAAGCCGGGTGAGCAACGCGGCAATGCTCTCCTGCTCGCTATGCGCATCGAAATCGTATATCAGGCGGTTTCCGTCGGGTTCCAGCGACAGACCGTTTCCGGAGAAACAGTCGGGCAGCTTGTCGAGCGGTTCGGCAAGCTCGAGGATCAGCTGCTTTCGGCCGAGCTTCGTCATCAGCGCGGTCTTGTCTTCGACCAGCAGCAGCTTGCCGCCGTTGATCACGCCGACGCGGTCGGCGATCTCTTCGGCCTCTTCGATGTAATGCGTCGTCAGGATGATGGTAACGCCGGACTCGCGCAGCCTTTCCACGACCCGCCACATATCCTTGCGCAGCGTCACGTCGACGCCTGCCGTCGGCTCGTCGAGGAAGAGGATCTCCGGCTCGTGGCTGAGTGCCTTGGCGATCAGCACGCGCCGCTTCATGCCGCCGGAAAGCTCCCGCAGCATATTGTCCTTCTTGTTCCACAGCGAAAGGTCGCGCAAGACCTTTTCGATATGCGCCGGGTTCGGTTTCTTGCC
Source organism: Rhizobium azibense (assembly GCF_004342325.1). Lineage (NCBI taxonomy): Bacteria > Pseudomonadati > Pseudomonadota > Alphaproteobacteria > Hyphomicrobiales > Rhizobiaceae > Rhizobium > Rhizobium azibense. Next base: position 434,060 of record NZ_SMBJ01000005.1, on the reverse strand, counting down.
GTGCAGGCCGCGCGAAAAGCTCACCGTATTCCATACGGTCTCGAACTGATCGGTCGTCAGTTCCTGCGGCACGAGCCCGATCATCGTCCGCGTCGCGCGGAAGTCCTTGACGACATCGTGCCCGGCGACCAGCACCTGGCCGCTGCTCGGATTGACGATGCCGCAGATGATCGAAATCATCGTCGTCTTGCCCGCGCCGTTCGGTCCGAGCAGAGCCAGGATCTCGCCCTTCTCGACATCGAGATCGATGCCTTTCAGCGCCTCGAACCCGTTGGCATAGCTTTTTGTGAGATTTCGGATGGAAATGATGGGTGCCATTGCGGATTTCTTGAGTATTTCCTCGTTTTTCGTCCGCTATATAGCCCCTTTATTGAACTTTGACATCCTGCCGACGCTGAACAGACTATTCAGCGAAAGCATCTTTATGCGTAGATGCTGATGAGGAACCGCGCGGCAGTAACGATCAGGAAGATGCCAAAGCCGATCTCCAATTGACGCTTGCTCATCCGATGCGCAAGCCGCGCGCCGATCGGCGCGACATACATCGTCAGCGGAATGATGAACACCACGGCGATCCAGCTGACGTAGCCGGTCGAAAACGGTGGCAGGCCCGATACACCCCAACCGGCCCAGACATAGCCAAACAATCCCGGCAGCGAGATCAGCACGCCAACCCCCGCAGACGTCGCCACCGCCTGGTGCATCGGCCGAGAGAAGAGCGTCATGAAGGTATTGTTGAGAACGCCGCCACCGATCCCCATCAGGCCGGAAAGAATACCGATGCCTGTCCCGACCAGGAACTTGAATGGATTACCCGGCAAATCGCTACCGAGCCGCCAGCTCGCGCGGTTAAACAACATGCGCAAAGCGACGACCAGCGCGACCGTTGCAAAGATGAATCGCAAGGTGACGCTCGACGCTTCCGAGGCAATCACCGCCGCGACGATTGCGCCGAGTGGCACCGCGATGATCCAGCCGTTCAAAAGCTTCTGGTCGACCGCCCCATGATTGCGATGCGCCATATAGGACCTGAGCGACGTCGGGACGATAATCGCAAGCGAGGTACCGACCGAAAGGTGCATGCGCACCGCCTCCGGCACATCGAGCAAGCCGAATACCTGATAGAAGACCGGAACGAGGATCGCGCCGCCGCCAATGCCGAAGAGACCGGCAAGCAGCCCCGCTACCGCGCCCGCAGCCGCCATCATCGGCGCAAAAAGGGCAAGCTCCGAAAGGGCCGGCATCGCGATCTCCCCTACTTCCAAGCAGGCCGGATCACGGAAAGGAAAATCAGCCGCAGGTTTTATTTGTCATCAAGCGGTGATCTTCTTCGCAGATAAGAAGTGTCGAGGCAAGCAACGGCTCCCGCGCCGCCGCCCATCCGTTCGCGGAACCGTATCCAGGGCGCTCGTTACGTCCGATCTCCGCTGCCTCGTGTATGGTAAGCAGTCATGCCAGTAATCCTACCCGGCCGCGCGTTCCCCTCCCCGGCCGGCCCAGCTTGAGCCGGCTCCGGAGCCGGCTTTCTTTTGCGCGGGAAAAGCATCCGCTTCCTGGCATACCGCATTAGATCAAGCGTGCCTCAGAATATTCACCAGCCGGCCGAAAGGGTCGCGCACGTAAAACCGCCGCACCCCCCAAGGCTCGCTCGCCGGACCATATTCCACCGCGATGCCTTCGCCGATGACCCGCTGATAGACCTTGTCGAGATTGTCGACTTCGATAGAAAGATCGGGCACCGGCGTCCCGGAGCCGCCTTCGATCGCAAAGCTGACCTGCGGCCTGGTGCTCGCATCCGCCGCATAAGTCACGATCCACCCATGATCCATGACGACATCCATGCCGAGGATGCCCTGATAGAAAGCCTTGGCGGCTTTTATATCGGAAACCGCGATGTTCGCGACAATGCGTTTGACGCTCATTTCGTCCTCCCCGGTAGCCTGCCATGGCTCAATTCCTCGGTCGGAATAGTGGAACGTAATCTGGACGTCCTATGCGGCAGCTAGGTCAGGTCAGTTGCCTCTGGTTGGCCAATACTTCCTTTTTCTGCGCTTGGCCGAAGAAGAACTGCCCATACCGGCTCCAAATGCGGTCATCAGACGCACGCCGATCTGCTTCCGTCGCAGTTTACTGCTTCGCAAAGTCAAACCCATAGGCTCGCTGAACAAGTGCCACTCGAATTTCGTATCGGGAGTACCAGTCTTTGCGTCCTCGACGTTGTGCTTCGACATGATCGACGACCGACTTCCACGCACGAATGCTTGCCTCGTCCTTCCAGTAGGAGATTAATATGCCGAAGCCGTCTGCTCCGCGAGCACTTTCGAAGCCAAGATAACCCGGTTGTCGACTTGCGAGTTCGGTCATTGCATGGCCCATCTCGCCATAACCATCGTCCACATCCGTTCGCTGCGAGGTGAAGCTGACCATATAGTACGGAGGGTCTGGTAAAGAGGAAATGCGCATCGAATGTCTCGCTTGTTGACGAAAAACATGCCGCTCAATTCATATACTTAGTGATAGTAGGTCGCTGCAATTACTTCCGTATCGCAAGGACCGGTGGTGGCGCAAAGCGGAGGATTTGGTTTTCCAACGATGGCTGATCTCGCTCAAATCGTACCGCGCAGGTCTCAGCAATCTTTGCTTCAACAACAGGTCGGTGTCGGATTAACAAAGCCCCGTTCGTCCTTAGGATCGTCAATTTCATCATTGAAAAGGATCACAACCATGCCGAACACAATACGCTTGCATCGCGTCCTGGCAACCAGCCCGGAGAAGATCTACCGCGCGTTTCTCGAAGCGGATGCGCTCGCCAAGTGGCTTCCCCCTGACGGCTTTACCTGCACAGTGCACCACTTCGAATCGACAGTCGGCGGAAAGTTCAAAATGTCCTTCCGGAATTTCACAACAGGAAAAAGCCACGCATTTGGTGGCGAATATGTCGAGCTCGTCCCGGCAGAACGGCTGCGCTACACGGACAAATTCGACGACCCTAACCTGCCTGGCGAAATGGAAGTCACTGTGATCTTGAAGAAAGTTTCGGTCGGTACCGAGTTGGAGATAACGCAGGCAGGTGTGCCCGACGTTATTCCACCAGAGGCTTGTTACCTCGGCTGGCAGGAGTCGCTGCAAAACCTGGCACGGCTTGTCGAGCCGGAGATCAATGAGTAGCAATCAGGATCAAGCAAAGGCTATCGGAATCGGATCGCGAGATCTTCGCGGTTCGATCTGAAACTCGGCTTGAGAGAATTAGCTTGAATCGGCCATTGCCAAGGCGGAGCGATCCTCCTGGCTTTTGGCGCCGGCTGCCACCGCTACCCTCCAGTCCCGCATCCGTAGCCCACCAGGATTAACCGCAATAGACCCTGCCGCCTTTGCGGGATCTGAGATCGAAGTGAAAATGGTTCCAGTGCTCCGGATTGCTACCGGGGCCGAGCACGGTGTTGAAGTACCGGCAGCTGTCGGAACGCACAGCCCTCAGCAGCCTGCCCTCGCGGAAAGAGAAGAGGCCCTTCCTGCGCACGTCGATCTGGTGGCCGTTCTTCAGCACGAACTTGCCGACGTCGATCGCGTTGCCGCGTGCGTGTTCAGACATCGGATTGTATCTCTGGCGGCTGTTGTTCATGCGCCGGCAGGAATAACCGCCGAGCGGCTGGATCGTCTTGACACCGGACCAGTAGCGAAAACGGGCCGATGGCGCGAGCTCGTTCTTCACCCATTTGGCGAAGGCAAGTGTCACCTGGCAATTCAGCGTCACCGCAGGCCTCACGCCGATATTGCCGGAAAGCCCCTGCAGCGAGACCGGATAAGGCACCTGGCAGGACGGGCCGTCGTTGATCGCCGGCTTATCGGCGAAGATCACGCCCATGCGTTTCAACTCGCGGCGGCAGGCAAGCTCTGAGGCCGGCATCACGTTCGGGTCCGGGGCAACCGGTCGGCTCATCATCGGGTCGTTCGGCCTGAGCATCGCCACGTCCTGGCTCTCGTCCTCTTCCGGAACGCGCGACGGCTCGATCACCGAACTGCCGTCGTTCCACACGGGGGCACGGCTCATTTCCGCCTGGGCGGCGGACCGCGGCATGGCCGTCCGGTTCAATTGCGTCGGATTGTCGGTGCCGATCCCGTCGACCACAGGTTCAGCCGAGTTTCCTTCGGCGATCTGCATGTGCTGTTCCTGCGCCAGCCCGACGACGGGCTCCGCGCCAAGCTCGGCATCCATGTTGACGCCGCCGGAAGGCACGGAAAGCTGCTGGGTGCCGCCCCAGTTCTGAGGCTGCCCCTGCGCTTGCGCCAGATTCTCATCACCATGGACTGCCGGCAGCTTCCTCGACATCGGCTGGCTGCCGGGGCGCGCAGAATGTCCGGTGCCCGCAAGGTTCGGCGTGTCGAGATAATCGATCGAGCCTTCGGTGTTCGATACCGGTGCATTGGAAACAGGATAGGACGGTTGGGCGTCGGCGGGTGCCATGCGCATCGCACCTTGACCCGGCATCGGCGAGATCGAACTCACCTTCGTGCCCCGGTCGACGCTTGCCGGCGGTATCATGCCGTCGCTGATGGAACAGGTCGCAAGGCTGGTGGATATCAGCACCGGCAGCGCGACGCGCCGCAAAAGGGAGGTAGACACAATACTCTCCATCGCTCCCGCAGCCCTGCTTGCATTGAAGAATTTGGCTCGAATTTAACTAAAAACGATGAATGAAAGCTTACCCCGCAAGTGGAGCCGGGCAGGCCCGGCTCGACCGCTGATCAAGCTGCAAGTCGCGCGTTACGCTGCGACGCGCGCGAGTCGAGGCGGAACTTGGCAAGCAGCGTACGAAGCTGACTGCTCTCTTCGGCAAGCGTCTGGCTCGCCGCCGTCGTTTCCTCCACCATGGCAGCGTTCTGCTGGGTCATCTGATCCATGTGGTTGACGGAGGTGTTGATCTCGTGGAGGCCCGTAGCCTGCTCTCGCGCGGCGGTGGCAATTGTATTCACATGGTCGTTGACCTTGTTCACCAGCGTCTCGATCTCGACCAGAGCATCGCCCGTGGAGCGAACCAGCGCCACACCGGATTCAACTTCCGCCGCCGAGTTGCTGATCAGTGTCTTGATCTCCTTGGCGGCATTTGCCGAACGTTGCGCGAGTTCGCGAACCTCTTGCGCGACGACCGCAAAGCCCCGGCCGGCCTCGCCTGCGCGTGCGGCCTCGACACCTGCATTGAGCGCCAAAAGGTTGGTCTGGAAGGCGATCTCGTCAATCACCCCGATGATCTGGCCGATCCGGCTGGAGGACTCCTCAATCCGGCTCATCGCGCTAACCGCATTCCGTACGATTTCACCGGATTTCCCAGCACTCGCCTTGGTCTCGGCGACCATCTCGCGGGCTTCGGTCGCCCGTTCGGACGCGGTCCGCACCGTTGCGGTGATCTCATCGAGTGCGGCTGCCGTCTCTTCGAGCGCAGCAGCCTGCTGCTCGGTGCGCTTCGACAGATTGTTGGTGGCCTCGCTGATACCCGATGCGTTGTCGTTCACGACATTGCTCGATTCGGCGATCGCCTGGATGACGTCGTTGAGGGCGCCGACGGCAGCATTGAAGTCGGAGCGCAGCTTTGAATAGTCCTCGCCCAGATCGCCGATCGAAACCGTGAGGTCGCCCATTGCAAGCTTCTCGAGGCCGGCGCCCAGCGCCTGCATCGCGTGGTTCTGGCGCTCGGCTGCAGCACGCAGGCTCTCTTCATTGCCTCGGCGTTCGCCGTCGATCTCGCGCTGGCGCTCGTCTTCACGGGCACGCATTCTGCTGCGGTCGAGCATCGAGTCGCGCAATACCAGCAGGGCCTTTGCCATGTGGCCGATCTCGTCACGCCGGTCGCTGTCGGAGACTTCGACCGCACCGTTTTCGCCGGCGATCTCATGCATCGCCGCGCCGATGCGTGCGACAGGTGCGGTAACGCTCTTGACGATCGCATAGGCAACGGAAACGATGATTGCAGCCCCGATCGCGCAAAATATCGCCGTCCAGATCGCATTCTGCCAGTAGAGCGCTGCAAGATCGTCGGAATAGACGCCGGTGCCGACGATCCAGCCCCATGGCTCGAAGCCAGCAACGTGCGAGTATTTCAGGACGGGCTGATCAGCACCCGGTTTAGGCCAATAGTAGTCGACAAAACCCTCGCCATGGGCCTTCACGACATTGACGAACTCCATGAAAAGGAATTTGCCGGCCGGGTCCTTGTTCTGCGAAAGGTCGGTACCGTTCAGCTCCGGCTTGATCGGGTGCATCACCATGACAGGACGCATGTCGTTGATCCAGAAGTAGCCGCTGCCGCCATAGCGCATGGCGGCGACCACGTCTTTGGCAGCCTTTTGCGCCTCATCGCGCGTCAGCGTCCCTGCTTGTTCCATCTTGTAGTATTTCTGCAGGATGTTGACCGCCGTCGAGTCCATCTGCGCAAGACCCGATTTTCTCTCCATTTCCAGTTCGGAATAAGAATAGTTCAGAAAGAAAATCATCGTCGCGACAAAGATCGCCAGCGTCAGGCCGACGAGACAATAGAGACGCGTTGATATCTTGATGTTACGCATGAATTCCCCCGGCATTCCCATGCAGAATCGATTTTTCGATGATGAGGAGGATCCATTACTGGACGGTGAACTAATATTAGAGTGAGGCGACATAACGTTACGGAAGGTGTGGTCGCCCACGGTCCGTCTCGCGTTGCAACAGACTGAATTGTCTTTGATTCTCATATCGAAGCGATTTATTTCAGCACCCGCGGCGGCCCTTGCATAAACCGCTTGTCGTTTGCGTGTTCATTTCGCGTGCGCTTTGCATTACCGTGCGGGCGGAATCGAAACCTGAAACATCGCGAAGTGGGACCATGACCGAGACCGTAAGGCCGAAAGGCGAATTGACGCTCCGCACGCTTGCCATGCCCGGCGATGCCAACCCCGCAGGCGATATCTTCGGCGGATGGGTTATGGCGCAGATGGACCTGGCGAGCGGGATTCGCGCCGCCGAACGCGCCAGGGGCCGCGTGGTCACCGCAGCTGTCAAGGAAATGGCCTTCCAGTTGCCGGTGAAGATCGGCGACACGCTTTCGGTCTTTACCGATATCGACCGCGTCGGCCGCACCTCGATTACCCTTTGCGTCGAGGCCTGGGCGCACCGTTCTCGCTACAACAAGATGGAAAAGGTCACGGCCGGCACCTTCATCATGGTGGCGCTCGACGAGAACGGGGCGCCGAAGCCGGTCCCCGAGGATTGACATCTATGCAGGCGGCGGCGACACCGGAGGTCTTCGTTTATATCCGCGCCATAATGGCGATGATCATCGGTCTCAGTCTCACCCGCCTGCTCACGGGCCTCGCCGGCATCGTCCAGTCGCCAAAGAAACACCGCGTCTACCATGTCCATCTCGGCTGGGTCGCATCGATGTTCCTCTTCATCATCCATTTCTGGTGGTGGGAGTATCGCCTCGGCTCGCTGGTCGTCATCACCTTCGGCGTTTACCTCTTCCTGATCAGCTTCTGCTGCCTGTTCTATTTCCTCAGCGTCCTGCTCTTCCCGACCTCGATCGAGGAGTATGGCGACTACGAGGACTATTTCATCTCCCGGCGCATCTGGTTCTTCGGCATGCTGGCGCTGACCTATGGCGTGGACCTCGGCGATACCTGGCTGAAGGGCGAGGCTTATGTCCATGTGCTCGGCCGGGAATACCTCATCCGCAACCTCGCCTATATCGCCTCTTGCGCCGTCGCGGCTTGGACGCGCAACCGGCGCTTCCACATCGCCTTCGTCACCCTCGGCCTGCTCTATCAGATCAGCTGGATCTTTCGGCTCTACGATGTGCTTGGGTGAGGTGCGCTTGGGGCTCCGTGTCATCGCGCGGAGCGGGTGAATTCAGCTTTTATGGCGACGATTGGTCTTGTCCATCCTCTTCCTGTGCTGTGACGGCGTGCACGAGGGCGCACGCGCCGGGTTGGGGCTGGTTTTCGCACTTCTGGGCGCTGTATTTCTCACTGGCTTAGGCTGGAAAGCCATTGAACTTACGCAAGATTCCGTCAATTACTCGTTCCGGCAGGTAGCGACGCAGGGCGCGGACCTGACCGGACTGCTTGCCGGCAGTGTAGCGCAGGTTGGGCTTCTTCGCCTTCGCGGCCTTGATCACCGTGTCCGCAACGACCTGCGGAGCGTCTCCATCTTCGACCCACTTGCGCATCAGGATTTCGCTGCGCGCCCGCTCGGAAGCATATACTGGCAGCGGCTTATCGGCGCGCGTCAGATTTTCTTCGAACGAGGTGCGCGTCACTCCGGGTTCGACGAGCACAACACGGATACCAAAAGCGCGCACCTCATGATCGAGTGATTCCGAGTAGCCTTCGATGGCATGCTTAGTCGAGGCATAGAAGGCATTGAACGGAGACGGGATCAGGCCAAGGATCGAACTCATGTTGATGATCCGACCGCTTTTCTGTGCACGCATGACTGGCAATACTGCATTGACGATGCGAGCAACTCCAAACACGTTGACGTCGAACAGTCGCTGTGCCTGGGCAATGGAAGACTCTTCCGCACCACCGAGGAGGCCTACGCCGGCATTATTAACGACCAGGTCGATGCGTCCGGTCTGCGTGATGATCTCGGCAATCATTGCCTGTACCGAGGCTTCGTCCGTGACGTCGCAGACGAGCATCGTTATGCCTTGCGGACCGACCACCGGTTTGCGGCTGGTGCCGAACACGCGATATCCGGCCTTAACCAATGCTTGCGCGGTTACAAGTCCAATGCCCGAGGAAGCACCGGTCACTAACGCGACGCCGCTGTTTTGACTGCTCATGTCGTCCTCTTTCAATTGGAGTGGATCGCTGTCCGGACCGGTGTTACTATCTTTTCGATATCATGTCACTATCGAAAAGATACTAAATGGAAAATAATTCGCTTTCCCAGTGCCCTGTCGCACGCGCCCTTCAGTCGGTTGGCGATACGTGGAGCGTTCTTCTCCTCAGGGATGCCCATGCAGGACTCACTCGTTTTGGCCAGTTCAGGAAGAGCCTCGGCATCGTGCCAACCATGCTAACGAAGCGCTTAAGGCTTTGACGAGAGATGGGTTGATGGAAAAGCGCCTTTGTTGCGAACATCCGCCCCGCGATGAATATGTTCTCACGGAAGCGGGTCGCGATTTCCTGCCGGTCCTGATGATGATCGGTGCGTGGGCGCAACGTTACTGCGACCATCGGGATGTTGCTGATGAAACGGGTTTAGATATTGGAGCCGGTGGCAATCGATGCCGTCACGGCAACAAAGCTCGGGACCGTAAAGATTCGCATGGGTAGCGGCTTGTTTTAGAGAAGAACCGAGGCCTGTCAGTCGGCGAGCACAGATCGTACGGGGCCTCGGTCCGAATCCCGTGACTTCGGCCCGCAATTACCGGCGTTTTCCGGCCATTGTCGACCTGATGCAAACCTTTGTTGTCTCCAGCGCAATTCACAGAGCGCTTGCGTCGGAAACGAGATCGTCGAAGCACTCAATCTTCAACCTGGATGGGAAGCATTTGAGCCGTTGCCTAGGCTGCCGGTGGACGATACTGAATCGACTTGGCCTTTCCCAAGGCTTCAATCGTATCCTCGACGCTGAGGAGGACAGTGGTCTCGATAGAGCTGAGCGCGCCTCCTGCGCCGATAGCAAGTGCGACGGCTGCCATCGATGCGTTATCAGGCGCCTCCCAGAGATTCCAACCATCATGCTCGCCAAAGGCATACCAGAACCCATGGAGTTTTCCGCCCACGGATTCAATGTAAGTACGTGCCGCCTCTCTGCGATCCTCGGGGTTTTCAATCATGCGCGCCCACGTCTCGGGCGTGTAGCTGAAGCGCGTGAGATACATGGCCATGGCTTACCTCCTCCTCCGTCAGAACAACAGTTAACGCTCAAGCCGGGAAGAACGCGAGTCATTTCCAATCTGCGGAACAGGGTCTCCTGCGTCCTTCGGTCGCAAAAGGACAAGACTTATGGGGACCACGATTGATGCTGTGGACGGCTCCTCCGCCGGCATCGCGATGTGCCATGGTCGTGGTGTTGTCAGGAAGCACATGGGAGGAGCCACCGATAAGAGAGATTGCCAGGCTTGGACTCGACTTTGCCGAGTTGGTGTTCCAGGTGCACGCCATTTCCGCAACCAGCACGGACATCGTTCGCCCGCCAGCTTAAACGCCGCAGCTATGTTGCTCAGTCGTGCAGGGCTTAGATCTTGTCCGAGGCACATGGAGCCTGTGCGCCCCCATTCGTCAGCGGGGCGCGAGTCGGCAAAACTCGCACACGAGGTCCGGCTGATGCGCCATGGTCGCCACCAGCGCCCGCTCGGGCGTTATGACGGTACGCGTACTCGGCATGTTTGTTACTGTAACATACTTGCGCTTTCGCGATTCAGACGCACCATCCACCCTCACGTCTGGTGTTGAGGGGGATATGCCGTGAACATAACAAAACGCGATTTCACGAAGGGTCTGGTTTTGGCTGCGGGGTTTGCTGGGTTTGGCTCCGCGACGGCTCAAGCCGCCGACATCGTTGAGACGGAGGCGCGCGCCATCGCCAAGGAGGCCTATATCTACGGCTTTCCGATGGTCGACAACTACCGCATTCAGCACGCCTACTTCGTCGACGCCAAGAATCCCGAATACAAAGGCCCCTGGAACCAGCTCGTCAATATCCCGCGTGTCTATACGCCAGCCGACACAGCGGTTCAGACACCCAACTCGGATACACCCTACTCGATGATCGGTATGGACTTGCGCGCAGAACCGATGGTGCTGACGGTGCCACCCATCGAGAAGGATCGCTATTTCAGTATTCAGTTGATCGACGCGTACACTTTCAATTTCGACTACATAGGCAGCCGTGCGACTGGCAACGACGGCGGCAGCTTCCTTATCGCCGGACCCGGCTGGAAGGGCGAGACGCCCCAAGGCATCAAGAAGGTCTTCATCTCGGAAACCGAGCTTATCATCGCAGCCTACCGCACGCAGCTCTTCAATGCGGATGATCTCGACAACGTCAAGAAAATCCAGGCTGGCTACAAGGCAGAGCCGCTGTCCAAATTTCTCGGCCAGACCGCGGTGGAAACCGCGCCTGCGATCGATTTCATCAAGCCGCTGACGCCGGAAGAAGAGAAGACCTCGCCCGAGTTTTTTAACATCCTGAACTTCATCCTGCAGTACTGTCCGACCGATCCGTCCGAAACCGAGCTCATGGCGCGTTTCGCCAAAATCGGGGTCGGGCCAGGCAAGACCTTTGACGCCAGCACACTTTCACCCGAAACGAAAACCGCCCTCGATCAGGGAATGGCCGACGCCTGGGCTGATCTTGCGGCCTTGCGTAAACGCGTCGACGCGGGGGAAGTGACCTCCGGCGATATGTTTGGCACACGCGAATATCTGAAGAACAATTATCTCTACCGCATGGCAGCTGCTGTGCTCGGCATCTACGGCAATTCAAAACAGGAGGCGATGTATCCGATCTATGCCGTCGATTCCGATGGCAAGAAACTTGACGGAGCTAACAAATACACCGTCCACTTCGCAGCTGACCAATTGCCCCCGGTCAGCGCGTTTTGGTCGCTGACCATGTACAATCTGCCGGAGAGCCTGCTCGTCGCCAACCCGATCAACCGTTACTTGCTCAATTCCCCAATGCTGCCGCAGTTTGTCAAGGACCCCGATGGCGGACTGACGTTTTATGTCCAGAACGAATCCCCCGGCAAGGACAAGGAGCCGAATTGGCTGCCTGCGCCCAAGGGACCGTTCTTCATTGCAATGCGCCTCTACTGGCCGAAGCAAGCGGCACTCGAGGGCACGTGGAAGCAGCCGCCCATGACACCTGCGTCATAAACCGCAAGACCAATACGGGTCGGAGCAAGCATGGAATCTGGCACGAGGAATTTGAGGAGAGCTTGCAGCCATCGGATCTCGTTTTCGAGATCGATGCATTTCCGCTGCATGACCCCTTGCGGCTGGCGTGCAAGCGCTCGGAAGTAATCACTTTCGACGCTTTTCACGTGGACCCGACTGAACCGACCCGATTGCAGGATTAGAGCCAGGCCTCGGGCATCGTGCTTGCCCGTCCTGTTACCCATGGCTGAGAGTGTCGCCTCGCGGGCCCACTCCGGTCATCAGCCCTCTTAGGTCGCTTGAGAAGTCATTTCCTTTGCAAGTTCGCCGATCATCGAACGCAGCCACCTATGGGCCGGGTCGTGGCGGTAGCGAACGTGCCAAGCCATCTGCACTGGAAAAGTGCCAAGGTCGACGGGCGCCGGTAATACCTTCAGGCGCCGATCCCGCTCAAGGCTTCGACAGATAAGGCTCGGCAGCGTTGCGCAGTAGTCCGTAACAACAAGCATCTCTGGCACGGCAAGGAAGTGCGTGACTGAAACGGCAACCTCTCGTTTGAGGTTATGCTGCCCCAATGCCTGAAAGAGGCCGGCGCGCAGCCTACCAGGTGGGAGCACATTCACGTGCTTGAGTCTTTCATACTGTTCTCGGGAAATATGGTCCCCAACGTCGGGATGGTCCTTGCTCACCACGCAGGCCAGCCCATCGTCCATCAGATGCTGGACGACAAGGTTGTCCGGCGGATCGACGATCCGGCCAAGCACCATCGCCGTGGTACCGGAAATGACGCCCGTCTCGGCGAGATCGTTGCCAAATGCTGTCATGCGCAGCTTGATGCCCGGCGCCAGCTCTCGCGTCCTCGCGACAAGCGCCGGCATCAACACAAGCTCCACGTAGCTGTTGGGGGCAAGCGTGAACAGTCGCTGGGCGTTTGCTGGCTGAAACTCCTGCTGATTCAAAATGAGATCGTCGAGTTGTGCCAGCGCTGCTTCGATTGTCGGAGCGATCTCCTCGGCCAGTTGCGTCGGCTTTATGCCGTACCTTTCCCGGATGAACAGCGGATCCCGCAGGGTGTCGCGCAGGCGGTTCAATGAATTCGACAGCGCCGGCTGGGTGATGCCCAGTCGCGCGGCCGCCCGTGTCACGCTCCGCTCCTCCATCAGGGCCAGGAAAACCGGAAGCAGATTCAGATCGTATCTCATCGAGATATAATCTCATCGAAATATCTAAAATAAAGGAAGTAAATTTCTGCAATATGTGGGCAGGTGCCATTATGAGCTCATCGACAGGCCGATGCGGCTGGTCGTGCTGCAAACAACCAACCGCGACGCCTCACCGCCACGAAAGGATCCGACGATGAAAATCCTGGTCGTACTCACCTCCCACGACACCCTCGGCGACACCGGCAAGAAGACCGGCTTTTGGCTCGAGGAGCTGGCAGCGCCATACTACGTGTTCAAGAATGCCGGTGCTGAAATCACCCTCGCCTCTCCGAACGGCGGCCAGCCGCCCCTCGACCCGAAGAGCGACGAGCCGATGTTCCAGACCGAACTTACGCGGCGCTTCAACGCTGACGAGGCTGCCAAGGCGCAGCTCGCAGAAACCGTGCGCCTGGGCAGCGTCGACCACAAGGACTTCGATACGGTCTTCTACCCCGGAGGTCACGGCCCGTTGTGGGATCTGGCCGAAGATCCGAATTCGATCAAGCTGATCGAATCCTTCATCGCGGCCGGCAAGCCGATCGCTCTCGTTTGCCATGCACCGGGCGTCCTGCATCGCGTGACCAATCCCAACGGCACCCCGTTTGTTCAAGGCCGCTACGTCACCGGGTTCACCAACAGCGAGGAAGAGGCCGTAGGTCTTACGCAGGTCGTGCCGTTCCTCGTCGAGGACGAGCTCATCAGCCTCGGTGCGGTCTTCTCCAGGGTCAAAGACTGGGGCGTGCATACAGTCGTCGACGGCCAGCTCATTACCGGTCAGAACCCGGCATCATCGAGCGAGGCAGCAGAGGCGCTTGTGGCTGCTCTGGACCAAATGAAGACCAAGACCGCCTGAGGGGACCGGAACATCGTGATCTGCCACGCCTTGCGTCGGCAGATCACCTTCAGAAGTCGGAGTTTGTCATCTCCTCCCTGAGTTTCACGATATTGCCGTCGGACGCCCGGAATCGGACGCCAGTCGCCGCCGCGCTGAATGCTGCCTGCTCAATCACTGTCGTCGACTAATCTCCCGCCTCAGCTCAGGATGGAGACTGGCGGCGCGTCTAGGTCCTCAGATATTCAATCCGGAATATCCTCTGAGAAGCCAATGGTGGCTTTAAATACCCTTTAGCTGGGCGGGACTCGCCGCTGGCAGAAAAATCGGGTCGGAGGTGAACACCACGCCTTCAGTGGCCGTGTGAGTTCGGGCGGCGCCTGCCTCATTTTCTCGACGCCCCCATGCCATGTTCGACATTGGCATCATGAAACCTTTTGATTTTTAAGCCGTTGTCGTGCTTATGACCGACGCAAAATCTCATCCGAACTCGGTCGACGGCACCAAGCCGAATGGTGCCGAGACGTCGCGCCAGGATAAGGCATCGACTGTCGAGGTCGCGCCGCCCCCGAATGTCATCGAACCCGATACAGACTTGACGCCTGAGGATGCCGAGCAGGCGCGCAAGAGGTATTTGCTAAGGCGTTTCTGGATCAGCGCGCGCGGTTACTGGGGCCGCAGCGGCGACAGACTCGCTTGGCCGTGCTCAATCGCGCTGTTGACCCTGATCGGCATCAATGTCGGCTTCCAGTATGGAATCAATGTCTGGAATCGCGCAATCTTTGACGCCATAGAGCAACACGATGCCCGCACAGTCTATTTTCTGAGCGCCGTATTCCTGCCACTGGTGCTCGGGACCATAGCCCTTGTCGTTGCACAGGTCTCCCTTCGGATGACGATTCAGCGCCGCTGGCGTTGCTGGCTCACGACCGCAGTCATCGCGCGCTGGCTCGCAAACGGCCGCTATTATCAGTTGAATCTCATCGGCGGCGACCACAAGAATCCCGAAGCGCGGATCGCCGAAGATTTGCGGATTGCCACTGAATCCCCCGTCGATTTCATCGCGGGTGTCATTTCCGCATTTCTGTCGGCCTCGACCTTCATCGTGGTGCTTTGGACGATCGGCGGGTCCCTCACTCTGACAATCGCGGGTTCGACTTTCAGTGTTCCTGGCTTCCTTGTCATCACCGCGGTTCTCTACGCCGCCATCACGTCGAGCTCGATGGCGGTCATCGGCCGCCATTTCGTCCAGGTCTCTGAGGTCAAAAATCAGGCGGAAGCCGAATTCCGCTATACACTGACGCATGTGCGGGAAAACGGCGAGAGTATTGCATTGCTCGGCGGTGAAGAGGAGGAACGCAACGACGTCGAGAAGACGTTCGCCAAGGTGCTCAGGCAATGGGCGCTTCTTGCTCGCCAACACATGCGCACGGCGCTTGTGTCGCAGGGCTCGAGCCTGTTTGCCCCAGTCGTGCCGGTTTTGCTTTGTGCTCCGAAGTTTCTCGAAGGCAGCATGACCCTCGGACAGGTGATGCAGGCTGCCTCTGCCTTTGCCATCGTTCAAAGCGCGTTCGGATGGCTGGTCGACAACTATCCTCGACTCGCCGATTGGAATGCCTGTGCGCGCCGCATCGCTTCGCTGATGATGTCGCTAGACGGGCTCGAGCGCGCAGAACAGAGCAATGCCCTGGGACGCATCAGGCAAGGTGAGACGGAAGGCGATACGATGCTCAGCCTAAACGATCTTTCCGTGTCGCTTGACGATGGCACCGCCGTTGTCAAGGAAACCCAGGTCGTTATCGAACCAGGCGAGCGAGTGCTCGTAGCCGGAGAATCCGGTTCAGGCAAGAGCACGCTCGTACGTGCCATCGCAGGTCTTTGGCCGTGGGGTGAGGGAAGCGTCAACTTCCACGCCGACAGACGACTATTCATGTTGCCGCAGCGGCCTTATATTCCTTCCGGCACGCTTCGCCGTGCAGTCGCCTATCCTCGCGCCGCAGATAGCTGGACGCCGGATAAGATCAAGGCAGCGCTCGACAAGGTGGGGCTCGATTACCTGAACGACAAGATCGAGGACGACGCGCCATGGGACCAGACTTTGTCGGGCGGCGAAAAGCAGCGACTCGCGTTTGCGCGTCTCCTGCTACACACTCCCGATATCATCGTCCTGGATGAGGCAACCTCAGCACTCGATGAGAAGAGCCAGGACAAGATGATGGAGATGTTGATCCATGAGTTGCCGAAGGTAACCATCATAAGCGTAGCGCATCGGGCTGAGCTGGAGGCCTTCCATAGCCGCAAGATCACATTGGAGCGGCGCGAGGGCGGTGCAAAGCTTGTCAGTGATATCGATCTTGTCCAGCGCAAGAGAAAGCGGAATTTGCTTCTGCGCCTTTTGGAGGACCGGCGCTTTCCAGCAAGCGGGCGCACTGCCTCGACTGACGCGGCGCTGTCCCAGAAAAAAAACTGAAGTCCGCCTGGCCGGGGTTCCCGGAAGGACCTGGAGCATCAAACCCAGCAGGAGCAAAGAGCTCCTGACAACCTGACGCTCGAGCTTCATTAAACTTTCAAGAACTGCGAACCGTTGTCGAAGCTTAGTCCCGGGAAAATCTTTCCCGTCAGATCGCGCGCCGTCACGTCGAACTGCCGGTAGAGCATCGCGGCGGCAATCTCGCGCACGTCGGCCGTCGGCATCAGGTCCCGGTCGTCGAGCAGTTGGCCGTCGCCAATGCCGGGCCATTGACCGAGAATACGTCCGCCATTGATCGCCCCGCCCGCCAGCACCGCGCAGCCGCCGGTGCCGTGGTCGGTGCCGCCGGAGCCGTTCTGACGCACGGTGCGGCCGAATTCCGTCATCGCCAGCACCACGGTCTTCGACCAGACTTCCGGACCGATCACAGCCTTCAGTGTATTGATCGCCCGAGCCAGATCCTGCACTGGCCGATTAAACTGTCCATTCTGCGCCACATGCGTATCCCAGCCGGTAATCGAGAAGCTCGCGATGCGATAGTCGCCCTTCAGCATATTGGCGGCGAGCATCGCAACGTCGGCGATCTTGCCGCCGCGCTTGCCCTCCGACTCGGTGATCATCGCCGCATTGTTTGCGCGCGTCGCCTCTTCCATCGCCTCGGCAAAGGCCGGATCGCCGGCATAAAGCCGCATCAGAAACTGCATCTCGTCCTTCGCCGTTCCAAGATCGGAATCCGGGGCCCAGACGTCGACATTGTTCGGACCTGAAAGGATCAGCTCCGTCGAGGTATTCACGTCGATCGCCTTGCGGACATCCGAACGCGGGATCACCGAAAGCGCCCGGTTCAGCCAGCCGGTCTTCTGCTCGGCCGCATGTTCGCCGCCCGTCTCCAGCATGTCCTGGCCGTCGAAATGGCTGCGCTGGTCGCGATAGGGCGTCGAAACCGCATGCACGAAGGCAAGCTCCCTGCTCTTCCAGAGCGGCATCAGATCGGCCGCCGCCGGATTGAGCCCGAAATGCCCGTCGAGGTCGAGGAGCCCCCTATCCGGCGTCAGCGCCAACTTCGGCCTTAGCGCCGCAAAGCCTGCCTCGCCGTAAGGCTGCACCAGGTCGAGGCCGTCCATCGCCCCGCGCAGCACGATGGTCACGAAGCGGTTGTCGCCGGGTGTGGCGGCGAAGGTGACCGGCGTGAAGATCGGAGCGGCGGCAAGGCAACAGGCCGAAGCGAGAAAGGCGCGGCGGGAAAGCGTAGTCTCGATCATGTCCAGCTCCTATCGACGGTTGAATTCGGGGGAGGCAAGAACCAGCGTCAGGCCGCTGATCTTGGTCGGCGCCTGCGAAACCACGCGGATCGTCTCGTCGCGCGCCGCATCGGCAAGCGTCGATCTTAAAAATTCGCGCGGATCCTCGTCCTTGCCGAACTGGGCGGAAGCTCGCCGCGCCCAGGCAAGCCGCTCGGCAAGCTGGCTTGCCGTTATCCAGGCGGAGAAGTTTTCCTCGAAGCCTGCGGGGCTTGGCGGAAGCCAGGTCGGCTGGCCCATGCGGCGAAGCGCATCCTGCCCCAGGGCGCGTGCCGTCTGGAAGGACTTGCGCCGCTTGGACCTGGCTTCGTTGGCAGGATCGGGCGCAATCGCGCCCGCATCGCCGCCCAGGGCATCGTCTTGTCCCGCCATGTCCTTCGGGCGCGCCATCACATCGTCGTCTTCTTCCTGAGCCGCCTTCATGAAGTCGCCCGAAATACCGTTGCCGCTGCCAGCGTTCAGCGCCCTCAGGCCCGTCACTATATAGTCGAAAGGCTGGCGCGCCTTCGCGCCCTCGTCGCGCCAGGCTGCGGGATGATCGAACATAGCGCCATAAACGGCCGTCAGGTCGCCATCCGTCCTTTTCCAAACATCCGCCATCGCCGTCACCATCTCCTCAGGTGGCTGGTCGGAGACGAAGTGAGCGGCAAGCTTGTGACTGATATGCTGAGCCGTCTTCTGATGGACAGCCAGATCGTCGAGCAGCGCCAGATAGTTCTTCCGCGACCTTATCGCGCCGCCATAGCTGACACCGAGAACCGTGTGTCTGCCGGGCTCCGAGATGCCGGGACGGAAAGTCACGTCCATTTCCTCGCGATCGATCGTCAGTCCGGTCAATACCATTGCCGCAGCGCGCACGTCGGCTTGCGTATAGCCGCTGCCTGCACCCAGCGTATGCAGTTCCAGCAGTTCGCGGCCGAGGTTCTCGTTGAGCCCCTTGTTCTGCTTCATGCCGCGGGCCGATTCCGGCCCCTGCGATTGCACCTGATCGAGATAGATGAGCATCGCCGGATGCTCCGTCGCGGCCCGCAGCAGGTCACGGAACGAGCCGCCGATATTGGGCCGGATCGCCTCCGCCTCGTAAAGCGGAACGATCATCCACATCGGCAGGCTTTTGGCGGCGCTCGTCGAGAAATGATTGGTCCAGAAGGTCGCAAGCCGCTCGTAAAATCCGTTCGGCGAAAGCACGGCCTGCATCAGCCGCGCGCTTGCATCGCGTTGGAACCGCTGCTGCACCTGCTTCTGGATTGCCTTGCGGCTTTTGCGGCGCAATAGATCATCACTGCCGCTCTGGCGCATCTTTCGGAGCCGCTCCTGCAGATCGACAATTTGCCGATGGCGTCCATCGATGCCGCCGACCGGAAAAGACGGCGCTCGCCGGCTGGCGTCCTTCACCTGGCCAAGCAGCTGATCGCGGTTCTGCGGCAGCGCCTCGCCCGGTCGGAATCCATAGCCGAACCGGATTGCCGCCATCGTCTGGAAAGAGAGGCTCATGGGCGGTCACCTCCTCATCACTGGATGGTGACAGCCTCCCAGCCAAATGCGTCCGCAATTCGGTGATTTTTAGACATGGACGAATTGTAATCCATTGGAAAGGTTGCGTTCATGCGCGAAAGATGAAGGAGGCGCCGATGGCGATCAGGGCAAATCCGATGGCATGGTTCCAGGTCAGGTTCTCGCCGAGCCAGAAAACCGAAAATCCGGAGAAGACCATCAGAGTGATCACCTCCTGCATCGTCTTCAACTGCGCCGTCGTATAGACCGCCGAGCCGATACGATTTGCTGGCACGGCGAGGCAGTATTCGAAAAAGGCAATCGCCCAACTCACGACGATGGCAAGGGCGATCGCACTGCCCTTGTGTTTCAGGTGCCCGTACCAGGCAAAAGTCATGAAGATATTGGAGGCGAAAAGCATGACGACCGGCCAGATGGCGGCGGGGCTGAGCGAAAAATACATGGGCGAATCCGATGGGAGAGAACTGCCGGCAGCTTGTATATCCAATTAGCCGGGGCTCAAGGGGTTATGGCGACGTGCCGCAGCCCTTCCCCACCGAAATGTTGGTATGGTGGCCCAAGGCCACCCGCCGACATCGCGCGCCTAACCTTCGTCCCGAAACGCCAGTGGCGCGCCAGGAAGATAAAGCGAGATCGGCCGGATTTCATAGACTGCGGTGGGATTGGCGCGTCGCAGGTCGCGCGCTGCTGCCACGGCTTCCTCAAGACTTGGATAATCCACGACATAGAAGCCGAGCAATTGCTCCTTGGTTTCAGCAAAGGGGCCGTCCGTGACCAAGCCGGCTCCCGTCCCCCGCAAGGTCACCGCGCGCCCCGTCGGGCCAAGTCGCGCGGCCGGTCCCAAATGCTTTTCCTCGACCAGGCGATCGTTGACCTGGAGCAGCTCGCTCATCAGAGACTCGTCCTCCTCTTTGGTCCAGGATTCGACCACTTTCTCGTCGTGATATGCCAGGATGGCGTAAAGCATGAAATGTCCCTCCTCCTGCGTCCATCATTTTCCACTCGAACGTCATCGCACACGGCTCTCTCGGTCCAGGCGCCTCTCAGTCGACGCGGATCCACTCTCCGGAAATCAAGTGCGCGCGGTTCAGGTTTGATACCTGCGAGCAAGTTCGTCCGATATCCAATACTGCGGTTTGAGGCGCATACACCCGTCCCATCGCAAGACACCATAATGCGCCAAAAGGTTGCGATAGAACCGGTTCAAATCGCCCGTGAGCCATTGATATGGTCTGCTCGAAGGGGAAGGCAACGCCCAGATTGTCGACCGTTGCTGCGGCTGGCGGAATTTTCTCCGCTGCAAGCGTTGGAACGGCACGAAGGAAACGATCCGCGCCTTCATGTAAGAGGCAAGGCCTAAGCCAGGATCGCAATGCGGGCGATGATCGCCGTCACCACGAGCCCCGAAACCGCAAGCAGCATCGTGTCGGCTTAGTGCTTCGCCCGGCGCGCCATATTGACCAGCGCGAAACCCAGCAGCGACGCCCAGGCAAGGTCATGCAGCAGCAGTTCGGCCCAAAAGGCTCTGCGCAACGATGACCGCGTAGAGGTCCGAGCATAGATGCTCGCGGAGAAGGCGAGGCGCAGCGCGGCAAGAAGATCGGCTAAAGTGGCACAGGAGCGCGCTGCCATAGAAAGACGGAAATAGCGCATCGGCGATAAGCGATGCCACGGCGCCGGAGCCTCGACGGGGGTCATGGGCAAAAAACGAAGAAGCAGGAACGATTTAGCCCGATCACCCCAATGCCTGTATTCGCGCGGGTCCGAACCGGCGACGACCAGGAAGGTGCAGCCGAAAGTGAGCATGATGACGGGCAGCAGAAAGGCGAAATTGTCGGTAAAAGCCGTGCGGCGGGACGCAATACCTGACCTCCGCGCGACAAACATTAGCGTCGCGTGGTTAAGAAAGGCCTATGGCAGGACGATGAGGAAGCCGTCTGAGATCGCGCAAGGTCCCTCGCCGTTCAGCTGCGCAAAACGCCCTGCGGCGTTTCGGCCTCCTGCGTGCCGAAACGGACGTCCTTCTTCTCGTAGCCGAAGCCGGAAAGAAGCGCGACGGCTACCGCCACCGCACTGGCGACGATGAGCAGCGCCGTCGCATAGTCGCCGTTCCAGCGCACCGCGAGCCCCGCCTGCATCGTGGCGTTGCCGGAGGCAAAGAGGTTGCCGAGCTGGTAGGCAAAGCCCGGGAAGGTGCCGCGCACCTCGTCGGGCGACAGCTCGTTGAGATGCGCCGGCACGATGCCCCAGGCGCCCTGCACGAAGAACTGCATCACGAAGGCACCGACGGCGAGCAACACCGGCCCCGGCGCATGGACCCAGATCGGCGCGACGGGCACGGCGAGCAGCGCGGCGATGACGATCGCCCGCTTCCGTCCGATCCGCTGGGATAGCTGGCCGAAGTACAGCCCACCGCAGATCGCGCCGATATTGTAGACGATGGCGATCGCGCCGGTCGTGTAGCTGTCGTAGTTGCGCTGCGTTTCCAAGAAGGTCGGATAGATGTCCTGCGTGCCGTGGCTCAAAAGGTTGAATGCCGTCATCAGCAGCACCGACCAGACGAACAGCGGAATGTTTTGCCTAAGGATGGTGAGGAACGGCCGCCGCCCCTCCGCTTGCCGCTTCAGGAACACCGGGCTTTCGGCGACATTGCGGCGGATATAGAGCACCAGGAGCGCCGGCAGGGCGCCGACGAAGAACATGCCGCGCCAGCCGATCACCGGAAAGAGCAGGAAGAAGACGATCGAGGCGACGAGATAGCCGGAGGGATAGCCGGCCTGCAGGATGCCGGAGACGATGCCGCGGCTTTCTTCCGGCACGCTCTCCATGACCAGCGAGGCGCCGACGCCCCATTCCCCGCCCATGGCGATGCCGTAGAACGCGCGCAGCACGAGGAACATGGCCAGGCCCGTCGAGAATCCGGTCAGGAATTCGAACAGCGAATACAGCAGCACGTCGGCCATAAGCGCCACGCGGCGCCCGAACCTGTCGGCCGCAAGCCCGAAAACAAGCGCTCCCACCGCCCGCATCGCAAGCGTCAGGAAGATCGCCACCGAAACAGCCGGGACGTCGGTGTGGAACTCATCGGCAATATGCTTGAGAACGAAAACGAGAATGAAGAAATCGAAGGCATCGAGCGTCCAGGCGAGATAGCTGGCAATGACGGTGTTGCGCTGCTGGTGGCTGAGCGCGCGCAGGCTTTCGAATGCGGACATCATGCTTCCTCCGTCCGAAAGCGGCGGCGAGGCGGGCAATGTCCGGATGCCGTCGAAGAGAGGTTGGCCCGAAACGGGGTTGCCGGACGGCAACGCCGGACAACGGCAGCACTCCTGCCCATGTTCCGCGGCTGCGACAGTTTGACCGCCACAAAGCACCGGTCTGGCCGGAGCGCCTGCTCGCCTCAGCTCAGGTTCCGGCGCCGCTCAAGCTCTGCCGCGGACGGGTTTTCGAATGCGAATGAGCCGGTGACGACGTCGCCGTCCCGGACATATTTGTTGATCGTGACACCGGTTCCGGAAACCTTCGAGCCGAGAAGTTTCAGCTTGCCTGGATAAGCGCCGTCGCCGAACAGTTTCTTGCCCTTCCCGAGCACGACCGGGAAGACGAAGACATTGATTTCATCGACCAGGTCGTTGCTGAACAGGGTCTGGAGAAAGTCGGTCGAGCCCTGAGTAAGCAGATCCGGCCCCTTTTCGCTTTTCAGCGTCCTGAGTGCGCCGACCACGTCCGCCCCGAGCACCTGGCTGTTCTGCCAGCTGAGCTTGAAGTTGCGATTGCGGGTGGCGACATATTTGGTGACGCGGTCGAAAAGCGGGCCGATCGGGTCGTCGGCAGCGACATAGGGCCAATGCGCGGCGAAAATGTCGTAGGTCTTGCGGCCGAGAAGGAGGTCGAACGCCCCGGCAAACATCTCGCCCACGGCATCCCCCATCGCCTCATCGAAATAAGGGGCAACCCAGCCGCCGTACTTGAAGCCACCGACTGGGTCTTCGTCCGGGCCGCCCGGGGCCTGCATGACGCCGTCGAGACTGACAAATGCACCAATGATGATCTTTCTCATGTCTGCTCTCCTTCGTGGTTCCCTTGGCCCGTTGTAATGGCCCGTCGCTGCCCCGTTGCATGTCAAGGACGTGGGGCAGCCGTCGGCGCCGACAACGGCGCGAAAAAACCAGGATGAAAGACATTGATCGATACTATTCACGAAATCCGAACGATTCATTCGTTTCCCTTTTGTACTCTTTGCCTCTTCCCTTTAGCGCTGACTCTCTCCATATTCCGCCCATGGCCAAATCGACGAAGAAATCCCCCACCCCGAACGGCTTCGAGGAAGCCCCGCAGACGTCCTTCGAAGGCGCTCCATTGGACGGCTCCGTCGCCGACTGGGTAAGGCAGCTCGAGGCCGATGCCGAGGCCTCGAGCGTCGAGACGCAGCGCGAGATAGCCTCCAAGGCCGGCAAGCACCGCAAGAAGGTGGAAATCGCAGCCTCGAAATCCGCGCGCGGCACCTCGATGGGCGGCTCGACCGATCCGAAGACCCGCGCCGCCGCCGGCCTCAATCCGGTCTCCGGCATGGATACGACGCTGGAGGAGGCCTCCTCGCTTTCGGCCGGCACTGCCGTTACAGCCACGGTCGAGGCGCTTTCGGCGCTAATCGAATCCGGCAATCCGCTTCACAAGAACGGCAAGATCTGGACGCCGCACCGCCCGGCCCGGCCGGATAAATCCGAAGGCGGAATCGCCATTCGCATGGCTTCGGACTACGAGCCCGCCGGCGACCAGCCGACCGCCATCAAGGACCTCGTCGAGGGCCTGGAAAACGGCGACCGCTCGCAGGTCTTGCTCGGAGTCACCGGCTCGGGCAAGACCTTCACCATGGCCAAGGTGATCGAGGCGACACAGCGCCCTGCCGTGATACTGGCGCCGAACAAGACGCTCGCCGCCCAGCTCTATTCCGAGTTCAAGAACTTCTTTCCGGACAACGCCGTCGAATATTTCGTCTCCTACTACGACTACTACCAGCCGGAGGCCTACGTCCCGCGCTCCGACACCTATATCGAAAAGGAATCCTCGATCAACGAGCAGATCGACCGCATGCGCCACTCGGCGACGCGCTCGCTGCTGGAGCGCGACGACTGCATCATCGTCGCCTCCGTGTCCTGCATCTACGGTATCGGCTCGGTCGAGACCTATACCGCCATGACCTTCCAGATGTCGGTCGGCGACCGCCTCGACCAGCGCCAGCTGCTCGCCGATCTCGTCGCCCAGCAATACAAGCGCCGCGACATGGATTTCCAGCGCGGCTCGTTCCGCGTCCGCGGCGACACCATCGAGCTCTTCCCCGCGCACCTGGAAGATGCCGCCTGGCGCATAAGCATGTTCGGCGACGAGATCGACGCCATCACCGAGTTCGACCCGCTGACCGGACAGAAGACCGGCGAGCTGAAATCGGTCAAGATCTACGCCAATTCGCACTATGTCACACCACGTCCTACCCTCAACGGCGCCATCAAGGCGATCAAAGAGGAGCTGAGGCTTCGCCTCGCCGAGTTGGAAAGGGCCGGCCGCCTGCTGGAGGCCCAGCGCCTGGAGCAGCGTACCCGTTACGACATCGAGATGCTGGAGGCCACCGGCTCATGCGCCGGCATCGAGAACTATTCGCGTTATCTGACCGGCCGCGCCCCCGGCGAACCGCCGCCCACCCTCTTCGAATACATTCCCGACAACGCCCTGCTCTTCATCGATGAGAGCCACGTCACCGTGCCGCAGATCGGCGGCATGTACCGCGGTGACTTCCGCCGCAAGGCGACGCTCGCCGAATATGGTTTCCGCCTGCCCTCCTGCATGGACAACCGCCCTTTGCGTTTCGAGGAATGGGATGCGATGCGCCCGGACACGGTCGCTGTGTCAGCCACGCCTGGCGGCTGGGAGATGGAGCAGGCAGGCGGCGTCTTCGCCGAACAGGTCATCCGTCCGACCGGCCTCATCGACCCGCCGGTGGAAGTCCGCTCCGCCCGCTCCCAGGTCGACGACGTGCTCGGCGAGATCCGCGAGACTGCCGCCAAAGGTTACCGCACCCTCGTCACCGTGCTCACCAAGCGCATGGCCGAGGACCTCACCGAATACCTGCATGAGCAGGGCGTGCGCGTCCGCTACATGCATTCCGACATCGACACGCTAGAGCGCATCGAGATCATCCGCGACCTGCGCCTTGGCGCCTTCGACGTGCTGGTCGGCATCAACCTTTTGCGTGAGGGCCTCGATATCCCCGAATGCGGCTTCGTCGCCATCCTCGATGCCGACAAGGAGGGTTTCCTGCGCTCCGAAACCTCGCTTATCCAGACGATCGGTCGCGCTGCGCGCAACGTCGACGGCAAGGTCATCCTCTATGCCGACACCATCACCGGCTCGATGAAACGGGCCATGGAAGAAACCAGCCGTCGCCGCGAAAAGCAGGTGGCCTACAACGAGGAACACGGCATCACCCCGGAATCGGTGAAGGCCCGCATCTCCGATATCCTTGATTCGGTCTACGAACGCGACCACGTCCGCGCCGACATCTCCGGCGTCTCCGGCAAGGGTTTTGCCGACGGCGGCAACCTCGTCGGCAACAACTTGGCTGCCCATCTCAACGCGCTGGAAAAACAGATGCGCGACGCTGCCGCCGACCTCGACTTCGAAAAAGCCGCCCGCCTCCGCGACGAAATCAAGCGCCTCAAGGCTGCCGAGCTGGCGGTCATGGACGACCCGATGGCCCGCGAGGAGTCGCGGGCGATGGAAAGCGGACGTAAGGATGCTACGAGCCTTCGGTCCTCGACCTCCGCGCCTCAGCATGGGGGTGCCGCAAACTCAACAAATTCCTTCCCGCAAGCAACCGGGGCCAGCAGGAGACCTCGTGGTGAGGACGTTCAAAGGACCGCCTCGAACGGCAAACCCAGCCTCGACGACATGGGACCCGGAATCGACGCCGCAAAACCGCTCTTCCGCAAGCCCGATCTGGATGAAATGGGCCGCGACGTCGCCGAGCCCACGAGAAAGCCCCTTTTCCGCAAAAACACCCTCGACGAAATGACCGTCGGCCGCACCGAAAAACCGGTCACCGGCAAGCTGCCGGTAAAGCCTGATGCCGCAAAAAGCACGAAGCTCATCACACCGCCGCAAGAAGGCCAGCGGGAACGCGCCGACGCGCCAAGCTCTCCGCCATCCTCGGGCTTGACCCGAGGATCCAGCGACGACCCCCGCCCCCTCGTCCGGGGCAAGACGGGGGCCGGCTCCTACGAGGAGCCCGCGGATCAGAAGCGTAAGGGCAGCACGAAAGGCAAGACCGGGCGCCCGGGGCACTGAACTTTTCCCTCCCGGACTCCATCCGCGAACCAGCCACGTTCAGCGTCAAACCGCACATCACCGCACATCGATCTGCAGCACCTGCTCAAAATCACACTGTCGATCGCAACATGCGAAAGCAGTTTCGGACCAATGGCCCGCACAGCGCCCATACGATCGAATTCTTGTGCCCGCGGTGCCGATGCACCTCGACGGGAACCGATATCCGGAATTCGGCGCTTGCATGATTTGCGCGACCGCCCGAGGACGACCGCGAGCCGTGAAGCGCCCTACTCCGCAGCCTCGCCCCGCCGCTCCGTCACGGTCGCTATCGCCACCATTTCCACCTCATACGAGTACCCTTCGAGCATCTGATATGCATGCTCGATCGCCTCGATCTGGCCCTCCGCCTTGCGGATGGCGTCAGTGATCGACTGGCTGCGGGCGCGCAGCATGGAGCCGAGCACGTCAGTTTCCGGGCGACGGCCGAGGCGGTCGATGTGCTGGCGCACGCGGTTGCGGTGGCGCTCCAGCTCCAGGATGTGGAAGCGGTTCTTGACGATGTCGTCGGAGAGCTTTCTGCGCATGGCCGCCACAGGGTCGAAGCTGCCGGGCTCGCGATCGTCGAGGATGACGTCGTTGACAAGCTTTTCCAGCATCAGCACGCCTTCGAGGTCCTTGGGGTCGGCAAGCTGCGGGTCGTAGCCGGTGTCGTCGTAGACCCGGCGGCGCACCGGATCCTTCAAGAGTTCGTAGGCGGTCTGCAGCCGGCCGAAATGCTCCGCATCTCCGCCCGAGTCGGGATGGGCTGTCTTGGCGGCCTTGCGCCAGGCGCTGCGGATCGCCTGCTCGCCGGCGTCGCGGTCAAGTCCGAGCAAAATATAGGGATCGATCAAACCGCCCACCTGTCCATCTAGCATTCATCTGTCCCCACCCCCGTGACCTACCCCCTCGGCCCTCCGGCATCAAGCCCGAAGCACCTGCACCGGCCATAATCGGGTCCAGTCGGGACGAAATTGTGGAGCGGCACGTGAATTCGCCGGGCCGCGAACCATTCGATTAGCCAATTTCGGCGGCCATTCCCCATCTCTATGCTTGTCGCGCGCGCCATGTCCATGGTTCGAAAGGCTCATTCAACATTGCAAGAAGGTTGGTTCACGGCGCCGACCGGCGTCGACGTGGTGAATTCCTGTTAAAACACAGTCGAATGATGGCGCGCGGAAGTGCGACGGAAAAGGAACCGTCAGGGCGTCAAGGCTGCAGTCGAGATCGCCGCGGAGCAAGGGGGGCGGTTCTGTTCCGAGACGGAATCCGCAAATGACACAGATCGCCTTGTGAAAGGTAACATTTCGTCAAGTGTTTGAATCTTTGGCGTTTCCCGGCTTGCGTCAGCGCATGCCACAATATTGCCGCTTGCTTTTTTCCCGAAATGCTGTCACCAATTGCAGCACTCGGGCATTAGCATGCCGGTGACTGGACAGATGTGGTAAAGCCTTCCGTTACGGAAGGCGGCGCGGGTAACCCCCGCCTGCGTAGACGTTCTTTCCCCGTACGTGACTTCTCCGACTGACCCTTCGTTCCGGTCTAACGGGACGAAAGCTAAAGCCGTCCGCTTCCTTTCGGGGGCGCGGATACCAGACAGACTAAGGGAAAAGGACTATCCCACATGGCCACCAAAGGCGTCGTAAAATTCTTCAACCAGGACAAGGGTTTTGGTTTCATCACTCCGGACGGCGGTGCAAAGGACGTATTCGTTCACATCTCCGCTCTCCAGGCATCCGGCATCCAGTCGCTCCGTGAAGGCCAACAGGTCACCTTCGACACCGAGCCGGATCGCATGGGCAAGGGCCCGAAGGCCGTCAACATCTCGGCCAACTGATTTTAATTTCTGCCACGGCAGGAATGAGAACGGCGTCTCATGGGCGCCGTTTTTTGCTTTTGGCGTCAGGCGCTCAGCGCCTCCTTGGCACCGGGAAAATCCACCGCCGCAAAGGCCGCTGCGATCACCTCCGGCCCGGCGCCTGCCTTTGCCGCATCGCTCGACAGAATCTGTCGGTAGCGCCTGGCGCCCGGCAGCCCGGTGAACAGCCCGACCATGTGCCGCGCCACATGTTGCAGGCGCCCGCCGCTTTCGAGATGCCGCGCGGCATAGGCCATCATGCGGTCGCGCAGCCCGTCCCAATCCGGCTCTGCCGCCGGTGCGCCGAAGAAGCGGTGATCGAGATCGGCAAGGATCCCCGCATTCTGATAGGCCGCCCGACCCAGCATCACGCCGTCGACATGCTTCAGATGCGCCGCTGCTTCGTCCAACGTCAGGATGCCGCCGTTGATACCGATAAAGACCTCCGGCCACCGCTCCTTCATGCGATAGACGATGTCGTAGTCGAGCGGCGGGATCTCGCGGTTCTCCTTCGGACTCAGCCCTTTGAGCCAAGCCTTTCGTGCGTGGATCCACACCGCATCGGCACCTGCGTCCAGCACCCGCGCCAACAGTTCCGGCAGTGCCTCTTCCGGCTCCTGCTCGTCCACGCCGATCCGGCACTTTACCGTGACCGGTACATTGGAGACTGCCTTCATGGCCATAACGCAATTCGCCACCACCTTAGGCGTCAGCATCAGGCAGGCCCCGAAGGTTCCCGACTGCACCCGGTCCGAAGGACAGCCGACATTGAGATTGACCTCGTCGTAGCCGTAGGGCCCTGCGATCCGAAGCGCCTCGGCAAGTTTCACCGGATCCGATCCGCCGAGCTGCAGCGCCACCGGATGCTCGTCGCCATCAAACGACAGCAGCCTCTCGCGCGGCCCGTGAATGATCGCGTCCGCCACGACCATTTCAGTATAGAGCAATGCGTTCCGGCTGATCTGCCGGTGGAAATACCGGCAATGGCGGTCGGTCCAGTCGATCATCGGCGCGACGGCGAAGACGGGAGCTTTGAAGTAGTTGCCTTTTTCTTTTTTTTCAGGCGCTTGCAACAGTTTTTTCTCCGTCTTGTTCACGCTTGTTTTATGCCAAATCCGCCGATTTCGACGCCGGACTTGGCACAATGCACCAACTGGAATCGCCATGTACCAAATGAGGATGCGGTCATGGGAACTATCACCGCGCGCAAGCGAAAAGATGGTAGCGTCGGCTACGGGGCACGCGTGCGCGTTATGCGGGATGGCCTCACTTATCATGAGACAGAGACTTTTGATAGGCGGCCGGAGGCAATGGGTCCGCCTCAAGCGTTACACGCATCTTCGCGAAACCGGCGACAACTATGCTAGCTGGGGCGGCCCCCAGTCGGCGGTCGAGACCAGATAGCAAGCGCATGCGCCGCTTGGACGAGGCTTTTTCTGCTGCGGAGGAGCCTCCACAATCGAGTCAGGGAAATTTACTTGCGCTCGGGCACGCTGCCCGCAGCTTCAACGTCGGAACAGAGCCGGTGAAGAGCCTTGTGCCCCCGCGTCCTTCAGCGCGCGGAGGAAATGGTCGTTTTCCCGGATCGAACCGACGCTGACACGAATGAAGGTCTCGAAGCCTGTCTGCTTCCACGGCTTGACGATGACACCGCGTTCGAGCAGGGCCACGGCCAGTTGGGTGGAGTTTTTCCCTGTGTCGACGAACAGGAAATTGCATTTCGAAGGCGCCATCCGGTAGCCCATGGCGGCAAGGCTTGCAGCCATCCGTTGACGTTCGAGACTGGCGGCCTCGATGGACCGTTTCAGGTGGCCCGCATCGTCCAGCGCGGAAATTGCCGAAACCTGGGCTATGGCATTGGTGTTGAACGGGGTGCGGGCGCGGTTGAAGAAATCGCAAAGGCCGCCATCGCTGACGATGCCGTAGCCAATGCGCAGGCCGGCCAGGCCGTAGGCCTTGGAAAAGGTGCGCAGCACGACCCAGTTGCAACCGCTATCCTTCAGCATGTCGGCTGCGCTGGGATAGTCATCGCCTGCCGCATATTCGGCATAAGCCTCGTCTACAACGATGAGAGTTTCCGGATCGAGCGCAGCGATAGCCTTCGCTAGTTCACTGGGTGTCAGCCATGAGCCGACCGGGTTCATAGGATTGGAGAACATCAGCATGCGCGGCTTGCGGGCGATCGCGGCAAGAAGCGCATTCATGTCGATGGTGAGATCCGCTGTGACGGTGACGCGCTCGACCTTTCCGCCCATCAGGGTCACGTAGTCCTCGTGCAGAGGGAAGGATGGATAGAGCGTCGCCATGGTATCGGCCGGGCGCACTACCGACCGGCAGATGACGGCGATCAGGTCTTCCGAGCCGTTGCCTAGAATGACTTGGTTGGCCTCCACGTCAAAGTTGGCCGCCAGTCGAGCGCACAGGGCGCGGCCCTGCGGATCGGGATAGAGCCGGGCAAGCTCGCCGATATCGGGAAAGAGCGTGCGCACCATCGGCGAAGGGCCGAGAGGGTTCTCGTTGGAGCCAAGCTTGGCGATGTCGTCGATATGGTATTTCGCCCGCACCTCCTCCAGCGTCAATCCGGCATTGTAAGGAGCGATCGAGCGGATTTCCTCCCGGATAGGGCTTGAAGCATTTGCCATTTGCAGTCTCCATGGGCGCGCTTGCTACGCGACATTCAGGATGTGCGTATATGTATAGACATGTCAACACAAGTATGCTTCATTCCATCAGAGAACAAGAAGGGAGCCGCTATGACCCGTGCGAGTTTTGATCTTTCCGGCCGCCGCGCTCTCGTCACCGGCGCAAGCCGAGGCATAGGGCAGGCGATCGCGGTTGCCCTGGCTGAGGCCGGTGCGGATGTGGCGGTCACAGCGCGGGCGGTCGAGGGACTAGCCGAAACCCGGGCGCTGGTCGAGGGCGCCGGCAGGCGCTCGGTGACGATCGCCCAGGACGTACGCGACGTCGAGTCCTGCGGACACGTCACGAGAGCGGCGTCCGAGGCGCTGGGCGGCCTCGACATCCTGGTCAACAATGCGGGATTCGAAAATGTCCGGCCCTCCTTCGATGTGGATGAGGCGCTCTGGGAATCGATCCTGTCGACCAATCTGAAGGGGGCTTTCTTCTGCTCTCAGGCGGCCGGCCGGATCATGGCCGAAGCAGGCGGCGGCGCTATCGTCAATCTCTGCTCGCTGACCTCCTATGTCGGCGTTCCGACCGCTGTGCCTTACGGCGCCTCGAAGTCCGGACTTCTCGGCGTGACGCGGGCGCTGGCCACCGAATGGGCAGTGCACAACATCCGGGTCAACGCCATTGCGCCCGGCTATTTTCGCACGGCCATGACCGAGGTCTTCTACGAGAACGAGGACTGGCAGTTGCGTATGCTGGACAAGATCCCGCAGCGCCGTTTCGGCAAGGAAAGCGACATCGGCGGGGTCGCGGTCTTTCTCTGCAGCGATGCTGCGGCATACGTCACCGGGCAGTGCATTCCAGTCGACGGCGGCTTTCTCGCTTCAATCTGAGATCGGCGCCAGCTTCGCCCGAGTGGTTAGTAGAATGGCGGCAAACACCGCCGCCCCCTCAGGCGCTTGCCTTTCTGCTCGCGTGCGACAAAATCTCGATCGAGATGCGCGAGACTTTTCGCAACTGCACAAAACTTAGCCAGACGACATTGCGGCGCAAAAAATACGCAAGTTTGATTGACGGTACTTGTACAAATATGTATAGACAAGTTAACGTGAAACTCGATCGGTTGGCTGCCGTCGCGACGGCAGAATGAAGCTTCGGGACGGCACCGTTCGTCAAGCCGGGCAACACAGGGGAATCTCATGGGCGTTGTTGCTGCCGGCCTCCGTCCGGCCGGAATGACTGGTCAGATTGCTGTTTCCGTCAAAGATGTCAGCATGGTTTTCGGCAATGTCCATGCCGTCAAGAATGCCTTCTTCGACCTGCCGAAGGGCAAGTTCCTGACCATTCTCGGCCCGTCAGGTTCCGGCAAGACGACCCTCCTGCGTATGATTGCCGGCTTCGATCGCCCGACCAGCGGCGAAATCTTCATCAACGGCCAGCCGGTCAGTGCCGTGCCGCCGCACAGGCGCGCGATCGGCATGGTGTTTCAAAAGCTCGCGCTCTTCCCGCACATGACGGCGGCTGAAAACGTCGCCTTTCCGCTTAAGATGCGCCGCCATGATGCCCGCACGATCCCGGAGAAAGTCGAGCGCTATCTCGATCTCGTGCGGCTCGGCGGCTATGGCGGCCGGCGCATCAATGAGTTGTCCGGCGGCCAGCAGCAGCGTGTCGCCATCGCTCGCGCCCTGGTGTTCGAACCGGACCTGCTCCTGCTTGACGAACCGCTCGCCGCGCTCGATCGGAAGCTTCGTGAGGAAATGCAGCTCGAATTCCGCCGCATCCAGAAGGAACTCGGGGTGACGACGATCAACGTCACCCATGACCAGCGCGAGGCGCTGGTGGTCTCCGACGAGATCATCGTCATGAGCGGTGGCGAAATTCAGCAGAAGGCTCGTCCAGTCGACGCTTATCGCGCTCCGTCCAATGCCTTCGTCGCCAACTTCATTGGTGTTACCAATTTCATCGAGGGCGAGGTCGTCGATTTGACCTCTGCGGGCGTCGTGTTTGAGGCGAATGGCCTGCGCTTTTCCGGTGTCGTCACCGATGCTGCGCTTGCCGCCGGTGCGCCCTGTGCCGCTGCGGTCCGCGCCGAGCAGATCCGCATCGCCCCGAAGGACGGAAGCCTCGGCGATCTCGAAGCAGTGGTTGACGGCAAGGTGGTCGACTGCATCTTTGAAGGCGAGCGCCTGGTCTACGAAATTCGGGTTCCGGGGCTGGCCGGCGTTCTGATGCGTGTCTTCGACCACGACCCAGAATCCCACTTGCAGTTCGGTCCGGGCGAAGACGTTCGTCTCGGCTGGAACGCAAGGGATATGAATGTTTTTCAAAAATGACCCCGAGAAGGTCCAGCCAGAGGAGAATGTATAATGTCGCATGAAAAGTTCCTGTCCGCGCAAATTCGCCGCCGAACACTGCTTGCGTCCATGGCCGCAGCCGGCGCCTCGGCCGGCCTCTCGACGCTTGGCGCGAGCCGCGCCTTTGCCCAAGAGCCGGAAAAGCCGGCCGAAATCATCGTTCGCGCCTGGGGCGGCAGCTGGGTCGATGCTCTGAAGGCCGGCGTGTCCGACAGCTTCACCAAGATGACTGGCATTGCCGTTCGCCACGACCTGACCGAGGACAACGAGATCCAGCCCAAGGTGTGGGCTGCCGTCGCACAGAAGCGTGTCCCGCCGATCCACATCAACTGGGATACGACGACCAACGCCACCAAGTCGGCGCTGCGCGGCGTGACTGAGGACCTGTCGGATCTGTCGAACATCAAGAACACCACCGACCTTGCCAAGCCCGTGGGGCTCGACGGCTATCCGATCGTCAACACCTACGGTTATGTCTACGTGCTCGCCTATCGCCCGTCGGCCTTCCCTGATGGTGCGCCGAAGTCCTGGAAGGATCTGCTCGACCCCAAACTTAAGGGCCGCATCGCTCTATACAACGACGGCATTGGCTTCCATTTTCCGGCCCAGGTCGCCGGTGGCGGCAAGCTGGAGGATATTCCCGGCAACATGCAGCCGGCCTGGGACTTTATTTCCAAGATCAAGGAACAGCAGCCGCTGCTCGGCGAAGACCCTGACTTTACTACCTGGTTCCAGAAGGGCGAGATCGACGCCGCATGCACCATTTCGACCAATGCGCGCGAAGCCAAGAAGAATGGCATCGAGATCGCCTGGGTCGTGCCGGAGGAAGGGGCCAAGTTCGACACCGACGGCCTTTGGATCCCGAAGGGCTTGCCGGAAAACGAGCTTTACTGGGCCAAGCAGTACATCAACCACGCCCTGACCAAGGAAGCCCAGCAAATCTGGCTGGACGGTCTCGGCCTCCCAGGCGTCGTCCCCGGCCTGACACCGCCGGCTGATCTCGCAGGCGATCCGTCCTATCCGACCAAGGAAGAAGACTTCAAACACCTGATCCGGATCTCGTCCAAGGTGCAGGTCGAAAACGAGAGCCAGTGGTTCGCCAAGTTCAAGGAAATCATGCAGGGCTGAGGCCCTGTGCGCCCGCCGCGTCCCTGGCGGCGGGCAACCTCCTTTCGTGAAACAGGATTGGTAACATGCGCGCCTCCCCCGCCGCATATCCCCTGACATGGCGCGTCATGGATGTGCTCGAACGCCTTGCGGCGATGGTCTGGCCGTCGAGTTTCCAGCGAGGCCTGCCCTATCTCATGCTGGCGCCGGCGCTGGTGCTTGTCGGACTTCTTGTGCTCGGCCTTTTTCAGATCGGCGACGCCAGCCTTCGGACGCTCGACACCACTACCTTCCTGATGTCGGAAAGCTATACGCTTGCCAACTACCAGCGCGTGCTGTCGGAGAGCTTCTTCGCCACAGTGGCCGGACGAAGTCTGATTGGCTCTGTGATCGTGACCGTAGTCACGCTGCTGTTCGCCTTTCCATACGCCTATCTGATGGTGCGTACGCCTTCATCGGCGCTCCGCAAGTTCCTGCTCGTGGCGCTCTTTCTGCCATTCTTCATCGGACAGGTGGTGCGGGCCTATGGCTGGCTCATCATTCTCGGAAACCAGGGCATGGTCAACGAGGCGCTCGGTCTTGTCGGCGTGTCGCCTATGCGGCTGCTTTACAACTATCCGGCGGTTCTGTTCGGCCTTGTCCAATACATGCTGCCTTTCGCCGTGTTGATGCTGGCGCCGGCGCTCACGGCGATCCCGACCGAGTTGGAATCCGCAGCCGCCTCCCTTGGTGCCGGCTGGGTCCGAACCTTCCGCCATATCGTCCTGCCGCTTTCGCGGCCAGGACTCGTCGGTGCCGGTCTCGTGGTCGTCACGCTCTCGCTCACCGATTTTGCCATTCCCGCCATCCTCGGCGGCGGCACCCAGGATTTTATCGCCAATGCGATCTACGACCAGTTCTTCCGCACCTCCGACCAGGGTCTCGGGGCGACGCTGTCGCTCATGCTTGTCGCCGTCGGTTCCATCCTCGTCGGCGTCGTTTTCATGCTCTTCGGCGCGGGCACGCTTGCCATGGGAGGAGAGCGCAAATGATCGACAGCCGAAGCAAGTCCATTGTCATCTGGGCTTTCGTCGCAACTGCCCTCGTTATGCTCTCAGCGCCCACCATTGTGGTGCTCGGGGCCTCCTTCACGGCCGGAAACATCATCACTTTCCCGCCTGACGGTCTGTCGCTCAAATGGTATGGCGCAATCGCGCAGGCGAGTGATCTCCGCCAAGCCTTCCTGCGCTCGCTGATCGTCGCCACGATCTGCACGGTGATTGCCATTCCCGCCGGCACGCTCGCCGGCATCGCACTCGCCAAGTATCGGGTGCGGTTTGCGCGCTCCATCCAGATCTACCTGCTGCTGCCCTTTACCATTCCGCTGATCGGTTCCGGCATCGGGATGATGCTTGTCTTCGGCCAGATGAACGTCCTCGGCAAACTGTGGCCCGTGGGCATCGCCTGCTGTGTGATCAATCTGCCCTTCATGATCTGGGCCGTGACGGCGAGCGCTAGCAACCTGTCGCCCGATCTCGAACTGGCTGCGGCCAATTGTGGAGCCCCGCCCCTGCAGCGTTTCCTGTACATCACCCTTCCGGCGGTGCTGCCGGGCGTGATCACCGGATCGCTGTTGATGTTCATCCTCGCGCTCAACGAGTTCCTGGTGAGCCTGCTGCTGGTCGATGCCCGAAGCGTGACGCTGCCGGTGCAGATCTACAATTCCATCCGCTCGATCATCACACCAGATTTGGCCGCAATCTCCGTGGTGTTCATCGCCTGCGCCGGACTTGCGATCGCACTGCTCGACCGACTGGTCGGTCTCGACATCTTCCTCAAATCGAAATGACCCTTCTGCCCTGCACGGGCCAGACATCAAGGACAAGACGATGACATCAGTGTCTTTCTATGAATATTCCAAGCTGAACGCCGAGGAAAAGGCCGCGCTGCTGCGCCGCTCGGAAACCGACATATCGAGCTTCATCGAGAAGGTCACGCCGATACTGGAAGCCGTGCGTATCGAGGGTGACAAGGCGCTCGCGCGCTTTGGCCGAGAACTCGACAAGGCCAATGTCACGGAAGCCAATCTCAAGGTCAGCGAGGCGGAGTTCGACGCGGCCTTCAAGTCGGTCGACGCGAGCGTCATGGAGTCCATCCAGTTTGGCATCGACAATATCCGCACGTTCCACGAGGAGCAGCGCCCGGAAGCCATGTGGCTGAAGGAAATCCGCCCCGGCGCCTTTGCCGGCGACCGCTTCACGCCCATCCAGTCGGTTGCGCTCTACGTGCCGCGCGGCAAGGGATCCTTCCCGTCGGTGACGATGATGACCTCAGTTCCGGCCGTGGTCGCGGGCGTCCCGAACCTGGCGATCGTCACGCCACCAGCACCTGACGGTTCGGTCGATGCCGCAACCCTCGTTGCCGCGCGCCTTGCCGGCGTCGAAACCGTCTACAAGGTGGGAGGCGCGCAAGCCGTGGCGGCGGTTGCCTACGGCACCGAAACCGTCAAACCAGCGCTGAAGATTGTTGGCCCCGGCAGCCCGTGGGTGGTCGCCGCCAAGCGCTCGCTGGCGGGCGTCATCGACACCGGTCTTCCCGCCGGTCCGTCCGAGGTGATGGTCCTTGCCGATGACACCGTCCATGGTGGACTTGCTGCGCTCGACCTGCTGATCGAGGCAGAACATGGCCCGGATTCGTCGGCCTATCTCGTTACCCACAGCCGCCGCGTCGCCGAAGAGGCGCTCGCAGCCCTTCCCGAACACTGGGCGAAAATGACCGAGCAGCGGGTCGCCTTCTCCAAGGCCGTGCTCACCGGCAAGACGGGCGGCGTGGTGCTCACCTCCTCACTCGAGGAAAGCTATGCGTTCGTCAACGCCTACGCGCCGGAGCATCTTGAGCTGTTGTCGGAAGAGCCCTTTATCCATCTCGGCCACATCACCGAGGCGTCCGAAATCCTGATGGGCACCCATACACCGGTCAGCATCGCCAATTTCTCGCTCGGGCCGAACGCGGTGCTGCCGACCAGCCGTTGGGCGCGCACGTTCGGTCCGCTGTCTGTCACTGATTTCGTCAAGCGCAGCTCGATCGGTTATGTCACGGCACCCGCCTACCCGGAATTCGCAAGGCATTCCCATAATCTGGCCATCTACGAGGGTTTCTCCTCGCATGCGCTTGCCGTCTCACCGGTACGCGATGCTTACCTGAAGAAAGGTGCCTAACCATGAAGGCCGTGCGGCTCTACGACGCCCGGGACTTGCGAGTGGAAGAGATGCCTCAGCCATCGGCTCCGGCGTCGGGCTTCGTCAATATCGAGGTCAGGGCCGCCGGTATCTGTGGCTCCGACCTTCACAACTACCGTACCGGCCAGTGGATCTCGCGCCGACCCTCGACGGCAGGCCATGAATTCTGCGGTCGCGTGACCGCGGTCGGAGAAGGCGTTGGCCATCTTGTACTCGGCGATGTCGTGTCGGCGGACTCACGCATGTGGTGCGGCACCTGCCCGGCCTGCAAGAGCGGCCGCAGCAATGTCTGCGAGACGCTCGGTTTCGTCGGCGAGGTTTGCGACGGCGGCTTTGCCGAGGCGGTGCAACTGCCGGCGCGCCTGGTCGTCCGTCACGATCCGCAGCTTTCGCCGCATGTCGCCGCCATGGCCGAACCGCTGGCCGTGGCCTTGCATGCCGTACGTCGCCTCGCCGTCCCCGACGGCGAACCGGTTCTCGTCGTCGGCTGCGGCACGATCGGCGGGTTGAGCGCCCTTCTTCTCTCCCGGCTGCATGACGGCCCGCTGCTACTGGCCGATCTGAACGCCGAGAGGGCCGCCCTCGTTGCCGACGTAACCGGCGGCACGTTTGTTGCTCTCGACAAGGCGGCGATCGAAGCCGTACTTTCCGGCGGACGGCTGCGCCATGCGCTGGATGCCACAGGCAGCATCCAGGCGATTGTCCAGGCGCTCGACATCCTGTCGGGCGGCGGAGCGCTGGCGCTCGTCGGGATCAGCCACGGCAAGCTCGACTTCGACCCGAACATTCTGGTCGAGCGGGAGATATCGCTGGTCGGTTGCCATGCCTTTGCCGACGAACTGCCCGAGGCCATTGGGCTGCTTGTCGATCTCGCGCCCGCGCTGCAGCGGTTCATCGAAGTGGTGCCGGCGCTCGACGAGGTTCCCGCAGCCTATGAACGGCTGTTGAGAGGCGAGAGCAAGGCGCTGAAGACGATCATCGAGGTGACGGGCTAGTCCGGCCCGTCATGTCATCTGAATGCCGGCCTTGTCAGGCGGCGCTGGAGACCTGGCCCCATGAACACTCTTTCCGATTCCGCGTCACCCCTCTACGAGAAGGTGAAGGATTTCGTCCTCGGCAATATTGGTAGCGGAAAATGGGGGCGCAACGCTCGCCTTCCGTCGGAGAACGAACTCGTCTCGACGCTTGGCGTCTCCCGCATGACCGTTCACCGGGCGCTGCGCGAACTCACCTCAGAGGGGCATCTTCGCCGCATCCAGGGCGTCGGAACCTTTGTCGCGCCACCGAAGCCGCAATCGACGTTGATCGAGATCAGCAACATTATCACCGAGATCAAGGCGCGCGGCAGCCGGCACCGGGCCGAGGTGGTCGTCCTCGAACGTATCAAACGACCGGAGCCAGAGCTACTGCTTGCCTTCGAGTTCGAGACGGTGAAGCCGGTCGACCACTCGGTCGTCATCCATTTCGAGAACGACCTGCCGGTCCAGCTTGAGGAACGCTTTGTCAATCCCGCCCTCGTTTCCGGCTATGTCGAGCAGGATTTCAGCGCCATCGCGACCTACGACTATCTGCAGAACGCCACCCCGCTGACCGAAGTGGAACACCTCATCAGTGCCCTGCCGGCCAGCGCGGACCAGGCGCGCCTGCTGCATATCCGTCCCAACGAGTGTTGCCTTGTCCTCCACCGCAAGACCTGGTCCGGCCCGGTCATCGCCACCGTCAACACGCTGACCTATGTCGGCAGCCGCTATTCGCTCGGCAGCCGCTATCTGCACGGCAGCAAGTGAGCGCGGGTCCTTTTGACCAGAAGCCCCATCCGGAAAGAACGCCATGAGCCAGCCCACGAGCCGCACTGCCGAAATCAGGAAGATCGCCAAAACCGGGAACGGCAAGGCGGAACAATTGCTGGCCGAGCTTCTGCGCGACCTTTTCAGCATTGAGGCGAGGAATGTTGTGATCAATCACGACCAGTACAGCCTCAATTCGATTAACGGCTTCTTCAAAACCGCCGATGGAGCCTTTTTCTTCAAGTTCCACCAGGAAGAGGGCGAAGAGGCCATGAGCGGTGAATATTACCGCGCCGACATCCTGGCCCGCGCCGGCCTGCCCGTGGACCAGCCGCTGCTGATGTCGGTGCTTCCGGGCGAACAGATCCTCGTCTATCACAGGCGGACCGACCCGCGCTTTTCCGATGTGCTGCGGGCGCTGGACTTGAAGGACGATCCTGCAGCGCGAAAAAGGGCTGTCGAAGCCGAACGCAGGCTGAGCGAAGCCGTGCTGAAAGTCTATCTCGACACGTTGCATCCGGTGAGCGCCGGGGAGGTTGCGGCCGAGCCGATCCATCGGCTGTTCTATGAACGCCTCATTGACCCTCCGACCGGCGCCTATCCGGGCGGGCGCATGGCGAGCTTCTATGTCGGCAAGGACTTTTCCTTGCCCGGCCTCATGCTGAATTGGGAGGCGTTTTCACGCTGCCGTTTTCTTGTCAATGGCATTGAATACCGGGACAGCATCGGCACTCTTTTCGACGCCGCGCACGAGAGACTGAGCCCGTTGCGGCTCGCAGATGCGGGTGGGGTGACGGCACATGGCGACGCCCACAACGCGAATGTCTGGTACGAGGACCGCGATGGCGAGGCCAGCTTGTCGTTCTTCGACCCCGCATTTGCCGGCGAGAACGTTCCGACGCTGCTTGCCGAGGTGAAGACCACCTTCCATAATATCCTCGCCCATCCACTATGGCTCTACGATCCGGCCATGGCGACCGAACAATACGAGGCGAGCGTGGTACTTGACGGCGATCTGCTGCGGGTGACGACCGATTTCGAGCTGAGCCCCGTCCGGCGCGCGCTGCTAGACGTGAAAGCTGAAGCCTTGTGGCGTCCGCTGCTTGCCGAACTGAAGGCGCGGGGCATGCTTCCGGCCGACTGGCGCCGGGTTATCCGGCTCGGTCTCTTCCTCTGCCCGACGCTGGTGATGAACCTGCGTGCCGGCGCTGCGAGCCACAACCCGGTTTCCTCGCTGATCGGCTTTTCCATCGCGGTCGCCGCCGGCAGTGAGCCGGTGGCAGGGAAAGATGACATTTCCAGCTTCCTCGACCTGATCGATCCCGACAGAGACTGACATGAACCCGGTCAACATCCACGACTTCCGCGATGTCGCGCGGCGGAAGCTGCCGAAGATCTTCTTCGACTATATCGATGGCGGATCCTTCGAGGAGGAAACGATGCGGGCGAACCGATCGGACTTTTCCCGCATTGCCCTGCGCCAGAACGTCCTGGTCGAACCGCGGCCGCAGGACCTCTCGACCACCTATCTCGGGCGCCGCCATCCCCTGCCCTTCATGCTCGGTCCAGTCGGATTCCTCGGTCTCTATTCCGGCAAGGGCGAGATCAAGGCCGCTCGAGCAGCGCATGCCGCCGCCATTCCCTTTTGTTTGTCGACCTTTTCCATCGCCTCGCTGGCCGATCTGCGCGCAAAGACGGACGGGCCCCTCCATTTCCAGCTCTACGTTCTTAACGACCGCTCGCTGTGTGAGGAATTTCTCGACTCGGCGGAGAAGGCTGGCGTCGATACTCTATTCGTCACGGTCGATACCGCCATAACCGGCATCCGCGAGCGTGACGTGCGCAACGGCTTTCGTTCTCTCACTCGCGTCACGCCGGCGCTTCTTGCCCGTCTGCTGATGCGGCCCCGATGGCTAGCCGACATCGCCCTCACCGGTATGCCGTCGGTCAGGGCAATCGAGCACCGGCCAGAATTCGGCCGCGGCGCGCTGGAGCAGGCGGCCAATCTCTCGCGTCGAATCGACAAGACGCTGTCGTGGAAGGACATTGCCTGGTTGCGCGAGCGTTGGACGGGCAAGCTTGTGATCAAAGGAGTTCTCACGCCCGAGGATGCTGTGTCCGCCTGAGACCTTGGCTGTGATGGCGTGGTGATTTCCAATCACGGCGGACGTCAGCTCGACGGGGCCTCGAGCACGATCCGCGCCCTGCCCGGCATCCGCGCTGCCGTCGGAAACGACTTCTGCCTGATGCTCGACGGCGGTATTCTTCGTGGCGCGGACGTCATCAAGGCGATTGCGCTCGGAGCTGACGGCGTAATGCTTGGCCGGGCATATGCCTACGGCCTCTCGGCCGCCGGCGAGGCGGGGGTCGCCGAGGTGATCGCCATCCTCGAGCGGGAGATTTCGATCAGCCTTGCGCTGATGGGCATTGCGTCCATCGATCAGCTGAAAGGCTCAGGGAGTTCCGCTGTCGTGCGGTATGAGACTTGATAGGCCTCGCAACTTCGACAGTGGTTGCTTCGCTAGACTCGGGAGTGGCAAAGCGCTCGATCCGTTGTTCTCCAGCGCTGATTCCCGGCCTGAACTGACCTCAATTTGGTATCTGGTACACGGCAACAGCGTCAAATAGTTGTTGAATAACCAACAAATTCGCACCGTCCGTCCAGTCGATCATCGGCGCAACGGAAAACACCGGGCCATTGGAATAATGCCCCTTGCCGTCTGCCACAGACATCCTGCCGCCTTGCGTGATTTTAAGCTCGATCTCGTTTCGCTACCGCCCCGGTGTTCCGAACCACAGCATGGTGAGCATAGCTCACGCGGGACGAGGGCTTCTCGCGAAGAAATAGGACCAAGGCCAGCTTGGGCCCCCGCTTAGGCGGCAATGAGCAGGAGCACATAGGCAATCACGGTCACCATCAACCCGCGGAAGGCGAAGGTCACGCAGCGATATTTTCCTCGGGCGATTGCCGAGAGAATATCGGCATTGTTCAGATACTCGTTGAAAAGATAGACCTCGTCCCGGCGCTGCGCTGCATCCCA
This sequence comes from Rhizobium azibense, assembly GCF_004342325.1. Lineage (NCBI taxonomy): Bacteria > Pseudomonadati > Pseudomonadota > Alphaproteobacteria > Hyphomicrobiales > Rhizobiaceae > Rhizobium > Rhizobium azibense. Next base: position 391,523 of record NZ_SMBJ01000005.1, on the reverse strand, counting down.
GAAGCGATGGCGGTGCTTGCCCCATGACCCCCAGAACAGGGAGGTCGACTTGTTAACGTGGCGCGGCAGAACTGCGAGGATGGCCGATATGATTGAAAAGACCGACGCCGCGGCAAGCAATCCCGAGAAAAGCATGCTCTGCTGGTACCCGTTAACATAGCGCTCCAAGGTAAATACGCTGCGAACCTCACTCGAACTAACCAAGAATGCGAGCATGAAAGTAAAGATATAGGCAGCTTTCTGATCTGAAATCTTGATCTGGTCGTAAAATATATCGTTAATTTTCTTTATGTGATCAAAATACTCTGCACCTATATCCTCTGTCGAGGGCCCACTCCTCATAAGCTCAGCCGCACTTTCAAAATCGGTCACGTTCTCAACTCCAGCCTAAAAGTGTTTCCGTGATATTACACTTCACAGCCAAAGCAATAGCGCGCATGCAGCGCATCTTGACTTTTCAACTTCATATAGACAAACGCATTAGACATGAGGGGAAAATTCATCAGTTCCATGTCCGCCGTTACGGCGTTGAGCGTGGCGTGCTGTCTTGGGCGGCCGGCAGCCGCTGAACCCGTACGCCGCGCGGCACCGGCTGCAGGCTCCGTGATCGACCGCAGGGTCGGCGAGGAAGTCCGGTTCGTCGACCTGTCCAACTGGCAGAATGTCGACCTTAACCAGGAGCTTTTGGGCGGCGACGTGCTGCGTACCAATGCCACCGGCCAACTCGCGGTCCTGTTCGCGGACCGCACGCAGGTACGCCTCGGCCGGAATTCGTCGCTGCAGGTCAAGCAGATGGCGCCGGCGGGCGATACGATCCTCAACCTCCAGTCCGGCACGATGTGGGCCCGCGCCCAGCGCGGCGGCTCGGGCCTGACCGTTCAGACACCGGCCGCAGCAGCTGCCATCCGCGGCACCGACTGGACGCTGACGGTCAAGGGAGACCAAACCTCGCTGATCGTGCTGGAAGGCCGCGTCGAGCTGAAGAACGAGCACGGTAGCGTCGAGGTCACGCAGGGCCAAGCGGCCGTCGCCACCATCGGACAGGCGCCCCGCAAGCTTGTCATCGTTGCGCCGGACGACCGCGAGCAGATGCTGTTCTACCTGACGCTGCGCGGCGGTTTCACCTTCATGCCCGCCTCGCCGCTTCCGGTCCAGAAGATGCGCAGCGAACGCAGCCGCATCGAAGCCAGGGCACCTGAGGCAAGAAGTGCGGAGGACTGGCTGACGCTTTCAGAGGTACAACTGTCACTCGACGGCCGGCAGAAGGCGCAGGAATCGCTGGCGAATGCGCGCATGTTCAAGCTTTCCGCCGCCCAGCGCGCTCGTGCCGACCTGATCGACGCCCTGATTGCCGGCGCCGAAAAGCGATATGACGAGGCAGCAAAATTGTTCTCGCGGGCTGAACGGGTGCTCGATCCGCAGCGCCGGAGCATCGCGGCCTATGGCAGCTATTATTCGCGTTCCCTGCGTGATCCCAGTCATGCCGAAAAGCCGCCGGCAAACGTCACGGGCCCCTATTCTGCCGTGATGAAGGCTTACACTTCAGGGTTCCTTGAGGACATCCCGGCCGCGATAGCGACGATGAAGCAGGCGGAAGCGCGATATCCCAACGATTCCACCCTGCCCGCCTTGCGCGCCCAGCTCGCGATGCTGATCAACGACCGAATCCAGATGAAAGAGGCGATCGACCGATCGCTCTCGATCGACCCGACCGATCCCAATGCGTTGCAGGCCCGAGCCCGCATGCGCGCCGATTATGAAGGTAATCTCGATGGCGCGCTTATGGACCTGAACAATGCGATCAGTATCGCGCCGGGCTCGTCCAGCGCCTGGAACGACCTCGGCCTGCTCCAGGATGCCCGCGGTGCGACGCGCGAAGCGGAAGCCGCGCTCAAGAAGTCCATCGAGCTTGATCCAGACGATCCGGTTGGCCATGCAAATCTCGCGATCCTCTATCTCGACCAGTCGCGTATGAAAGAGGCCAAGCGCGAGATCGATTTGGCGCTTGCCGCCGACCCTGCCTTCAACATCGCCATTTTGGCACGCGGCCGCTATTATCTGCAGATGAACGAGAGGGAAAAAGCGGTCGATGACCTGCTCGCCTCCTCGACTGCCAACCCCGGCTATTCGCAGGCCCAGCTCATGCTCGCCGCCGGCCACTACGAGAATGGCGACCGCGAAGCCTCCAGTCAGGCGCTCGATAATGCCGATCGGCTGGACAAGAACGATCCTTCTGTCGCAGCATTCCGCGCAGCCGTCGCAATAGACGACTATGACTCAGATGGCGCGATGAAGAGTGCCCGTGAATATCTCAAGCGATCGCGCGCGCGGGGAGGATATTACGCCTCGCTTGGAGCCAACCAAAACGGCGGCTCGACGCTCAATGCAGCTTTTCGCCTCCAGGGTTTGGACGCCTGGGGTCAATACTACGGCGATGCGGTCTTCGATCCGTTTTCGGGCAGCAGCTATTTCGACCAGACTTTTCGTGGAAGCGTAAACCCGCTCGCCAATTCATTTCTTTATGGCGGGAACGTGGTCACCAACACCGCAAACGCGTCATCCTATTCATCCTTCATTCAAGGATTATTGTTTGATCCCCACATGCTTTCGGGTCGCTCGCGGTCGGCAAATCTTGCGCGCATGCCCTTCCTGGAAGGCTCGATTGGCGCTGGAACGACGCTGACGCAAGAAAGTGCGGGCTCGTTGGGTGAGGCTGAGATTCAGGGCTTTTCCAATGAACCCCGGCCCATCAGCTTCTTCGCAAATTTCCAGTGGGAAAAGACCTCTGACACGACACGCGAATACAATAACGGTGCGCTTGATTTAAACACCGATACGAAGCTTGTCGCCGGCAATGGCTACGTGACGGCATCGATAACTCCGGACGATCGTTTCGTCGCATTCCTCAATCATTCAGATTCAAAATACGATCTCGACATTCCGTCCAGAGCATTTCTGCCGCTGGTGCCAGGCCTCTACTATGGCCTTGATAACCAATTTACCATTGCCGGCGTCGGCTTGAGCCATACTTTCGGATATCGGAACGTCGTAAATTCAGCTTTCTTCTATTCATCAGTTGATTCTTCGATGGATCAAAACATTCTCGTTCCGCCACTAATTCCCGGTCTGTTTTCAAGCCTAATACTCACTAAGCAGGAAAATTACGTCGGCGCGATAAATCGCACCTACGGTATGGACGACCTGACCTGGCGCTATGGGATCGAAGGAGGATGGATCGACACAGAAACGACCACGGGCGTTTCATTCGCTGGTATCCCTCTCGGTGAGGTCGAGGAACGCACCGGTACTCGCTATGGCAAGGTATACATCGATCTCCTTCACGAGATAACGCCCGATTTGACGGCGCAGTACGGGCTCTTCGGGACCTTTTACCAAGGCGACGAGGTAGACATTCAACGTCTAGAGCCCCGTATAGGAGTCGCTTGGTCGCCGGCGGTGGGCCATTGGCTGCGAGCCGGTTACTTGCGACAAGGCACGAACGGGACCACGCCGACCCTTGCCCCGGTCGGCATCGTCGGCCTGCAGCCTAACACATTCGGCACCGATCTTTCAGGATATGCGGATACGTTCACTGTTCGATGGGATGCTGAATGGAATGATTGGTTGTTTACGGCTGTAGACTTCCAGCATCAGGAACTCCGCGACCTCTCAATCGACAACATCATTGCTCTGGAGAGCTTTGACACCCGCAAAGCGCGCGCAGATCGTGCTTCGTTTACAGCAAACGTTGCTTTGGGACATGGGTTTGGCTTGGCTGCGACATACGCCCTCAGCGATTCCGAAGATAACGATCCGTCGAGCGGCGGTTATGGACAAGAATTGCCATTCCTTCCAAGGTACTCGGGACAAATTGCCCTCACCTGGGTGAACGAAGCCAATGTGAAAGCTACGCTTGCGGCCAACTACGTCGGCGAACGCCATGGCGATCAGTCCGACGAGATTCTCGATGATTACTGGACGCTCGATGCAAATCTTGTCTGGGAGCCACTTGATAAGCGGTTCGCACTCGAAGCAGCAGCTTACAATCTGCTTGATGAGGATTTTGAGGTCGCCTCAGGATTCAATGGCTGGGGCCGCGTGTTCAAAGGCACGCTTGAAATTCGCTTCTGATGATCGCGGTCGCAGATACCGGGCGCAAAATACGCCAACCAGGCTGGCCGTTCAGCAGCCGACCGGTGCGGCTGGCGGTTCTGGTGCTTTTGACGCTGATTGCCATTTCGCTGCTATCGCGTCTGCCGGCCTGGTCGCTGCTGGAACTGCGGAGCTTCGATTATCTTTCGACCGTCGACGATCCGCTGCCGCCTGCTGATGCGCCGGTGATCGTGGCGATCGACGAGCCGTCGCTTGCGGAGATCAACGAGCAATGGCCCTGGCCGCGCAGCCTGCATGCCCGGCTGATCCGGCAGCTGCGCGCAGCGGGCGCCAAGACAATCGGCCTCGATATCATCATGGCCGAACAGTCTTCGCGAGAGGACGATGCCGCAATAACTGCGGCCGTTGGGCCGGACATTGTGCTTGCCGGCGACGAAACGCTGATCCAGACGCCGCAGGCCGACCAGTTGATCCGCGCCACGCCGATGCCGCAACTGACGGAAGCCGGCGCGAGAACCGGCATCGCTTCGATCGATCTCGGCGGCGACGGCGTCTTCCGCACCATCCCGCCCTATCAGGACGGCTTTGCCATCACCCTTGCGCAGGCAGCCGGGACGGCACCGGGCCGCCTGCCCGCCAACGCGCTCATTCAGTCATTCGGACCATCACGAAGTTACCCGACGGTTTCTTATTATCAGGCGCTGGACCCAGAGAACTTTCTGCCGAAGGATTTCTTCAAGGACCGCGTGGTACTCGTCGGGCTCAGCCTGCAGAATGCGCCGGAAATCGACAAAGGCGGTGCAGATGCCTTTGCCACGCCTTACACGGTCCATACCGGCAGACTGATCGCCGGCGTCGAAATCCAGGCGACGATCTATGACAACATCGTGCACCGTTATTCGATCGAGCTGGCGCGCCTTCCAGTGGTTGCCTTCGCCATTCTGATCGCCGCCATCCTCGCTGCAGCGACCGTCTGGAAATCCACGGGCTGGCCGACATCCGCCGCCACGGTTGTCTTCATCGGTGTCGCGGCGGCGCTGAGCTATGCCGGCATCCGCTTCGGCAATCTGTTCGTCTCGCCGCTGGGGCCGGTCGTAGCTTATGTGTCGGTCGCCTTCGGCCAGGCGGCATTCGATTTTGCCGAAGAGCGACGCAAGAAGAAGCAGATCACTCTCGCCTTCTCGCAATATATATCGCCCGATCTCGTCAAACGGCTTTCCGAGGATCCATCACAGCTGAAGCTCGGCGGCGAGCGGCGGACGCTATCGGTCCTGTTTTCGGACGTGCGGGGTTTCACGACGATTGCCGAAACGCTGAAGGACGATCCGGAGCAGCTCACCGGCCTCATCAACCGCCTCCTGACACCGCTTTCCGATGTCGTGATGGATCACGCCGGGACGATCGACAAGTATATGGGCGATTGCATCATGGCCTTCTGGAACGCGCCCCTCGACGATGCGGATCATGCGCTGCATGCCGTTGCGGCCTCGCTCGCGATGCAAGAAGCGATCGCAAGCCTGAACAGGCAGCTCGAGAAGGAGGCCAGGATAAACGGAACGCCGCTGCATGCGCTGAAAATGGGCGTCGGCATCAATACCGGCGAGTGCGTTGTAGGCAACATGGGCTCGCACCGGCGTTTCGATTATTCCTGTCTCGGGGACGCGGTCAATCTCGCCTCGCGCCTGGAGGGAGTCTCGAAAAATTATGGTGTCGCTCTGCTTCTCGGCGAGCAGACTGCAAAGCTTGTGGCAGACACCTATACCGTCGCCGAGCTCGACCGTGTCATGGTCAAAGGCAAGACGCTCCCCACGCCGGTTTTCACGGTGCTGCATCACGCGGGTGCCGCGTCGCTGGCAGCGCACCAGGCTTTCGTCGAAATGAAATATGCGGGCAGGCTTTCGCCGAACGATCCCGTATTCGATACGCTGCCGCAGGCGATCCCCGAACTTGCGGCCTATTATCAGATCGTCCGCAGCGATGTCTCGGGCACGGAAGGATAATCGTACCGTTGCGCTTTCCCCGCTTGCGATTTTCCGTTTAAGATCGTCGGATTCGATAACAGCTAGAGCATCTCAATGTCAGCAAGAAGCCCCGCTACCGTCATTCCGCTTCCGCAGCCGGTTCTACTTCCCATCGAAGGCAGCAGCGACGTCTTTCCGGTACGCCGCGTCTATTGCGTCGGGCGCAACTATGCCGATCACGCAATCGAGATGGGGCACGACCCGAGCCGCGAGCCGCCGTTCTTCTTTCAAAAAAACGCTGACAACCTGCTGCCTCCCGGCAAGCCATTCCCCTATCCGTCCCTTTCCACTGATGTGCATTACGAGGCAGAATGCGTGATTGTGCTGAAATCCGGCGGCGGGAACATTCCCCTCAGCAGCGCGCTTGACTGCATCTATGGCTATGGCGTCGGCATCGATTTCACCCGCCGCGATCTGCAGGCCGAGGCAAAGAAGCTCGGCCGTCCCTGGGAAGTGGCAAAGGCCTTTGAATACTCGGCACCGGTTTCGGCAATCGTACCTGCAAGCCGCCTCGGCCATCCGGAGGCGGGCCGCATCTGGCTCGACCACAACGGCAAGCGCGTTCAGGACGGCGACCTGAAGCAGATGATCTGGAAGATGCCGGAAATCATCGCTGAGCTCTCCAAGCTCTTCGTCCTGGCGCCCGGTGACGTCATCATGACCGGCACGCCGGCCGGTGTCGGCGCCGTCGAGAAAGGCGATCGCGTCGAATGCGGCATTGATGGTATCGCGACGCTTGCCGTAACAGTCGCCTGAGGAGATTGCCATGCCCGTTTACACGCTTGGGGGATTGTCGCCGAAATTGCCGCCGAGCGGGCTCTACTGGATTGCGCCTGACGCGCATGTAATCGGGCAGACGGAGCTTGGCGAAGGCGTCGGCATCTGGTTCGGGGCCGTGCTTCGCGGCGACAACGAGACGGTCACCGTCGGCAGCAACACCAATATCCAGGAAGGCGCGATGCTTCACACCGATCCGGGCTTTCCGGTGACGATCGGCCAAGGCTGCACCATCGGTCATCACGCGATCGTCCACGGCTGCACGATCGGCGACAATTCACTGATCGGCATGGGCGCAACCGTCTTGAACGGCGCGAAGATCGGAAACAACTGCCTTGTCGGTGCCAATGCCCTGGTGACGGAAGGCAAGGCATTTCCCGACGGTTCACTGATCGTCGGCTCGCCTGCCCGCGCGATACGGACACTCGATGAAAAGGCGATAGAGGGGCTCAGGCGCTCGGCGGAAAAATATGTCGCCAACTGGCAGCGCTTCGCCCGCGACTTGAAGCGGATCGACTAGCCGGCGAGGAATTGTACTAGGCGGCGCAGGTCTCGCAAAGACCGCGGATTTCGATCGTCGTCTTCTCCGCCTTGAATTTCTTGCCGCGGGTCCAGTTCATCAGCCGGTTATCGACGTCGTGATCGTGGAATTCCATAACATGGCCGCAGCTTTCGCAAATCGCGAAGGCAACGGTGCCGTGGCTGTGGCAATTCTCGTTCGGATGAGCGCAGACAACGAAGGAATTGATACTCTCCAGCCGATGCACGACGCCATATTCGAGCAGCTTCTCCAACGCACGGTAGACCTGCAGAGGGGCGCGGAACCCGTGGTCGCGCAACTTGTCGAGGATGGTATAGGCGCTGAGCGGGCCGTCGGCCTTTTCCAGCACGTCGAAGACCAGCGCCTGGTTCTTGGTCAGTTGAGGTGCGTTCATGAGCCTTGTCCTTGCGGTTCCTTGCGCCCCAGCCGCGGCAGCAGGCTGAAGATGAAGAGAATGAGTGCGGCAACCACGATCGACGGGCCTGACGGGGTATCGTAGGTGAGCGAGCCGAACAGGCCGCCGACGACGGCGGCAGCACCGATCAGAGACGCGAGAACGGCCATGAACTCCGGTGTCGACGAGAAACGGCGGGCCGCGGCCGCCGGGATGATCAGCAGCGACGTGATCAGCATTATGCCGACGATCTTCATGGCAATGGCGATGACGATCGCCATCAGGAGCATGAAAAAGAGCTTCGCCCGTTCCGGTTGCAGCCCCTCGGCTTCGGCAAGCTCGGGGTTGACGGTCGACGCCAACAGCGGACGCCAGAGCCAGGCGATTGCAGCGACGACGAAGAAGCCGCCGCCCCAGATCAACGCGATATCGCTTTTCGCGACGGCGAGGATATCGCCGAAAAGGAAGGCGATGAGGTCGATGCGCACCCAACTCATGAAGGCGACCATGACGAGCCCGATCGCCAGCGTCGCGTGCGACAAGATGCCGAGCAGCGCATCGGCCGACAGCGCCTGCCGCTTCTGCAAGAAGAGCAACAGGATCGAAACTGTCGCCGCAACAGCAAAGACGGCTAACGTCAGGTTGAACTCAAAGAGCAGCGACAGCGCAACACCAAGCAGCGCGGAATGAGCGATCGTATCGCCGAAATAGGCCATGCGCCGCCAGATGATGAAGCAGCCGAGCGGCCCGGTTGTGAGCGCCAGGCCGACACCGGCAAGGATCGCGCGGACGAAGAAATCGTCAAGCATGGCGCTCTCCCGCATGATGGTGGCGCTCGTCATCGAAGTGATCGTGATCGTGGTGATGGCCGTCGTCGGGATGGCAATGATCCGTCACCGAACCATCTGAATGCAGCACGCGGCCGTCCGGCAGATGCGTGTGGTCGTGGTGGTGGCTGTAAACGGCGAGCGTCTTTGCCGCACGGGTGCCGAAGAGTCGCACATATTCCGGGCTCTGGCTGACCGTCTCCGGCGTGCCACGGCAGCAGACATGGCCATTGAGGCAAATGACCGTATCGGTCTCCGCCATGACGACATGGAGATCATGCGAGATCAAGAGGATTCCGCAGCCGGTGGAATTACGGATCTGCTTGATGAGATCGTATAGCGCGATCTCGCCGGAGAAATCGACGCCCTGAACCGGTTCATCCAGCACGAGCAGATCGGGCTTGCGGGCGATGGCACGCGCCATCAGCGCCCGCTGGAACTCGCCGCCGGAAAGGTGCTGCACCTCGGCATTCAGCATATGAGCCATGCCGGCGGCCTCGAGCGCGGCCATCATCTCGCCTTCCGGAAGCGAGCCGGTCAGTGTCATGAGGCGCCGGACGGTGAGCGGCAGCGTCCAGTCGATCGCAAGCTTCTGCGGCACGTAGCCGACCTTGAGGCTGCTTGCTCGCTCCACCTTGCCCTCATCTGGCTTCAAAATGCCGATCGCCGCCTTGGCGCTTGTCGATTTTCCGGAGCCGTTCGGGCCGATCAGGGTGACGATCTCGCCGCGTGAAATCGAAAAATCCACGCCCCGGACGAGCCAGCGGCCATCCCGCCGGACACCCACATTGTGGAGAGAGACCAGCGGCTCCGAAGCAGGGTTTGCGGGAGATAACATCATTTTTCCGACAGTGCTGTTGCCTCATGCTATCGCACACGTTATAGCATTACGCAATTGATGTAATAACATTACAACTGAATTCAAGCGGAGCGTGAACATGAAAATGGCTATCGGCCTTTCCCTGGCGATCTCGGCAGTCCTGCTGGCCGGCGCATCCAAGGCGGCGGATGCACCGGCTGTCGTAACCTCGATCAAGCCGATCCATTCGCTGGTTTCGGCAATCATGCAGGGCATCGGGACGCCCGAACTCATCGTCGATGGCCCCGCCTCACCGCATACCTACAATCTCAAGCCGTCGGACGCGAGCGCACTGCAGAGCGCCAAGGTGATCTTCTGGGTTGGTCCCGGCCTCGAAGCGTTCCTCGAAAAGCCGCTGGAATCGCTGGGCTCCGGCGCCAGCATCGCCGAGCTGGAGGATGCGCCAGGCCTCGTGAAGCTGAAGTTCCGCGAAGGCGGCGCCTTCGAACCGCACGGTGATGGCGACGAGGCGGAAGCCGGACATAAGCATGAAGAGGCCGGGCACGATCATGACACGCATGCGCAAGACGATCACGCTCACGGCGAATTTGACACGCACCTCTGGCTCGACCCGATGAACGCCAAGGCCATGGCTGCGCAAATCACCACGACGCTGGTGGCCGCCGATCCCGCCAACGCGCTGACCTACCAGGCCAATGCCAAGGCCCTCGACGGAAAGATCGATGCGCTCGACCAGGAAATTACCGGCATCATTGCCCCGGTGAAGGACAGGCCTTTCATCGTCTTTCACGACGCCTATCAGTATTTCGAGCACCGTTATGGCGTCCGCGTCGCTGGCTCCATTACGGTGAGCCCGGAAAACATGCCCGGCGCCGAGCGCGTATCGGAGATCCACAAAAAGGTTGCCGACCTCAGCGCCACCTGCGTCTTCGCCGAACCGCAGTTCGAGCCGCGCCTGGTCGGCGTCGTCATCGAAGGAACCAATGCGAAAGCCGGCGTGCTCGACCCGGAGGCAGCAACGCTGGAGGCAGGTCCCGATCTTTATTTCACAATGATGCGCGGCATCGCCAACAGCTTGAAGGATTGCCTTTCGCGCGAAAGCTGAGCCGCAAAGGCGAGCGTTTATGCTCGCCTTCTTCGCAAGGTGGCCACTGCGCACAGCATGACGGCGATGAACTCAGGCCGCTTCGCTGCATCTTTAAGGAGCGTGAACCGTTGCCGCCGATCGAGGGACTGAGCGAACCCACGGACAATGAGGCTGCGTCCCGGGGAGTCTCGCCAGGGAAGATACTGCTATCTGCCGCGCAAAAGCTGCGTTGGAAACGGAAAGCCGCCTGAGAAATCGCGCCCGGCCCTCAATCTCAAGGACGCGGCATTCAACGGTTTTCAGATCGAGTAAAGCGCAATCGGCTTCTCAAAGCCCTTCAAGCGATATGCCCGACCTTTGCTGTCGGCCGTTTGGCTCTGCGCCCGCTCGCAAACGGCCTTGGTGACGAGAATCCGCCCTGCGTCAGCAACCGACTGCGCGCGAGCAGCCGTATTCACAACAGTTCCAATCGCAGTCAGATCGCGATGCGATCGGCCGAACTCTCCGAAGCTGGCCTCGCCGGAATCGATGCCTATACCAACACCGAATTCACTTCCGTCCAGGCCGGCACCTTCAGCGATGTGACGTTCACGACGCAACTGGCAGCGGCGCTGAATCTCCCGGGCAGCGAGCACAGCACGTGCGGCGTGGTCCTGGTGGTGGATCGGAAAGTTGAATATAGCCATGATGGCGTCCCCGACCGTCTTGTTGAGAAGGCCGTCATATTCCCAAATTGCTGTGGCGCATTCATCGTAGAAATCATCCAGCAGCGAGGAGACAATATCTGCCGACAGCGACTGCGAAAGCGTCGTATAGCCTCTCAGATCTGCAAAAAGTACGGATACATCAACATTAATCTTGCGGGCTTTCATCACGCGCGTGAACATAAGTTCGCAAATCGTGCAGGTGTTCGGATTCATCCGGCTCGGCCGTATGCCGAAGGCGCGGAAGGGAATGGAAGCCAGTCCGTGCAAGGGCACCGGGAGACGCATCTGCTGCCAGCAGCCCTTGCAAATCCTGGATTGAGAAAACGACATCTTGCCGCCGCCCTGTTTGCGTGCCGTTTTGCGACTTTCGCACATCCGGGCCAGAAAATCTTCAAAAAAGCCCGTATCTGCGTTGTAACGGCGACCGCGCGCAGACATGGGATGTCGGATTCTCGTCGAGCCACTCGTCTTCAAGACACCAGACGTGGAGAACAGCGATGACTATTACGATTACGGCCTTTGAACGGTCGCCCGATAGAGGCAAGGGACTGGCGCGCGACATGCGCGTTCGCTGGGCGCTCGAAGAAGTTGGCGAGCCTTACGAAGTTCGCCTGCTTTCGTTTAAAGCGTTGAAGAAACCCGCGCATCTCGCGCTACATCCTTTCGGGCAGATCCCGACCTATGAAGAAGGCGATCTCGCCCTGTTCGAGTCGGGGGCAATCGTGTTCCATATCGCGGAGTGCCATGCAGGTTTGCTGCCAGACGATGCGAATGCCCGGGCACGGGCGATCACATGGATGTTCGCGGCGCTCAATACGGTCGAAACGCCGATCTTCGACCGCGCCCTCTCCAAGATTCTCGAGCGCGACGAGCCTTGGTACGAGCAACGTCTGCGTGTGCTCGAAGACAGCATTCGGAAGCGGCTGGGCGGCCTTTCCAGTCGTCTTGGCGATGCCGCCTGGCTGGACGGCGAGTTCAGCGCCGGTGACCTTCTGATGGTGTCGGTGCTGCTCAGGTTGAAAGGATCCGGTATACTGGAGGAATATCCGAACCTTTTCGCCTATGTCGCCCGCGGTGAAGCGCGGCCCGCATACAAGCGTGCTTTCGCCGCTCAGTTGGCGGTCTTCACTGCCGCATCGACCGGCTGACAAAGATCGGCTCCCAGGCAATCATGCGTCGTTCGCTCAGCCATGGGTCCTCATGCCAAAGCAATCGGCGTAATCAGGAAGGAAACGGAAAGCAGAGTTGTGAATATCTTCTTCATCGGGTGAACCTCATGTTTGCACGCCGAAGCTAATTTCACGAAGGTGAACCAAAGCTGAAGATAAAATTAAACTTTTCTAATAGAAACCGCCACTTGCAAGATTATTCTTATATATTAGTTTCGCTTTTTGAGAAGATCAAAGCCATGTTGACGACGTCGATATAGCGGCCGTCGATCCGAACGGCGTCCTTGCTCACGCCCTCGCTGACGAAGCCAGCCTTCTCGTAAAGACGGATTGCGCGGGCGTTGTCGGCATGGACGCTGAGCTCCACCCGTATGATGTTGTATTCCCTTGCCTGCTTGAGCGTTGTCTCCATGAGGCGCGAGCCGATGCCCTGTCCGCGATGGGCAGAGATGATGCCCATGCCGAGCGATCCCCGGTGGGCATGCGACGGAAAGGAATGTCGCCGGATATCGCACCACCCCACGACTTCACCGTCCCTCACGGCGACAAATTGCGGATGCTTGTTCTCGATCATGTCGAGCACGAATTCCCGTGTGCCTTCGAGCGGAGGAGCCTCAAGGAAGGTGAGATACCTTCGCTCACGCGAAACAACGTCGAGAGCCTGGTGATAGCTCTCGATGTGTCGCACGGCGATCGGTTCGATCACGATAGCCATTTTCAAAGCTCTTCATAACTGAACCAGTCGAAATCGGCTGTCTTGGCGCGGCCCGATGTGTCGAAGGCGAAGACGCCGGCGAAGGCACCGGTGAAGGAGCCGTGCTCTCCGCGGCCACCCTCGTCGGAGACGACGCCGGCATCGAGAACCGCGCCGATCGGCTGCCAGGCGCCCTTTCCTTCCGTCTGCCAGAAGAACTGCAGGTCGTTGTCGCGGATTTCCATGGAAAGCTGCACGCGGCCTTCCGCTGGAAGGGCGACGCCGCTGCCAGCCGGAAAGCTCAGTCGACCGTTTGGATAATCCCCGTTGCAGGAAAGGATGGTGACGCAGCGGCCGAGTTTCTCGTGCAGCGTCACGCCTATGGCATGCAACTTGTGGCGATTGTAGTAATGCGTCAGGCCGGCGACCTGCTGGTAGGTGTCCGGGTCGAACTCCACAACAGTCTCGGCGCGGAAACTGTGATGCTCCTGGCGGCGGGCGACGAGCGCCTGCTCGAACCATGAGCCGATGCTTTCGCGGGCGATGAGGCGCAGATGGCCGGGGCGCGCCGTGAGATCGAAGATGCGCTGCGGCTTCGGCGTGCGCAGCCACTGGAAATCCGCAGGTAACGTGCCGCCATCGAAACTGTATTCGGTGCGAATGGGTTTTTCGGTGCTAACTGCACCCTTGGGACCCGGAACTTCGACATCGGGCACCGTCGTGCCGTTTTCGAGGTAGAGCCAGTCGTCCGCCTTCCACACGCATTTCTGGAGACTGGTTTCGCGGCCAAGCGTGCAGCGGCGCTTCGGCGGGAGCGGCCGCCCGCAGAGATGGGTGTGATAGACTTGCCCATCGGGCGTCTCGACATACTGCCCGTGCCCTGCCCGCTGCAGAACGGCTTCCGGATTGTCCTTGGAAGTGATGAGATGGATATTCGGATGCATCTCGTAGGAACCGGCAATGTTGCGCGAACGCGCCATGGTGACCGCATGATCATAGCCCGTGCCGCCTTCGGCGGTCGTTAGATAATAGTAGCCGTTGCGCTTGAAGAGATGCGGGCCCTCGACGAGGCCGAGCGGGCTGCCGGCGAAAATGTTTCTGATCGGACCCTTCAGCGCCTTCGTCACCGGATCCCATTCCTGCAGCAGGATGCCATCGAAGGCTGGATGCTTGGGCGCACCGCCATAGCTTTCCGTGCGGTGGTTCCACTGCATGTTGAGAAACCACTTGCGGCCATCGTCGTCATGGAAGAGCGAGGGGTCGAAACCGGAGGAGTTGACGTAGACCGGATCAGACCAGCGGGCCTCGATTGTCGGCGAGGTGACAATGTAGTTGTGCGCGTCCTTGAAGTTGCCGTCGAAGCGCTTGACGTCTGTATACACCAGCCAGAACTGCCCATCGGCATAGGAAAGACACGGCGCCCATACGCCGCAGCTATCAGGATTGCCGCGCATGTCGAGCTGCGATTGGCGCTCCAGCGGACGGCGCACCAGTGTCCAGTTCACCAGATCGCGCGAATGATGGATCTGCACGCCCGGATACCATTCGAAGGTCGATGTCGCGATGTAATAATCGTCGCCGACGCGGCAGATAGACGGATCGGGATTGAAGCCCGGCAGAACGGGGTTGCGGATCATAACGGCTGCTCCTCCGGATAGCCGCAGACTGCGGCACGTACATCAGACTGAATGAGAAACGCCCCGGCAGTTATGGCCGGGCGTTCTTGCGCTTATTCTCGCTCTGCCGATTTCGCCCAGAGATTGACGTCGGCCCCACGGGCATAGACGTCGATCTCTTTCAGCTCATCCGCCGTAAACTCAAGATTGTCGAGCGCCTTGACGCAATCGACGATCTGCGATGAGCGGCTGGCGCCGATCAGCGCCGACGTCACCCGGCCGCCGCGCAATACCCATGCGATAGCCATCTGCGCTAGCGTCTGTCCGCGGCGTTCGGCGATGCTATTCAGCTTGCGGATGTTTTCGACGATCGACGGGCGGATGAAATCCCGCTTCAGAAAGTGGTTTAGCGCCGCACGGCTGTCTTCCGGGATGCCGGCGAGATACTTGGTCGTCAACATGCCCTGCGCCAGCGGTGAAAAGACGATCGATCCCATACCGACCTTGTCCAGCGTGTCGAGCAGCTTGTCGTCCTCAACCCAGCGGTTGAGCATGGAATAGCTTGGCTGGTGGATGAGGCACGGCGTACCGAGATCCTTGAGGATCGCGGCTGCCTCCTGGGTGCGCTGGGAATTGTAAGAGGAGATGCCGACATAGAGCGCCCGGCCGGAGCGCACGATATAGTCGAGCGCGCCGCACGTCTCTTCGAGAGGCGTATCCGGATCGAACCGGTGAGAATAGAAGATATCGACGTAGTTGAGGCCCATCCGCTTCAGGCTCTGGTCGCAGGAAGCGATCAGATACTTGCGGCTACCCCACTCGCCATAAGGACCCGGCCACATATCGTAGCCTGCCTTCGACGAGACGATGAGTTCGTCCCGCAGGCCTGCGAATTCGGTGCGAAGGATTTCGCCGAAGGCGGTTTCGGCCGAACCTGGAGGCGGGCCGTAATTATTTGCAAGGTCGAAGTGAGTGATGCCGAGATCGAAGGCAGTGCGGCACATGTCGATCTTGCGATCATGCGGCGTGTCACCGCCGAAATTGTGCCAGAGACCGAGGGAGACGGCAGGAAGCCTCAGGCCGGAGTGGCCCGTGCGGTTGTACTTCATCTTCGAATAGCGGTCGGAAGCCGGTTGCCAGCTCATCGTACTGATCCTTTGGAAGAGTGCGCGCGGGCGGGAAAAGCCCGCGCGAAAAATATCCCTTTGGAGGCCTACTTCAAGAGTGCCTGAGCCTCTTCGATGCCAAGCGCGGCGGGCTGTGTGCAGGTCGTCGTGAGTTCCACGAACCTCCCCTCCTCGCCCGATTTCAGGATCGAAGTCATGACGTCGACGCCATGCAGCGTGCGCTCCAGAGAGCAGCGGGCATCGCGGCCTTCGATCAGCGCCGCGACCATATCGGCAAGACCTGCCGTGCGGTAGTTGGCGCGCGGGCCCTGCGGGCTGTCCTGGTTGAACTTGCCGAAGGGATGTTCCCACGCTTCAAGCGGCTTGATGTCCTTGTCGCGGCCGCTGGCCTCGACGACGCCGCCGAAGAAATTCGGGTCCGGCACGAAAAGGGTGCCATCGGTGCCGTAGAGCTCCATGTTGGCATGGCGGTGCGACCAGACATCCCAGCTCGCCGTCAACGTCACCGTCGCACCGCTGACGAATTCAAGCAGTGCCTGGACCGTCGTCGGCGTCTTGACCGGAATCGTCTCGCCGTGGCGTGGCTGGCTGGTGATTGTGCGTGTCTCCGAAGCCATCGAGGTGATCGCGCCGACGCGCTTGACCGGGCCGATGAAATTGATGAGGTTGGCGATGTAGTACGGTCCCATGTCGAGGATGGGACCCCCGCCCGGCAGGAAGAAGAAGTCCGGGTTCGGATGCCACATCTCCATGCCCGGCCCCATGACATAGCAGGCGCCGGAGGTGATGCGCCCGATGCCGCCCTCGTCCACATATTTGCGGGCAAGCTGGTGCGCACCGCCGAGAAAGGTGTCCGGCGCGCAGCCGACGGAGAGCTTCTTCTCCTTGGCGATGCGCCGCAGATCCTCGCCCTGTTCCAGCGTCAGCACGAGCGGCTTTTCGGAGAAGACGTGCTTGCCAGCCTCCAGCGCCGCCTTCGAGACCGGATAATGCGCGTCAGGGATGGTGAGGTTCACAACGACGTCGATCTCCTCATTGGCAAGAAGCTGCTCGATGGTCTGCGCGGTAACGCCGAATTCCTTGGCGCGAAGCTCGGCTGCCTGCACATTGATGTCGGCGCAGGCCAGGATTTTCAGGCCCTTGAAGAGGGGCGCGAGCGAAAGGTAAGTGGTGGAGATGTTGCCGCATCCGATGATGCCGACGCCAAGTTCCTTGGTCATGGTCTGCCTCAGTAGGTCTTGAAGGATGCGATCGAGCGGGTGATCAGGCGATCGATGTCGCGCGGATTGTCGTGCTCGACGACGAAGTGCTTGACCCTGGTGCCCTCGAGCGCCGCGATCAGCTTCGGCCAGGCAAGCGTGCCGTGACCCACGTCGGCCCAGCCGTCCTCGTCCTTGTTCTCGCCGGCCGGCGCGATGTCCTTGACGTGTACGGCAGTGATGCGCGAGCCGAGCTTGTCGATCCAGGCGAACGGGTCGGCTCCACCGCGGACGACCCAGGCGATATCGGCTTCCCACGAAATGTCGGGCGCACCTTCGAAGATGCGCTCGATCGGCAGCGAGCCGTCGGCAAGCTTCACGAATTCGAAGTCGTGATTGTGCCAGCCGAATTCGTAGCCGGCGTCCTTATAGGGCTTGGCCATTTCCTGCAGGCGCTTGCCAAACGCAAGCCAGCCGGCGCCGTCCGCCGGACGCTGGTCGGCGGCAAGGTGCGGCGCGTAGATCGAATCCATGCCGAGCGTCTTTGCGATGTTCAGCGATTTCTCGACTTCGCCGTCAAGGAAATCCGGGCTGAAATGGCCCGTTGCCATCGTGAGGCCGTTCTTGTCGAGATCGGCGCGCAGGCCCTTCAAATCAGCGTCGTCGAGGTCGGCGTAGATACCGCCGAAGCCTTCGACCTCCGAATAACCGGCCCTGCCGAGCTTTTCGAAGATTGCCGAATAGGGCTGGAAATTGCGGGCGCTATAAAGCTGGAAACTCAGTTTCGTCATCACTTTCTCCTCGGGCCTCGTGCCCTTTCTCAAAATCAATCTGCCGACTGGCAGGAATGCAGGTCGTAGAATCGGAACTCCGGAAGCTCGCCGTCTTGGAGCGGCTTTGCCGGGGTGAAGAGGATGCGCCGGGTTTCGCCAGCTGCCAGATCGAAGACATTGTCGCAGTATTTGCCGTCGGTCTCGGTCTCGATCATCACGAACAGCGCCAGTCCCCTGGCGGTGACATTGAGGCAAACCGAGCCATCTTCCTCAGCATATTCGCGGGTCACCTGGAGACCGGCAGGCTCCAATTCGAGTGCCTTGTAGGTGCCGTGGGCGTAGTGCCCCTCACCGCCCATGCCGTTTGACGCCGTGAAGCGCCAGGCAAGCAGCGTACCCTCGGGGATATCCGAGACATCGATCGCCGTTGCCGTCACGGCAGCCTCCGGCGTGCAGACCGCTTGGGCGTCCTTCAGGTGCTTGCGCTCGCCCTTCATCGTCACAACGGAAATCGAAAGATCGGCGCTGACCTGCGAAAGCGTGTCGTTGACCAGCGAGAAACGGATCGTTTTGCCGTCCTCCGACGGAATGGCGGCCACGGCGATCGGCTGGAAGAAGCGCTTGACGAGATAGTGCATCGCCTTCCAGCGCCCGCCGTAGTCGAGGCTCGACCAGGACGCGACCGGCCAGGTGTCGTTGAGCTGCCAGTAGATCGTGCCCATGCAATGGGGCTTGAGCGACCGCCAGTATTCCACCGCCGTCTTGATCGCCAGTCCCTGCTGGATCTGGCTGAGATAAACGAAATTCGCAAAGTCCTTGGGGAAGCGAAAGTAGCGGAACATCGTGCCCGCGATTCGCTCATTGCCGCCGGCATTCTTCTGATGCAACTCCATCACCGGCGACGCGACGTTCATGTCCTTGTGGTCGGCATAGGTCTTGATGACCGGCATAGAGGTATAGGACTGGAAACCGAATTCGGAGCAGAAACGCGGCCGCACCGAGCGATAATTGTCGAACGACTTGTTTTCGTGCCAGACCGACCAGTAGTGCATGTCGCCGGAGCCATCGGCGTGCCAGGCGTCACCGAAATCAAGATAGCCGGAGGACGGGCTCGACGGCCACCAGATCGCACCTGGAGCCGCCTTCTTCATCGCCTGCTCGATCGTGCGGTTCAGTCGATCATAGGAGACGAGATAGCGGTCGCGGTCTCTCTTCGGCTCGTCGAACCAGGTGAGCGCACCGACCAGTTCGTTGTCGCCGCACCAGAGTGCGATCGAAGGATGCGAGGCGAGCCGCTTGACCTGGTAGTCGACTTCGAGCGCGACATTGTCGAGGAAGTCTTCTGTCGAGGGGTAGAGGTTGCAGGCAAACATGAAATCCTGCCAGACCATGAGGCCGAGCCGGTCGCACAGGTCATAGAACCAGTCGTGCTCGTAAAAGCCCCCACCCCACACGCGGATCATGTTCATGTTCGCAGCTTTTGCCGACTGCAACAGGTCCTCCGTCTTCTCTTCCGACGACAGCGAAAACAGTGCATCCGCCGGAATCCAGTTCGCACCGCGGCAGAAGATTTCGCGGTCGTTGACCCTGAAAGCGAAGCGGCTTCCGGCCGCATCCGGCGTGGTAACGAGTTCGACGGTACGAAGGCCGATCTGCTTTGTCACCACTTCGGACGGCAAATCGACGGTCAGCGCATAAAGCGCCTGCTCGCCGCTGCCGGAGGGCCACCAGAGGCGCGGTTTCTCGACATAAAAGATATGATTGACCACCGTCTCGCCGGCATTGACACCGACATCCAGTCGAACACGCTCACCGTCGAGCGCGAAATGCATCGGCACGATGCCCGGCTCCTTCGCAAAGAGCGTTGCTGTAACCTGCAGTTCGACGCTGCCGTTAAGGCTATGCCCCTGGCGCGTCGTGACGTGCTCGATGCGCGCAGTCTCGAGCTTCTTCAATGCGATCTTGCCGTAAAGCCCGAGCGGTGCGATCGCGATGTTCCAGTCCCAGCCGAAATGGCATTGCGGCTTGCGCAGCATATTGCCGTTGGCGATCGGCGAGTTGCCCTGGTGATAGGGTACGTAGAAAGGCTGCCTGCCCTGCCGCTCTGCGCCCGCGGCAATGCTCGAATGCAGCACGACGCGAATCGTGTTTTCGCCTGCCTTCAGCATGCTCGAAACGTCTGGCCGGTAGCGGCGAAAGCAATTGTCGGCCGAGAGCACTGCGAACCCGTTGACGAAGACCGTGGCAACGGTATCGAGGTAATCGATGTCGAGATACCAGTCGCCTTCGGCATCCTCGAGCTGGAAGGCTCGCTCGAGCACCCAATCTCGATGCGCGACCCACTGCACCTGCTCTTCATTGCGGCCGAAATACGGATCCGCAATGAGCCTTGCAGCGTGAAGCGCCGTATGGACGTCGCCCGGAAGCGTGATCGATGTGGTGACATCGCCTTCAGCGGAGGCAAGTCGCCAGGAGCCGGAAAGATCGATGGACGAAGTGTTGGACGTGGTCATTTTCTGATCTCGAACATTGGAACGAGGAATGCCCTCGCTCGCCCAGGAGCACTTTCTGCCCCTCACCCTATCCCTCACCCCACCCGCGAGAAGAGGAAGTTTGCCGAGCGCAGCGTTGCGATCGGGAAGGCGCTGCGGCTGTCTGTGGGCAGAAGGAGCCGACAGGCATGAGGGTACCTCCCTCGCCCACCTTACGCTCGCCGTCTCCTAAATTCTCTCCTCCGTCGCAGCATCGAAGAGCGATGCCAGCGACATGTCGAAGCTGAGCTTCACCGGTGTTCCCACCTTGAATCGACGCGCGCCGTTGATGCGCACCGACATCGTGTGGCCGGCGTGCTTCAGCCAGAGGAGGTTGTCGGCCCCCATCGGCTCCTCGATGTCGACGGTCGCATCATGCACTTCGGGGCCGAGATTTTCATCGACCTTGATGTGCTCCGGGCGCACGCCGAGCACCACCTTGCGGCCCGACTGCAACGGTTGAGCCGCGTCATAGCCTTCGAGCGAGAAGCTGACGCCGTTTGATCTGAAGACCGTCTTGTCGCTGTTCTTGGTCAATTCGCCGTGCAGGAAGTTCATCGATGGCGAGCCGATGAAGCCAGCGACAAAGAGATTGCGCGGCCTGTTGTAGATGGTCGTCGGATCGTCGAGCTGCTGAATGATGCCGCTTTTCATGATCGCGATGCGGTCTGCCAGCGTCAGCGCCTCGATCTGATCGTGGGTGACGTAGATCATCGTGTTTTTCAGCGACTGGTGCAGGCGCTTGATCTCCACACGCAGTTCCGAACGCAGCTTGGCATCGAGATTGGACAGCGGCTCGTCGAACAGGAACACATCGACATCACGCACGAGGGCGCGGCCGATTGCCACGCGCTGGCGCTGGCCCCCGGACAGTTCGGCGGGCCTGCGCTTCAAGAGCGGCTGGATCTGCAGGATCTCGGAGGCGCGCGCCACGCGCTTGTCGATCTCGGCCTGCGGCACCTTTGCAACCCGAAGTCCGAAGGACAGGTTCTTTTCGACGCTCATCTGCGGATAGAGCGCATAGGACTGGAACACCATACCGATGCCGCGATCCTTGGGCTCTTCCCAGGTAACGTTCTTGCCCTTGATGAAGATCTGTCCCGCGGATGCATCAAGCAACCCGGCGATGCAGTTGAGCAGCGTGGACTTGCCGCAGCCGGACGAGCCGAGCAGGACCAGGAATTCGCCGTCGTTAATGTCGAGGTTCAGATCCTTGAGGACGCTGACGGCGCCGAAATTCAGCGACAGATCCTTGATGGAAACGCTTGTGTTCATGATCAACCTTTCACTGCGCCAGCGGCGATACCGCGGACGAAGAGACGTCCGGACACGAAATAGACGATAAGCGGCACCGCGCCGGTGAGTAGCGTTGCAGCCATGTTGACGTTGTATTCCTTCACGCCCTGGACGGCGTTGACGATGTTGTTGAGCTGTACCGTCATCGGGAAATTCTGGTTGCCGGCAAAGATCACGCCGAACAGGAAGTCGTTCCAGATGCCCGTGATCTGGATGATCATCGAAACGACGAAGATCGGCAGCGACATCGGCAGCATGATGCGGAAGAACACCTGCCAGAACCCTGCCCCATCCACACGCGCAGCCTTGAAGAGTTCGGGGGGCAGCGATGCGAAATAATTTCGAAAAAGCAGCGTGTTGATCGGCATGCCGAAGATCGTGTGAACCAGGACGACGGCCCAGATCGTCGAGAAGATGCCGAGCTCGCGCATGATGATGACGAGCGGATAGAGCATGACCTGATAGGGTACGAAAGCGCCGAAAAGCAGGATCGTAAAGAAGACTTCCGAACCTTTGAAACGCCAGTAGGACAGGCCGTAGCCATTCACCGAGGCAATCGCCACGGAAATAATGACGCTCGGAATGGTGATCTTGACCGATTTCCAGAAGCCGACGCTGATGCCGGAGCAATCAAGGCCCGTACAGGCCTGACTCCATGCCTTGACCCAGGGCTCGAAGGTGATCTGCACCGGCGGAGCGAAGATGTTGCCCATGCGGATTTCTGTCATGTCCTTGAGGGAGGTCACGACCATCACGTAGAGCGGTAGGAGATAATAAAGCGCGGCGACAGTAAGGATGCTGTAGAGGATTATGGTCGAAGGCGCGAACATGCGACGAGGTCTTGCGCCTGCCGGCTCGACGACGCCGGCGATGTTGTTGGTGGTGGTGGCTATGGCCATGATCGTGCTCCCTCAGGATCGCTTCTGGCGGAACTCGGCGAGAGCCCACGGAACCAGGATGATGAAGACGGTGACGAGCATCACAGTCGAAGCCGCGAGGCCCTGCCCGAGATTGGCGCGCTCGAACATGAACGAATAGACGTATTTGGCAGGCACTTCCGAAGCAAATCCGGGTCCGCCCTGCGTCATCGCGACGACTAGGTCATAGACGCGCACGATGCCGGAAGCGACGATCACCAGCGTGGTGACGAAGACGCCGCGCATCATCGGAATGATGATGAACAGGTATGTGCGCCACGCCGGAATGCCGTCGACGCGCGCCGCCTTCCAGATTTCGGAATCGATGCCGCGCAGACCGGCAAGCATCAACACCATGACCAGCCCCGTCCCCTGCCACAGGCCGGCGATGACGAGCGCATAGATGACGGTGTTCTTGTCGCCGAGCAGCGCGAGGCTGCCTCCCGGAAGGCCGAGATCGTTCAAAACCTTCGGCACGCCGAGGCCGGGGTCGAGAATCCACTGCCAGACGAGCCCCGTCACGATGAACGACAAGGCGAACGGGTAGAGAAAGATCGTGCGGAAGGTGTTCTCGAACCTGATCTTCTGGTCGATGAGAACAGCCAGCACGAAGCCGATGATGAAGACGAATGTCAGGACGCAGACGCCGTAGGTGGCAAGATTGAGAAGCGACTGGTTCCACCGTGAATTACCGAAGAGCCGGCTGTACTGATCAAAGCCCACGAAATCGCTCGTCGGCAGCAGCCGCGATGACGTGAACGAGTAGAATACGGTCCAGAGCGTGCAACCGATGAAAATCACGATGACGGTCAGCATCATAGGGATTGCTGCGACCTTCGCATTGAGGTTGCGCAATAGGCCAAACGGCCGGCCGGCATGAGCCATCAATACCTCCTGTTGGCGGTCAGGAGCGCGACCAGACTGGATAGCTGTCCGCTCGCGCGCCCATAAAACCGTCTCAAGTACGAGAGCCTCTGTGGCCTTACTGGGCCTGCGAGATGATGTCGGCCTGACGATCGATCGCATCGTCCACAGACATCTTGGAGCTGAAGAATTCGAGCGCGAGATCCTGCAGCTGACCCTGAGTATCGGAATCGAGCATCTGCTCGGTCGAAGGCAGAACGTTGTTAAGGTCCGACAGGATTTCGATTCCCTTCTTCATGCAGGCGTTTGCGGCTTCGAGATCGACGTCGCCGCGAACCGGAAGCGAACCCTTGACCAGATTGAACTTGACCTGAACTTCCTTGGAAAGAAGCATCTTGGCGAGTTCAAGCTGCGCCTTGGTAATTTCTGGATTGCTGTTCTTCGGGAAATAGAAGGCGTCGCCGCCCGTATCGAGCTGCGCATTGAAGCCGAGACCCGGCAGGCAATCGTAGTCGACGCCGGCGACCTTCTTCGCGACGGCGAATTCACCCTGCGCCCAGTCGCCCATGATTTGAGCGGCAGCCTTGCCCTCGATCACCATGTTGGTGGCAACGTTCCAGTCGCGGCCGGAGTAAGCCGGATCGACCATGTCGCGGGCCTGGGCGAATGCGGTCCAGACCTTCTTGTTCTGATCGCTGCGAACGGCCTCTTCGCTCTTCTTGTCGTTGATCTGCAAGTAGAGGTCTTTGCCGCCAATGCCGGCCTGCATGACGTTGCGGATGCCTTCGACCTGCCACGGGGCGCCGGTGGCGAGCGGCGTGATGCCCTTTTCCTTCAGCTTCGGAGCATTGGCTGCGAGCTCGTCCCAATTTTTTGGAACAGCCATGCCATTGTCTTCGAAGACGTGGCGGTTGAGCCACATCCACTGCCAGGAGTGGATGTTGATCGGCACGCAATAAATCTTGCCTTCATAGACGCAGGCGTCGAGCAGCTTGGCCGGACGGATGATATCTTTCCAATGCTCCTGCTCGGCAAGTGGCGTCAGATCCGTCATCAGGCCTGCCTTGATGAGCTCCTCAGCGTCGCGGCCGGTGTTCATCTGGGTAGCGCCCATCGGGTTGCCGCCGAGAATTCGGCTAATGATGATCGGGTTGGCGGTGGTGCCGGAGCCGGCAATAGCGCCATCGACCCACTTGTTGTTGCCACTCGCATTGAAGCTGTCGGCAAGGACCTTGACCGCAGCGGCTTCGCCGCCGGATGTCCACCAATGGGTGACCTCGAGATCAGTCGCGTTGGCCGCGCCAAGCGGCAGCACGACAGAAGCAGCAAGCACAGCCGCCATCGAACGAAAATTCATGAGTTCTCCTCCCTCACTGAAACGTTGCCGGAAAAACTTAGTGCAATCGACATTTTGGCGCAACAGCCCGCCGTCAAATTTCTATGCAAAACTCGCCATTGCTATCCATGCCTGTTCTTGTTCCACACTTTCGCGAGATGTGGCGTTGCGCTGAGAATTCAATATTTCGTGACAAATATCATCCGAACGCACTGATATTAGACATTATTTTTCAACTATGCCGACGCCACCCCAGGAAACGGGATTTGCAAGTGAAAAGGGTCAGAGCTTGAAATCGCGAGTCAACCCAGGCGTCCAGTGAGATTGTAGCCGGGATAAAAAGTGCTCGACATTTGAACTGTATCGTTACAGATTTAACAACTTCGAGGAGGATTACTTTTCAGCGGCGAATATGCTTACGGCTTGGCAGAAAACATTCTATAAGCGGACCGAAATCGCGCGAAGGTGACATAAAGGGATGGAAAACAAGGGAAATTCGGGGGGAGCGGCAGCAGCCATCCAGCGCGAACGGCCGACACTGAAGACAATCGCCTTCATGACGGGCTTGGGCATCACCACGGTTTCGCGCGCACTCAAGGATGCACCGGATATCGGCGCGGAGACCAAGGAGCGCGTGCGTATGGTCGCCCGCCAGCTCGGCTACCAGCCAAATCGCGCCGGCGTACGCCTCAGGACCGGCAAGACCAATGTCATTGCGCTCGTCCTTTCCATCGATGAAGAAATCATGGGCTTCTCGAGCCAGATGGTCTTCGGCATTTCCGAAGTGCTGACCGGCACGCCCTACCACATCGTCGTGACACCGCACTCGCACAGCAAGGACCCGATGCTGCCGGTGCGCTACATCCTGGACACCGGCTCTGCAGACGGCGTCATTATTTCGCGCATCGAGCCCGACGATCCGCGCGTGCGACTGCTCGCTGAGCAGAACATGCCCTTCGCCACGCATGGCCGGACCGATGCGGGACTGGTTCATCCCTACCACGATTTCGACAACGAATCCTTCGCGCACGAGGCGGTCAAGAGACTCGTCGAGCGCGGCCGCAGGCGCATCGCCCTGCTTCAGCCGGCAAGCAAGCTCACTTACTATGCCCATACGAGGATCGGCTTCCAAACCGGCCTTCACGATTATGGCGCCGAGGAAGTCCCGCTGCGCGTCAACACCGATACGCCGCTGGAGGAGGTCAAGACCGCGGTCGAAGCGATGATGCGCGTGCCGAATGCACCCGACGGCATCGTCTGTTCGGCAGGAAGTGCCGCTATTGCCGTCAATGCCGGCATCGAGGCGACAAGCAAGCGCGTCGGCTACGATGTCGACATGGTTTCCAAACAGTCCGCGCCGATTCTAAACTGGATCAGGCCGGAAATCATCACGGCCAACGAGGATGTTCGCCACGCCGGCCGCGAACTGGCCAAGGCCGTCATCGCCCGCATCGATGGCATTGAGCCGGAACTGCTGCAGAGCATCAGCAAGCCGGTCTGGCCGGACGATCGAAGATAGGAGCCGG
The DNA here is from genome assembly GCF_004342325.1 of Rhizobium azibense. Taxonomy (NCBI): domain Bacteria; kingdom Pseudomonadati; phylum Pseudomonadota; class Alphaproteobacteria; order Hyphomicrobiales; family Rhizobiaceae; genus Rhizobium; species Rhizobium azibense. The sequence continues at coordinate 365,188 of NZ_SMBJ01000005.1, read as the reverse complement.
TGCGCGGGCCACTGATCCTGCATCGATCTGCTCACAATAAAAAAGCCCGTTCGAAATCGGGCTTTTGCATGTTCGATTGATACCTCAGAACGTCGAAGCGCCGCTGCCCCACGGACCATGGTGGAAATCCTTGCCGTCGAGGCGGTCGAAACCGTGGGCGCCAAAGAAGTCGCGCTGGGCCTGGATGAGGTTGGCCGTGCCGCGGCCCTGGCGATAGGCGTCGAAATAGGTAAGCGCCGAGGTGAGTGCTGGAACCGGCAGGCCGGCGGCAAGTGCTGTTGCAACGACGCGGCGAAGCGATGGGATCGATTCCTTGACCATTTCCGAGAACGCCGGCGTGACGATGAGGTTTGCCGCATCCGGCGCCTTGGTGAAGGCGCTGGTGATTTCGTCCAGGAACTGTGAACGAATGATGCAGCCGGCTCGCCAGATCTTGGCGATCACCGGCATCGGCAGAGACCAGTTGAACTCGCGGGAAGCTTCCGCCATCACGGCAAAGCCTTGCGCATAGGCGCCGATCTTGGCGGCAAACAACGCCAGTTCCAGATCCTTGTCGAGGTCCTGGCTGTAGGGGATCGGGAAATCATATTTCGGCGTGCCGAAGATCCTCTCGGCGGCTTCGCGCTGGCCCTTCATCGAGGAAATGCTGCGGGCCGCAACGGCAGCTTCGATAGCGGTCGCCGGAATGCCCATGTTCTGCGCTTCGATCGCTGACCACTTGCCGGTCCCCTTCTGGCCAGCCTTGTCGAGGATCATGTCGACCATCGGGCCGCCGGACACAGGATCGTTCGCCGCCAGCACCCTTTCTGAGATTTCGATGAGGTAGGAATTCAGGCGGCCCTTGTTCCATTCGCCGAAGATCTTGCTGATCTCGCCGGCGCTCTTGCCGAGGCCGTCGCGCAGGATGCCGTAGATTTCGGCTATCATCTGCATGTCGGCATATTCGATGCCGTTGTGGATCGTCTTGACGAAGTGACCGGCACCATCGTTGCCGAGCCAGGCGACGCAGGGATCGCCGTTGTACTTGGCGGCAATCGAGGTCAGAACCTTCTCCACGCGCTTCCAGGAGTCTTCGGTACCGCCGACCATAATCGACGGGCCGTGGCGGGCGCCTTCTTCACCGCCGGAAACTCCCATGCCGATGAAGGTCAGCTCGGTATCCTTGAGGCGGTCGAAACGGGCGATCGTGTCACGGAAATTGGCATTGCCGGCATCGATCATGATGTCGCCTCTGGAAAGATGCGGCCGCAGCGCTTCCATCTGCTGGTCGACAGCCTCGCCCGCCTTGATCATGATGATGATCGGACGCGGCGGGCGGATGGCCTCAACGAATTCCTCGATGGTCTTGCAGGGGACGATCTGCTTTTTGAGCTCACCGGCGCTTTCGTAGAATTCGTCCGTCTTTTCGGGCGTGCGGTTAAAGACTGCGATCTTGTTGCCTTTTTCCGCGATGTTGAGTGCCAGGTTGGAACCCATGACGGCAAGGCCGATCAGCCCGATTTCTGCCTTTTCCACGATACACCTCCGATGAGTCATTTTGGATCGGTGTTGTGGCACTCTCCGGGAAAAACGGCAAGTCTGGAAGGAGGCCGATCAGTTCGGCAGGCGCAGTTCAAAGGCTGAGCGGCCGTTTCCTTCAACAGGGGCCTTCCTGTCTGCTATTGTCGGCAGAGGGAACACCAAGGAAAATCCGATGAGCACCATGCCTGCCAAAATTCTTCACTGCTCGATCAATCGGTACTGGAAGGAGGTCTACGACTTTGCCGGCAAGCCGGAAAACATGTCGCTCTGGGCCTCGGGGCTGGCTTCCGGCCTGGAACCGGAAGGAAGCGACTGGATCGCGCACGGTCCTCTCGGAACGGTGCGAGTGAGCTTCGTCCCCCACAACGAATTCGGCATCATCGACCATACGGTAACGATCGAAAGCGGACTACGGGTCTACAACGCGCTGCGAATCGTGCCGAACGGCGACGGCTGCGAGGTGATGTTCATGATGTTGAAACAGCCGGGCATGACGGACGACCAGTTCGCCGCTGATGCCGCCCATGTGCAGAAGGACCTCGGCGCCTTGAAATCACTGATGGAGATGTAAGCGATGGAAAAAGGAGACGACCTGAAGATCGACTACATTGAATTCAACGTCGCCGACATAGCCGCGGCGAAGGCCTTCTATGGTCGCGCATTCGGTTGGAGTTTCACCGACTACGGCCCCAGCTATTGCGAATTCAATGACGGCCGCCTGACGGGCGGCTTCACAAACAACCAACCGCCGCGCCCGGGTGGTGGCCCGCTTGTGATCCTCTACGCCGACAAGCTTGAGGAAGCGCTGGAGAAGGTCGAACACGCCGGAGGCAAGATCGTAAAGCCGATCACCGCCTTTCCCGGCGGCCGACGCTTTCATTTTCTTGACAAGGACGCCTATGAACTTGCCGTATGGAGCAAGACTTAAGGCGGGAACCTAGGCAGCGATTGTGGAGATCGCTGCCGCACCGACAGCTTCCAGTACGACAAGCGCACCTAGAACCTGCCCGGACAGATCGCGCAACGGCGACATGCGGCAACGCGTGCGCCTGCTTTCACCGCGCTGTTCATAGTGGTATTCGACATGCTGCCCCGCAAAGCAGGCGTCGAAGTTGGCTTTCGCTTGTGCAACGAACTGTTCCTCGCCGACGAATTCCATGACATGGCGGCCGATCATGTCGATCGGCGTTTGCCCGAGATACGCACAGTTCAGCGTGTTGGAATAAAGATAGCGGTAGTCGCGCGTGAGCACGGCGACACGATCCGGAAGCGTCTCGAGAATTGCCGAATTCAGAAAATTCCCGATGTCGACGTCGGGCACACCGGCTTTCGGTGCAGGTTGAGGCAAAGCCCGCGGCAAGGCGAAATCGGCACGCGGAAGCGCGCCGAAATAACGCTCCAAAAGCGATAGGAGCACGGTTGAGTGATGGCTGACACTGGCAGCATCATCGGCATCCTGCTGCAGCAGATAGCCGACAAACTGAAGCTGCGCGTACATCTCCATCAGGTTGGCGGCCTGATGGCCCACAATGACCTCGACCAAAAGATCGAGACCGCGGTCAAGAGTTGCAACGCGCCGATCGTCACCAAGACGAATTGCCTCTTCGATCTGCGAGCAGCGTGATGAGAAAGCTTGCAAAAGTTCGCGCAAGGCGCCTCCAGATCCCTTGTTCTACAAAGGACACATATTCTCCCCGCTTTGGCGGAATTCAACGCACATGACACGTACGTGAATCCCGTTACTCGCCCTAGTAGCGACGGATAACATGATCAGGATTCACGTTCAACGTGAACGTCACGGTTTTAGTGGATGAGATATGAGAGGTTGAAAGCCCTTCACTTAAGAACTTCGTGCTTTACCTTCCAACGGTCGTGGTACCAGAGCCATTGGGCCGGGTATTCCCGCACCCAGCTTTCGACCTTGTCGTTCAGCATCTGCGCGGTCGCTTTCAGGTCGAGATTGCCCTTCTCGTCGCGCGGCATGTCCAGCTTCGGCTCGATTTCCAGCCGATAGCGGTTGCCGGGAAGGCGGATGCAGCGCGCGGGATAAACCTCGCAGTTGAACTGGCGGACGAGTTTCGGCAAGAGAGGATTCGTCTTCGTGTCCAGGCCGAAAAAAGTGGTCTTCAGCCCTTTGCGGAACTTCTGATCGACGAGAACGCCGACACCCTGTCCGGCTTCGAGCTGACGCGCAAGTGCAAAGGATGAGCCTGCATGCGACGGTACGAGCTTGCCCATGCGGGCGCTGCGGAAATCGAAGACCTTCTGGGCGACATAAGGATTGTTCGGTGGACGGAAGAGAACCGTCACATGCAGACCGAAGGCAGCGCCGCTGACGGGCAGGAGTTCGAAGTTGCCGGTATGCGCCGTAAAGACGATGAACGGCCGGGGATTGTCCCGCAGGTCGAGGAAGATTGGGATTCCGGAGACTTCCACCCTGCCCGGTCCTGTCCTTTGCGGGTCGAAATCGAACAAACGATCCAGAAAGACATATTCGGCGGCGAGCCTGCCCATATTGCCCCAACTCGCCAAGGCGATCTCTTCTAGCTCCGCCTCTCCTTTCTCAGGGAAGGCATTGCGCAGGTTGAAGAGCATCAGCTTGTGGCGCGATGTGTGCGGACCGATCTTGCGGGTCAGCCAATCAGCAAATCCGATCGCGCTATCTGCAGGAAACAGCTTCAGAAAATTCATGAAGCCGAAGGCCAGCTGAGCGATCAGCCACTGGCGGAAATGCTCGAGCTTCAGAAAGATCCGGGTGAGGAAGAGCTTCACCGGTTCAGTCCATCTTCAGGATGATCTTGCCGAAGATCTGGCGGGATTCCATGCGTTCGAGCGCGCGGTCGATATCGTTAAAGCCGACTTCCGTGTCGATGACCGGATGAACGAGGCCACGTCCCATCTTCTGCATGGCATTCGCCATATTCTCCATACGGCAGCCGAAGGAGCCCAGTAGCTTCAGCTGCTGCTGGAAGAGCATCATCAGGTTCATGTCGGTGGAAACGCCAGACGTCGAGCCGCAGGTGACGAGGCGGCCGCCGCGTTTCATGCATAGCATCGAGCCCGCCCAGGTATCCTTGCCCACGTGTTCGAAGACGACATCGACGCCCTTCTTTTTCGTGAGCTTGCGCACCACGCCCTCGAAGCGATCCGTGCGGTAGTTGATGACGTGATCGGCGCCGAGCGCCATGGCCTTCTCGATCTTGTCGTCCGAGCCGACGGTAGTGATCACCGTGCAGCCGATCTTCTTGGCGAGCTGGATCGCCGCCGTACCGATGCCCGAACCGCCGGCATGCACGAGGATCGTCTCGCCGGGCTCAAGCTTGGCATTGTCGAAGAGCATGTGCTCGACCGTCCCGAAGGTGACGGGCGCCAGAGCCGCGCCGGTGGCATCGACGCCGGGCGGTGCCGGAACGAGCAGGCGGGCCGGAAGGTTCACCTTCTCCTGAGCAAAGCCGTCAAGATGGAAACCATGGACGCCAGAGACGTGCTCGCAGAGATTGTCTCGGCCTTCGCGGCACGAACGGCAGAGACCGCAAGTGCGCGCGCCGTAGATTGCCACCAACTGGCCGGGCAAGACGTGCGCGACGCCCGGGCCGATCGCCTCCACGACGCCCGAGGCCTCCGCGCCGATGACGAGCGGCATCTTGCGCTTGGCAAATGCCATGCCGCGCCAGCCCCAGACGTCGATATGGTTGAGGGCTACTGCCTTTACGCGCAGCGTCACCTCACCTGCAGCCGGGGCATCCGGTTCCGGCAGATCGGTGATCTCCAGCTTGCGGTCATCGATCAGTTGCAATGCGCGCATAAAAAACCTCTCGCCTCGAAGGCGTCTTGTCTCTCTTGTTTTGTCGGCAACCGCTTAAGCCGGTTCGAGCGCCATGACAAGACTGGCGTTCTGGCCGCCGAAGCCGAAAGAGTTCGAAAGCACGGCGGAAACCTGCTGTTCGCGCTTCCTGTTCGGTACGACATCGAGAACGATAGATGGATCCGGATTGTTGTAGTTGATCGTCGGCGGCAGCGTGCCGGTGAGCATGGTCTGCAGCGAGAACACCGCTTCGACCGCACCAGCAGCCGTCAGCGTATGGCCGATCATCGATTTGTTGGAGGACAGCGGAATGGAGGCCATGCGCTCGCCGAAGACGGCAAGCATCGAGCCATATTCCATCTTGTCGTTTTCCGGCGTCGAAGTGCCGTGAGCATTGATGTAGCCGATGCCGCTCTCTTCGATGCCGGCATCGATGAGGGCGGCACGGATCGTGGCGATCGCCGGGCCGCCGTCGGGCGACGAACGGGTGCGATGGAAGGAGTCGGCCTTTTCACCTGCGCCCTTCATGATGCCGAGCACCTTGGCGCCACGCGCGACGGCCGCTTCCAACGATTCGAGGACCAGCGTCGCTGCACCCTCGGCGATGACGAAACCGTCGCGATCCTTGCTGAAGGGCTTGGAAGCCTTCGTCGGCGGATCGTTTTGCGTCGACAGCGCGGAAAGCAGAGAAAAGCGGATGAGCGCTTCGGCGCTCAGCGAACCATCGGTCGCAACAGCAAGGGCGCGATTGGTACGCCCCTGGCGGATCGCTTCGATGCCGAGCTGGATCGCGGTGGCGCCAGAAGCACAGGCGGTCGAAAGGGTCACCGGCAGCCCGCGCGTGCCGAAACGGTCGGCCAGGCGCTCGGAGATCGCGCCGAACAGTGCTGCTTCATGGAAGGCGGAATCCGTGCGCTTGCGCATGGCGGCCAGGAACCGCTCGTAGGCATCGCCAGGATGGTCGGAGGGAGGCGAACGGTCGGCGAGATCGAAGCGGGCACTCCATTCCGGCTCGATCGGCGGCGCGGCGAGAAAAAGCGGACCGTTGAAATCGCCGGAGATACCGGCAACGGAAAGGGCTTCGATCGTCGTTTCGCGGGCAAAAGCGTAGGAGCGCTCAACGGCGTTGGGGACCGGGATGTCGATGAAATCGACAGTGCCGGCAATGCGCGTCGAGAGCCCGTCGGTCGGAAAGCGCGTGATGGCGTGGATCCCGGAAGTGCCGGACGTCAGCGCCACCCAGTTGTCCTTGAGCCCCTGGCCGAGCGAGGTAATGATTCCCATACCGGTGACCGCGACGATCGGGCGGCCGAGATGATCCTTGTAAGTCGCTTCTGTCATTTGCTCACTCCTCACGCATCCGCGGAAAGAACGGCGACACCCTCGCCGCGTTGGTGGCCGACTGCGGTGACGACCGCGGCCGTCGTACCGGCGCTCATCGGTTTTTCGTGCGCGACGTCGAAAGGCGGCACCTTCGCTTTGCTGTCGACGGCAAGTGCCGCAAAAGCAAGTCCAACGGTAAACTGCGCTTCGATCGCATGGCCGGACACGCCGCCGAAGCCGCGGACGGCCGCGCCCGGAAGCTCATGCTCCAGAACCGCCTTCTCGCGCTCTGCCAGGTCATGCATGCCGGTCGAGCCGGAGAAAATCGCAGTGTTTTCCGGCGCAAGCTTCTTGGCCGGCTGCAGCAAGCGCCCGAGACGAGCCTCAAATTTCCCGGCATTCCGGTTACCGCGGTCGCCTTCGATGGAATCGATCGTGGCATAGACATGCGCGCCCCGCGCTTCCGCGTGCTTGCGCGATTCCAGGACGACAAACGCTCCGGCCGAACCGAGGATCATGCCGCCACCTTCGGCATCCTTGCGCGACCAAAGCGGTACCCATTTGCCCTGCAGATGAGCGCCGATCGATTCGGGCAGCAGGATCATGTCCTGACGCTCGGCGGCAAAGGCGCCGCCGACGAGCGCATGCGAGGATTCGCCCGACTTGATCCGGTAGAACGCCGTTTCGACGGCGGAGATGCCTGCAGCCTCCTCGCCCATGAACGTCCGCGAGGAACCGGTGACCTTATGGACGATCGAGATATTGCCGGCGAGGAGGTTGGAAAGCTGAGCCAGGAAGAGCGTCGGGCGCAGCTCCGTAGTCAGCTTCTCGTTGAGTAAGAGCTCGCGATCATTGCGCTTCAGGCCCTCGTCGACGATCAGCGTATCGACGTTGATGTCACGCTCGCCGCCGCCAGCGGCCACGATCATGTCCATACTGCCGCAGGTTTCGGCATTGTCCTTGAAGCCCGCGTCATCGAGCGCCAGGCCGGCGGCAAAGACGCCGATGCGCTGCCAGTTTTCCATCTGGCGCTGATCCCCGCGCTTGGCGATCTGTTGCGACCAGTCGATATCCGGCAGCGGATGCACCGGATAGGGCTTGAATTTCTCGGTCTCGATGATCGGCTCCGGCGCGCGGCCTGCCGTCAAGAGCGCGACATGCGCATCCCTGCCGACGCCCTGACAGGTGACGATACCGACACCGGTGATGAGGACATCATTTTGAGCCTTGCTCATCCCTTTACTCCCTGCGCAGCGATCGCATCCATCAGGCCGACCTCGCCCGCGCGCTTTTTCACGATTTCGCCGAGCGGAACCTCGCTGAAGGGCATGGTGCGCAACTTCAACTGCGCATCGCAGACCTTCTTGCCGCCGCTCGTGATCTTTGCCTTGGTCACGGCAAAGCCGGACCCGTCATGCTCCAGAAACGCCTCAATGTCGAGAACCGCCTCTGGTTCGACGAAGGTGCGCATCTTGGCGCCATCCACCGACATCAGGAACGGCATCGCGGCGAAATCAGTCGCTGCCAGCACCAGCATGCCGGAGGCCTGCGCCATGGTTTCGATGAGGAGCACGCCCGGAACGAGCGGCATACCCGGAAAATGGCCTTCGAAAACGGGGCTTTTCGCCGGCACGACGGAACGCGCCTTGAGCATACCCTTTTCGAGGTCGACCGCTTCCACGCGGTCAATCATCTGGAAATATTCCAGCAGCATCGGATCCTCCGGCCCGGCGAGAAAGCGAGCGCCGGATACGCCTAGTTAGGAACAAAACCGCCCGGCCGCTACTGATCGCAGAGGCAGGGCGGAGAAAAAAGACAGCTGTGTCGCTCAGGCCTTGGCGGCGCGAAGCTCATCGATCTTGGCACAGAGGTTCTTCAGCACAAAATATTCCTCGGTGGAAACTTTCCCCTCGTTGACTTCCTGCGTCCACTTTTCAAGCGGGATCTTGATGCCGAATTCCTTGTCGATGGCGAAAACGATATCGAGGAAGTCGAGGCTATCGATACCGAGGTCGTCGATCGTATGGCTCTCCGGCGTGATCGTTTCGCGATCGATCTCGCTGGTTTCTGCAATGATGTCGGCAACTTTATCGAATGTAGCGGTCACGCGCTGTACCTCTTTCAATGACGAATTTATCCCCCTCATAGGCAAATCCATTTCAAAAGCCAATGCTTTCGCATGATCTGCTTTCAAATTTGGCGCGCAACTGTTGCCGAAACAGCAAATGGCATAAATGCTCGGATCAACTGACCAGCATTCTTGTCTGGATAACGCCGAAACTCGTGCGAGGCACCGTCAAAGCAAAGCGACGAATGCCAGAAACACGGCGATCGCCATTATCATGCAACTCGCATTGAATACCGCGATCCCGTCCTCGACGTCGCTGACGGTGGCCGTGCCGCGGCCTGCGCCGTTGATCATCGGTTCGCTGACGACGATGCCGGCGTAGACCCGCGGACCTGCCAATTGCAAACCAAGGGCACCGGCCATGGCCGCCTCCGGCCGGCCGGAATTCGGTGAGCGATGCAGACCGCCGTCGCGGATCGCAACCTGGAAGGCTTCGCGGCTGGCGCTTGCGCCGCGCCGGAGCCAGGCGCCAGCGGCAATCAGCAGGATGGCAAGACGGGCGGCCGGCCAATTCGCCAGATCGTCGAGGCGAGCTGCGGCCCAGCCGAAATCGATGTACTTGTCCGACTTGTGTCCGATCATCGAGTCGGCGGTATTCAGCATCTTGTAGATGAAGAGGCCGGGCAGACCGAGGATGACATACCAGAGCGCCGGGGCAACGACGCCATCGGAGAAGTTTTCGGCCAGGCTTTCGATCGCCGCACGACAAATGCCCGGCTCGTCCAACGTTTCAGGATCGCGACCGACAATGCGGGACACGGCCTTGCGGCCGCCGACGATCCCCTCACAGCGCAAGGCTTCCGCCACCGCAGAAACGTGATCCGCAAGGCTCTTCTGCGCCAGGAAGATCGCCACGCAGGCAACTTCGAGCAGAATTCCCACAAAGCCGAACAGCCCGAAGAACCAGTGCAGCACGAGGCCTGCGACAGCGCTGAAGGCCAACAGCACCGTAATCGAGACGGTGCCGTTGAGCCGCCGCTCGGCCTTCGTCAGCGTCTCGCTGTTGAACTGACGATCGAAATGTGAAATCGCCTTGCCGAAGAGGACGACGGGATGCGGCAGCCGCGACCACAGCCAATCCGGATCGCCGACGATCCGGTCGAGAAGGAGCGCCAGCAACAGCACGAGGAGATTTTCGTCGATCGTCATCCGTCAAAACTTTCCAAAGCGACCGCAAGCCTATTGTCGGCGGCGAAATCGGGCGCGAGGCCGAAACGCAGCCATTCCGGCGCATAGTCGAACTTGCGGACGAGAATATGGTGGCGGCAGAGATGCGTGTGAATGCGGCCTGCGAGGCTGTCTTTGACGAGCGAAAAGAGCCGCGTACCGCCGGCCGTTTCCAAACCGGCACCTTTCAACACGCCTTCCAGGGCATGCTGGCGCTCGGCGATCCTGCGGATGATTGGAGCCGTATCCGACCGCAGCAAGGACGCGGCGATCGACAGCGCCGGACCGGACACCGCCCAAGGGCCGAGCCAATCCTCGAAACGCTCGCGGATATCGCCTGCAGCCACGACGAAGCCGAGCCGCAGACCTGCGAGGCCGAAGAACTTGCCGAACGAACGGAAGATGACGAGATTTGAAAGTCGCGATGCAAGAGGCGTGAGACTTAAATTCGGCTCGGCATCGCCGAAGGCTTCGTCGACGACGACCAAGCCGCCCTGCCCTTTTAACCGGTCATGCAGCGCGGCGAGCTCGTCCGGCTTATAGCTTTGGCCATCAGGATTGTTCGGATTGACAACGACGGCAAGCGCATGCCTGTCGTCGACATCCCCGATCGCATCGACCGCATCCACGATAAAGCCGGCTGACCGGAACGCCTTCTCATATTCGCCATAGGTCGGCGAGACGATCGCGATCGGCCTGCCGGGCTCGATCAGTCTGGGCAGAAGCTGGATGACGGATTGTGTGCCCGGAACAGGCAATGGCAGGAGATCGCCGCTGCGGTAATAGTCGCGGGCAGCGGCAACGGCAGACTGCACCAGGTACCTGTCGGGAAGGCGATGCCAGGATTGAGCAGGAATGTCCGGCAGCGCCTCCGGGCACGGATTGATGCCGGTCGATAGATCAAGCCAATCCTCCAGCCTTCCGCCAAAGGCAGCCGCGGCGGCCGTGATCCCGCCGCCATGCACGATCGCAACACTCATCCGGCGGCTCCAGCAAGGTCGATCAGATGCATATAAGACCCAGCGATCTGGCCGCGGCGAAGGCCGGCTTCGCCGAGTCCGATGCCGAGAGCATCGCTCACCCTGAAGAGCCTGTCGGCCTCGCCTTCGCGAACGACAGTGGAATAATGATATTCATGGGCCGTCATGGCATGGTCGAAGAATGCCCCGTCGACCGGCTGTACGCGGCGATAGCCCAGATGCCGGCTGCGCTCTTCATAGCTGGTGACAAGCGGCAGCAGGCCGACCATCTCGTGCCGCGTGCCGCCAGCATCGATCAGCCCTTCGCCAAGGACCATGTATCCGCCGCACTCGCCGTAAATGCGAGTGCCGCGCCTGGCAGCCTCGATCAACGCCCGGCGGAACGTCTGCGCACCCGCGATCACTCCGGCATGCAATTCCGGATAACCGCCCGGCAGATAGATCGCGTCGGCGTCGGCAACGGGTGCTTCGTCGGCCAGTGGCGAGAAGAAGGAAATCGTTGCCCCGCGGCGGCGCCAGCCGAGCAGCATATGTTCGTAGGAAAAGGCAAAGGCGATGTCCCGGGCAACGGCAATCCGGCTTCCGAGCGGCGCCAGCCGATGGATATTCGCCGCCGAGGGAACATTGAGGCCCTGGCGCGCGGTGCGCAGGAGAAACTCGAAATTGCACTCGTCGGATACAGCTTCGGCGGCATGCTCGATAAAGTCCTCCAGCCCCTGATGCTCGCCAGCCTGGACGAGGCCCAGATGCCGCTCCGGAAGCGCCAATGTCTTGTCGCTGCGGACGACGGCGATGACCGGCATGCGGATCGCATCGAGCGCCTGGCGCAGCATCGTCTCGTGCCGCTCGCTGCCGACCTTGTTGAGAATGACGCCGGCGATACGGACGTCGGCGCGGAAGCTCGCAAAGCCGCTGACGAGCGGCGCGACCGAATGCGACATGCGCGAGGCGTCGACAACGAGCACGACCGACAGGCGAAGCATCGCAGCGAGATCGGCCGCCGTCCCCTTGCCGTCGGCCGCGCCGTCGAAGAGGCCCATCATCGCTTCAATGACCAGAATGCGATCGCCGGACCGGTGAAGCGCGGCATTGGCGGAAATCAATTCGGGGCGCATGGCCCAGGCGTCGAAATTCAGGCAGGGCGTGCCGCTGGCGGCGGAATGAAAGGCTGGATCGATATAGTCGGGGCCGGCCTTGCCGGGAGCGATCGCAACACGGCGATTGCGAAGCGCCCGAAGCAGGCCGAGCGTGATCGTAGTCTTGCCCGAGCCGGAGGACGGCGCAGCGATCAGCAAGCCGCTCATGCCATCACCCTCCCGCCCGTGCGGCCAAATGGATCAGGCTGCAGCCTGCGCCCTGCCAAAGCACCCAACCAATCGAGCGACGGGCGCAATTTCACGACCTCGCCGACGACGAAAATTGCAGGCGGCTCCAACCCGGAGGCCGCGACGGCGGCCGGTGCTTCGCCAAGCGTCGTTTCAAGAACCTGCTGCCCGCTGGTTGCCGCATTGCATACGAAGGCGACCGGCTCCGACGGATTGCGGCCGGCCGCGATCAGGTTGGCGCTGATCTGGGCGATATGCTTCATCGCCATATAGATGACGATCACCGGAGAACCGCGGCCGATTGCCTCCCAATTGATCGCATCCGGCACGATGCCGGAAGAATCATGGCCTGTGAGAAACGTCACCGCATGGTTGATGTCGCGATGGGTGACCGGAATGCCGGCATATGCGAGACCGCCGATCCCGGCCGTAATGCCCGGCACGATGCGGAACGGGATGTTGTGCTCGACCAGCGTCAGCGCCTCTTCGCCGCCACGGCCGAAGACGAAGGGATCACCGCCCTTCAGCCGCAGCACGCGTTTGCCTGAGCGCGCAAGTTCGACCAGGCGAAGCGAGATATCCCGCTGATTCGCGGAAGGCTTGCCGCCTCGCTTGCCGGCATATTCGAGAACGGCATCGGGCCGCGCGAGCCTCAAGCATTCCTCGTTCACCAGCGCGTCGTGAATGATCGTATCGGCTTGCGCCATCGCCTTAGCGGCAAGCAGCGTCAGCAGCCCAGGATCACCCGGCCCGGCGCCGACGAGCCAGACGCTCCCCGGCTCCAGCGCCGGCAGATGGGAGAATGCGCTTTCGATCATTCAGGTGATCTATGCCCGGCAGCAGGCAAGGTCAACGGCAACCGTGAAGACCCACCACAGGCTGGGGATGGAAAGCGGCTTAATATTGGAATCGGTTGTATCCGAACACAAGCAAAGCAAGCCATCCCATTGATCCGATTCGGCAAGAACCGGCGGAGACAACACCGGCTCCGCAATTCATCAAGCGCGCAGCAGCGTCTCGCGCACGAGGCCGATCACCTTTTCCGATTCGACGCCGGTGCAGACGATCTGGCTCGGCAGGCCGTCCCAATCTCCGGGCGGGAAGCGGCGGCCATCCGGCTTCACGATCGTCTGGCCGTCGGCAATACCGCCACAGACGACGCGAACAGAACCTGTGATGGTCGAAAAGAGTTCCGGCGCCACGACGTAGACGCAGGCGCAGCTGTCATGCACCATCATTCCGTCATCGACGGCGTGCGCATAAAAATCGATATAGAACTGCGAGAGTTCGTTCAACAGTTTGACGGCACTGTCGCCCTCTGCGGCGGTAGCGGCGAGATAGCGCCGGCTCATAGTCGTGACCGCGGTCACGTCGAGGCCAATGACCACGACCTTCCAGGGAGCGGTCAAGACGATGTCGGCAGCTTCCGGATCGCCGTGAATATTGGCTTCTGCGACCGGCGAGACATTGCCCGGCACATAGAAATTGCCGCCCATGATGACGACGGCCTTCACGAGCTTGGCGATCCCCGGATCTTCCTTCAGGGCCAGCGCAAGGTTCGTCATGCGGCCGACGGCAACGAGCGTCACCTCGCCCGGATTGGCGCGCACGGTGTCGATGATGAACCGGTAGGCCGGGCGCGGATCGAGCTGCCCATCGACCGTTTCCGGCACGTCGATATTACCGAGGCCATTGTCGCCATGCACGAGGGTCGGCCAGCCGATCTCCTTGCGCGACGGATCGATCGTCGTACCCTCGCCCTTGGCGACGGGAGCCGGAATATTCCATTCGCGCTTCAAAAACAGCGCGTTGCGCGTCGTCGCTTCGATCGAGGCATTCCCGAATACGGTGGTGATGCCGATCAGATCAATGTCGGGGTGACGATGCAGGAAGAGGAGCGCCATGGCGTCATCGACGCCCGGGTCCGTGTCATATATGACCTTGTGCATGAGATTTTCCTTTTATGCTGTTCGTCGCGTGCCGGAAAACGCCTCGCGAAGTGGCGACACCATAGCGGCCGTTATTCTTTCTGCAACCGCATGCGGGCGATCGCCGCGGTTGCGTGCGCAGATTTGATCTTGGGCACGGCAAGCTCTGCATTGCAGCCGCAAACGGCAAGCGCAGCGGACTCGGCAACGCCGTGGCAGCCGACCTGGGAAAAGACGATGTCGGATGGATTCTTAAGGCGCGGCGTCTCTTCCTCAAGGCGTGCGGCGCTGAAAAACAGCAATGGTACGCCGAAATGCCTGGCAGCCTCGACAATAGCAGGCTCTCCGGCCCGGCCGTCGATCGACGCGATCGCTGCGAGTTCATCGGGCACCAGGCCACCCAGCGACAAAACCTCGGCCGCAAGCGCCATGACTTCGTCAGGCGGCGTCCCGCGCTCGCAACCGAGGCCGAGGACATGGCGGCGTGAATTGTCAAAGGTGATTCCGGTCATCGGCCCTATTTGAAATGATGGGTGTTTGTCCAGCCATTGCAGCCGGAAGCAGGAAATGCAACATGGCGCGGACTTCAGTCCGCCTTCGAGTTCCGCTTTGACCGATATCGCTCCCCAACTGCTTCTACTCCTGTGCCTTGCCGGCTTTTTTGCCGGCTTTGTCGATGCCATCGCAGGCGGCGGTGGGCTCATCACCGTCCCGGCGATGCTGATCGCAGGGATCCCGCCGCTCCAGACGCTCGGCACGAACAAGGTGCAATCCGTTTTCGGAGCAGCGTCCGCGACGATCGCCTATGCCCGCAAGGGCCATGTGAACCTTCAAGAACAACTGCCGATGGCCATGATGGCGGCCATGGGCGGATCGCTCGGTGCAGCCCTTGCGACGATCGTGCCCGGCGATGTTCTGCGCGCCATCATGCCGGTGCTGCTTATCGCGATCGCGCTCTATTTCGCCTTCAAGCCGAACCTGAACGACCTCGATACCCACCGCCGCGTCACGCCATTCTTATTCGGCATGACATTCGTGCCGTTGATCGGCCTTTACGACGGGATTTTCGGTCCAGGCACGGGTTCCTTCTTCATGCTGTCCTTCGTGACGCTCGCAGGTTTCGGCATGCTGAAGGCAACTGCGCATACCAAGCTTTTGAACCTCGGCTCGAACATCGGCGCGCTCATCGTCTTCGCCTCCTTCGGCGCAACGCTGTGGACGGTGGGGCTGATGATGGGTGTCTGTCAGTTCTTCGGCGCACAGGTTGGCTCACGGCTTGCGATGCGCACCGGCGCCAAGCTCATCAAGCCGCTGCTGGTGGCGGTTTGCATCGCCTTCACGATCAAGCTTCTGTCGGACCCGACGAACCCTCTGCGCCTCTGGAGCCTGGGGATGGCCTCCGATTACCTGCCGGGGAATTGATCCGCTTTCAGAACTCCACGCCGGGCTGCCCCTTGATACCGGAGCGGAACGGATGCTTGATCAGCTCCATTTCCGTGACCAGATCGGCGATCTCGATCAGCTCGTCCTTGGCGTTCCGGCCCGTCAGCACGACGTGGGTCATATAGGGTTTCTCGGCAATGAGGAATGCGGCCACCTCGTTGACGTCCAGATAGTCATAACGGAGCGCGATGTTGATCTCGTCGAGCAGCACCATGGAATTGCGCTCGTCGCGGATCAGTTCCTTCGCCTTCTCCCAGGCAGCCCTCGCCGCTGCAACATCGCGCGCACGGTCCTGTGTTTCCCAGGTGAATCCCTCGCCCATCGTATGAAACTGGCAAATATCAGAGAAATGTTTCTCGATCAGGTCGCGCTCGCCGGTCCACATCGCGCCCTTGATGAACTGCACGACGGCTGACGGTTTGCGATGGGCGATATGTCGGAAGATCATTCCGAAGGCAGCAGACGACTTGCCCTTGCCTTTTCCGGTATGAATGATGATCAGGCCTTTCTCGTCGGTCTTCGTGGCCATGATCTTGTCACGCGCGGCCTTCTTCTTGGCCATCTTTTCGGCGTGACGTGCATCGTCCTTCGCGCCGCTTTCCACTGGTTCTTCGCTCATTGTTCTTCCCTAAAAGCTTGTGCCGTTTCCGTGCGCGGCGCCGCGAGATCGAATCGCGCCGAATTGCTGCGTGGCGTCCAGAGCCTGCGCTCGATGGCTTCGAGCAGCCGCTCCTTCATGTCCGCAAGCGCCGCCGGGTTCTTCTTTGCCATGAAATCGCGGACTTTCGAATCGGCGACGAAGGCCTGGTAGACGGCCTCGAAGTGGTGGTTGCCGACGGCACCCGTCGTCGCTGCAAAAGCGAACAGGTAATCGACTGTGGCTGCGATCTCGAAGGCGCCCTTGTAGCCATGGCGCATGACGCCATCGATCCATTTCGGATTGACCGCGCGCCCGCGCACGACGCGGCCGATCTCCTCCTCGAGCGAGCGGATCACCGGCTTCTCCGGTCGTGAGTGATCGTTGTGATAGATCGCGGGACGTACTCCGCCCAGTTGTTCGGCTGCGGCCGCCATGCCGCCTTCGAACTGGTAGTAATCGTCGCTGTCGAGCAAGTCGTGCTCGCGGTTGTCCTGGTTCTGCACCACGGCCTGGATGGAGCGCAGGCGCTCTTCGAAGACGCCGCGTTCAGCCCTGCCTTCCTCCGCCGCGCCGTAGGCATAGCTGCCCCAGACAAGATAGGATTCCGCCAGATCGGCACGCCGTTCCCAGCCCTTTTCGTCGATCAAAGCCTGCAGGCCCGCACCATAGGCGCCGGGCTTGGACCCGAAGATGCGGTAGCCGGCGCGCTTTTGTGCGGATGCCTCATCGAGGCCGGCGGCGGCAAGGCGCGCCGTTTCGCCGCGCATGCGGGCCGCGATCGGGTTGTCGGCGGCATCTTCATTGAGGGCGCCTACAGCGCGGATTGCCCGGTCAAACAGCGTGATCTGCTCGGGAAAGGCGTCCCTGAAGAAGCCGGAGATGCGCAGCGTCACGTCGACGCGCGGGCGCTGCAGCAGTGCAGGCGGAATGATCTCGTAGCCGGTGACGCGCCGCGAGGTCATGTCCCATACCGGCTTGACGCCGATCAGCGCCAGCGCTTGGGCGATATCGTCGCCACCGGTGCGCATGTTCGACGTACCCCAGGCCGTAAGCCCGAACGAGACCGGCCAGTCACCATGGTCTTGAACGTAGCGCCGAACGAGCAATTCGGCGGATTTTTTGCCGAGTTCGAAGGCTGCGGGCGTCGGAACGGCGCGGCTATCGACTGAGTAGAAATTCCGCCCCGTCGGCAGCACGTCCGGCCGCCCGCGCGTCGGCGCGCCGGACGGACCGGGAGCGACGAAGCGGCCGTCGAGACCGCGAAGAAGGCCCGCGATTTCAGCCTTCCCGCAGGCAAGGATGGAAGGCTTCAGACGAGTTTCGATCTCGGTGAGGACCGATTGTGTCGCAGGCCAGTCCGGCGGGCACGGAATTTCACCAGCGACCAGTTCTGCGGCAAGCAGTTCGATGCGTTCGATGGTGTCGCCATTGGTGCGCCAGGGGGTATCGGAGGTTTCCATCAGCAGCGATGGCCGCGGGCCGAGCCAGGGCGCCGACATATCGCAATCCAAGGGATCGAAATGTCGAGAGAGGGACTTGAGGCCCTCTGTCCGACCGGAAGCCGCAGATAGGTGTTTCATAAAGGGGGGTGCCTCCGCGACGTCCGCTGCAAATGCGTCCTTCGCAATCGCCCTTTGCAAACTCTGATCCCCGTCCTCGCCCAAACTGCGCGGCACGCGCGCCAGTGCCACCGTGAGATCGGTCAGCAACCGGCCCACCGGCGCAACGCCGAAGACATGCAGCCCATCGCGAATCTGCATTTCCTTAAGATCGCAAAGATAGGCATCGAGCTTCTTCAGCGCTTCGTCCCCACTCTCGCCTTTGGCGATCCCCGCGTCCCGGTCGAGACCTATATCGGCGACGAGATCAAGGATCTGTTTGCCGAGCAGCCGGATGCGCCGCGGATCGCTGCCGGCGGCCTCGTAATATTCATCGACCAGCGTTTCCAAGTCCTTCAGTGGGCCATAGCTTTCGGCCCGTGTCAGCGGCGGCGTGAGGTGGTCGATGATGACGGCGCTCGAGCGCCGCTTGGCCTGCGTGCCTTCCCCCGGGTCGTTTATGATGAAGGGATAAAGATGTGGCAGCGGGCCGAGGATCGCTTCCGGATAACATTCCGAAGACAGTGCAAGCGCCTTGCCCGGTAGCCATTCCAGATTGCCATGCTTGCCCATATGGATCACGGCATCAGCGCCGAATTCCTCGCGGAGGAAGGCATAGAAGGCAAGATAGCCATGCGGCGGCACGAGGTCCGGCGAATGGTAGCTTTCCTTCGGATCGATGTTGTAGCCGCGTGCAGGCTGGATGCCGACGAGGAGATGTCCAAAGCGGGTGAAAGGCAGGGCGAAACTGCCGTCCATGAAATAGGGATCGGACGCCGGATCCCCCCAGCGGAGTGTAATCTCGTCCTGAATCTTTTTCGGAAGAGATGCAAAGAAGGCCTTGTATCCACTCAAGGAAAGCGTCTCGCGGATCACCTTGCCATCATGTCCGGAATTCGTCGGCCCCTCGGCTAGGTGCCTCATCAGCGCATCACCATCGGCCGGGAAACCGGAAACAGCGTAACCCGAATCCCGCATTGCCTTGAGCACCTCGATGGTGCTTGCTGGTGTATCGAGGCCGACGCCATTGCCGAGGCGTCCATCACGGTTCGGGTAGTTTGCAAGCACCAGTGCGATCCGCCGGCCCGCAACCTGCCTGTTTCGGAGGCGCGCCCAGTTGGCAGCGAGTTTCGCCGTGTAGCGCATGCGTTCAGTATCGGGCTCGCTGGCGACTATGTTGGCCTCGACGGCCGCGTCGTAACGGGCGGCGGACTTGAACGAGACAGCCCGCGCCAGAACGCGGCCATCGACCTCTGGCAGCGCGACGTTCATGCCGAGATCGCGGGCGGAAAGGCCTTGGGACGACGAGGCCCACGCCTCCTTGGATGTGGCCGAGAAAATCGCCTGAAGAACAACGGCGCCGTTTGATTCAAGCACGCTCGGCGCTCGATCGGCGCCGGGCGCAGACACGGCAAAGCCGGTAGCGTTGATCACGACATCGGGCGGCGCCTCTGCAAAGACACGCTCTAGAATGCCGATAGATAGCGGATCCTTGAGACTATAGGCGAAAACCGGCAAAGGGCGCAGTCCTTCCGCCGCCAGCGCTTCTATGAGCGCTTCGACGGGCGCCGTTTCGCCGCTTTGCACGAGCGCACGGTAGAAGCTGATGGCGACGATCGGTTTGAATCCGGCCTCTTTTTTCGAGTCTTGGATACCGGGCGCGGAAAAGATTTTCCATTCCTCAACTCCAATCACGCCTCGACCCGGCCACCAGATGCCCGCCTTCATCAGTGGCGCGGCTGCGCCCGGCTTCTCGCCGCCGGAAAGCATCGCCGTCGCGTAATCGAGAAAACTTCGCGAATTCCCCTCGCCGCCTTCGATCAGATAGCCCCAGAGCGCGTTGAGATCGTCAAGCGGCACGTTCGAAAATGGCGTCAATCCGGCATCCGGCTTCGAATCCCCAGGCAGGACCGCAATCAACGCACCATGCCGCGCCGCGCAGGCATGCAGCGCCTCCAGCGCGTAGTGGAAGTAGCTCGCGCCGCCAAGCGCCCGGACGATGATAAGCTTTGCGCAGCTTGCCGTGCGCTCGATATAGGCATCGACGGACATTGGGTGCTTGAGGCTCATCAGGCTGGCGAGCCGGAGCGTGAAGGACCTTGAGCCTTGCGCGTGAGCTGCGGCGATCGCCGCAAGCTCGGTATCCGCCGCAGACAGGAACAGGATGTCGGCCGGCGATTGGCCGAGGTCGATCGCCTCGTCGCCGTCGCTGATCGTTCCCCTCTGGGCAAGCAGCAGATGCATGGCCGAGCCTTAGACGAGTGCCTGGATGGACCTGCGGACGGTGTCCTGATCCATCTCGTGCAGGCCGATCACCACAAGCCGCGTGCCGCGCGCTTCGCCCGGCACCCAGGCGCGGTCGAAATACTGGTCGATACGGCTGCCGACGGCCTGGACCTGCAAGCGCATCGGCTTGCCCTGGACATCGGCAAAGCCCTTGAGGCGCAGAATATCGTGCTCGGCAATCACGCCTTTCAGCTTCTCGGCGAAGCCTGCCGGATCACCGATCGGGCCGAACTCGACCACAAAACTGTCGAACTCGTCGTGATCGTGCGGCGTGCCGTCCTCATGCTCCAGCTCGTGATGGGACTTGCGGTTGCCGATGTCCTCTTCAGTACCGATGCCGAGGCCGAGCAGCACGCTTGCCGGAACCTCGCCGTTCCTCGCCTCGATCATCGCCGGCTTGCGGGCGATGCGGGAGGTCACTTCGTGGCGCACGCGACTGAGCCCTTCGCCGTCAAGGAGATCTGTCTTGTTGAGCACGATGAGATCGGCGCAGGCCAGTTGGTCCTCGAACAGTTCTTCGATCGGGCTCTCATGATCGAGCGAGACGTCGTCTGCGCGGCGCGCCTCCACCGCCTCGTGATCGTCGGCAAAACGGCCGGCAGCGACGGCCGCGCTGTCGACGACTGTGATGACGCCATCGACGGTTACTTCGCTGCGGATATCCGGCCAGTTAAAGGCGGCAACGAGGGGCTGCGGCAGGGCAAGGCCGGAGGTTTCGATGACGATGTGGTCTGGGCGTTGCGCGCGCTCCAGAAGCTTCGCCATCGTCGGGATGAAATCGTCGGCAACGGTGCAGCAGATGCAGCCGTTGGTCAGCTCGATGATATCGTCCTCAGTGCAGTTTTCCGCGCCGCAGCCTTTCAATACATCGCCATCGACGCCGAGATCGCCGAACTCGTTGATGATCAGCGCGATCTTCTTGCCGCCGGTGTTGGAAAGCAGGTTGCGGATCATGGTAGTCTTGCCGGCGCCGAGGAAGCCGGTGATGACGGTTGCGGGGATCTTCTGCTGGCTCATGGGTTCAACCCTTCATTTTCAGCGGCAAACCGGCCGCGATGAAATACACTTCCGCGGCTTGCGCCGCCATTATCTGGTGCAGCCGTCCTGCATGGTCGCGGAAATCCCGCGCCATGCGGTTTTCCGGCACGATGCCGAGGCCGACTTCATTGGAAACGACGACGAGCCGCGCTTTTGCATTGGGCAACCAAGCGGCAAGTGCTGCGAATTCCGCCGCCATGTCGCGCTCCTCCATAATCAGGTTGGTGACCCAAAGCGTCAGGCAATCAACAAGAATCGCCCGGCCCTCGCGGTCGATAATGGAAAGACGCGGGACAAGCTCCAGAGGCTCCTCATGCGTCCTCCACAATGGGCCGCGTTCGGTTTTGTGGCTCTCGATGCGCTGATGCATCTCCTCGTCCCAGGCCCGGCCCGTCGCGACGTAGTGGCGCTCAAGCCCGCTGTCGGCAATCAGCTGCTCGGCAAATCGGGACTTGCCGGAACGGGCGCCCCCCAGGACGAAGGCGGTGCCGCGTGTGGAACGGTTCATCTGGAGACCTGTGGGGTAAGGGATGGCACTGCGGAGGCATAGCGCAGCCAACCCTCGTTCCTGCGCCTGTCACAGGAGCTGAGCGCCTCCAGGTCCTTGGGCTCAGAAGATCCTTTCAACAGGACTGTTTGCGTTCCTGTGACGACAGGAGTGCGGAAAGTCGAAAGTGCCGCATCCCTCAAAGACGCCGCGAAATACGGCATGGAATTCCATCGTTGAGCCATGACAACCTCCGTGCTGGCAGCGGGGAACAATGCCCCAGAATGAGCTCTTCGCCCGGCACGCATGGCAGGTCTCCTGGCTCGCGGGTGTCGGCCGACAGGGCGACCACCTAAGGTCGCCCTGACCGCGCCAGCGGATCTGCCTCGCCTTCCCGGTTGCGATCTTGTGAAAAGGCGGACGATTCGTAGAAATGGAGGCGTCCTGCCCCGGCTGATCACAATGCATTTCCAGTGGCTTTTCCGGCGCCGCAGCCGCTTCACCTGCTCCGCAACATGCAAAACAGCCGTGACCCGACCCGACGCCGGATGGAAGACCCTGACCGCTCTACAGTCGCGGGGTCGGCTGTGATGAAGACGCCCGGCGTGGGTCCGTCCCTTCACATTCCCTTTTCATCCGGAACAGCATCTGCAGCCCCGGAACCATCCGTAAGAATATTCATCGTTAGGCAAGCCGCCTTCCGAAGTCAATTGTGCCCACTCAAATGAAACCCGCGGCAAACAGCTTCCAATTCTCGGTCCGTTTCGCGCCGGGCTTTCGCCACATTTCGGGAGCAAGCGCCCGTATAGCCCTTGACGCTGTTGGCCGCCATCTAGTTCTTTGCACATGCTCACGAAATCGAATTTCCCGCGCCTCTACCGGCTCTACCGCCTGCTCGACGCCGGGAGGCTCCGTGCGCTTGCCCGCCGCAGTGAAATGGGCATGGTCTTCGCCGGCATCGCCGTCGGCGTGACGTCGGGCCTGGCTGTCACCGGCATGAGCCTTGTCTCGCGCGAACTGCATCGCTTGATCTTCGGTATCAGCGACATCGAACGGCTGAGCTCATCGCAGACAAACGACAAATTCCTGCTCCTGATGGCGCCGGTCTGCGGCGGGGTTCTGCTCGGCCTTCTGTTTTTCATTCTCGCGCGAACCCGCAAGAAGCCTATGGTCGATCCCATCGAAGCCAACGCTTTGCATGGCGGACGGCTGTCGCTGACAGATAGCATCATCGTCGCCGTACAGAATCTGGTTTCGAACGGCTTCGGCGCCTCCGTCGGCTTGGAGGCCGGCTACGTTCAGCTCGCGGCGGGTATCGCCTCCAAACTCGGGCTGAAGCTTCAGCTCCGCCGTGCCGATCTGCGCGTCCTTGTCGGCTGCGGCGCGGCGGGAGCGATTGCCGCGGCCTTCAACGCACCACTGACAGGCGCGTTTTATGCATTCGAGCTCATCATCGGCACCTACACGATCGTTTCACTGACGCCGGTCGTCGTTTCCGCCCTCGTATCGACGCTCGTCGCGCGCCTGCTGGCGGGAAGCGATTTCATGATCGATGTCGGTGAATTCGGCACGGTGGTTCCGGCTGATTATATCCCTGCCCTGTTGCTTGGCGCCTTCTGCGCCGGCGTCGGCATCCTGATCATGCAGGGCGTGGCCTTCATCGAGGAGATGGCGCGTAAAAGTTCCGTTCCGACGCCGCTTCGCCCGGCGCTCGGCGGCATCGTCGTCGGCCTTCTGGCGATGATTACACCGCAGGTGCTTTCAGCGGGCCACGGCGCGCTGCATCTGAACCTTGGCCGTGATGTTGCCGTCCCGATCCTGGTCGGCCTTCTCCTACTGAAGTCCTTCGCATCGGCGATCTCCATCGGTTCCGGCTTCAGGGGCGGCCTCTTCTTCGCCTCGCTCTTCATGGGCGCGCTGCTCGGCAAGCTTTTCGCCTATTGTGCCCCCTATTTCGCCCATGCGACGCTGACGCCCGTGATCTATGCCGTGGTCGGCATGAGTTCGCTCGCCGTTGCGGTCATCGGAGGGCCGCTGACGATGACTTTCCTGGCGCTCGAAATAACCGGGGACTTTCCAATCACCGCGCTGGTACTTGCAGCCGTCATCACCTCGTCGCTCGTCGTTCGCAACACGTTCGGTTACTCTTTCGCGACATGGCGTTTCCATCTTCGTGGCGAAAGCATCCGCAGCGCCCATGATGTCGGCTGGATCCGCAATCTGACGGTCGACAAGCTGATGCGCTCGGACGTGAAAACGGCGAAGGCCAGCATCACGATTGAAGATTTCAAGAAGGCCTTCCCGATCGGATCGAGGCAGCGCGTCATCCTCGTCGACGACTCCGACAAATATGCCGGCATCGTGCTCGTTCCGGAAATCTACGCGAGCCCGGTCGACACCTACGACGAGGGCAAGGATCTGAAGGATTTCATTCGCTACCGGAACGACTTCCTGCAGCCACAGATGAACGCAAAGCAGGCGGCGGCGATCTTCGACAAGACGGAGAGCGAGGCCCTCGCCGTGCTCAACAATCTGATCGAGCGCCGCGTCGTCGGCCAGCTCAGCGAAAGCTATACGCTTCGCCGCTACAGTGAAGAGCTCGACCGCAGACGACGCGAGGTATCCGGCGAAATCTAGCCGAGGAGCCCCGCCACCCAGGCATTGTCGAGATGGGTCTCGAGTTCGTCGGCGACCTCGTCGAGCGCCTGGTCGACGATTTGACCGTAGCTCCGCCGTTGGCCGGATAGGCCAAAGCTTTCGAGAAGCTTGCCGCGATAGGCATCGCTGCCGAACAGGCCGTGCAGATAGGTGCCCATGATCCGGCCGCCAACAGATACCGCGCCATCGGCCACACCGTCGATCACCGCTGATGGCCTGGCACAGTCCGGCCCGGTCGTCACGCCCAGATGGATCTGGTAGCCGGCAAGGGGAACGCCGTGTTCGACCGAAACCGCCAGGCTGTTCCGCACGGTCTTTTCAGGCGCCATTTCGGTCTCGACATCCAGCAATCCGAGACCCGGTGTCGCATTGCTCGCCCCCTCGATGCCGAGCGGATCGCGAACCACGCGCCCGAGCATCTGATATCCGCCGCAGATGCCTATGACGCGCCCGCCGCGCCGGACGTGCGCCTCCAGGTCTCGGTCCCAGCCGGCAGCGCGCAGGTCACCGAGGTCGGCGATCGTCGATTTCGACCCGGGCAATATCACGAGCGCTGCATCGTCCGGTAGCCGGTCTCCCGGCTTCACGAAGACGAGCTCGACATCCGGCTCGGCACGCAGAGGATCGAGATCGTCGAAATTGGCGATCCGCGGCAGAACCGGTACGGCGATCTTCAACGCACCGGAAGCACCCCTGGCGAGGCGCTCCAGCACGGCCGAATCCTCCGCTGGCAAGCGCGCGGCAGCCTTCAGCCAGGGCACCACGCCGAAGCACGGCCATCCGGTGAAGCGATTGATGGCTGCCTTGCCGTCATCAAAGAGCGAAACATCGCCTCGGAACTTGTTGATGATATAGCCGGAAATCATCGCCCGGTCGTCGTCCGAAAGGATTGCGTGGGTGCCGGCAAGAGAGGCGATCACGCCGCCGCGGTCGATATCGCCGACGAGCACGACGGGCACCTTGGCGCGGGTGGCAAAGCCCATATTGGCAATATCGCCGGGACGTAGATTGATTTCGGCCGGCGAGCCTGCACCTTCGACGATGACGAGATCGGCGCCTTCCAACGTGATCGCAAAGCTCTCTAGCACTTGCTCAAGAAGCAGCGGTTTCAACATCTGGTAGTCTCGTGCCCTAGCCTGTCCAAAGACCTTGCCCTGCACGATGATCTGGCTGCCGTTTTCGGATTGAGGCTTAAGGAGAACCGGGTTCATGTGTATCGACGAGGGCGTGCGCGCCGCAAGCGACTGCAGCCACTGCGCCCGGCCGATCTCCCCGCCGTCATCGGAGACGGCCGCGTTGTTCGACATATTCTGTGGCTTGAAAGGCTTCACCTTGAGGCCGCGATTGGCCGCAAGTCGGCAAAGCCCGGCAACGAGCACCGTCTTGCCGACATCCGAGCCGGTTCCCTGCAACATGATCGCCTTGGTCATGCGATGAGGCCTACAACGCGGCATGATCCGCGGTCAATCGTCCGATTGAAATGCGAAAACCGCGCGGGCTGGCGGGCGCGCGCGGTTTGCCGAAAACTCTGGCGTATTCGCCAATACACGACGAAACTCGTATTCTCCGGGACGCACTACCTGATCCGGAGAAAGCGGCGGTTGTCCCCCGCCGTGGTTCAACTGATAGCGCGACATTCTTACCGGAGTGTTATTACGGACCTCAGCAATGGCGGATTTCGACTTTTTTCGACATTTTGCCGATTCCCGATCCGCATGCAGCCCATGATGGCAGCTCGGTACAGGCTATCGCTTGTGGATCAGTGGGGATATTAGCGCATTCAAATCAGCTGCTTAGCTCAATAATATTCGCTCATAATCGGATTTCAATTGCCGTGTCAAAGGCGTAGGCTGGAAGTGATGGAATGTTCCAGGCCGCGGTGGCGATGCAAAAATGGCTGAAACCTGAAATTGCGACGGCGAAATTGTCACATGCATCCATTGAACGAGCCGATGGGCAGTTTGTATTCTGCATGTCAGCATCAGAAACTGGGAAACGAGGGAATGAAGATCATCCTGGCTTGGCTGTTTATCGCGGTATGTCTCGTTACCGGCGCCCGCGCCGCGCGCGCTGATTGCGATAATGTTTCGATTGCGGAGATGAGTTGGGCCTCGGCGGCGATTGCCGCCAATATAGACCGCTTCGTCCTTAAAAACGGCTACGGATGCAACGTCACGATGGTAGCCGGTGATACGGTGCCCACTTTTGCTTCGATGGATCAGAAGGGCGAACCCGATATCGCACCCGAACTCTGGACCGCGTCAGTCAGGGTTCAATTCGATGCGGCTGTGAAGAGCGGGCGCCTGATCCAGGCCTCCGAGATTTTGTCGGATGGTGCAATCGAAGGCTGGTGGATTCCGAAATTCATCGCCGATGCAAATCCCGACATCCGCTCAGTGCAGGATGCGCTGAAACGGCCAGACCTCTTCCCCGCACCCAAAAATGCCTCCAAGGGCGCCGTTCACAATTGTCCGCCGGGCTGGAGCTGCCGGATTTCGACAGCCAATCTTTTCAGAGCCTTGGCCGGCGAGAAGGCCGGTTTCGAGCTGATTGACAGCGAAAGCCCGCAAAGCCTCGACGATTCGATCGCCGCAGCCTTCGACGCCAAGGTCGGCTGGCTCGGCTATTACTGGGCACCAACGGCGATCCTCGGCAAATATGACATGACACTGCTTAGTATGGGCGTCAGCCACGACAGGGCGGAATGGCTGGCCTGCACCGCGATCGAAGGCTGCGCGCGTCCGCAGCTTAACGCCTATCCCGTCTCCCAAGCCTTTACCGTCGTCACCAAGGCCTTTGCCGACCGTGCCGGTCCGGAACTCGCCTACTTTCGCTCCCGCACCTGGGACAACAACACTATAAACGACGTTCTGGCATGGCAGGACGAAAACCAAGAAAGCAGCGAGAACGCCGCACTGCATTTTCTGCGCAACTACCCCGAACTCTGGACACGGTGGATGACGGCTGACGTCGCGGAAAGGGTAAGGGCCGCACTTTGAGCAATTCCAGCCTCGCGAAGGCTATAGCTCCTAGGCTGACGGCATAGCTAGTCGAACGACTGCCGGACAATGGCAAGAACCTATGGATGACCGATGACGCCAGCCGCTTCCTTTCCCGATCGCGAGATCGTTGCCCACAAATTTGCAGGCGCTTGCGAAGCCGACAGGTCCTATCTTGCGCTGCTCATGGAAATGCAGCGCAAGACGACAACCTGATCGACGGCTTGCGTCGGTATCTGGATTTGGCGGCGGCTGGGCCTTTTCTCAATTCTCTGAAAATTGAAAATTGCGGAGTCTGGATTGGCGAAGCCGCTCCCAGGCGCCTTCAGATCCGTTTGACGGAAACGGCAAGATCCAGCCAGCATCCGGCCTATCTTGCATTCCGCGCCGGGCTTGACCGATCAGGCGGCCTGGAACGCGCCTACCCTGCCGCACGATCTGAAAAGATTTAGCGGCGTGCGGCGCGGTTGACCGAATGGCCGGCATCCTGCGTCGCGTTGACGGCGTTTGCCGTATCACGGCCCATGCCACGGATGGTATTGCCGCAGGAAGAAAGGGCCAGAAGCAGCATCAGTGCTGCGCCGACTTTGACCGTTGTCGCCATTTTGGAAATCCTCTTGTGCAAACGAAAATTACGCAGCCGAAGCAGCCAACGCCGCTCCGGCCGTTTAACGCGCTGAAATCCAATAAAGTTCCTCGCCGTCCAGATCAAGCGGCGGCGGCCTTTGCCTTTTCCGCGAAGGCAAAGCGGATGCTGTCGGCGACGGCCTCCATAGGCCCGGAGAGCTGCGAGGCCGTCAACAGCCGGATGTCGAACGAGCCGAGTTCAGGCAGGCCTTCCTGGGCACCAAGCATCACCATCCCGTCGGCCACATAGGAGCGCGGCAGCGGCGCGATCGCAAGGTCGGAAAGCACAGCGGCGCGCTGCGCCATCGTATGGCCGCTGAGATAGGCAACGCGGTAGGGCCGCTTGTTACGCTCAAGCTGCGCCAGCGCCTCCTGGCGCCAGATGCAGCCATCCTCCCAGATCGAGATCGGCAGGGGATCGCGCCTGTGGGCAGTACCGCATTTGGCGCCTGCCCAAACAAGGCGTTCTCGAAACACGATCTCTCCGCCGGTCGGAAACGGCCGCGTGGCGCAATTGATCAGTGCCAGATCCAGCCTCTGCTCTTCCATACGCTTCTTGAGGCCGATGCTCATGTCGATCGTCACGTCGACCATGATGCCCGGGTAGCTCTCCGCAAAGCTCTTCAGGATACTTGGCAGCAGCCGTTCGCCGATATCCTCCGGCGCGCCGAGCCGCACGACGCCGCTGAGTTCCGGCATGATGAAGCGGGAAACCGCCTCGTTGGAAAGCGCCAAGATATTGCGGGCGTAGGTCAGCAGGAGCTCACCGTGCTGCGTCAGCGTCACCGATCGCGCATCACGCATGAACAGCGTCGCGCCGAGCTGTTCCTCGAGCTTCTTGATCTGCATGGAAACCGCCGAAGGAGTGCGGAAAACTGCTTCGGCTGCGGTCGAAAAATTGCCTGTTTCCGCAATGGCGACAAAGGTTCTTAGAACATCATTGTCGAGCAAGGGGATCGGGCGGCGAAAGGGCACAGTCATCGTCGCATCTTTCAATTTTTCTGATGTTAAGCACCATATCATTTCGTTTGTTTGAATGTCAACGCAAAGCTATTTTAGCACCATGGCGATAAACGAAGGAGGCCATGATGACCGAGACTGCACATAGCATTTTGGACATCTTCTTTACGTTCAGGGCAAGGCAACTGCAGCGCACCGCCTGGGAGAACACTATGCGGCAGATGACCGCGTTGCCCAGCCACCTGATCGCCGATGTCGCGCCACTTGCGCTCGACAACAGCCGAGAATGGTTCACCCATCCATCTGCTTCTCCACGAAGTTCTGCACGTAAAGCGTTACAGACGCTGCACGAAATGCGCTTCACGCCGGGCTTGTCGGCAGCTGACCCTCAACGAAAACTGTAATCGACTCGCAGGACCCGCACCGAACTATTGAGGCCGCCAGACTTCCTCCTTTGCAACCAGGAGGACCATCGCAGATGTGGGCAAACGTGTCATCGAACCGGATGGGAGTACCGATCTGGAACGACTTTTCTTGGCGCGGGCGAGGTCAGGCCAACGCCGTCGCTAATGCTTCATCATCAATGGAAGCGGCGAATGCGACAGCAGGTAGTGAGTGACACGACCGAGCAGCAGTTCCAGGAAGTAGCCATGCTTGAAAGCGCCGATCAAAAGGCACGTCGCATTCGCCGATTTGGCGAAATCGAGGATCGTTTCCCCGACGGACAGCCCTGCCGAGTTGATTGCGACGACGTCGCCGTCAAGGCCCAGCTGATCAAGCAACTCTCTTGCCGTTGACTGGTAGCTTCCGTCCGGTTCGTCGTTGACGCACAGAACCGTCACGCGATCGGCCGCAGCCAGCCAGCGTCTGGCCGCGGCGACGGCTCCCCGCGCATGACCATGCGGTTTCCAGCCGATCACCACATGCCCCAGCAGATTGCCGGCATGGGTACCGGCAGGTGGTGCCAACACCAGCTTGCGCTCATGGAAAACGAGATCGTGAAAAGCGTCGCGGGCATCCATATTGCCATGACAAGGAGCGACGACCAACGCCGTCTCACGGACTTTGGCGCTCACGCAACGAGCAACTTCGCCGCGGCAATCATCGAGAAGGAGCCGTTCTCGGCCGGGCTTGCACTGCTTCCAATCCTCGAAGGCTCGGGCGACCCGTTCGAACCGCTCATGCGGCGAGCCTTCGGTCAGGTCCCGCAGCATCTGCAGATCGATCTCCTCGGGCGCGGCGATCATCCGTTCCGGATCGGCGCCGACATGGGCCACGGACATGGTGCCATGGATGGCACGGGCGGCGTCTTCGGCGACGTCAAGGCAAGGTTGCGCAGTTGCCGGATCGGGCAGCAGGGCGAGAACGTCGGCATGGTCGGTCCCTTCCCGCACAAGATCGGCGAAGATGACACCGGCTTCTGCCGAAGTCGGGTTCGGCGGGTCGTTCGCGGGCGCATTGTTCATACCGGGCCTCCTTTCGCGATGCTCCCACATCGCTCCCGGTCCATCACGTTTAAGATTTTACTCCTGCGTCCGATGGCTGGCTAGCAAACGCCGCACAGGCTGCGCCGCTTCCACGGCAAACGGGCGATTGCGTGGTAGGGTTTATGCGCCGGCCAGTACCAAGGGCTTCGCCATCATGGCCTGCGACCCAGATGGATCGACGGGTTCTGGGAAAAGCCCCTGCCGCCATGGTCGGATTCTTCGTCCGTGCCAACAACTCGATCGAGGTCACCTACCAGCGCTCGTTCTACGAAAAACGCGCCGCGCTGCTCCACGGCGGCAATCTCGACGTGGAGCCGATGGTGGCGAAGCCGCGCCCTGGCACCGCTTGCGGCATCCTTTGAACAATCAGCCAATTTCCGCGTTCATTTGAAGGGGCAAAGGAGCTCTTGATGTCGTACGGATCGCTGAGTGCTTTTGGTGACACCTGGTGCCGGTACAGGCCGGACACCGAGACCCTCGAGGCCGCTCATGACCTGGTGGACCGGTACCTTGCGTTCGCCGAGGAAGCGCAAGTGGGAAATGACATCATCGACGAGATCGAGCTGCCCGTCCCGAAGCCTATGCTGATCAAGTCGTTTGGCCTCGTCATCGCTGCCGAGCACCGTCCGCAGATAAGAGCTCTGCTGATCAGAGCGGGCATGACGCTGGCCCAGTACCGCGCCGACCTCGGACCACGGATGCGGTTAAAGCCCACGACGCCGCACGGCAGGCTACGGGCAGCCCGATCGCGGGAATTCGAGCGCCGTCTTCAGAAGAAGCTCGTGGCGGTCGCTGAAGAACGGATCAGCCTTGGCGCGTTTTATCGACGCGCCTTTATCGAGGCCATGCATTGACGCCAGATGAGGTCACACCTTGCCTTGACCGCGACGATCAGATCGCCGCCTGCATCAGGTAGAGGGATCGTTCCGGAGGAAGCTGCGCAACCATTTTCATCATGATCTTGGGATCGACATGGTGAACGGATCGCACTTGGCCGTCCCGGTAGATGATCGTCAAGACGCGCGTCTCTTCGTCATAATCGAGTTGGGCGATCGTTTTCGTGTACACCAGGAACCGCATGCCGTTAAACCTCACTGGTCAATGGAACATCACCAAGGTGATGGTGCCGACCATGACCCAACCGGAAACGATAATGAGGGACATTCTCAACAACGCCGTCTTGATCGTCATGGAATACTCCAAATCGCTTCAACCAAACTAGCTGTACTTTGGGACGAGTGTAGGCCGATCGGACCGAGCCTCATCCCGGTTGGATTGTATGTCTGACGCCTTTGGGCAAGTATGGGAGCCGAAGGCGGACTGGAATCACCTCCAGCGCGACTAAACACACACCAATATAGGCGGTCGCGTGAAATCGACGTGACACACGTGTTGCGAGAACATCTATATCGCGCCTCACAATCTCTGCACACAGTGGCGGGATCGGGTCGGACCCCGATACCGGTCAGAAGTCGCGAAGTGCGTAGCCGGCGCCGCGCACCGTCCGGATCACCTTGTCGGCCTTGCCGAGACTGATGCCCTTCCGAAGGCGTCCGATGTGTACGTCGACAGCGCGTTCATCGACACTGGCATCGCTGCCCCACAGCGATGCCCTCAATTCCGATCGGGAGTGGACGCGACCGGGGGACTTCATCAGAAACTCGAGTAGCCTGAACTCGGTGGGTCCGAGCTTGACTTCCTTTTTCTGCCTGTGGACCCGGCGGGCGTTCTTATCGAGCGTCAGATCCCCGACTTTCAGCGTGCTCTCCAGTAACGCTGGATTGAGACGTCGCAGAAGGTTCCGCAATCGGATGAGGAGTTCGACGGGGGAAACTGCCTTTATGAGGCAGTCGTCGGCTCCGGCCGAAAGGACTGCCAACCGGTCCTGTTCGAGGGGCGAGTCCAGAAGCACCACGATCGGAAGGCGGGCGGTCGCTCCGGTTGTCCTGAACTGGCGGCATGTCGAGATCGCCATCGAGCCAGGAGCCGGCGCACCGAATATCACCGCATCAGGCAGCCGCAACGCCACAAGCTCGACGAGCGATGCATGGGGGGGAAGACAGTTCACCGAATATCCTTCTGTCTCCAGAGCGTTCTTCAGCGTGGTGAGCAGATCTTCGTCCTGCTCGACAACAAGTATCCGCACCGACATCCTCTCCGGCCTCCCTGCTACGCTTCCATCGAATATCCCGCGCCGCGGACCGTGCGGATGACGTCCTGCATGTTGGAGAAATTCAGTGCCTTGCGAAGGCGACCGACATGAACGTCGACGGTGCGCTCGTCGACATAAATGTCGTGGCCCCAGACACCATCCAGAAGCTGCGAACGCGAGAAGACGCGTCCGGGCGATGACATCAGGAACTCCAGGAGGCGGAATTCGGTCGGACCAAGGCGGACTTCGCGACTCTTGCGGTGGACGCGATGCGTTTCGCGGTCGAGTTCGATATCCCCGCATTTCAGCACCGTGGAGAGCACCTCAGGCTTGGCGCGGCGCAGCATCGCCTTTACGCGGGCAACCAGCTCTGGCGTGGAGAACGGCTTGACGACATAGTCGTCGGCCCCGGTGGAAAGGCCGCGCACGCGCTCGCTTTCCTCGCCGCGCGCCGTCAGCATGATGATCGGCAGACGCTCCGTTTCTGGGCGCATGCGCAGGCGGCGGCAAAGCTCGATACCAGAGACGCCGGGCAGCATCCAGTCGAGGATCAGGATATCCGGCGTGCGCTCCTGAAGCCTGATTTCGGCCTCGTCGCCGCGCAGGATGGTGTCCACCTCGAAACCTTCGGCCTCGAGGTTATAGCGAAGAAGCACGCTCAGTGCTTCTTCGTCTTCAACGACTGCAACTCTCGGGATCATGCGGTTCTGTCTCCTGAAGGCGGGTTCGCAACAGTCATTGCGTGACCGCGCCGACGGTGTTGGCAGTGTCGTCCTTCGGACGTTCGCCTTCCGGCTGTGCGCCGGTCGCCATGTAATAGATCGTTTCGGCAATGTTGGTTGCGTGATCGCCGATGCGCTCGATGTTCTTGGCGCAGAAGAGAAGATGCGTGCAACTGGTGATGTTGCGCGGATCTTCCATCATGTAGGTCAGCAGCTCGCGGAACAGCGAGGTGTACATGGCGTCGATTTCCTCGTCTCGCTCGCGGATCGACTTCGCCTTGTCGGCTGAACGCGAGGCATAGACGTCGAGTACTTCCTTGAGCTGTACCAGCGCCAGTTCGGAAAGATGCTCGAGACCGCGGGCGAGCTTGCGCGGAACGCCGGTGCTCTGCACGGCAATGACACGCTTGGCAGTGTTCTTGCCGAGATCGCCGACGCGTTCGAGATCGGCCGCGATGCGGATCGAGCCCATGATCTCGCGAAGGTCGGAGGCCACCGGCTGGCGGCGGGCAATCGTGACGATCGCCTTGTCGCCAATCTCGCGCTCGGCGTGATCCATGATAACATCGTCGGAGATGACCTTCTGGGCCAAGCCAGCGTCACCGTTGACAAGCGCGCGGACGGCGTCCGACACCATCTGCTCGGCAAGCCCGCCCATTTCCGAGATGCGGCGGGACAAATACTTCAGATCCTCGTCATAGGCAGAAAAAATATGGGTCGATGCCATGGGGATTGTCCTTGAATAGCCTGAACGCCGCAGATCAGCCGAAGCGGCCCATGATGTAGTCCTGGGTGCGCGGGTCGTCCGGATTGGTGAACATCTTGTCGGTGTCGTTCTCCTCGACGAGATTGCCGAGGTGGAACATGGCGGTGCGCTGCGAAACGCGGGCCGCCTGCTGCATCGAATGCGTCACGATGACAATGCTGTAGTTCTCGCGAAGCTCGTGGATCAGTTCCTCGACCTTGGCGGTCGCAATAGGATCAAGCGCCGAGCATGGTTCGTCCATCAGGATGACTTCCGGGCTGACGGCGACGGCTCGTGCGATGCACAAGCGCTGCTGCTGGCCTCCCGACAGACCGGTGCCGGATTCCTGCAGGCGGTCTTTGACTTCGTTCCAGAGACCGGCCTTGTGGAGGCTGCTTTCGACGATCTGATCCAGGTCAGCCTTCGACCTGGCAATACCGTGGATGCGCGGTCCGTAAGAAACGTTCTCGTAGATAGACTTCGGGAACGGGTTCGGTTTCTGGAAGACCATGCCGACGCGAGCGCGCAGTTCCACAACGTCAATGTCCGGATCGTAGATATCCGCGTCGTCCAGCTTGATTTCGCCCGTGACGCGGCAATTGTCGATCGTGTCGTTCATGCGGTTCAAGCAGCGCAGGAAGGTGGACTTGCCGCAGCCCGACGGGCCGATGAGTGCGGTAACGGTATTTTCGCGGACGTTCAGGTTCACGTCGAATAGCGCACGCTTCTCGCCGTAGTAAACCGACACCGTCTTGCCGACCATCTTGTAGGCGGTCGCGTTCATTTTCTGCTCCAGAGCCTTCTCAACTGCTGTTTCGGTCAACATGTTCATAATCCTTACTCCGTTACCAGCGGCGCTCAAAGCGCTGCCTGAGGAAGATGGCGATCGCGTTCATCAATATGAGGAACCCCAAAAGCACGAGAATTGCGGCGGAGGTTCTCGATACGAAGCCGCGTTCCGGGCTGTCCGCCCAGATGTAGATCTGGCTCGGAAGCGCCGTCGACGCCGCGAATATCCCGTCCGGAGGGCTCGTGATGAAGGCGTTCATGCCGATGAGCAGCAGCGGCGCGGTTTCTCCAAGAGCTCGCGCGAGCGAGATGATCGCTCCCGTCATGACGGTCGGCATGGCGAGCGACAGCACGTGGTGGAAGATCATCTCGTGTTTGGAGGCGCCGACCCCCAGGGCCGCCTCTCGGATCGAGGAAGGCACCGCCTTCAGCGACACGCGTGTAACAATAATGAGCGTCGGCAGCGTCATCAGCGAGAGGACGAGGCCGCCGACGAGCGGAGACGACCGCGGCAGGCCGAAACCGTTCAAGAACACGGCGAGCCCGAGGAGACCGAACACCACCGACGGGACCGCCGCAAGATTGTTGATGTTGATTTCGATGAGATCGGTGAAACGGTTCTTGGGAGCGAACTCTTCCAGGTAGATCGCCGCCGCAATGCCGATCGGGAAGCTGATGGCGAAGCAGACGAGCAGCGACCAGAACGATCCGGAAATCGCGCCAGCCAAGCCAGCCAGTTCCGGGAAGCGGCTGTCGGCATTGAGGAAAAGCGCCCAATTGAACGGACTGGAGATTACGCCCTTGGATACGAGCTGGTCGATCATGCCGATCTGCTCGTCGCTGATGCGCCGCTGGCTCTCTGGCGTATCCCGGCTGATCTCGCCTTTGACGAACTGGTCGGCCGGATCGGACATCGGGATGACGAAGCTGCTCGGTGCCTTGAGGCGTGCTGGATCCTTAATGACTGCATCGCGAACGAGGAACGGTGCCGAGGATGTGAAGAGGTCGAAGAAGGCCTTCTCCTGCCTGCGTGGCAGGTCCCCAATCTGGTTGCGCAGTGCCTCGCGCACGGCGCCGCGCCAGTCGGCCTTCATCATATCACTTGTATCGAGCTCAGCTTTGCTGAGGTCGATGTTTATGGTGGCCACCGTCTGGGTGAACGCCTTGTACCCGGTGAGCGTCAGAGAACCGATGAGGAAAGCGAGGAAGCCGAGCGCGAAAATGATTGCGATCATGCCATAAGCCTGGAGACGCCGCTCAGCGGCATAGCGTGCCTTCCGGCGTGCCTTCATGTCATCCGAATGCCAGTTCACACGCGTTCCGGCGACTGCGGTCGTGGACATCAATATTTCTCCCGGTACTTGCGCACGGTGCGCAGCGCGATGAGGTTCAGGCCGAGTGTGACGAGGAAGAGTACAAGGCCGAGTGCAAAAGCCGCCAGCGTCTTCGGGTTGTCGAACTCGGAGTCGCCGATGAGAAGGGTGACGATCTGGACGGTCACGGTGGTGACCGCATCGAAGGGGTTGAGTGTGATCTTCGCGATTAGGCCGGCTGCCATGACGACGATCATCGTTTCGCCGACCGCACGGCTAAGGGCCAGAAGGACGCCGCCGATAATGCCAGGCAAAGCGGCCGGCAGCAGGACCTTGCGGATAGTCTCGCCCTTGGTTGCTCCCAGGGCCAGCGAGCCGTCGCGCATGGCACGCGGCACCGCCGCAAAGGCGTCGTCCGAAAGCGAGGAAATGAACGGAATAATCATCACGCCCATGACAAGGCCGGTGGCAAGCGCGCTGTTCGGCGACGAGGCTATCCCCACGGAAGCGCCCAGGGCCCTAATAGCAGGGGCGACCGTCAGCACGGCGAAGAAGCCGTAGACGACCGTCGGAACTCCCGCGAGAATTTCAAGAAGCGGCTTCACAACGGCACGGAACCGCGGATGCGCATACTCGGTCAGATAGATGGCGGAGAGTATCCCCGTCGGAACCGCAACCAGCATAGCGATCGCCGAGATGACGAACGTGCCGAACAGGACCGGAAGAACGCCGAACGCGCCTTGCCCGGCCACCTGGTCTGCGCGGATGGCGATCTGAGGCTCCCAACGCAGGCCGAAGAGAAATTCGGTGACCGGAACCCTTGCAAAGAAGTGGAGCGCTTCGAATACGAGCGAGCCGACGATGCCCACTGTGATGATGATGGCAACCAGGGAGGAGAACATCATGAAACCCGTGACCGCAGTCTCGACACTGTGGCGGGCGCGATACCTTGGGCTGATCACCTTCATCCCGAGAAATGCACCCACCGCGACGATGCAGAAGCCAATCGCCATCATCAGATAGGTGGAGTAGGTCTGGAGCGACCGAAGATGTTCGGCTGCAGCAGCCACTTCAGGCGTTGGCTGGCGGAAGAGGTTTCCGGCCGCAACCTGGCGGATTTCGCCGATGAGCAGCGATAGTGCAGCACTGTCCATGCCTTCGGAGCCAGGATATGAGGCGAGCACAAGCTGGTTCACGACGCTGGACTGGAAGGCAAGCCAGAGAAGAAGAAAGATGGAAGCGGGAACAGCGGTCCAGATCGCAGCGTTGAGACCGTGGTAAATCGGCCGGGAATGCGCCTTGATGCGGCTCGTTCCTGCCGTTGTCGATACGGCGAGGGCGCGCAAGCCTCCGAAGTAGGCCGCGACCACGGCTGCGGCAACCAATACGAGGAAGAGATAACCGAACATGTTGCCCCCATATAAGAAGAAGCCGCCCGCGGGCTGCGCAGGCGGCCGGTGAAGTTCGATATTACGAGCCGAGCTTCTTGGCTGCCATGACAGCCTTCTCGACTTCCGCACGCTTGGATTCGTCGAGAGGCGTCAGACCGCGTTCAGCAAGGTAGCCGTCCTCGCCCATCGAAGATTTGGAAGTATATTCTTCCAGGAACTCCTTCATGCCAGGGATGACGTCGCGGTGCGCATTCTTGACATAGATGAAGAGCGGTCGGGATACCGGATAAGAGCCGTCCTTGATGGTCTCGAAGCTTGCCTCGACGCCTTCGATCTTGATATCCTTGAGCTTGTCTTCGTTCTCATAGAGGAACGAATAGCCGAAGATGCCGACCGAGTTCGGATCGGATTCAAGACGCTGAACGATGAGATTGTCGTTTTCGCCGGCTTCGATGAACGGGCCGTCCTGACGCATGCGCGAGCAGGCTTCCGTGTATTTTTTCTCGTCGGCTTTCTTGAGGTCAGCCATGCCTGGGGTCTTCTCGCAGCCCGGATGCATAACCAGTTCGACGAATGCGTCACGGGTACCGGAGGTCGGCGGCGGTCCGAAGGCGACGATATCGACGTCCGGGAGGGACTTGTCGATGTCCGACCACTTCTTGTTCGGGTTGGCAGTCAGGCCGCCCTTACCGTCGGGAAGCTGCGCGGCGAGCGCCTGGAAGATCTGCCCCTTGGTCAGGTTCCAGTCGCCGGTATTGGACCTGGATACGGCGACAGACAGGCCGTCATAACCAATGAGAGCTTCGGTGATGTCGGTCACGCCGTTGCCGGCGCAGAGCTTGACTTCCGATTCCTTGATTGCGCGGGAAGCGCCCGTGATATCTGCGAAGTCTTCGCCGACGCCACCGCAGAAGGCCTTGAAGCCGCCGCCCGTGCCGGTGGACTCGACGACCGGAGCGGGCTTGCCAGTCTTGTTGGCAAACTCTTCAGCAACTGCTTGAGTGTAGGGAAACACGGTGGAGGAGCCGACGATCTTGATCTGATCGCGAGCCGATGCGACGCCTGCAGTTGCCAGCAAAATAGCGGCGACTGCGCAGCTTCCGAGATATTTGTTCATGGATACTCTCCCGTAGAATGTAACGATGACGCTTCGGCGTCGGCTCCCCTCTATAGGCACCACGTAACAGTTTTGTGACAGTTTTGTATCAATTCATCGTGCGGGAAGGAAGGCATCGGCAACGCGTGCCGGCTGCGCCAGCGAGGGCGGATTTCGAGCATCGAACCAAGATCAAATTAGACAAATAGAGTCAACGTCTTCTCGGCAGTTTCCATCTGATTTCAAATCTTAGCCGGACGGTTCCGGCCTCCAGCAGATAAGAGCTGGCCAACACATCCATTATCCGTCGTGCAGCCAGGAGAAAATCGGCAAACATTATAAAAGTGACATAAAACCGACATTCCACCGTTACGAACGCGGCATATGTCCCCTCAGACGCAATGACGAGGGACGCGCCAATGCTGGAAATAACGGATTTGACCCGGCGGTTCGGTGGCAAAACCGCGGTCGACCAGACGAACCTGAGAATACCGCAGGGCCAAATGGTGGGCATCATCGGCCGCTCGGGCGCCGGCAAATCCACACTTCTGCGCATGATCAACCGCCTGCAGGAGCCGACTTCCGGTTCCATCCAATTCTGCGGCGTCGAGGTCTCTGCTCTGCGTGGCCAAGCCCTGCGCAACTGGCAGCGCGATTGTGCGATGATCTTCCAGCAGTTCAATCTCGTCCCTCGCCTCGACGTTTTGACCAATGTCATGCTCGGCCGCCTCAATCACCGCCCGACCATGCTGAGCATCCTCAGCATCTTCAGCCGCGACGAGCGTATTCATGCGATTGCGGCTCTGGAGCGCCTCGGCATCGAACAGACGGCGCTACAAACGGCCAGTACGCTCTCCGGCGGCCAGCAGCAGCGCGTGGCCATCGCGCGTGCCCTGATGCAGAACCCGAAGATGGTCCTCGCCGACGAGCCGATCGCCTCGCTCGACCCGCTGAATGCCAAGATCGTCATGGATGCGCTGCGCGACATCAACGAGCGCGAGGGCATCACAGTCATCACCAACCTGCATACGCTCGATACGGCGCGCAATTACTGTGAACGCATCGTCGGCATGGCCGCCGGCCGCATCGTTTTCGACGGTAAGCCTTCCGAGCTGACAGCGGCTGCGGTCAAGGAAATCTACGGCACCGACAGGGATGGCGCCGGCATCGACGAAACAATGACCTCCACCTCGATCAACATGCCCGGGCCAGCCACCGCTCAAGCACCCGCCGCCCGGCAACCCGTCGCCCTGGCGGGTCTGTGAGAAAGGGCGGCGATCGATCGCCCGCGTCGACAAGCAAACTTCTTCGCAACAGCAAGACACCGGGAAACCGGTCAATCAGGAGAGAACCATGGTAAAGAAAGCACTCTTCGCCGCGACAGCGCTTCTAGCGCTTGCCGGCGCTGCCGCAGCCGAAAATCTCAAGGAATTCCGGGTTGGCATTCTGGGAGGCGAAAACGAAGCTGACCGGCTGCGCAATTTCCAATGCCTGTCTGAAAAGCTTCCTGCAGCAATCGGCGTCGAGAAGGTCTCCTTCTTCCCGGCAGCTGACTACGACGGCGTTGTCCAGGGCCTGCTCGGCGGCACGCTAGACTACGCAGAACTGGGCGCATCGGCCTATGCCAAGGTCTATCTC
Source organism: Rhizobium azibense (assembly GCF_004342325.1). Taxonomy (NCBI): domain Bacteria; kingdom Pseudomonadati; phylum Pseudomonadota; class Alphaproteobacteria; order Hyphomicrobiales; family Rhizobiaceae; genus Rhizobium; species Rhizobium azibense. Next base: position 324,942 of record NZ_SMBJ01000005.1, on the reverse strand, counting down.
GCCAATCCCAAGGCCGTCGAGCCGATCCTGACGACCGTGCAGACCGACGGCGCAACCGGCTACTACTCGGTCATGGTCGCCCGCAAGGACAGCGGCATCAAGAAGCTCGAAGAAATGAAGGGCAAGAAGCTCGGCTTTGCCGATCCTGACTCGACTTCCGGCTACCTCGTTCCCCTCGTCACACTGCCTGAAGCCACTGGCGCTCCGGTCAAGGAATACTTCTCCTCCACCGGTTTTGGCGGCGGCCACGAAAATCTCGTCTTGGAAGTCGTAAAAGGCAACTTCGATGCGGGCACGACCTGGGCCTCGGGCGTGGGCGAGTTCAAGGATGGCTACAGCTCCGGTAACCTTCGCAAGATGGTCGACAAGGGCATCTTGAACATGGACGACCTCGTCGAGCTCTGGAAGTCGCCGCTCATCCCGAATGGCCCAGTCGTCGTGCGTTCCTCGCTGAACGAAGACATGAAGGCCAAATTCAAGGCGTTCATGATGGACCTGCCGAAGTCGGATCCGGCCTGCTTCTCGGCAATTCAGGGGGGCGATTTCAAGGGCTTTACCGAAGTCAACGTCGATTTCTACAAGCCGATCGTCGACGTCCGCAAGGCAGCCATTGGCGGCTGATGCCGTTTCCTCCCGCAAAGCCGCCGGTTCCCTCCGGCGGCTTTGCCATATCCCACGTTCGAAGGTTGACTATGAGCGACACCGCGCTGCGCCACTTCCCGAGTGAATCCGCAAACATGATCGAGCGGCACTGGCACGAACTTGCCTCCCGGCGCCGCGGCCAGACATTCCTTGCCTTGTTTCTCGTCGTCGTCTTCACAGCGGGTTCGGTGTGGTTCGCCAATGAGACCAACGCGGGCAAGTTTTGGGACCGCCTACCCTATCTGGCAGACTTCGTGGGGGACCTCGTGCCGCGTGACGCGTGGGAGCCGGCGCGCGCCCTGCTCGATCTCCCTTCCCCCTATTACGACGGCAGCCAGAAGTACGACTATCCCGAGGGCCGGTTCTACGTCACGCAGACCCTCTACGTTCCGGAATATGTCGAAAAGATCGTCGAGACGGTGAACATCGCCATCTTCTCCACGGGCGTCGGCTTCTGCCTGGGATTTGCACTGTGCTTCTTCGCTGCCAAAAACATGATGCCGAATGCCTATGTCCGTGGAGCGGTGCGCCGTTTCATGGAGATCCTGCGGGCGTTTCCCGAGGTCGTCATCGCGGGCTTTTGCCTGGCGATCCTCTCGCTCGGGCCGGTCCCGGCGATCATCGCACTATCCGTCCACACCACCGGAGCGCTCGGAAAGATGTTCTTCGAGGTGGTGGAGAACGCCGACATGCGCCCTGATGAAGGCCTGCGGGCCGTCGGCGCGACCTGGCTTGAACGGGTCTGGTTTGGAATGGTGCCGCAGGTCATGCCCAACTTCGTGAGCTATTTCCTCCTGAGGCTCGAGATCAACGTGCGGGCGTCCACCATCATCGGAGCGGTCGGCGGCGGCGGTATCGGCGAACTTCTCAGGCTTTCGATCGGACAGGGTCATCCGGCCAAGACTCTTGCGATCGTATTCCTCCTCTTCTGCACCATCATTGCCGTCGACCAGTTCTCCGCATGGCTGCGTAGAAAGCTGGTCGGCGAGCAGTCGTTCCGCACCGTCGCATGAGGTTGCATCGATGAACACGCTTTCGCCCGTCCAAAAGGCCGACATCGCCGCGCGCCACCCGCAGTTCTTCGACAGGACCTCGCTGCGCCCCTACCGCGCGCCTCTTCTCGTCATTCTCGCTGCCGCATATGTAGCGTTCTCATTCTGGTTCTTCGCGTTCGGAAAGGTCTTCTCTCAGGCCGACTACTCGATCGCCGGCACCTATCTTGCCGACTGGATCTCCTACGAGGTTCGCCCGGAGATCGACATGGCAGCCGACGGGACCATGAAGATTTCCTATTCGCGGTTCGATCCGCTTGGCGAAGATCCGAACCCCGGCTGGGTGGAGACCGAAAAGTCCGTCGTAACCCATCAGACCGGCACGGCCACACCGACGGTCAGCCTGTCCGAGCCGCAGACGACGCCGAAAAGCAGCATATCGCTGATGGTTCCCGGTGCTGCCATGGGATCGTCCGCACCTAAAGGGCCCGAATCGCCCCCGCAGGCCCCGGCGGCGACCGCTCCGGCAACCGTCACCGAGGAGGTTGTTACACGGGCGCGGATCGCCATGAGCAGCAATTCCTCGATAGAAATGACTGCCAATAAGGCGGTGTTGACGAGAGGTGCTGAAACGGTCGTCGTGCCGATGGGTAGGTCGGACATTCGCATCGACGCCCCCCTTCCGGACTGGGCGTCGCAGAGGCGGCCGGGCGAGAAGATCATCGCCAGCTTCGGATTCGCCGGCTGGGCGGAAGTCACGACGAACGACGTCAAGGTCCACAAGCGGTTTCTCGGATGGGCGAATTTCCTGTTCGACACGCGGTCTCCCTTTTTTGGGAAGCCATATTCCGAGGTTGCGAGCCTCATTTTCGGCGGTCCCCGCATCGACCCGGAGCGGAGCAACCTGGCTCTCGCCTGGAACAACATCCTCTACAACAGCGAATGGCAGCACCTCGACGTATGGACCAAGCTCCTGCAGACCATCGTGATGGCGTTCGTCGGGACTCTGTTCGCTTCGCTCGTCGCTTTTCCCCTGGCATTCGTCGCAGCACGCAACATCACGCGCAACGGTGTTGCAAACCACGTGACGAAGAGGTCCTTCGACTTCCTTCGCTCCGTCGACATGCTGATCTGGGCGCTTTTCTTCACACGCGGCTTCGGGCCCGGCCCCCTGGCCGGCATCTCGGCGATCTTCTTCACAGACACCGGGACGCTGGGCAAACTGTATTCGGAATCACTCGAGAACATCGACGAGAAGCAGCGGGAAGGCGTCCGCTCCGTCGGAGCGTCGCCGATTGCGGTACAGCGGTTCGGTGTCCTGCCGCAGGTACTTCCTGTCTTTGCGTCGCAGGCCCTCTACTTCTGGGAGTCCAACACGCGCTCAGCGACGATCATCGGCGCCGTCGGGGCGGGAGGAATCGGCCTCAAACTGTGGGAGGCGATGCGCACCAACCAGGACTGGGAAAACGTCGGCTACATGGTGCTCCTGATTCTGATTGTCGTGTTTGCCTTCGATGCCGTCTCGAACGCGATCCGGACACGTCTGATGGGACGCCGCTGAACGTTGGGCTGCAGGCGTTTGGTCTTGTGTCAGCCCGCTGAAATACGATCTGTGGTAAGTGCTCTGGCGGAGATTTGCCCGGTGTACTTCCCTCGACTGCGTCTTTGCTCATCGTGTGAGCTTCCTCAGTCGACGAACTGCTTTGTCGGACAAAGGAATTTGCCTCGCTTCCGCTATATGACAACCCGGCTCAAACAGAGCAGCCAAAGCAATGAGAGATAAAAGAACGGGTTATTGCGGCTGAACGCCCCTTGGCTCGTTAGTGAAAGACAGCTTCTTTCCAGAGGCTGCCGCCCGCAATTCTCCCGTAGCCGAGGTTTTACACTGCACGCATGTAATGGGTGTTGAACGGGTCGGTCATGTCGTACTTGACCTGCGTGTCGATCGAGGCGACGCGGAGCCGGATTGTTTCGCTGTGCGTATGCGTAGGGCGCCAGCAAGGCCCTACGGGTTTGCGCCTTAATGAGGGTGGAGCTCGCTTTTGCCATCACAACGGTCCGTAGTTGGCTTTCCGCAACTGACCTGTCCTTGAAGACGGCATCAAGCTCGCGCTCGCCTAGCCGTCTAGCTTCATGCACATTTGATTTCCGTAGCGGGCCGCCAAATTAAACAAGTGTCTCCATCCGCTTACTGTCACCGGGGCAACTCATAGGTCTGCGGCGACCGTCGATATGCTTCTTCACAACGTGGCGAACAAAACCACGGCCCCTGCGGGGCGGCCCGCTTATAGGATGAGTATGGTGCATGCATCTTGCACACAGGATCGATCCAGGCTGGATCAGCCGACGGAGCAAGCTCGATCTCATAGAGATGGACTTCCCCGGCTACCGATCTCAGCGCCATCATTCCGAGGTCTCGCACTAGAATGCCTCTGGCAATAGCCGCCTCGGCAACGGGTTGAGTGGCAAGTAATTGACCAGGCGATGCGAGCGCGGCGATTCGTGCTGCAATGTTGACAGTCGTGCCAAAGAGATCGCCTGCTCTGCGGATGACCGGCCCATGGTTCAGCCCCGCCCGAGTGAGGGGTAGCCGTGGCTCCTTGCGGCATGCCTGCAACAACGCTCCGAGTACCTGGATCGCTGTATCGGGCTCGCGAAATGAGAGCATTGCCTCATCACCGATCCATTTAATCGGAGGCTCATAGCCGCTCAGGGCGTCGCGGACCATGCTCTCGAATACCTCAAGCACGTCAAGCGCGGCTGCGTCTCCATAAACATCCGCAATCGCGCTGAACCCCGCGATATCTATGAACGCAACGGTGGCCGGTGCTTTATCCAAAATCTCTCGCAGCCTCACATCTCTCTCCATGGCCCGAAGATTTGATCGCTAGCAACGCCGCATTCTCGCCTGCGTTCGCGTCCTAAGCAACTTCTGAAACCATCGCTAACAGGAGCCCTTGACCTTCCCGTCATGGGAGGGATTACCTATGTCGTCCTGGGCGTCATCACGGCAAGCTCGCTGCCCAAAAGCGATCTGCTCGCGCTCACCTCGAAAATCTGTTCTGACGACATTTCCATTTATGGCACGACAAAATCGAAACCCGATGTCTTGGCTGAGAAAGCTACGGACGTCGACAGATGGCCAATGCGAAGCTCTGTCGTCCAACCGGACAGTGTTGTCAGCTCGTGTGCGGCGGGGCGCTGTCGGGTAAGCGGGATACGATTGGCGTGTGTTCGATATCCCAAAGGAAACGAGCGTACGGCTCGGCACAGTTTTGAAGTTGACATGAGTGGGCTGCGCATCGTGGCTGAAGATGGCAAAGTAATCAGTCGTCAAAGGAACGGCGAGAGATAAACGGCAGCGGCCGCCAAAGACGTCGTTCGCCTTGACCTTCCAACCTTGGAAAGGTCCATGTTCCTCTAACTCGCGACACCGTCGTCACAAAAAAGACGCTTCCGCCGCAAAGCAGGCAAGGCGTGATCGAAAAGCCAGGTAAAGACCGCCATGAAATCTGCAAACGGCGCTCAATGGGACTACGCGCGAGAAATTCGTTCGATCCTTCTGCGCTTTGTCGCGTTCGCGATTCTTCTCGCCAACCTCTTGCTAGGCGGCAACGAAGGCGCCGGAAGGACGCACTTAATCGTTGTCGTCAGCTATCTCGTCATCAGCATCACTTCCGTCGCAACAGCGCGATTCCTTCCTGATCGCTCTTGGTTGAAAACCCTCTTTGTCGTACTCGACTCCTTGCTGGTCGTCTTAATTTTATAAGGGCACATCCTTGGCGGGCCGGTTACCGAAAACCACAATTTGACGACAACCAGCTTGGTGGTGGCATTTATCCTGCTCAACCATGTAGGCCTCAAGCTGGATCGGCGGCTGGTCCTTATCTTCTCCAGCCTCGTCCTCTTTTCGTGGATCACCATGCTGGCTATCACTGCTGCGAGGCATCATACGGCTGACACGGTGTCGTTGATCGCATCGTTCTTCAATCAGGACCTGGGTCTCACGGTCAGCTTTGGCTTCACCGCCTTTGCAATCTATCTTCTCGCGAAGGACCACGACCGGACGCGCAAGGAAGCGCTGCGAGCGGATGAGCGACGTCTCAACCTTTCGAGGTTCTTCTCGCCGCTCGTGGTCGCGGACCTTGAGGAAGGCAGTTCGGCTCTCGATCTCGAACGTCGCAACGCGGCGATCATGTTCGTTGATTTGCGAAATTTCACAAGCTTTGCCGAGACTGCGCCAGCACGCGAACTGGCCTGGGTTCTGGGGGAATACCGGCACCTTGTTTCGGGCACCATTTTTGAGCACGGCGGGACCGTCGATAAGTTTATTGGCGACGGGGTCATGGCGGTCTTCGGCCAACCCTCCCCCAGAGAAGACGACGCAGACCGCGCCTTGGCATGCGCGCTTGATCTCGTCGATGCGCTCAGCGATTGGAAGAACCACAGTGGTTACCCTGGCCTCAACGCAGGTATTGGCTTGCACTACGGCACGGTCGTCGGCGGCGTCCTGGACAGCGGATGCCATAGCGAGTTTACCGTAATCGGTGATGCGGTTAACGTCGCCCAGCGCCTGGAGTCTCTGGCCAAATCATTCGATGCGCCGCTCGTCGTGTCGTCGGCCCTGATGGCCCAGCTTCAGAACCCCGTTCCACCTGCCCTCTGGATATCGCAGAGTGCGGTGGCACTGCCGGGACGTCGGCTTCCAATAGATGTGTGGTACTTGCGCCGCGAAGCGGGCCTTGCGCTCGCTGAGGATAGCCTGCGCAACGAAACCGGGGGCGTGCAGACCGCCCTTCAAAGGTCATCCTTCCAGCCATCGCCTCCGGCGCCCGATGTGTGCACGGGATAGTCGATTCTCGGGACTGTTTCGCCTCTGCGTCACGTTTGTCAGTGCCGACTATACGATCAATTCAAACTGCTTCATGAGAAGGCCTGGAAAACCGAGTCGCCCGAAAAAACGATTCACCGTTTCACGAAAAAATGATTCTGGGCGTCGAATAAAGCGCCTCGGCAGCAAGGTCAGATCCGACGAAGCAACAATCCGGTGCGAATTTAGGATTCTGGGCATGGCCTTGTCCTCTTCTCCGAAGCTAACAAGGGATGACATGGCATTGTTCCAGTCATGATCTTGGGCGGCGATTTTGGGCCTTCAGGAAGGGACTGACACAAAAGCGCATGCTTCCAAGCGGGTGGCGACAAGCTTGAGGTTCGTGAGTAGGAAGCAAGAGCCCTGAGCATCAGCTTGCTGGGCCCAAGGAACCTCAATCGGACATCAACACGACAACCGACCTCGGAGTCACGAGAGAATTCAGTTCGATGACGGTGTTCGGGAGTATCATGGTTGAGACGTGGGGCATTGAACCCGGCTCGGCTGATGCTCGTTCGTCAACCATTCTTTACCTTTGAGTTCTCGTAATCGGGCAGCGTTGTGAAGCAGATGGGGATTGCGTTCATGTCGGCCTCCGATGACGGACGCCGCATGACGTAGAAGAATATCTCTTGCCACTCAGTGAGAGGTGATCGCGCGACCGCTGGACGCGAGATGCTCTGTAATGGCGCGCCGGATTTCGGTTACCGTGTCAAAGAGCCTGTTGTCCAAGTCGATGACATTGAAGCGGACCGCGATGAATTTGAGGCGGTTTTCGACAGGGACCGCGATCCCGACTTCCTGACCATTGAATACGACAGCTTGCTTTTGCATAACAAACCTCGGGCGCGCCACAGGGGAGCACCATCTTAGAAAAGTGGAATAAAGGGTTGGTTTACGACGCGTCAGATTGCCGTCGTAGGTCGGTATCGGATCGAGATGAGATCACGCATTCGCTACACCATTGCGAACAAACGAAGTCAGACAAAACAACGTCATCATCCTCCCACAAGCGAGGTCAAACGACCGGTGAGTATCGCCGGCGACGGCCGGTTATTTCGGAACTCTTATGTAAAAACGTAGTCGAGAAACTTCGAGCAAGCAACTGATTTTTGTGATTATTTAGCGTTTTGAATCGTATGATAATTACCGCAGGTGCGAAGTATCAAATGATGTACGTTCGTCTGCGAAGGCCCCATCGACGGCTTTACCCGGACGATATTGCAGACTAGGCATCGCTCCGGGTCCAAAATCCCACGCAAGGTCGCGATAGCACCTACGCGCAATCCGAGATTCAAAATCTCGGCCGTCCCGATCGACGTGACATAGGTGGCATTGGTCTACCAAATCCGCGTATGGAAGTGCCAGACAGTATATGGGTCCACCACGCTCTGGCGGTGAACGGGCGTCGCAATCACACGCCCGCGGAGCGTAGAGCTAAGCCACCAAAGTACCCCTCTCGATGGCATCCAGGCCAATGGAAACTCGGCGTCACCAAAGTCCAGGAAAACGGGACGCTTGTCACCTCTCCAGCGGTCGATGATCGCTGCGGCGCGAGCCGAAGACGCCCTCAATCAGCTGTCATCGAAACCAGTCGCGAGAAGGACCGAACGATCGAGGAGCTGAAAACCGAGGTGGCGACCTTGGTCAGCAAGCTGCCCGAGGCCGCACAAAGCCAATATGACGAAGACTGGCGGAACTCGTTCTTCAAAAGGACACCTACAAGCGGATCAAGGAGGCCCTGGGCGAGAAAGATGCCAACGACATCCTCAAGCGCGTTGAGGAGCTGCTTGCCACTGAACAGGAGGCGGCCAACCTGCGGAATGCTAATGACATCCTGAACATGCAGCAGCGTGATCTAGCGACGCGCCTCGATGATACCTTTAAGAAGCTCACCCAGCGGGACGCCGAGCTTGCGAAACTCGGTGTCCGAGAATACTTCTCAATCGATTGCGTTCGGAGTTTCTGGCTATTCCGACGGCTTGGAAAAGCCGCGGTAGAAGCGTGTCGGATGCAGCAGCGAACTGACGATGTTCGCGACGATCGGCCCATCCGCCTCGCTCTTCGCCCTTGCTTCCTGCCACTCCCCATCGGCGGTGAACAATGAGTAGAGAAGTCCGACGACCGCAATGGCCGCCACGATCGCAATGTCCCGGACAACTCTCCTGCCCCACCATCTGGCCCGTCGTGACAGGAAAGAACGTGTGCGATCTTGCGAGCGGCGTCGATGTACAGCAGCGCGGTATGTCGGCGTCGCTCCTCGATGTCCTGCTCCGTCACGCCGGAGAATCTGGTGCAGCCTGGTCAGTTGCTTATCGCTCAACCGCGTCCTGCTGCCATATTTCTCCAACCTTGAGAGCACGTCCGACAGAAAGCTCCGCTGCCAAGGGCCCAGAGCCGCTTCCGCCAATGCAGTCCGAATGTTGGCTTTGAGATGTTCCGTCTCAAAAAGCACGAGCGCGGCGTCACTTGGCTTCGAATCTGAATAGCCCTGCAACTAGCGAAACGGCTCCGTGCGCCGGGTCGATTTTCTATAGTGAATCCATAAGGCGGCTATGCAGCCAAGCATGGCAAAGCCATACCAACCGAACATCAGGCCCAGCACCCATTGTTCCTGGCTATTGCGAAGACCAAAACCAGTGGCGATCAAAACAACATGAGCAATAAGAAGTCCAAGCGCCACGAAGATCACGAACACAACCCCTGTTAGTGAGATCGTTGTACGAAAAACAACCGAGACTTCCAAGATGTGGCGGCCTTCTGATTGCAAGCTGGTAAATCTCCAGTTACAGAATTTGCTCCAGATGATCGGTTAAGGAGAGCGCCTAAGATGGACGTGAACTCTTTCGTTGCACAGGAGACGTAATGCCGGTCGGTTTCGCGGAAGGACTCTCATTCGACCACACCAGGACGAACTGGACCGGCGACGGCCCTCGTCCGCTCTCCTGGACTATGTGGTATCCGGCCGTCGATAGCGCCAATGAAACGCTTGCGACTGAACATCCGATTTTCCGGCTGCATCCCATCGCTCCGGATGCCGCGCTGAAGAATGCCGGGAAGCCTCATCCTCTCGTCCTGCTGTCGCACGGCAGTAGCGGCGTCACCTTCGGCCTTGTTATCAATCGCTTGCGAAGCGGTCGACAGCACGTCCTCTTGTGGTGTCACATCCGGCATCCCGATCATCGGTCAGTTCGATCTTGAGATTTTCCGAAGCGCTATCTGCAGTTGTAAAATGAAAGTTCGATTACTACTCACATTAGGTAAATAGGAAAAGAACGCCGAAACGTTAGAATGCCGCCCGTAAAATCCGGTCACGGATTTGGGGGGACCATGCGAGATCGTCTGAAAATGGTTGGACCCGCCATCGCGGCTTCAGGTCGATGCGTTGGGATTGGCGTTTTAGGTGCTGTTTTAACCTTTTCCCAAGCCAGCGCAGAACCGCAATCAAACGGTTCTATGCTCACAGCCAAACTGAGATTGCTTTGCGGCCAGTCGGATGTCGTCTGGAACTATGTTGTAACGATAATGGGTGAAAGAGAAGCAATCCTGAACAACAGCAATCAGGGCAAACAAGGTGAAACAATCCGCCACTTCGTGCTTTATCGCGATAACAGCTGGGTCCTGATTTACGATTTCTTTCGGCGGGGACGTCCAAGCAGAGAAGATCAAGCCTGCATCGTCGCCAGCGGTTCCCAAGAAACAGCCTACGAGGCCGTCGGGCTATTGGTTGTCGAGCTTCCAAATGAGTGGATGGGTGAGCGTCTGAAGGACGTTCCTCCTCCGGAGCTTGATGGAACACCAGTAACCTACTAGCGCCATCAGCGCTGTGAGCCGGAGGTGCTTACATGAGACGCTTAATCGAAGCCGCCTTAATTCTATTCATCCTGACGCCGCACGGGTTTGCCGAGGGCGTCCGGCCCAAATTTCCGCCAGACGAGAGGTTAAACGTTCCGTCGCTTACCCTTACGGACGAGCAGTTTCTGCGGGGCGATACGGCGAACGGGATTGCTGTGACCCTAACGGGAGTGTGATTGCGAACAGGCCCTTCGCCTCGATCCATTGAGTCGGCAGCCTGACCCATTCCGGAAATCGAAAGGTTATGGAGCTGGAACTCCCCTCTCCTGCGCGAGCGCGTAGAACTCTTCGTGGGTCAGCATGCTGGTATCAAGCGTCATCGTGAACTGGTCCGTTGGCGACACGCAAATCTGGTCCGCCAAGGGTTGTTAGTTACTCTCCATACCGAGCGTCGTTGCGGCTTTTTGTAGAAGGCCGCTACGGCGCTTTTCTCGTAGTCTGTAGCTATCGCCGCGGATTGTGATGACGTGACTGTGGTGCAGCAACCGGTCGAGGATAGCAGTTGCCACGACGGGATCCCCGAACACCGTTCCCCACTCTCCGACACTGCGGTTGGAGGTGACAAGCATCGCGCCCCGCTCGTAGCGCCGGGACACGAGCTGGAAGAACAAGTGAGCTGCGTTGGGGTCGAACGGAAGATAGCCTAGCTCATCGATGATGAGCAGCTTGGGCTTGGCGAGAAACGCGAGCCGTTCTTCGAGGCGTCCTTCGCCATGTGCTCTCACGAGCGTTGCGACCAACGCCTGCGCAGTGGTGAACAGCACCGTGTAGTTTTGACGGATGACCTCTCTTCCGAGCGCGATCGCAAGGTGAGACTTCCCCACACCAGGCGGACCTAGCAACAGCAATGCATCCCCGTTTGCCACCCAGCGCGCGGTGGCAAGTTCTCGAATCTGTTGCGGATCGATACTGGGCTGCGCTTCAAAATCAAATCCCTCAAGATCTCGCGCATGCGGGAAATGCGCGATCTTCATCGCCATGATAATGCGCCGCTCGTCCTTCCGTGCAATCTCCCGCTCGCACAGGAATGCGAGGGTCTCGCGGATGGTGAGATCTGCGCGCGAGGCTTCGTCAAGGAGGTTGTCGAGCTGATCGCGGATGGCGGTGAGCTTCAGCCGGCTCAGCCAGCCGATCAGCGTGTCGTGATCAACCGTCATCACCATTGCCCTCCAATCAACAGCTCATATTCCGCCAGCGGGCGAAGAAGTTCAGGCAGCTTGGGAGCCGGCGCGTCCGCTTGCTCGACTTGCGTGGCAGGCATGCCAAAGCCGCTGACGCCGGCAAAGTGGGCGGGATCTGTCAGGCGACGATGACGCCCGTGTGCCTCGGCATGGCTCGCGACAAGCTGGCCAGCATGGAACACGCGGACCTGGCCGCCGCTGATTGTCACCTCGACAATCTCGCCAACGAGCCGCCAGGGAACCGAGTAGGCGTTGGTGTCGACCTCAACAGCGCAGTCGGCGTGAACCTTGCGGAGCAGCTCTCGGATTTGACGAAATGGCGGCCTGCCGTTTAGCGGGCGTAGCGTTGCAGCTTCGTCGCGGACAAAGCGTTCCAGCGGTGGCTCACCTGTCGTGCCATGGCATCGAAGATCGGCAACCGTGCGCATCCACCACGCCAGATGCAGATGAAGGGCTTCCATGCTGTCAAAGCTGTGTCCGGCAAGTGCATTGTGCTTCACATACCCGACGCCACGTTCGTCCTTGCCCTTGGTGCGCGCCCGGTATGGTGCACAGGCACGGGGACGGAAACCCCAGTAACGGGAGAAGGCATGCAGTCGATCGTTGAACACGACCTCACGCGTCACCGCGTCGTGCCGGGTAACCAATGCGGCAGCATTATCGACAAGGACCTCGCTTGTCACACCGCCAAAATGCCTGAATGCGGCCTCCATCCCATCGAACCAGGCAGACTGGCGTTCGTGAAGAAACGCAGCCGCGTATGTGCGACGCGAATAGCCAAGCGTCGCCACGAAGATGTAGACCCGGACTTTCTCGCCTCCGATCTCTATTCGCTTCTCGCCAAAATCAATCTGCATCTGCTGACCCGGTGGGGTCTCGAAGCGCATTGTCGCCAGAGCTAGCGCCGCGAGCTGCTGGCGATAAGCCGAGACAGCCCGCTCAACCGTGCGAAGGCTGACCTCTATGCCAAGTTCCCGAGCCAGATCTTGTCGAACGACATCAGCATTACCGCCATGCCGAAAAAATCGTTCCCGAACCCACGTCTCATGCTTCGAGAGCTGCGTTTCCTTGCGGGCTCGTCGATATCCGCGCCAGCCACCCGTCTCGATATATCGCTGTACTGTCGTGCGAGAGCATCCAAGCTCGAGCGCGATACGCCTCGTGCCCCAACCCAGCTTCTTGAGCCGCAGCATCGCAGTCACCTCGTCCGGTTCGAGCATCGCTTCTCTCCGCGCCATTCCCGCGGAGATCTTCGTACCTGTCGCGACGTCCATCAGTCCCTCCTACCGTGTTAAAGGAGGACCAGTTTTAGGTGTCGCTACCGGACCAGTTTTGCATGTCGCCTGACAGCTGGTTCCCTCCTTTGATGGCGCTGAATAGCAACGAGAGCCATCGTCATTGCGCAAACGCTAATGGATGGCTTTCAGTCATTATACAGTTCTTACGCAGAGTTGCTCTCAACGGTCGAGCAGAAAGAGTGGCGGGGTTTGAGGACGCCCACCGTGCTTCGTTGACCGTCTGCTTTTACTGGTTCGGCTGCGTATCCCCGAGAACCTTGTGGAGTGTATTGCAAGTCTCCATCTGATAGAGGTTTTTATTGCATTACCGACGATCGCCTCAAACAACTTTTCACAATTAAATCAGTTCGATATGGTCTGATAGCTATTTCGCTTTGATTGAATCCGTTTCGCTGTGGCTGAATCTGCTTCGCTATAGGCCAGTGTTTGCTTCGCTCTAATGTGAGTTCATCAACAAATGAGGCTGCGACGGCAAACAGGGACCTCTCCGATAGGTTCAACAAATCTGATCGTATCCATAAAATCTATTCGTTTGTTTGATGGATGGCCAAGCACCATATTCATCAGCAAGAGCAAACCTCGTGAGAAAGGAAACGATGATGACTTCGATCGGTTACCGGGATGGCAAGAGCTCATCCTCCGACGCGCATTTTGATGTAGCAAGCCTTGCCCGCAGGCTCGCGCATTCCTGGCACCAGTGGCAGAACGCGCGGGAAATCGAATCCATGCCTTTCGACATTCGCAAGGACATTGGTTGGCCGTCTGCGGACGACGCGGATGAGCGCAAGGTAATGTAATGAATGCGACATACCTCCTCGCTTGAAGGCGGCGCCAGCCCTCCGGCAGCGCCGCCTTCATCGTTTCAGCGCTCCGCAGATTTAACTTGAATTTTAGCGGCATATAATTTCAGGCAAGCCGGCTCAGCGACTTTTGCCGAGTGTCTTCGTCATTTGACGACGATCAAATTCCACAATGTCGCAAAATAGCTCTTCACGGCCGCATTTTTCCATGCGAATGTCGTTTTCGAGACATCAGAACGACGCATTCCACGCAACGAATAGGCAATCGCCCCTCGAGCATGGATTTTTCTCATGAACAAGATGCTGACCAAGAAGCGTTCTCTCGTCTTCTTTATGGTTCCCCAGTTCACCATGCTGCCCTTTTCGGCGGCGATCGACACGCTGCGCATTGCCAACCGCATGCTCGGCTATCAGGCTTATACCTGGCGGCTGACCTCAGTCGACGGCAACAAGGTCTACTCCTCATGCGGAATCGGCGTCGAGGCCAATTCGTCGCTGGCCGAAGAGCGCCGGCATCTCGGCGGTGAGAACCGCCCGAACATGGTGCTCGTCTGTTCGGGCATCGATGTCGAGGATTTCAACAACAAGTCCGTCAATGCCTGGCTTCGCGAATCCTACAATCGCGGCGTGGCAGTCGGCAGTCTCTGTACGGGCGCGCATGTGCTTGCCCAAGCCGGGCTCTTGAACGGCAAGCGCTGCGCGATCCACTGGGAAAACCTGCCCGGCTTCTCCGAAGCCTTTCCGCAGGCGGAGGTCTATGCCGATCTCTATGAAGTGGACAGCAATCTCTATACCTGCGCCGGCGGCACCGCTTCGCTCGACATGATGCTGAACCTCATCGGCCAGGATTTCGGCGAAGCGCTCGTCAACCGCGTTTGCGAGCAGCATCTGACTGATCGCGTCCGCAGTCCCCACGACCGTCAGCGCCTGCCGCTGCGCGCCCGTCTCGGCGTCCAGAATTCCAAGGTTCTGTCGATCATCGAACTGATGGAAGGCAATCTCGCCGAACCTCTGTCGCTCCTCGAGATCGCTGATGGCGCCGGGCTGTCCCGCCGCCAGATCGAGCGGCTTTTCCGGCAGGAAATGGGTCGGTCTCCCGCTCGCTACTATCTGGAAATCCGGCTCGATCGTGCCCGCCACCTACTCGTGCAATCTTCGATGCCGGTCGTCGAAGTCGCCGTCGCTTGCGGCTTCGTCTCCGCGTCGCATTTCTCCAAGTGTTATCGCGAACTTTACAACCGTTCACCGCAGCAGGAGCGCGCCGAGCGCAAGCTGACGATGGCAACGGCTCGCCAAGCGATCGCGGCATAACAAAGAGGGCGGCGCACTACTGCGCCGCTTCCTCCGTCATTCTGGCGTCAGAGTAGACCTGGTTGCGGCCCTTGTGTTTGGCCATGTAGAGAAACTGGTCGGCGGCGTTGAGGTAATTCTCGAAGGTTTCGTAGCCTGAGATTTCCGCAACGCCGATCGAGATTGTGACCGACAGTTCCTCGTCGTCGGCAGCCACCTTCAGCCGTGAAATATCCGAGCGGATTTCGTCGCAGAGCTTTGTTGCCGCGGCCGAATCCATCATCGGGAAAAGGATCGCAAACTCCTCGCCGCCGAGGCGCGAGAGTAGATTGTCGCTGCCTTCGAAGATTGTCGCAAGCCGGCTTGCAACCGCCTTCAGCACCTCGTCGCCGATCTCGTGGCCATAGGTATCGTTCAGCCGTTTGAAATGATCGATGTCGAGGATAGCGACCGAACTCGGCGATTTCTGCCTCAGGCACTCGTTCACGACCTTCGGCGCGTAATCGTAGAAATAGCGCCGGTTATACAGATTGGTCAGATAGTCGCATGCAGCGGCGGTTCGCAATTGCTTCATCTGCGTCAGCGTCTCGACATTGTTGGCAATGCGGCACTGAAGCTCCTCTGCCACGAACGGCCTGTAAACGAAGTCGCTGGCGCCGGCCTTCAGGAAGCTTGCCGATAGCATGCGGTCATTGGACGAGGAGATGCCGATGACCCGCATCCTGTCAGAACCGAAGCGATGGCGGATACGCCGCGTCAGCTGATAGCCCGTCATGTCCGGCATGTGATGGTCGGTCACCACGAGTTCAATGTCCCCATAGGCCTCAAGTGCAGCCAGAGCTTCGAGCCCCGACGTTGCCTCGACGACCATGTACTGCTGCGCCTTCAAGAGATCGACGAGCACCTTTCGCGCAGATGGAACGTCATCGACAACCAGGACCCGCGTCTTGCGGTTCAGCATCGCGCGGCGCACGGTCGCGACCAGATTGTCGAGCGCGAATTCATTGTCCTTGAGGACGTAGTCGATGACGTTGCGTTCCAGGATCCGATTGCGTGTCGCGGTATCGAAGGTCGCGGTAAAGACGATCGTCGGAACATTGTGTTCGATCGTGCAATCAAGCGCCTCGCCATGGGGCGAATCCGGCAGGTTGAGATCGACGACGGCCATCGTGAAGCCCTGACCATCCTGTGCCAGCGCCTCCTGCAGCGCCTTCAGCGAAGAGCAGGGTCTGACGTTAAAGCCGAGTTCGGCCTGAAGCCGATGGCAGAGCACTGCGGAAAACATCCGGGAATCCTCAACCAGAAGCAGCTTATGGGCTCCGAAGCGTGGGCCTAAGCCGTCCCGAGTGAAATCCGCCTGAAATGCCATGGCGCCTACTCTCCCAAGTGCGATGAAGAGCTGAATCGGCCCTCATTGCGGCGGCAGGGACGATAGCCGACAGGCCGCCACGGCTGAAGGGACGGAACGCTTATAAAGGAACCTGTGATTGCAGAAAAATGCAATATCTTAACATCGGCAGACTCCTCATTCATCCGGAGGCCCTCCGGATGCCGCGTCGGATCCTCGATCAAGCAACGGCCCTCTCCTTCTTCATCGTCTGGATCTGCAGCAACGTGTCGAGGTTCTGGTTGACGCGGCAATAGAACTCCTCGTCGATGAACGGGCGCAGCATGAAATCATTGCCGCCCGCCTTGAGAAAGCGCGCCGAAAGCAGCCGGTTGGATGAGGACGAGACGCCGATAATGCGCAGCTGATGCGAGCCGATATTGGCGCGGATGCGCCGCGTGAGCTCGAAGCCGTCCATATCGGGCATGTTGTAGTCGGTGATCATGAGGCCAATGTCACGATTAGCCTTCAGGATCTCGAGCGCCTTGGCGCCGCTCTCGGCAACGCTGACGCGGAAGTTGTAACGCCTCAGGCGGCTGGAGAGCAGCGCGCGCGCCGTGGCACTGTCATCGACGATCAGAACGTGATGGCGCTTGTTGGTCAGGAAGCGGCAGATCGCTTCTGCGAGCAGATCGACCGCGAAGATGTTGTCCTTGAGGATGTAGTCGACGATGTCCTTTGCCATCAATTCGTCGCGCAGCCCCTCGTTGAAGGTGCCGGTAAAGACGATCGTCGGAATACTGAGATCGACGAGATATTCCAGCGCCTCGCCCTTCTCAGCGCCGGGAAGGTTGATGTTGGAGATCGCGAGCATGATCGGTTCGGAAGACTTGTCGTAGGCAAGCTGCAATTCCTCGAAATTGCGGCAGATCTCGACGTCGATATCGAAAAGCTCCTTCAGCCGTTTGCTGATCATCGACGTAAAGACATTAGAATCTTCAGCGAGAATAATACGCGCACCAGCAAACATCTCTCCGGAATACTGCATTCCCGAAATGCCTAAAAATGACATAGCAGACCTTTTAATGGAAATTCTGTCCCCGACGAAACCGATACATCAATTCGTTTGAGTATTTGTTAATCGCCGTCGCGTGAAACCATAAGAGGAAGGCGGTCTGTAGGGCAGGCTTCTCTTTCTGGACTTATGCTTAAGAGACTATGCGCGAAGGGTTGTGCGGCGAACGTCTACTTGATGATCGCCGAGCCTTTGACAATCTCGATGGTCTCGCCGCCGCCGAGGCCGATGCGGTCGCCGTCCGGAGTCGTCATGAAGCAGCCTGCGGCGCAGAGCGTCTCCGATGCGCCGGCATCGACGACGACCTCGACGCGGTTACCGCCTTCGGTGACGACAACGACGACCGGCGCCGGATCAGTGTTGGTGATTGTCGCCGCTTCAGCGCCCACGGCGATAAGAAGCGAAAGAAAAATGACCGTGGCAAATCTTGCCATTCAGTGCGGCGCAGCGATGCGCCCTCCCCAGGAGCTTCTCGGCGCTGCCCCCCGGCAGCGAAATTCCGATTGCCCTGGCCTCTATAAGCGACAGGCTCTGAACGATCCCTGAATAAAATCCTTAGCCTTTGCGATTGCCATCGGCCGCTTTGCTGCGCAGTTGCCGCACCGCTCCGCCATCCGTCATGCCGGTATCGTCGACAGACTCTTCATCTGCGGCTGTAGAGGAAGGTTCCAGCATCGGCGCAGGCACGTGGTCGCGGTGAAAAATGACATCGCTCTGCGGCAGCGGGATTTCGATCCCTTCTTCCTTGAAGCGCTTAAGGATGGCTATACGCAGGTTGTTCCTGACGTTCATGCCCTCACCCATATCCGCCAGCATGAAGCGCAGCTCGAAGTCCAGCGAATAGGCACCGAAACGCAGGAACTCGACATGCGGCTCCGGATTGCGCAGCACGAATGGCGCCTCGTTGACCAGCTCCAGGAGGATATCCATGACCTTCTGCGGATCGGTGTCGTAGCTGACGGAAATCGGGATTTCCGAACGGCCAACCTTGTTGCGGTGCGTCCAGTTGCCGACCGCCGCATTGATGAGTTCGGAGTTCGGCACGATGATCGACTGCTTGCGGAAAGTCTCGATCTCCGTCGCACGAACGGAAATGCGTGTCACGATGCCTTCCGCCGTGCCCGAGACGACGTGGTCGCCGACCTTGAAGGGTCGTTCCACAAGCAGGATCAGGCCCGAAACGAAATTCGACACAATGTTCTGCAGGCCGAAACCGATGCCGACCGAAAGCGCCGAAGCAACAAGTGCCAGGTTCGAAAGGTCGATACCTGCCGCCGATACGCCGATGATGGCTGCAAGGGCGACGCCGAGGTAACCGATGCCGGTCTTGACGGAGTTTCGCACGCCGAGATCGACATGGCTTCGGGCCATGACGTTGCTGTCGAGCCATCGCTGAACCCAGCGGGTCAAGAAATAGCCACCGGCGAAAAGCAGAATGCCGGTAAAGATGCCGAGCAGCGAAATGCTGATGCCGCCGAGGCGGACCTCCGTGAAAAGACGGTAGGCGATCAGCTGAAGATCCTGGATATGGAAACCCCAGAGCAAGAGGATCAGCGGAATGCCGGTCATGAGAGCAACGGCATAGATTGCAAGTCCCACGCCAAGGCCGACCTGATCGATTGCCACCGGCCCCATATTGAAGCGGCTCTTCAGGAAGCGGCCGATGAAGGTGTCGCCGAAGCTCTCCTGCTTGGAAATTGCCTTGCCCGAGAGCAGGCCGATATAGGTGGTCACGATGATCGCGCCGGTGATGATGAACTGCGTGGCAACGAAGCGGGCAAGGCCGACATAGCCGGTCAGCGCGGTCACGATCAGACCTAGGCCGAGCAGGCGAAGAATGATCGCCATGCCGCGCGGCCAATGGCGGCCTGGCGCATCGGGATCGCCATCATGGGCCAGCATCGGACGCCCGAAGGAGGCCGCGATCAGTATGAGACCGATAATCAGCGCCGCAATCAAGCTCCTGACCACGGTCAGAACCAGAGGTGAACCCATTGCTTCGCCGACGCTGCCGAACAGGTAGTCGAGCGCATTGACGATCGCCATCGCCAGCAGACAGGCGCCGATCGATTGCGCGCCGCGGTTGGAAAGGCGCACGAG
The DNA here is from genome assembly GCF_004342325.1 of Rhizobium azibense. Classification (NCBI taxonomy): domain Bacteria; kingdom Pseudomonadati; phylum Pseudomonadota; class Alphaproteobacteria; order Hyphomicrobiales; family Rhizobiaceae; genus Rhizobium; species Rhizobium azibense. Next base: position 305,512 of record NZ_SMBJ01000005.1, on the reverse strand, counting down.
GCGCCACTGCGGCTCCCGGGGGGCGAAGACGGCATTGCTGAAGCGGCCGACGAAATAGATCAGTCCGATCGCCCCAAAGAGAGCGGCGACAACCGGCGCAATATCCGGCCTCAACACATTGAAACCGTTAAGGAAAATATATGATGTTACCAGCACCGCTGCAAGCGCGAAGGTGCGGATCAGCGTCGACCAGAAGGCAATCGAGAGCCGGCTGATATAGGTAGGATTCTCGACGCCGTCGTCCCGCGTCAGATAGCGGCCGAACATCCGGTAGCCGCCTGACAGCATGATCAGGCCGGTCGCAAGTGACATGAAGATCGCGGCGAACATCGCGAACCGCTTGAACTTCCACACGAAACTCAGCCAGCTCGAAAGTGCCTGCCTGAATTCGCCAACTTCCTCGACAAAGGCCTTGGCCGCATCGTCCAGCACAGACACCGAAACCTCGGTGCGCCTCAGCAAAGTTGCAGCAAAAAGCCGGCGACGGGTTTCAACCACTTCGTTCATCAGCTTGTTGGTGGCAAGCGAGAGGCTTTCCGCATCGCCGGTCACGGCATTGATCTGCGCGCGCTCTGCCGTCAGCGCGTTTCGCTCTTCTGTAACGATCTGCGCTTCCGGCGGCTGTCCCTCCTTCGGCGGATCGCCGAGCTCGGTGAGACGGCTCTTGATCTGATCGAAACGCGGCCGGAGATTGACGGAGGTCGTGAGAATGTGACGTCCCAGTTCATCCACCTGCGCGGAAAGGCTGACGAGGGCATCGTCATTGTCGGCGCTCTGCTTGACGGCTTCTTGCAGGGAAGCAAGCTTTGCCTTGGCCTTTTCGATATCCTTGACTGCTTGATCGAGCCCGGCATCTGCAAGGGGAGCCGGCGCCTCCGTCTGTGCCTGCGGTTGCGGCGGCTCCTGCGCAATCGCAAGGCGGCCAGGCAGACCGGCAGCCGATATTGCAAGCATCAGGCAAAGAAATGTCCGGAGCAGTATGATTGTCAGCCGCAAAATGTCCCCGCAAGGATTCTCTTCATTAGTGAGGCCCTGCTTCTTATAGCAAAGAAAGGCGACAGAAAGGCGGAAGTTGTTTTCGCCGCTTAGAAACCGGCGCCGGGCCCGGCAAGATAATCCAGTTCGGCTGTCGTCGAAACTCGTCCGATGATCGCGTTGCGATGCGGAAACCGGCCGTACTTAGCGATCACGTCGCGATGGCGAATGGCATAGTCGAGATATTCCGCATCGCCAAGAGCCTGAAACAGCATCACCGACCGCTCCTGCTCGGCAACGTCCTCGGCATGCTCGAAAGGCAGATAGAAGAATGCCCTGCATTTTTTTTCGACGAGCTGGTCGGCACCGGCATCGAGCGCCAGCTTCGCCTCGCGAAGCGCCAATCCGTCCGTCGCAAACGCAAGCGGCGTGTTCCGGTAGATATTCCGCGGAAACTGATCGAGCACGACGATCGCGGCGAGCCGGTTCTGCGGGCTCGCATGCCAGGTGCCCATCACGCCGCCCGCCAGTGCCAGGTGCGTATCCGCGAAACGGTCTCGAATTTCCTCATCGAGCGAAAAGGTCCTTTCGAACCACTGCTCGCGGCTGCATTCCTCGAACCAGAAGGAATAAACCTCTTCCGGCGTGCATATCTTCGCCACCGCTGCCCCCTTTGCCAGTCAGTCTGTGGAAAAGATCAGGATGGCCCGGGTGCCCCGATGGTCCGGGTCATAGGTCAGCTCCGATTTGAGGCTTGCCGCCATCGCGGTCAGTATCTTCGTGCCGAGGCCGGTACCCTTCGCGGGGCTGGAATGGTCGAAACCGGCACCATCGTCCTCGACGACGAGACGCAACTGCTCGCCCGCCTGCTCGACGATGACCCTGATCTCGCCTTCGACGCCTTCGTCATAGGCATATTTGAAAGCGTTGGTGACGAGCTCGCTGACGATGAGGCCAAGCGTGACGACCTTGTCCGTCGGCAGATCCATCTGCCGGGCCGTCAGAACGATCCGGTGCGGTCGCTTGTCGTCGCGGATGGAAGTTTCGAGTTCCCTCAATAGGTTTTCGACATATTCGTCGAGCTGCACCGTTCCGATCTGGCGGCTGTTGTAGAGGCGCCGGTGGACACTCGCGATCGCGTTGATGCGCATTTGCGTCTCGTGCAGTGCGTCGATCGCCACCTGGTCCGTCGTCAATGACGACTGCATGCGGATCAGCGCACCGACAAGGCCGAGGCTATTTGCGATACGATGATTGACTTCGGCAAGCAGCATCTCGGCGCGGTCCCTCTGCTGGCGGATCACTTCTTGCGCTTCAGCCGTCTCGCGCCGAAAGCGCGCACGTTCCAGTCCCTGCTCCAGCGTCGCTGCAAGCAGATCGAAATAATCGCGGGAATTGCCCTTGAGAACATAGTCGTCGGCGCCCGCCTTCAACGCAGCAACGGCAATGCCAGTATCTTCGGAAGCAGTCGCATAGATCACCGGCGGATGATCGGGGAGTGCCATTACTTGCGGCAGCACATCGAGTCCGGTTTCATTTTGCAGGAGATGGTCGATTACAACAGCATCGATGCCGCCTTTGGCAATCCGCTTCAATCCGGCCGCGCCGTCTTGCGCCCATTCCACCGCGAAACCATGGCGGGCGAGGTTCTCCTTCAGCCGCAGCGCGAGCGTCTCGTCGTCATCGATATAAAGGACGCGGATTTCGAGATCCGCATCATCAGCGGATTCACGCATCGGACCTCCGGTCTTTGCCAAGCAGCAACGCCACTGCCCGGCGGCCCGGTCGTCTGCTTTCGAATGTCGTATTGTATCGGCCATTGCACGTAAACAGCGGCGACGCCTCTGCCCCCCTGCAGACCTTCAATCGAAGGAAGTTCGCATTTGAAATCATGCGGCAATATGACCCTGCCCGCTGGAGACTCCGCGGAAAAAAGAAACTGCGAACGCAGAAAGATGCGCAAACCCGAAATAGAACGCATCCGGACCGGAATGGTTCCATTGCCTTCACTCTTTTTGAAAGCGCTTGTGCTTGGAGACTTCCGCGCCGGCATCTGCACGCAAACTGAAAAAACGTAAGGACGACAGGATCCCCATGAGGCCAACCGCCAAAAACGCCCAGCGAAAATCGGTGAGTGCAGGCTCTGGCGCCGCGCGAAGCGTGGTTGAGATGTTAAGCAGGGCCGCCGCAACGGCGACGCCGAGCAGCATGGAGGCCTGCTGAAGCATACTGGATAATGTCGAGGCGGAGCTTCGCTGCTCCGGGCTGATGTCGGCGAAGGCAAGCGTGTTCAGCGCGGTAAATTCCATCGAGCGTGAAAGACCGGCTGCAAGCAGGATTGCATAGATCACCGCCAGCGGCGTATCCGGCGTGAAGAAGCCGCACCCAATGATGCATAAAGCCGCAATCAGCCCATTCACGGTAAGAACATTGCGGAATCCGAACTGCGCAAGCAGCGGCGTCGTCACTGCTTTCATGCCGAGATTGCCGAGAAAATAAACCAGCAGGTATGTGCCCGCCGCAATCGAGTTCAAACCGAAACCCAGCTGGAACAACAGCGGCAGCAAGAAAGGCGTGGCGTTGATCGCTACTCGGCAGGTCGTGCCCGCAGAAAGCGTCGAAATCGCAAAGGTCTGGACCTTGAACGCCGATAGGTCGAGCAGCGGATTTTCCACCTTCAGGAAATGTCGGGTGGCCATCACGGAAAGCACGATTCCGGTGGCGAGAATGGCAATGACCAGAAGCAGGCTGCCTTCCCACTTCACGGAAAGTTCGAGCGCGGCAAGCGCAAATGTCATTCCGGCGCCGCTCAGAATGACGCCCACCACATCGAGACGGCCTGGGTTCTCCTTGCGCTGCTCCGGCACGAAGCGCAGCACGAGCGCCATCCCGAGAAGGCCGATCGGAATATTGATCAGGAAGTTCCAGTGCCAGCTTGCATAGGTTGTGATAAAGCCGCCAAGCACCGGGCCGATGACCGGTGCCGTCAGCGCCGGCCAGGTGATGAGCGCGATCGCATTCACCAATTCAGACTTCGGCGCACTCTTCAGAACGATGATGCGCCCGACCGGCGTCATCAGCGCACTTCCGGCGCCCTGGACGGCACGCGCGACGATAAATTCCGCAAGACTGCCGGAAAGGCCGCAGAGGAGCGAAGCGCCGGTGAAGACTCCAATCGACGCCAGGAATACCCGCCGCGCACCGAAACGGTCCCCAAGCCAGCCGGAAAGCGGGATGAAAGCCGACATCGTCAGCATGTAGACGGTAATGCCGATGCTCATCGAGACCGGCTGCACGCCGAAGCTCGCCGCCATCTGCGGTAGCGAGGTCGCGACGATCGTGCCGTCGAGGATTTGCATGAAGAACGATACGGCAACGACCAGCGCGACGATCTTGGCCTGACCTGCGCTTGGCGCTTCGTCCGTTTTTTCACTCGTCTGTACTGTTGTCATCGATATGCCGTTGCGCATTGCGGGGAGAAGTGCGTATCGCCGCTGGGAACCGGGCAGGCAGGAGTTCGGCACTTGAATACGCTCCTTGCGTAACCGGGAAAAGTCCAAACCGGCCCAGGCCGCTTACAATTTCCGGTTTCGTGCGGGATCGTGCGAGCATCAACGGCACAAATTGGCTTCACAAACGTTTGGTGATGACCGGGGCGGCAGATTTTCGCCGCTCCGGAATTCAACCGAGGATATTTCGATGACGCCGGAAGACCGCCGCGCCGTTTTCAGCCATCGCAAGATTGCAGCCATCGTCAAGGGAATGACACAGGAGGACGGAACTGATCTGCCCATCACCGGCAAGTCGCTTGGGGAAGCGATCCTCTTCGTCTCCGAACAAGCGGCAACCGATGCGTCGAACGTGCATATAATTTACGGTGAGCATGGTTCGCTAAGTTACACGGATTGCCTGAGCATCTACCGTGAATACGGGGCAGAGCTTCGTAGCGAATTGACGTAGACGGAGAGCAGCGACCATTCGCATGGCAGCTATTCGCAACCGCATCTGCTCTCCGCAAGGTTTTTCTCGTATTCGGGAGGCAAGCTCCTCAAGTTCGATTCGAGAACATGTTCCCTACCCTTTCGCCGCTCCGCGGTGTCCTCGTCGCATTCGCTGCCTATGCGGTCTTCGCTTTCAGCGATGCCTCGATCAAGATCCTTGACGGTGCCATCCCGTCTTACCAGGTGGCCTTCATCGGCTCGATCTTCGGGCTGGTCGTTTTGCCGATGATCAAATCGCGGGACGATTCCTGGCTCGATATCGTCCAGACATCAAACCGAATGCTGTGGGCACTTCGCTTCGTGTGCGGCGCAATCGGCGCGATCGCTTCGATCATCACCTTCACAATGCTGCCGATGGCGGAGGCCTTCTGTCTCCTCTTCCTGCTGCCCTCCTTCGTGACCATTCTCTCGGTCATCTTTCTTAAGGAGGACGTGCGCTGGCAGCGCTGGACGGCTGTCGTCGTCGGTTTCATCGGCGTGCTGATCGTTTTGCGGCCCGGCTTTCGCGAATTGTCGGCGGGCCATCTGGCGGCTGCAGTCGGCGGCTTGAGCGCAGCCATTTCGATCGTCATCCTGCGGGCAATGGGGCCCGCCGAAAAGCGCATTTCGCTCTATGGCGCAGGACTTCTCGGAACGCTGATCGTCAGCGGCCTTCTGATGCTCTCGGATATTGCCGTTCCGACGCCGCGCGAGTGGCTGTTCATGGCGAGCTACGGCATTCTTGGGGCGATCGGCAACGTGCTTCTCATGACAGCGGCCCGTTTCGCACCGGCAAACCTCGTCGCGCCGCCTCAATACAGCCAGATGATCTGGGCAATCGCCTTCGGCTATCTCATCTTTGATGATACCATCGATTTTCCGATGACCGCCGGCATCGTATTGATCATCTGCTCGGGCCTGCTCACACTCGCCCGCGAACGCAAGCGCGGCACGCCGCTTCCGGCAGCCGTCGTCTCGGTGGACAATCAGGCCTCCGTCTCTGCAACGGCAGAGCTTGCCGAACCCAGCTTCGACGGCTTGGAACATCCAACTGCCGAATAAGCCCGCGGTGGCCATAGTCCGGCCCTCGCTCGCTGCTATTTGCACGGGACATCCTTTTGCTCCTTCGGCTACGGAACAAGCCGGAGAGACGCCTGTTCCTGATAAATGAGGAAGTTTTCATGATTGATGAACCCAAGGAACGCAGCGAGCCCGTTCCGCCATCGCCCGCCGAGGAAGAAACGCGCCTGCTGGCGGAGGAGCGCCGCAGCTGGCTGATCTGGACCTTCGGAATCGCCGGAGCGATCGCCGTTGTCATCATCATCGGCAGCATAACCATTTCACCCGGTCCTGATCGGGCGACGACCGGCTCTACAAGACCCCCGCCCCAGGCTGAAGCGCCTGCACCTTGAATGGGGCTCGTGCCGCAACGAGAGCATTTCTGGCTTTCATGCGCAGCCTTTCAGCTGTATTACGCGGTGAAAATGAAAGGAAGCCGATGGCCGCACGAGACCGTTTTTCGAAAAAGCTGACCTGCCCGCAATGTGGCAATACCGGCTTCGCCGAGGCCTCGGAGGACGACCAGCCTTCGCGCAAGCATCCCGCATTTCGTATCGATCAGCTGCCCAAAGGCTTCTTCGAGCAAAAATCCTCGAACTTCCAGGAAACCTACATCATCCGCTGCGAATGCAGCCGCAAGTTTCCATTTCGCACCCTGACAGAAAAGACCGCCTGAAACGGCTCATGCAAGGCCCAGCGGGACTACCGCAACCTTGCGGCCCGGACCATAATCACGCTCATGCGACGAAGGATAGCGGTCATTCCGGCGAGCGCTGAAATCGATACGATTCGGTTCGAAGATACCGTCTGGATAAGTCCCGGTGTCGTCGGTTTCGACTTCGGATTTGGCAGTGACGATTTTAAAGATCATGGGCTCCTCCAGTTTGCCGCCTTTCGGCCCAGCGGCACGCTTCCATTTCCGTCATATCTCCGAGATAGTTAAAAAATTAACCATACTTTCGCAGACAGAAGGCGAAATCAGGGAGGCCTCTGGCTAAGCAAAATTCCGCTGCCGCGAACAGAGCGGTGCGTCTTTCCCTGCAAGAGATGTGTATTTACTTTCACATTCCGCGTTTTCCCACCCTCAAGGAAGTGGTATTCTTTTAATGGATAAGAACATTGGGGGGACTCATGCCACGCGTATCGGAACTTTACTTCAAGACTGCAGTCATCTTTTTCATAATCGGGATTGCCATGGGCTTGAACATGGCCATTTCCCATGATCATACCGTCATCGGCGCCCATGCGCACTGTAATCTCCTGGGCTGGGTCAGCATGGCGATTTTCGGAGGTTACCATGCGCTCAACCCAAAGAAAGCGGAACGCCGCATCGCTTTGATCCAGTACTACGTCTACACAGCGGGCCTCACGGTGTTGGTCCCGGCACTCTTCATGATGCTGCGGGGGAACGCAGCCATGGAGCCGGTCGTCGCCGTTTCGTCACTGATCATCTTCGCCGGCGCTCTGCTCTTCGCCTTCATCGTCTTTTCGCCGAAGGAACCGGCAATCACGCCGTCAGCAGCACCGCTGCGGCAAGATCAAGGCTGAAACACAGAAAAAGCGAGGGGCGCAGGCCATGCTGTCTCTCGCCTGACCCAACATCTACCTCTTTTTCGAACCAGCGGACAGCACGCGATGCGACGCGTCGTCCATGGCGCGGCTCGCTTCCTGGCCGTCACGCTTCAGGCCCCAGGCCGTGTTTCCGCAAGACGAAAGCAGCAGCGCGGCGAGGCAGGCGTAGGCAAACACGGATTTCGGCATCGGTTTCCCCTGACTGAAATTGGCAATGCCGTGAACATGTTACACAAAACGGCAAAATCAATGCCGTGGGTCGAACAACTCCGGTATTCCGTCCCAAACCATGAATACGAAGATCGTCATCGATCCGGGTGCCCCCTTGGCGCAGCCACTTGAATGACGCATATCAGAAATTACTTATATGAATAGGCGTGCAGTGCACGCAGGAATGATGCTTGATAGGCATCATGTTGGGAGGTTGTTATGCCAAACACACTGATGGAAGGAAGAAAGATACAGGATTGGGCAAACCTGGTCCTGGCGGTATGCTTGTTCATCTCGCCATGGGTTATCGGCTTTGCGGCCGAAGCCGCGCCGACCTGGAACGCATGGATCGTCGGCATTATCCTCGGCGCCCTGGCGATTACGGCGCTTTCGGCTTTCGCCGAATGGGAGGAATGGGCAAACCTGGTCGTCGGCCTATGGTTGATTGCCTCGCCATGGGCGCTCGGTTTTACGGCAAGCGCAGGCGCGATGTGGACAGCCATCATCATGGGAGTGCTCGTCGCGGCGATCTCGCTATGGGCAGTCTGGGATGTTCATCATCCCCACGCTCACGCCTAGACGTTGGTAACAGCAGTCCGAGTGGCCTGATAGCATGCTTTAAGCCGGTGAGGCGGCGCGCAGCAAAACGGTCGCCTCACAAAATGTTTGTTCGTTATAACGGGTTTGTTATACCGAAAGCCCGCCATCAATAGGGAAAATGGTGGCTGATGTGGCTCGAACCTTCGAGCGCGGATTAAGGGTCGGAGGGACTAGCAATTCCCACTGCCCACAAGCTCCGGCGCCGTCAAGAATGTCGACGGATCAGAGCCTTGGAAACAAGACCAAGTCCGAGCCCCCATTCAGTCCACCTATTTTTTGCGTCAATATAGTTTGATGATTTGGCGCCGTGGTTCCACGTAACATACCGTATGCTACCTCCACGGACGCGTATTTTACTGCCTTAGCGGCTTCAGTCGCCCTATCATCTCTCAAACTTTGGAGGCCATGGCGATGACATCAACCGAGACGTCTGCATCCCATCCATTAAGCGCGGAAGAGCTGCGCAAACGAGCCCTTGAACTTCAACTCAAAGAAATGGAGCGCGACGACAAGATCAAGGCGCGCGAGGCGAAGAAGCATTCCGAGTTTGTGGAGGACTTTTTCCGCAAGCATATCAGTGAAAATGAGCGCACCGTCATAAAGCGGCTCGTGATGAAGGCGGCCACCGACGGAAAGTACGAGGCGATGATCTACAGTTTCCCTTCGAGTTTCTGCACCGATAGCGGCCGTGCCATAAACAATAACCTTCCGGGCTGGCAAAAGACGCTCCAGGGAAAGGCGAAGGAACTGTACGAGCTCTTTGAGGAGGTTGCAAAACCTCAGGGCTACGGACTGAAGGCGGCAATCATCAATTTTCCAGGTGGTATGCCGGGCGAGGTCGGCTTCTTCCTGACGTGGGCACCGCCCATCGAGTGACCCAATGACACGATGGCAAGGGGCCATTGTCGCGCTGTGCTCGTTCGCGTGCGGTTTCGTCGAAAGCGCTAGTCGCTGACGACAGTCCAGTCGGAGTCGGGATTGAAGTCCTTGATCGCCGCTGCCCGATCCTCCGTCTGCGGTCCCAGGTCGCGTTGGTAGATGACGCTCACACTGTTGATGATAAAGGTCTGCACGCCGGTTACCCGATATTTGACCGGCCAGGCGAGCAGCGCAAAGCCGCCAGTCATGTTGCCGTTGACGATATAGCTTTGCTTGCCGCCGAGAACATTGTCTCCCTGCCTCGTCAGGATGCGATAGCGATACCCGTAGTAACCCTCGCCCCGCTTGGCTCTGTCGAAGGCGGCGGTCTCGATCAGAGCGCTTGCCGGGCTTTCCTCACCATGCACGCTCGGGTCCCAGTAAAGCCCGTCCACCTTGCCGGGACTGCTGATCAGCTTCTCGGCATACTCGTAAACGCCATCGCCATCCCGGTCCTCGGACGCATATTCGCGCTGGGCCGTGACATATTCCTGCATTGTCTGAATCGTTGCGAGTTCATTCTCGCCGATGCGACGGTTGACGATTTCCTGCAGCCCGACCTCGGTATCGAATGCCCACTTGCCGTCCTTGTCCTGCGACAAGGGGAAGGGCAGCGGCCACAAGACTTCTCCCACTTCAACGATCTGGCGGTCTCCCACGGCCTGAAGGCGCAATTGCCGCGCGGCGCCCTCGCGGATGAGACCATAGCTTATCATGGCCTCCTTGCTGGAGCGCAGCTTGGCGGCATCCAGCCCAAGGAGATTTGCCAAGCCGTCGAGATCATCATTGCTCAGCACCGCCTTGAATCGCTGGAGAGCTGCCGATGGATCGTCGAACGACGGCGGAGTTCCGGCCGCGAACTCCGAGAGGTTCGTCTGCATCTGGGTGGCGGATGGGCCGGCGAAAGCCAGCGAGAGCGCGGTTCCGAGCAGCAGCGGGATCAATCTCAACCGTAGTCTCATGATTTTGTCTCCGGTAACCTGAAAAGCTGGGAATTTACCGCCGGCCGCCGCCGCGGCCACCGCCACCACGGCCGCCGCCGCGGCCACCACCACCGTGCATTCTCGGGGGCGGACGACTGGCGACGCGAGGCGCACCGCGATGCCCTCCTCCCATGCTCTGCCCTCCTCGCTTGGAAGCAACCGCTTCGCGGCGGCCCGACTGCACGTTGCCGAGGGCACTTTGCTGGCGTGATCTGTTGTCGGATCGCGCTGCCATCTTTGGTGCGTTTGACTTCTTTTTTACGTTAGCCGGTTTTGACGGACGGCTGGCCGCGCTCGCCTGGCGATTGCCGGAACTGCCTGGACGAGCATCGGGACGCGTCGTGCTCGGTCTATTGGCGGCGCGATTTCCCGCCGATCCCGGATTTGCCTTCAAGCCCTGGACCGTGCCCTTGCGGATATCATCGGCCCGGGCGCTGATGTCCCTGGTGCCAGGCCTGACATTGCCTTGGCGATTGCTGACCTTGTTCTTGAGCTGGTTGCGGTTGTCGGACTGGAGACTGGACTTGATTGCCGAACGATCGAGATTGCCAATCTGATCCTTTCCGATGCTCAGCTTGCTCCGGTCTACGTTCGTCCAGTCGATGTCATTCCACTTGACCTTGCCGTTGAAGTTCCGGTCGTTGAAGCAGTTGTTGCAGTCGACGTCGATATCGCCGTCCCAATCGCCACCCCATACGCCCCAGTCGTCCCAGTTGACGATCGCTCCCCAGGCAATCCCGGTGATCGCAGCGGCGAAGAATGCCGCGCCCGGATAGTAGTAGCTGTCGTAGGAGTCGGGATAATAGGAGATCGGCTCGACTGCGTAGCCGGGTTCATACAGCATTTCGGGTGGATATTGCGGGATGTAGACCTTCTGCGGATCAGTCGGTCGGATGACGATGTTTTCGTTTTCCGTGACGACAGTGAGCTTATCGTCCGTCTCGATGATGTCCTTCGCCACTGCTTCGTCGCGAAGCTGCTGGATTGCGATCAGGACGTCCTTCTGCTGATTGGTGAGGGCTTCGGCCAGCGACTGGGTCCAGTCGAGGTCGTCGCTCATCATCTTGACGACATCGGGATAATTCAGAAGCGAGATCACGCTGCCGTCCCAATCGTCCTTTGGCTTGAGATTGGTCTCCTTCTTTTTGGCCTCAAGGAAGCGGGATGCCTCCACGACCTGTAGCGGAAACAGTGAAGCCGCCGAGATCGCGGCGACAAGTTCATCCGGATAAAGCGCTATACGCGCCACAAGAACCTCGAGCTCGTCCTCTGAAAGAAGGTCGGCTTCGGCGTTGACGGTCTGCGCAGGCGCGGGCTTCGGCGTGGGCGTCGGTGTCTGGGAGTACGCCACCGGTCCTGGATGCAACGACATGATTGCGAGGGCTGACAGTCCGCCGAGCAGCCTGCGGGAAATTGCTTTCATTGCGCATCGATCTCCTCTAATCAAACCGATTGCCATGATGCATGCCTCACGAAGACCTTGGTCCGGTGGCCGGAGGCCGCCTGAGCACCACGATTTTCGACTGCGCGAGCGCCTCTTCCATTTCCTTTAAAAGGGCGTCGACCAAGGCGGCATATTCTTGGCGCCGTGCTTCCCGCAGGCTGTCTGGCAGGCGTTCCACATTTAACAAGGCTTCCGCTGCGGCAGCCAGATCCTCGCACATGCTGTGAAACTCCTCATTTTCATAAGCAAGTTGCTGCACCAGCCTCTTTTGGTCAGGGAAATGAGCCTCGGCCGTTTCCAGAACGGACAAATGGGTCGAGTTGCTTTCTCCCGAGGTCATGCCCGCCTCCGCCATCGAAACGCGTTAAGCAGATGTCACATCATATAACGCCTGCTGCGCGCAGTGGCGTAACTTACGCGATCTTACGGCGGGTCGGCTTTTCTCGCTCCGGGCAGGTTCCACTGCGGCTATGCGCTGGCCATTCAGGCTCATCCTTCAGCGGCGATGCACCTGCCTCGCATCGATAGAGTTTACGCGATGCTACGGGCCTTTGCGCCAAAGCGGGTCTACTATTGCGCTGTCGCTTGCGACCGAACGGCTCGGCTGGGCCAAGCCGAAAAGGAGGAGCCGTGTTTCTCGACTACTTTGCTTTGGGCGTGCTTATCTTCGTCGTCATCACCTTGTTTTACGCGGTGATCGCGATCCACGACATTCCGCATCTGATAGCCAAGGGGCGAAATCATCCTCATCAGGACGCGATACACGTCGCGGGATGGGTCAGTCTTTTCACGCTTCATGCCATTTGGCCGTTTCTTTTCATCTGGGCAACGCTCTACCGCGAAGACCGCGGCTGGGGCATTCGCCAGGATGGAAAGCTGTCTGAAAAGGTCGAGGCGAATGAGGAGATTGCCCGTCTGCACATGCGGATAGCAGAACTTGAGGGGCAAGCGCTGGAGCAAGCACCGGAGAAGGAGAACGCCTGATGGACCTTCTGCTCATACTTACCTACGCGGCGATCTGCTGGACAATATTCAAGATATTCAAAATTCCCGTCAACCAATGGACGCTTGCGACTGCCGTCCTCGGCGGAATCTTCCTCATTTCCTCCCTTCTTCTGCTGATGAGCTACAATCATCCATACACGAGCGATGGACGCATCTATTTCACGTCCGCTCCTGTCATCCCGGTGGTCGGTGGTCAGGTTGTTGAGGTCCCGGTCACGCCGAATAGACCCTTGAAGAAGGGGGATGTTCTTTTTCGCATCGATCCCCGCCCCTATCAGTACACCGTCGATCAGAAGCAAGCCGCGCTCGCGGAAGCCGAGCAAACAGTCCGCCAGTTGAAAGCCGCGCTCGACGCCGCCAACTCGAGCGTAACCGGTGCGGAAGCCTCGCGGGATCGGTCGCTGCAGGCCTTCGAGAAGTTCCAGCAATCGAACGAGAACTCAAAATCGAGCGGCAGGGGAGCTGTGTATTCCGAGCTCGAGGTCGAGAACCGGCGCGGCATCTATCTCACCGCGGAGGCTGCGGTCGATACTGCACGCGCACAGGCGGTGCAGGCAAGGCTCGCCTATGAGTCCAAGATCAACGGAACGAACCCGACTGTTGCAAGGCTGCAGGCCGAATTGAAGAACGCCGAGTATGAGCTCGACCAGACGACCGTTCGCGCGCCAAGCGATGGCCATGTAACTCAAGTTTTTCTCCGCCCCGGCATGATGGCGAACCCACTCCCGCTGCGGCCGGTGATGGTCTTCATCAACAGCGAGGATCGGATGCTCGGTGCGGCCTTCATCCAGAACTCCCTGCAGCGTGTCCGCGTCGGTGACGAGGCCGAGGTGGCCTTCAAGGCGGTACCTGGCAAGATTTTCAAGGCAAAGGTCGAGGAAGTCATCGACGTCATGGCCCAGGGCCAGCTACAGCCGAGCGGCGCGTTGATCGATCCGCAATCACCCGAGCGCATAGCGCCCGGCCAGACGCTGGCGCGTATCGCATTGCTTGAAAGCACGGACGGTTACCAACTGCCAGGCGGCGTGGTCGCGGAGGTCGCGGTCTACACCCACCACTGGCACCACGTTGCAATTCTCCGCAAGGTGCTTCTGCGCATGAGCAGTTGGATGAACTTCGTGTTCCTGGAGCACTGAAACGGACCCGCCGATCGCTTCGACCACCGACGACGCGAATGCAACGCCGGGAGAGGCGCAAAGAAACATAACGAAGGAACGAGGAGCCGCGGGGTGTTACGCAGTCTTCCGATGTTGCGCGGCTTGGCCGGTTTTGAACGCAGCTGGCTCCGCCGCGATATTCCGGCGGGACTGTCGATTGCTGCGGTCGGCCTGCCGAGCGCCATCGCCTATCCGGCGATCGCCGGTCTACCGCCCGAAACCGGCATTTACGCGAGCATCGTTGCTCCGATCGCCTATGCGATCTTCGGTCCTTCCCGGCTCCTGATCGTCGGACCTGATGCAGCAACCATGACCGTGCTTGCGGCTGCGATGGGTGTCATCATCGCCGCCGAGCCTGCTTCCTCCAACCTCGAGCCGGTTGCCATCGCATCGGCACTTGCCCTTGGCGTAGGTGTGTTCTGCATTGCAGCGAAACTGCTGAGGGTCGGCGTCATGGCAAGCTTTTTGTCCCGTCCCATCCTAGTTGGGTTCTTCGCGGGTGTATCGCTATCCATCCTTGTCGGGCAGATCGGCCGCTTCACCGGGGTGAAGATCGAGTCGGACGGATTGATCCCGCCGCTCGTCGAGATCCTCGGAAAGAGCGCTTCGATCCACTGGCCGTCGTTACTCTTCGGCCTGCTCATGTTCGCATTGTTGTGGTTCGTGCGCGCCTTCCAATTCAGGATTCCCGGTCCCGTTCTGGTTGTCGTCGTGTCGGTCGTTTTTTCCGCGATCTTCGATTTTAGTGGGCATGGCATCGCTGTCGTCGGCGACATCCCGAGCGGGCTGCCGTCGCTTTCCCTGCCGGCGATTTTAGCGATGCCTCTCGACAAGATCGTGCTTGGGTCGACTGCGATCTTTGTGGTGAGCTTCGGCGCCGGCATCGTGACCGCAAGAAGCTTTGGGTCGCGCAGCGGCGAAGAGGTCGATGCAAATCAGGAGCTGATCGGCCTTGGCGCCGCCAATATCGCACCGGGCCTGTTCGGCTCCTTTCCCGTCAGCATGTCGGATTCGAGAACCGCCATAAACCTAGCTACCGGCGGCGTATCGCAAGCTGCAGGGCTGGTTTCGGCCGCTACGCTGGTTGCAGCACTTGTTTTCCTCCAGAGCGCCCTGCGCATACTTCCGATTCCCGCGCTCGCCGCCATCCTGGCATCGGCGGCCATCAGCCTCATCGATGTTCACGAACTCAGGAAGATCTGGCGGATCAGCCGCATGGAATTCGTCTTTTCACTGATCGCCATGTGGGGTGCAATCAGCTTCGGCGTTCTCAACGGCGTGATCGTCGCCGTTGCCGCAACCCTCGTCTATCTTTTGCGCAAGACGATGTTTCCGCGCGATGGACTTCTTGGTCGCATCGACGGCCGGCACGGTTTCTTCGACCTCGCCCGCTTTCCGGAAGCTCGTCCCGTCGAGGAAGCAGCGGTCTTCGCGATTCAGGGAAGCGTCCTGTTCTACAACGCCGATTATGTGCGCCTGCGGCTGTCTGCAGTTGCCAAGGAGCTCGTCGCCGGGACCAAATGCTTCGTGCTGGATGCCAGCGCCATCACGCATATCGATAGCACCGGGGCGGCCGCGTTGGACGCCGTGGCCAAGATCCTCGAAGCGCGGAATATCATCTTCGCGGTCGCCGACCTTAGCGAGGAAGGCCGCGACATTCTCGAACGCGCGGGAGTCATCAAGGCGATCGGCCCTGACAACCTTTTCAATGGCAGAGAAGAAGCCCTGAGGGCGCTGACTGGCAGGTTCGGTCAGGCAGGCAATGCATCAGCAAGCAACGAACGTTAGAGCGCGAAGGAGGTAGAGCCATGGACGAGAACTACGAGCCTGGACCTGTTGATCGAGAAGCACGCCACAATGGCAAGGACAAAAAGAAGAAAAAGACATGGGACTACGATAAGGAACTCAGGCGGCGGCAGGTAGAGTTGGCGCATCTGCAGGCATGGGTGAAGAAATCGGGCGCCCGAATCGTCATCATCTTCGAAGGGCGTGACGCCGCCGGCAAGGGCGGCATGATCAAGAGGATAACAGAGAAGGTCAGCCCACGGGTGTTTCGTGTCGTTGCCTTGCCCGCTCCCAACGATCGCGAAAAGTCGCAGATCTACATGCAGCGCTACATAGCGCACCTGCCTGCGGCGGGCGAGATCGTGATCTTCGACCGTAGCTGGTACAACCGGGCCGGCGTTGACCGCGTGATGGGATTCGCTAGCGAGAAGAAGGCGCAGCGCTTTCTTGAACTCGCGCCTCGCTTCGAAGCTGCAATCGTCGAAAGCGGTGTCATCCTGCTCAAATATTTCCTAACGGTCAGCGAGGAGGAACAGGAACGTCGCTTCAAGCGCCGGATCGACGATCCGCTGAGACAGTGGAAGCTCAGCCCGATGGATGTCGAATCCTATCAGCGCTGGTGGGATTATACACGCGCCTATGACGAGATGCTGCGGATGACCGACAGCAACCACGCGCCTTGGTGGATCGTACCTTCCGACGACAAGGATCGCGCCAGGATCAACTGCATTTCGCACATACTGCAATCCATCCCCTATGAACGACTGAAGTTCGATGCGCCGGATCTCGGAAAGCGCCAGAAGCGGCCTTCAGGCTTCGTCGAGGATCGTAGTATCCGTCACGTCGTGCCCGATGTGACATCCTAAAAGGCTCGATCGGAATGCGGAAGACGGGATGCGACAATGGAGCAGGCAAGCAATACGACACCGCAAACCGACTTGGGCCAGATTTCGATTGAAGCAAGAGTAAGCGACCTTGTCAGGTTGGGCATCATTGGAATTTTTGCCTATTGGACCATGGTTCTCATCGCACCCTTCGCGCTGATCGTCGTATGGTCGGCAATCCTTGCGGTGGCGCTCTTTCCGATGTTCGAAGCACTTTCTCGACTACTCGGAAGCCGGCCGGTCATTGCCGCCACGGTCGTGGTTGTGGCCTGCCTCGTTCTCATCATCGCGCCATTGGCGCTTGTCCTCACCAGCTTCGCCGATGCGATCCAGGCGCTTGTCAGCAAGCTGAAGGCAGACAACTTCGCATTACCACCCTTGCCCGAAACCATCCGCGACTGGCCCGTCGTCGGGGAGCGCATTCAAGCTGCCTGGAACCAGGTCGCCAGCAATTTGGGTTCGACCATCATGAAGTTTCAAGCGCCGATTCGCGAGGTTACCGGCGTCATTGTCGCAAAGCTTGCATCCATCGGTGGTGGCGTATTGAGTTTCGTCGCCTCGATCATTCTCTCGGGAATCTTTCTCACCATGTCGGATCGAATGGCTGCAGCGATCAAGGTGCTAGCAAGCAGGATTGCCGGCGACAAGGGCGTTGGCTTTGCGCGTTTAGCGGGCACTACGGTTCGAAATGTTTCGCGGGGTGTCATCGGTGTGGCCCTTCTGCAGACGCTCCTCTGCGGATTATGCTTTGCCTTCTTCGGCATCCCTGCACGCGGGGCATTGACCTTTCTCGTCTTTGTCCTCTGCTTAATACAGCTCGGCCCCGCACTCATACTGCTTCCTGCAATCGTTTGGGCGTGGATCTCCTGGCCGACTTCCATCGCGTTCGCCTTTACCATCGTGACGCTTCCCATCATGGTCGTGGACAACGTCTTGAAACCAATCTTGATGGCGCGAGGTCTTACGACCCCGATGCCGGTGATCCTGATTGGCGTGATAGGCGGCACCCTGTCACATGGTCTGCTGGGTCTGTTCCTTGGGCCGATCGTACTCAGCGTTTTCTACGAATTGCTGCGAGCCTGGGCTTGGCCGCCAGAAGGATCAACGGCATCCCAAAATACTGCGGAGATGATGGCAAACGGCAAGCTGGAGGGCGTCAAAGCAGATTGAATTCATTCACTGCTTGTTGCAATAAAGACTGAAGGCCGAGCCCCAAGGCTTACCACGATTACGATAGGTCAAAACCTCTTGCTCTATCTCCGGCAGAGCTACTCATATTCCCTGATCAATCTCTCTTCTTTCGGGCGGCCTTGCTTTCGAACGCTCCAGTGCGTCGACAACCCAAACATGCCGCCAAGCATTGTCGGCAACGGCAGTGAAGACAATCGCAAGCCCGGCGATTGGCGCTCTCGTATCCGATCGCGGCACCGATCTCATTGCCGACGTCAGGCTGACCGCGCCGCCGCGTCAGTTCGCGTCAATGCACGCTGACATTATAGAATTGTTGGACAAGCCACGCGCGCCAATGGGTCGGATGAACGTCAAGAATTTCGCCGGTCATGGCGTTTACCCAGGCGTGGGGGATGCGCTGGCACGGGAAGACCAACGCATGAACGCCTTCCTCGTCGATCACGGCGAGCTCTATATCTTGCTCGAATGGAGCTCTGACGACTGATTGCCACATCACCGGATACCTCATCGCGACGATGCATGAGCGACAGTCCGGGCGTGAGCGTAGCTCATTTCGTCCCACAACCCAGGACCTCCAGTCCTTCGCTTGGACCGGCGCATGGGCCAAGTAAGGCTGCAGCAAAAATAACAGCCGCGCTTGGCAGGACGATGTCCCAACCGCCTTTCGCCTGTCCCGCGGAAATCTCTCCTTGGATACTAGCGATCGCTCATTCTACGTAGAAAACCATATTGCCACTGCGGGCCCGTGTTACCCACTCGATGTCGTTGGGCGTCAGCCTCTTGGCCCTCAACTGACCAACGAGCCACTGGTTTGACCGGGCTGCAGCTCGGATTGCCTCCACCTGCTGTGCACTGCCAGGCGACGGGTGGTGTCCGGTTTCGTTGGCGGTGCGATAGCTGACGATTGTGAATCGCCTGTTTTGAAATGTCCTGACCGCTTCCGGCAGGTTTTCAGCCCAATTCATCCTTCGATATTCCTGACGAGTCTGTTGAGCGCTGACAGGCTCCAGCGAGGTCATCATCGCCGCAGCGGACACAATTCCAACAGCCAGGGCAGGATTTCTCATCTTACCTACTCCTCGAAAGATCATGCACCCTTTGCCTATAACTTAGCCCAACCGCAAAGCGGCGGCATTGAGCCGGATCAATGGAAATCGAGATAGTTTACATCTTCCCTCGCTTGAAGGCGGCGGATTTCCGAGGCGCGCGAAGCTTTGCCGAAAGATGTCGCTTCAACGGAGAACCGCTGCCCTTCTTTCACGATCACAGACGCCATGTTCCGACGCAGGATGTTGATTGCGCCATTTTGGTCGGCATGGGCGCGCAAGCCGCATTGGCAACAGTGGAAAGACGTTTGGCTTTCGCGACTTTCCCTGTCCACGGCTCGGCAGGCCGAACAGGTCTGCCAGGTGTGGCGGGATCGATCCTGCACAGGTATCCGCCCCGTTCTTCGAGTTTGTAGGCCAACACGGTTTCAAAGCCGTGCCAGCCCTGTTCGAGGATCACCCGGTTGAGCCCCGCCTTCTGGCAGACGTTCGCTTCCGGGCGCGTCTATGGTTCCCCTGGCGCTGCGCGACATCTTGGCCGTAGCGAGGATTTCCAGCACGACCGTTTTGAAGCGACGGGCGATATCAAGACTGGCCTTGTGCCGCCAATCTGCCGGATGCGGCCAGAACGGGCCTGCAAGGCTGCAACGCGGCGGGCCTTCGCGTGGCGGCTCGATCCGCGCTTGCGCAGCGCCAGAACGCGCTGTGCCCTGCGCTTCCTGCGCTCGATCCCCGCAAGGTCGGCAGGCATCCACGTCCTACTTTGCGGCAAGCTGTGGCGGCGCACTGCTCTCGGTGATCGCCGAGTAAGTCAAACCCCAGCTGCAAGCGGCCCAAGGCCACGCGTTCCTCCCCGACCTGAACATCCCGCGAGGTTCACGATGATGAAAGAGCGGTCTGCTCACCTCGAAAAGCCCATCTCCAACAGATATTACACGATGCTACACCGATCATCCGTCCAAAGATCGTAACGGTACGTCATAGTCGGAAAAGGCGCCATTGTTCGGACGATTGGAGCAGAAGGCTCGGTGCATGTCTGCTGAAAAAGGGGGCGGAGGCCAAACTGATGTGAAGATGCCGCTTGCTATCAGGTAAGGACCCGTGCGTCTAGAAGCAGGAGGCGGCTCATCTGTGACTTCACGACCATCGGCCTGCCGTCCCTCTGAATGAATGGCACGGGCCAAGGGTTCGATCTTCTCGTTCTCGCTTCCGATGATGGAGACCCCAACTGATGGCCAACGACCTAACAGTCCATCTCGTCGATGACGAGGAGCCGTCCAGAAGATCCTTGACGTTCTTGCTGGTGTCAGCAGGATTTGCCGTGCGCGCGCATGAATCAGCAAAGGCGTTTTTGGATGTTGTTTCCATCTCCGAAAGAGCCTGCGTTGTCGTGGACCTCCGCATGCCGCACGTGGACCTCATAGGCTTGCTGGAGCGCCTGCGACGTTTCAGTTCGGATATTCCAGCAATCGTCATCACTGGCCACGGTGACGTCGCAACGGCTGTTCAAGCAATGAAGGCGGGGGCGACGGACTGCATAGATATGCCCTTCAGAGACGACGTGCTGATCGCGGCCATCAACCGAGCAACGGCTGTGAAGCGGATGTCCTGCGCAACGGCCGGCACTGAAAATGTCGAGTCTCGGCTTTGCCAGCTCACTGAGCGCGAACACGAGGTCCTGTCTGGCGTGCTCGATGGCCTGCAGAACAAGATGATCGCGTTCAATCTGGGCATCAGTTCACGGACGGTAGAAGTCCATCGCGCCAACGTGATGGCCAAGATGGGAGCTCGCAATCTGGCGGAACTCATGCGCATGGTTATAACCGTAAACGGGATCGCCCAACCACTCGCAAACAGACCGTTGCGGCGAACCCGCGCCAGCATGATATAGATTTCCAATGCATTTGTTGCAGCCGCTCGTTGTTCTGGGATATGATGTAGTGGGAAAGACTTAGATCATTGAGTGATCTGTCTGGGGGCGACCATGAGCGGCGCAAAAGGCAATCCTTTAATCCACCCCGGACCGACAGCCGAAGAAGTCTGCCAGCAAGTCGATCGAATTCTTTCAAGTGACGAGTTTCACTCGCCTAATCGCGGTCGAAGCTTCCTGAAATTTATTGTAAGCGAGACCCTTGCAGGACGGTCGGAATTCTTGAAGGCCTTCACCATTGCAAATGAGGTCTTCGGTCGGGAAGTTTCATTCGATGCGCAGAATGATCCGGTCGTCCGGATCGAAGCCGGCCGGATACGAAGAGCACTGGAGCGTTATTATCTTGTCGCCGGGCAGGCAGACGACATATTAATAACGGTGCCAAAAGGCGGATACGTGCCGCATTTCGAATACGCTCACGATTCCCGAGGCGCGGCATCGCCAGCGCAAAGCCCGGATGTTTCGCAAGGCATCGGCTCCGGCAATCAGGAGAAGGCATCTTCCGGCTCTCGTCCTTCGATATTGCTGATGGCGCTGGTCATGGGGGCTGTTCTGGTAACCGTCGCGGCGGTTCTCTACATCGCCTTTGCGCCTGCACTTTTCGTATCGCGTGGCCCCCTTTCCGGAAGATCTCCAGGAGAAGCATCTGAGCCGAAGGTTGTCGTAGAAGCTTTCGCAGGCAGTGGCGTCCCGAATGCCGTTGAAATCGCGCATGGCTTGAGGGACGAAGTTATCAGCCAGCTCGCGAAGGTCGACGACATCATAGTTGTCGCCGATCCGTCGAGAACAGGACGTACTGCCGCGGCCGGATATGCACTGCAAGGCAATGTCCAGCTCGATGGGAGCCGGCTGCGTTCTGTCGCCCGGCTCGTGCGCCAGTCCGACGGCGCCGTGATCTGGGCAAACAACTATGATGCCGATCTTCGCACTCAGAGTAAGCTCGCGGTTCAGGCCGACATCGCACAGCAGATTTCCACCGCCGTCGCTCTGCCCTATGGCGCCATTTTCCAGGCCGATACCGGCACGATCGCCCGTCAGCCTCAGAGCGGAGATTGGGACACCTACGCCTGCACCCTCGCCTACTACAGCTACCGCCGGTCGATGAACACCCACAGTCACGACACGGCTCTCGATTGCCTGCAACGAGCGACACAGCGATTTCCCAATAGCGCCACGTCTTGGGCGCTTCTGTCTCTTACCTATCTGGATGAGATGAGGTTTCGCCATAAGCTCGGCACATCGTCGCCGGCCCAGCCGCTCGAACTCGCCTCAAGTGCCGCGGAACGGGCGGCGGCACTTGCCCCCGACAATGCGCGCGCCCTACAGGCGCTCATGCTGGTGAGCTTCTTCAAAGACGACATCGACAAAGCCTTACAGGCCGGCGCGGCCGCCTATGCCATGAACCCCAGCGACACGGAAGTCGCAGGTGAGTACGGCTTGCGGTTGGCGATGTCCGGCAAGTGGCAATCGGGCTGCGAGCTGGTTTCCAGCGCGATCAACAAGAACGCCGGCCCAAAGGGATACTACGAAGTCGGCATGGCATTGTGCGCCTTCATGAGGAATGACATGAAAGCCGCAGAGCTGTGGTCCCGCATGTCCGATCTGCAATACAATCCCATGCATCGCCTCGTGCTCCTGTCGATTCTCGGCGCGGCCGGAAAGATGGCCGAAGCCAAGCAGGAACAGGATTGGCTGGCGGCCCACGCACCCGACTTGATGAACAATATTCGCCGAGACATCACGCTCCGCCTGCAACGGCCGGAGGATCAGGAGAAGTTCTTCAACGGGCTGCGAGCCTCAGGCGCCTTCATTGAACCCCCACGAGCAGAAGTCGGAAAGTAGACCAAGGCAGAATACTTCGCGGCAAAGGTGGCTTAGAGCCAGGCGTTTACAACGCAGCTGAAAGCCATGTTGCGCGCCGCGGATCTCTGAACTCGCTGACCAATCTTGCTCCGATTTGCGTGGCGGACCAGGGCCGTTTGCGGATCTGGCACCGGGCCTGCTCGAGCTTTCTCCAAGGCTTTCAAATATTGGAGGATAGCCGTGATCCGCACGGGATCGTTACCTCCGAATCCGAGGCAGTATCTGCTGCCGCGTCGTTCTCATCAAGCTCATCAGGGAGCGACGGCGTCGCACACCAATCCATGATCGCAAGCGTCCGTAGCAGTACGTAAGGGCTATTTCGAATAGTCGAATCTGCTTCAGTTTCGTATCCTGCCCGCCCATATAAGGGATAACGCGATGTTTCAGAGCCATGTCGTCGTGAAGCAGAAGTTTCTGACATTCCCCGGTCTCCGGCACGCGGGCCCGTGCGGGGCCTCTAAAGATTCGACCATCAAGCTTGAAGCAGATCAGACGATCTACAGTGAAGGCGAGCATGCGCTGGCAATCTATCAGGTGGAGGCTGGAGCCGTCCGAATCTACCGGCTGACGGCGAGCGGGCACAGACACATTTTGTCCTTCTGCAGCAAGGGCGAATGGTTCGGGCTCGAAAAAGGACATGTGCGAACCGACTTCGCCGAAGCCGTCTGCGAAACGCGAATAAGGCCGTTTCCCGCTGACCCCGATGCGGTCATCTCGATTGACCTCCTGAATATCGCCCTGACGAACCTGGCGAAAGCACAAGACAGACAGCTCGTCATGACGGAACAGAGCGCCCTGAAACGGGTTGCAGCCTTCGTGCAGGAGATGGCCGAACGCCGCCCCGAAGAACCTGAATTTGACATGATGATGTCTCGCAGCGACATCGCCGACTATCTTGGACTGACTATCGAAACCGTCGCCCGCTCCTTCACCAAGCTCCGCGACAGACACATCATTCGCCTGAACGGAAAGCTCCAACGCTCGGTCCGGCTACTGGACCGGGGGGCGCTGAGGGCATTGACGATCTAGCGGTGACAGGTTCCACGCCTATTACGGCAAGGATTTTGCCAGACGTATAGAAACTTATGTGGCATCCGATCGACTTTCCGGTACGATCACCTTGGACGGACAAGCAAGGCGACCGAGGAAGGAGGCAGTTGCTTCAAGACGCTCAAGGGACTTCACGCCTCTGATCACCCACGACCTGAAGCGGTGATCGCGGTTGCGACAAGCTGCGGTGGCAACCGCCAGTCAGCGATGAATAGATGCTACGTGATACTACCGGGACGGATAGCCGCAAATGATAGCATTCTCCGTGATGGGGGTGCTATTGGAACTCGTTGGATGACTAAACGACGTGCTGCAATCATATTGTTGGTTCTATCCGGTTGCGGGCACCCAACCGGGGTTTTGACGCCTGTCGCCATTTCGGCGTCGTCGCCACCCACGACGAAGGTCGACATGCTCGTGGCAACGACACGCGAGCTATCCGGAGACCCTGCGACCCTCTTCAGCGGCGAAAGAAGCTCGAAGCCGCGCCTCACCCAGATTTCAGTCTCGATCCCGCCCAAGCGCGACGCTGGGACCGTGCAGTGGCCGCAGCGCCTCCCGCCCGATCCGGCAACTGACTTCGCCGTGACGAAGGTTCAGCAGATCGCCACCGTCGCCGAGGGCCGGGCTTGGTTCCGACAGCATGTGAAGGGCGGGCATGCGCTCGTATTCATCCACGGCTTCAACAACACGTACGAGGATTCGGTCTTTCGGTTTGCCCAGATCGTGCATGATAGCAAGGTGCGGGCGACACCGGTGCTGTTCACCTGGCCGTCGCGAGCCGAGATCACCGCCTATCAATATGACAAGGAAAGCACGAACTATTCGCGCACAGCATTGGAGCAGGCACTTCGCACACTGGCCGCCGACCAGAACGTCAAGAACATCACTATCCTGGCGCATTCCATGGGCACATGGCTAGCAATGGAGTCGCTGCGGCAGATGGGCATCCGCGACGGGCATGTAAATTCAAAGATCAACAATGTCATTCTTGCTTCGCCCGACATCGATATCCAGGTCTTCGCCAAGCAGTATGTCGAGATGGGCGAACCCCGGCCGAAGTTCACGATCTTCGTCTCCCAGGACGACAGAGCCCTTGCTGTTTCGAGCTTCATCACAGGAC
Organism: Rhizobium azibense; assembly: GCF_004342325.1. Classification (NCBI taxonomy): domain Bacteria; kingdom Pseudomonadati; phylum Pseudomonadota; class Alphaproteobacteria; order Hyphomicrobiales; family Rhizobiaceae; genus Rhizobium; species Rhizobium azibense. Next base: position 280,737 of record NZ_SMBJ01000005.1, on the reverse strand, counting down.
GGGTGTCACGGCTAGGCGCCATCAACCCGGTCGAGGAGCCCTACCGCTCTAAGCTGGAAAGGGCCGGCATAACTGCCATCGACCTGACGAAGGTGAAGACCGGGGATCGCCTAAACCACGGTAAGTTCGCCGAGAGCCCGGAGATCGTCCAACTCATTGGCCAGCGACTGATGACAGGCCAGATGCTTACTGATTCAAAAGTCACGCTCAGCCAGGGCATTACGGCTGTCGTCGGCGGAACAGTGACTAACATCGGCGCAGTTGCGGCCACTGCCGTCGCCGCTCCCGTTACGATCCTCGAGCAGCCGGTCGATATGAATAGGGTACCGCGTCCGTCCGACGAGACCCTTGAGACAGATCTGAGGCCACAACAGCTAACGCAGTGACTCGCGACGGGCGTGACAAGCTGGCTGGATGTGGCCCGCACGCATCGACCGCCTCGTGCTTCGATTGTTCCAGAAAGGTGGCGGTCCGTGGCATCGCAGAAGATGGCTGGTGGGTGATGTAGGGCTCGAACCTACGACCCGCTGATTAAGAGTCAGCTGCTCTACCAACTGAGCTAATCACCCGTTCGCGCTTGGCTGCGCGGTGTGACGGGGCGTATAAACAGGATCGCAGGGCTTGTCCAGCGCCCAGCGGGAAATTCTTTGATTAATTTCGAAGATTTTTCTTCATGGCTGAAATGGGAATGAAATCAAAGGTCGAGCGTACCCGTGGCAAGGCGCACCGCCTGCCCGCCGATCCGGGCATTGGAGATGGTGCCGGCCTCGACGTCGACATGCAGGTGGATGAATGATGGCCGCCCCATCTCTACCCCTTGTTCAATCGTGATCGGATGATGGCCGTCCGGCAGCCTGTCAAAATGGTGGATTGCTCCCGAAAGTGCCGCGACGGCGGAGCCGGTTGCGGGATCCTCGGATACCCCCATGTCGCATGCAAACATGCGCGCGTGGAATTTCGCCGAATGGTTCACGCCGGCGCGGCAGTAGATATAGGCCGAGGCCAGCGAACCGTCGACGAAGGGCACGGTCTTTTCAAAGAGCTGCGGATCGAATTCCAGTCGTTTTGCAACTCCGACATCGTGGACCGGCACCAGCAGGAAAGGTACTCCGGCGCTCCAGATCGAGGGCACATGATTCTCGAATCCGATCTCCGTCACCTTGAGCGACAGCGCATCGGCGATTCCGAGCTTTTCGAGCGGCATGTTGATCTGCTGCGATTTCCGCGGAAGATCGAATTCGGCAAAACTCACCTCGCCCCTGCGCAGCCGGACCGCGCAGCGCACCGGCCCGACATTTTCCTCCAGTACCGAGACCAGGTCGAGCGTCATGTCGCGCCCGTGCGCCTCTTCGGCAAGAGCAATCGCCGTGCCGACGGTCGGGTGACCGGCAAAGGGCAATTCGCGGCCTGGCGTAAAAATCCTGAGCTTGGCTGTATAGGCTGGATTTGTTGAGGGACGTACGAAGACGGTCTCGGAGAGATTAATCTCGCGAGCGATAGATTGCATCGCCTCCTCGCTCAGATCGGCACCGTCGAAGATGACGGCCAGCGGATTTCCGGCGAGTTTGCGGTCGGTGAACACGTCATAGACGCTGTAGCTGCGCGCCACATCGGCCTCCTTAATCGGTCATCGAACCTGCAACCTGCCCGACGGGCGAAACGAGTGCAAGATATTAGCCATCCTTTGTATTAGCGAAATACCAATCGATGATCGGAAGCATGGCGACGTTATAGGGATGGGCGGAGTGATCAGCAGAACGAATCGCAACTGCTCCGGCTATTTCCTTGTCCTCGGCAACGAGCATATGGGCTGCGATGCGGTCGATCATTTCGTCCGCCGCGAGCGCGAAACGGAACAGCCGGAACACGGTGACCGTGCGCCGGAAATGGCTGGCATAGTAAGTGGTATCCGGTGCTGCATCACCAAGGTCCATGCCCGTCTCCTCGAGCACCTCGCGCCGCATATTGCTCTCGACGTCGCAACGGCCGCCGCTGATATCGTCGAGGTCCAGGGAGCCGGCAGCGCAATAGACCTGACCGGCATTTGCCGTGTGCGCGCCCATGCGCACCGCGATGATCGCGCCATCAGACGAAATCATGATGCCAAAGGCAAAAAGATGGATGCCGCCGCGGCGCTCTGCCTGCTTGCGCCACCACAGAAAAGTGGAAAATGGAATGATGTGGCCCCTCCCAGATATACCGCCATCATTCAGGGCAAGCTGATGCTGAAACACCATACGACCATCGAAAAGCTCCGGCTTGGCCGATATCTCGTGCTTCCAGTTCTCGCCCGCGAGCGCTGCATTCTGCAGATGATACGGATGCTCGCCCGCCAGCACGCGAAGGTCGATGGAGGCGACAGGAAAAACGGATTTCTCCGGCGGCCAGCCGCTAAAATCATCAGAGAATGCAAAACTCATGTCAAATCCAGTGTCATGACGACGGGGCAATGGTCGGAGGCTTTCGGCCGATCCCAACCGGTGCGTGGATAGCGCTGGACTTCCTGGCCGGGCGGAAAGATGGTGCGGAAGGGCTGGCCGTTGCGGATGATTTCCGGCACCCGGCCGATATTTGCTTTAGCAAGCGCCGGTGAGAGCCAGAGGTAGTCGAGCTGGCAAAGCCACTGTTCTTCCGGTCCCCGCGCGTGATAGAGCGTCCAGCGGTCTAGCGGATCGCGGCGGCGCGCGACATTCTCGGCAAAGCCGTCATGGCTGAACACGTCGAGCGCGCTTTCGGACTCGTCGGTGTGTTCGAAACGGTATCCGCTGCGACGCACGCCTATGACGTTCACGCGCTCCTGGTAGTCGTTCATGTCGCCGCAGATCACGAAATTCTTCCCGGCGGTATGTCCGGTGCCGAATCGGCTCTCGACAATCCGGCGCACGGCCAGCGCCTCCGCCCGACGGACGGGCATCGTCGCCTGCCGGCTGGGGACACCATTGGTGCGCGGCCCATCCATCGACTTGAAATGCACGACATAAATCGTCAGCGGCACACCGCCGATCGCGAGATCGAGTTCCAGGCAATCGCGCTTGAAGATCTTGTCGTCGATGCGATTGATGAGCGCCAATTGATCGTTGAACAAATCGAGATCGCGGTAGGTGAGCATCGCGTGGCTCTTGATCTCCTTCAGCTCGATTTTCTGGCCGTCGTGCGTTTCCTCGCGCATGAGGACCGCGACATCGATGCCCCGGCTATCATTACCCTTGACGAGATACTTCTGCCGGTAACCGGTTCCCACCATCCGGAAAAGATAGCCGTACTCGAAGGCCTGCAGCGCCTCCATGCTGTCGATCTCCTGCAGGCAGAGAATGTCCGCATCGGCATCGGCGATCGCAAGCGCCGTCATCTGACGTGTATCGTCGGTCGAGGCGACGACGCGCGCCTGCTCGAGCTGCTGGTAGAGGCCTTCGCTCTGGATCTCAAAAAGCTTGATGACGCGGTCCTGGCGCAGTTGATTGCGAAAACCGGTGAAATCGAAACGCGTCATCAGGTTTTCGACGTTAAATGTGGCAATGCGAAGCGACATCGAACATTTCCGGTTGGTCGTTCAGTCATTTGTAGAGACGAAAGCGGCATTCGGGAAGGCTGTGAGACGGAAATCAGAGCCGCCATGCCGAGCGGATCACAATCTTCACCGCATCGCCCGCCTGCACCGCCGTGCTGCTGAAGGCGCGCAGCATCTGGCCGTCCGCCAGGGTAAGTTTCAGCGCATAACGCTCGCCTTCATAGAGAACCGATTCCACCGTGGCCGCAATGCCCTCGCCGCCGAGGAGGACGTCTTCGGGACGCACGAGCATATCGATGCGCGGCCCCTCGCCCGGTTGATCTGCAATGATGGCTTGCAGCGCATTCCAGTCGAAATTTCGCTTGTCACCGCATGGGGACCGCGTAGTCAGGATCGCCCCTCGCCCGATCAGTCCGCCGACCATCCGGCCTTCGGGGCGTGCATAAATCTCGGCAGGAGGCGCGACCTGCAGCAGGTGGCCCTCCGACATCACCGCGACGTCCGTTGCAAGCGCCATGGCCTCGCTCTGGTCATGCGTCACATAGATCATGGTGGCGCCGGAACGCTGATGAAACTCGCGGAAACTCTCTTCCATCTCCTGCTTCAGGTGCCGGTCGAGATTGGCGAGCGGCTCGTCGAGCAGAACCACATCTGGCGATGTGACCAAGCAACGCGCCAGAGCCACACGCTGGCGCTGGCCACCGGAGAGGTCGGCCGGGCGCCGCTCGGCGTATTCCACAAGCCGCACGGTCGAAAGCGCGTCCCGAACCCTCCGGCGATAGGCTTCGCCCACAATGGCGCGCACCTTCAGCGGATAGCCGACATTATCGGCGACATTCATATGCGGCCATAGCGCGTAGGACTGGAAGACCATCGCCATGTTGCGCCGTTCGGGCGGCAGGGATTGCGATGCGTCGGCAAGCAGCCGCTCGCCGAGATGGATCGAGCCGTCGGTGGGCGTCTCGAAACCTGCAATCATTCGCAGCACCGTCGTCTTGCCGCAGCCGGAGGGACCGAGCAGCGCCAGGAATCCGCCTTCGCGCACGTCGAGTGAAAGCGCGCTCACCGCTGGTTTTCCAGTGCCGAAGTCCTTACCGACATGATTGAGGATCAGCTTCGCCATGGCACCACTCCCTTGGGCAGCCGCTTTGCCATCAATTCCAAAAGCAGCATCAGGGCGATGACCATCAGGACGATAAGCACGGAAAGCGCAGATGCCAGATCCGAACTTCCGCTGTCATCGAGATTGTAGATCGCCACCCCAAGCGTCTGGGTGCCTGCAGACCAGAGCAGCGCCGAAATCGTCAGTTCGTTGCAGGCAATTAGAAAGACGACGATGACCGAAGCGCCGGCCGCAGGTGCAATCAGCGGCACGATGATATCCCTCAACCGACGCAAGAAGCCGGCGCCCGAAAGCCGCGCTGCCTCCTCCAGCGCCGGATCGAGCTGATGGAACGCGCTGACGAGAGGCTTCAGGCTTACGGCAAAGAAGCTGGAGAGGTAAGCAATCAGGATGATCCAGATCGTGCCGTAAAGCGTGACGTTGAGAACCGGCAGCGGCGAGGCAAAGACGAGGATGAAGCAAACGCCAATGACTATGCCCGGCAGCGAATAGGGTATCTCGATCAAACTGGAGACGGCGCGCGAAAGTGCGTCCCTGCGCCGCGTCAACGCGTAGGCTGCCAAAACAGTCACCAGGACGAGACATGTCGCCGTTCCGGCCGCAAGCGAGAGCGAATTGACGAAGGCCGTTCGTGTCACCGCCTGGTGAAAGAGGATTTCATGAAAGGCGTTGAGGGATATGGTCTTGAAGGTCAGCGGCACGCCATAGGCCGGCACTAGCGCGCCGGCGAGCAGCGCGAAGAACGGTGCTGCCAGCATGAAGAACAAGATGAGCCAAAGCAGCGGCGCGAACAGATATTTCCAGCCACCAAGTTGGAAGGTGGCTCTCGCACCCGAAAAGCCAAGCAGGCGGTAGTCTCGCCCGCGCAAGGCCCGATCCTGAATCGCCAGCCCGGTGACGGAGATAATCGCGATGATCGCCGACAGCAGCGCGACTTCGCCAAAAGTGCGGCTGGTGAATGCCGAGAATTTCGAGAAGATCAGCGTCGGTAAGGTGTAGATCGAGGAAGGAATGCCGAGGATCGCTGGGATGCCGAAATTGCCGGTGCAGGAGACAAACGAGAGCGCCGCGCCTGCGATGACGCCGGGCAGTGACATGGGCAGAATGATATCGTGAAAGACACGAAAGCTGGATGCGCCGGAAAGCCGCGCTGCCTCGACGCCCTCACCCGGCAGCGCCATCAGCCCGGCTCTCAAGGCCAGGTAGACGAGCGGCGCGTGCTGCACGCCATAGAGCAGCGCAATGCCGCCGACCGAGTAAAGCGGCTGCGGGGAGCCGAGCGGCGGCGCGATCTGCAGCGCTTTGAGGAGCGGGCTCGACGGACCAGACATCTGCACCCAGGCAAGAGCCGTCACCTGCGGCGGGATCATCATCGGCAGTACGAAGAGAAAACTCAACTGCCCCTTCCCCCGAATATCCGTCAATGCCAGCACAAACGCGAAGGCGCAGCCGATGACGAGTGAAATCACCGTGCCGAGCATGGCGGTGACGATCGTGTAATAGGTGGCCGACCAGAGTGCGGGATCGGCAAGAACGGCAGACACGCCGCCATTTGCCAACGCGGCAATGCCTGCAGCCGCCAGCCGCGCCAGCGGCAGTACGCTGAGGATCAGAACCACCAGAATGATGAAGGGAAACAGCCAGGCCGGCTGGCTGCTTCCCGCACGAACATATCCCTGCATCGAGTATCCGGTTATGATCAATTCGATCCGTAGATGCCCGAGAAGGTCTTCAGATCCTGATCGGTATTCTTCAGCGCTTCGTCGGCCTTGATCGGCAGCACCTTGATGCCGTCGCGTGCCGGGAAGCCTTCGGGTAGCTTCATACCGTTGCGCGCCGGAATATAGCCGAGCTTCAGGAAGCCTTCCTGACCCTTTTCGGAAAGCACATAATCAACGAATTTTTTCGCCGCTTCGGCGTTGTCGGTGCTTGCCAGAATGCCGACCGGCTCGGTCACGGCCGAGACACCCTCTTGCGGGAAGACGAACTCGACAGGTGCACCCTTAGCCTTCTCGCGGATCGGCATATAGTCGACGACCATACCATAGGCCTTTTCGCCCGAGGCGACCGACTTCAGGACAGCACCGTTGCCGCCGGCAGCCGTGGCGCCATTTGCGGCAAGCGCCTTGAAGTAGTCCCAGCCGAGGCCATCGACTGCAGCCAGCGTCTGGGCGTGAATGAGCGCGGCACCCGAGGTCAACGGGCTTGGCATGGCAACGAGGCCCTTGGCTTCAGGCTTCGCCAGATCCTCCCAGCTCGCCGGCTTCATCGAGGCCGAGGTGTTGTACATGATGCCGGTGGTGATCAGCTTGGTGGAATAGTAGTAGCCGTCTGCATCGTAGAGATTGGCGTCATAGTTTGCGGCTTCCGGTGACCTGTAGGCAAGCAGCTTGCCGGCGTCCTTGAGGCGCTCCAGCGTCACCGTATCGGCAATCAGCAGCACGTCGGCAACCGGGTTGCCGGCTTCGATCTCGGCTTGCAATTTCGCCATGATCTTCGGCGTGCCGTCGCGGACCCAGTCGACATTGACGTCCGGATTTGCGGCCATGAAGCTATCGACAGTGGCCTGCGCGTCCTCGTTCGGCTGGCTGGTATAAAGCACGAGATTGGCAGCCTCAGCCGAAACGGAAACGAGACCGGCAGCCAGCAATGCGGTAAAGATGGAGAGCTTCTTCATGGCAATTCCCTCATGATGAACATGACGGTTCCATAGAGAGACCGAATAACATGATTGTGACAGTCGGCGATGGGGCTTTGCGAATACTGGGGCGAGTCGCACTTGAACGTGACGGCACCCCGCTATTTCTAGCCCGAGTTTAGATTTTTGATTTTGAGTTGGGGAGATGGGAATGGAATATCGTCTACTTGGCCGGTCGGGCCTCAAGATTTCGACCGTGACGATGGGCACGATGACCTTCGGCGGCAAGGGCTGGGCGAAGATGGTCGGCGATCTCGGCATTTCCGAAGCCCGCCACCTTGTCGATCTGTGTCTTGATGCGGGCGTCAATCTGATCGACACCGCCGATGTGTATTCGGCCGGCGTTTCGGAGGAAATTCTAGGCGAAGTTCTCGGCGGAAAGCGCAAGAATGGCGTGCTGATCGCGACTAAGGCGCGCTTCCCGATGGGCGACGGCCCGAACGATGCGGGCTCGTCGCGCCAGCACCTGATCGCGGCCTGCGAGGCGAGCCTCAAGCGCATGAAGACCGACGTCATCGACCTCTATCAGCTTCACGAATGGGACGGCCAGACGCCGCTCGAAGAAACGATGGAGGCCCTCGATACGCTCGTGTCTCAGGGCAAGGTCCGCTATGTCGGCTGCTCGAACTTCTCAGGCTGGCACATCATGAAAGCGCTCGGCATTAGTGAAAGGGACAAGCGCCAGCGTTTTGTCAGCCAGCAGATCCACTATACGCTGGAGGCCCGCGACGCCGAATACGAGCTGCTGCCGGTCAGCATCGATCAGGGGATCGGAGTTCTCGTCTGGAGCCCGCTGGCGGGCGGTCTGCTCTCCGGCAAGCATCGCCGCAATCAGGCCGCTCCCGAAGGCACCCGCCAGTTCGCCGGATGGACCGAGCCACCGATCCGCGACGAGAACCGCCTCTGGAATATCGTCGAGACGCTGGTTGAGATCGCCGAAAGCCGTGGCGTATCGGCCGCGCAGGTGGCGCTTGCCTGGCTGATCGGTCGCAAGGCCGTGACCTCGGTCATCATCGGCGGACGCACCGAAGCGCAATTCAAGGACAATCTCGCCGCTGCCGAACTTAAGCTGACCGAGGAGGAGCGCGGGCGTCTCGACGACGTCAGCCTGCCGCCGGTGATCTATCCCTACTGGCACCAACTCAATACGGCGAGCGACCGTCTTAGCGAGGCGGACATGGAATTGTTCGCCCCGCACCTCAAGAAATAGGCTTCCAAGGCATCGGCGGCGTTCAGCCGCCGATTTCCTTTGTAATCAGCTTGCCGAGTCGGCCGATACCTTCCTCGATCATGACGTCGTTGGCGCAAGAGAAACTGACGCGGATCGTGTTTTCGCCCGAGCCGTCGGCAAAGAAGGCCCTGCCGGGAACGAAGGCCACCTTGGCGGTCTCGATCGATTTTGCGAGCAGCACCGCACCGTCCATGCCTTTCGGCAGCGTGATCCAGATGAACATGCCGCCTTCCGGCTTCGTCCAGGTGATACCGGCCGGCATATGTTTGGCAAGTGCGGCCAGCATCGCGTCGCGGCGGTGGCTGTAAGCCAGCTTGATCTTTGCGACCTGCGCATCGAAGCCGCGCTCGGCGACCTGGGTGATCGCCATCTGGTTGATCGTCGAGGAATGCAGATCCGCGGCCTGCTTCATCAGCACCAGCTTGCGGATTACCGGCGCGTTGGCGACGACGAAACCGACGCGAAGACCAGGCGCCAGCGTCTTCGAGAAGCTGCCGCAATAGATCGTGCGCGTGTTGTCGATATGCCCCTTCTTGCCGATCTCCAGGGCCAGGATCGGCGGGATCGGCTCGCCGTCATAGCGCAGCGACTGATAGGCGGCATCTTCGATGACGGCGATATCGAGGTCTTCTGCAAGTTCGAGCACCTTTTCACGGCCAGCGCGATCGACGGTCTCGCCGGTCGGATTCGAGAAGTCTGCCGAGAGATAGGCGAACTTCACCTTGCCGCCATTTTGAGCGGCGGTGGCGCGGTAGGAATCCGGCGTGCGGTTGCCGTTCGGCGTCAATTGATCGTAAGACGGCTCGTATGCGTTGAAGGCCTGCAACGCGCCTAGATAGGTCGGCCAGGTGACGAGCGCCGTATCGTTCGGCGACAGGAAGAGCTTGCCAAGATAATCGAGGCCCTGCTGCGAACCTGAAACGATGAAGACATTGTCGAGATCGCACGGGATATCGAGGGCCGCCATCTGGTTCACCAGCCATTGACGCAGCGGCTTGTAACCTTCGCTCACCGAATACTGCAGCGCCGAGCTGACCGCCGCACTCTTGAAAATATCGGCATAGGCCGTCTGGAATTCCTTGTCGGGAAACAACGCCGGATCGGGAATGCCGCCGGCAAACGAAATGATATCCGGCTGATCGAGAAGCTTCAGCAGCTCGCGGATTTCCGATGCACGCATGCGCGACGAACGCGTCGCAAACATATTCTCCCAATTCAACATGGGCATTTCCTCATATTTTCTATAGCCGCAACCAGATCACGCCGCGGTATTTATGTCAATATTACTGACCTATTTTCTTGTTATCGTGACAAGTTTGAGGTCTTGTATAGAAACCTGCAAGCACCGGAATGGCGAGGCAAAGGAAATCGAGCGACTCTTGCCATTCCATGCCCTATTCTTACCCTCTGGCTATCGATAAAGCAGAGGTAAATTTGGCAACGTCGACCTTATCTGTGAAATGTCAGATCTCGTTCTCAAGTGTGTCTGCCACCATGTTTATCCCGAAAGGAAAAGGCCAATTGCTGATGCCATTGCCGGGATTGAACGGTTTTCGCAGATCTTCAGGAGGTCAAACCCAGCGAATTACCGCGACAGAAACGACCCGTTTGGACGTCCGATGGCCCAACATGGGCCTCGGCGGCATCACGCCCGCACAGAAACGGAAAATGGCGTGAATTCTACGACAGAGCCCCGTCGAGAACGGGGGATTACCCTTCGAGAGAGCTTTATGACGCACTCATTTTATGACGAAAATGCCGAGGCCTATGCCTCGCGGAACCGCAAGCTGCCGAAGTTGCGGCTCGACGCATTTCTCTCTGCCCTATCTTCCGACGCCCGCGTCCTCGAACTTGGTTGTGGCGGTGGACATGATAGCGCCTACATGCTCTCCAAAGGCTTCGACGTGATGGCGACGGATGGCTCGGCGGAACTTGCCAAGCAAGCTGAAAAAATGACCGGCAAGCCCGTGAAAGTGATGCGCTTCGAGGAGCTGGAAGCCAAGAACGAGTTCGACGGCGTCTGGGCCGAGGCCAGTCTGCTGCATGTGCCGCGAAAGGACTTGCCCACCGTGCTGGCCCGTATCCGAGAGGCGCTGAAGGATGGCGGCGTGTTTTATGCAAGCTTCAAGGCTGGAACGGCAGAGGGTCACGACGGCTTCGGCCGGTATTACAACTACCTTTCCGCGGCCTGGCTCTGCGAATTGCTGACGACCGGCGGCTGGCGAAACATCGGCGTTGATGAAGCCGATGGCAGCGGCTACGACAACAAGCCGACGCGCTGGCTTCACCTGCGAGCACGAAAATGAAAGGGGCCGAAGCTTCCGCCACGGCCCCTCCAATTCCAAAGTCGAGACGCGCTTAGTTCACGCTCTTGTCGACAAGCTTGTTCTTGCCGATCCACGGCATCATGCCGCGGAGCTTCGCGCCGACTTCTTCGATCTGGTGCGAGTCGTTGACGCGGCGGATGCCCTTGAAGCGCGAGCCGCCGGCGCGATATTCCTGCATCCATTCCGACGTGAACTTGCCGGTCTGGATGTCCTTCAGGACGCGCTTCATCTCGGCCTTGGTTTCCTCAGTGATAATGCGCGGGCCAGTGACATATTCGCCCCACTCGGCAGTGTTCGAGATCGAGTAGTTCATGTTGGCGATACCGCCTTCATAGATCAGGTCGACGATGAGTTTCACTTCGTGGAGGCACTCGAAATAGGCCATTTCTGGAGCGTAGCCGGCTTCGACCAGCGTTTCGAAACCAGCGCGGATGAGCTCGACGAGACCGCCGCAGAGAACAACCTGTTCGCCGAAGAGGTCGGTTTCGCACTCTTCGCGGAAGTTGGTCTCGATGATGCCCGAGCGGCCTCCACCGACGCCGCAGGCGTAGGAGAGAGCGAGTTCAAGCGCATTGCCGGACGCGTTCTGGTGAACGGCAACGAGGCAGGGAACGCCGCCACCCTTCTGGTATTCGCCGCGAACCGTGTGGCCAGGGCCCTTCGGCGCGATCATGACGACGTCAACCGAAGCTTTCGGCTCGATGAGGCCGAAATGGACGTTGAGGCCGTGTGCGAAAGCGATCGCCGCACCATCGCGGATGTTGGCAGCGATTTCCGACTTGTAGATGTCGGCCTGCAGCTCATCAGGTGTCGCCATCATCATCAGATCGGCCCACTTGGCGGCTTCTGCAACTGTCATCACCTTGAAGCCGTCGGCTTCGGCCTTCTTGACGGTTGGCGAACCGGCCTTGAGCGCGATGACGACGTTGCCGGCGCCGCTGTCCTTCAGGTTCAGCGCGTGGGCGCGGCCCTGCGAACCGTAGCCGATGACGGCGACCTTCTTGGATTTGATGAGGTTGAGATCGGCATCACGATCGTAGTAGACGCGCATTTGAAGTTCCTTCCCTTTGCTTGTCGTGTTGATGGTAGAAGAACGGCGGAACTCAGCTCAGCGCCGGCATTTCCGCCAAAACCTTCTCCGTGCCGTAGAGCCGGAGGAAAGCAGTCACCGCCCTTTCCGCCTGCCGGGCGGTATCCTTAAGACCCGGCTCGCCGAGCAGCATGCGCACATGCAGGTCAGAGACGATAAGGCCGTAAAGCGTGTGATAGGCCTCGTCAGCATCATAAAAGCGCAGCAACCCTGCCCTCTTTCCCGCATCGATCAGCGCCATGGCACGGCGGTCGATCTGGCGACGGCCGCGCTCCAGAAGCAGCTTGCCGAGCTTGGAGCCGTCGCGATGCGATTGGCCGATCGCCAGCCTGTTCAGCGCCAGCGAGACATCGCCGGCCAGAACCTCCAGCAGGTCGCGTGCAAAAAGGATCACATGGTCATGCAGGCTCACCGCCGTCAGCCGTTCGCCATTGCGCTCGAACGTGCGCACCTTGCTGGCCTGATAGGCGATCATCGCAGACAGCAGGCCATCGCGGTCGCCGAACCATTTGTAGAGGCTTTCCTTGGAGCAGTTGGCAGCGCGTGCGACGCCTGATGTCGTCAGCGCCTTCTCACCGCCATCGACAAGGAGCTGCAGCGCCTGCTCCAGAACGGCGTTCTGACGCGGCGAAAATTCGCTGGGCTCCAAGGTTTCGACAGACACGATATGCGCTCCCAAGTACGTACCGTACGGTACGGTTCGCGGATGCTTATCGCGCAGACGTCCTCACCCGTCAAGAGGGGGACGATGGGCGATGCAAATTTTCTGCAGACGGGCCGCTTTATTCGGCAGCGGCCGCCAAGCGTTCTGCGTCGACGTCGCGCGCAGGCGAGATGCCGTAGAGACGGCTGTATTCCCGGCTGAACTGCGACGGGCTTTGATATCCGACACGATGCCCGGCCATTCCGGCATCCAGGCGCTCGATCAGCATCAGGCGACGCGCCTCGTGCAGGCGGAGCTGTTTCTGGAACTGAACCGGCGTCAGCGCGGTGACGGATTTGAAATGATGATGGAACGAAGAGACGCTCATGCCAACAAGCTCGGCGAGCGCTTCGATCCTTAAGGGTCTTGCATAATTTTCCCTGAGCCATGAAACGGCGCGGGCAATCCTGTTGCTCTGGCTCTCCGCGAGCGCAATGTTCAAGAGATGCGGGCCGACAGGCCCGGTCAGCACGCGATAGAGGATTTCCTGCTCGATCAGCGGTGCCATGGCCGCGATATCGTTTGGACGATCAAGCAGGCGCACCAGCCGCACGGCCGCCTCCAGCAGTTCCGGCGGCGCGGCGTTGACCGCCATGCCCCGCAGCCCGTCGGTATGCGCGGCCGGACGCGGGATATCGACACGGCGCAGAAGCGCCGCAACCCTTTCGGGATCGATCGCCATTGCAAAGCATAGATGGGGCGCCTGCGGGCTTGCCTCAGTCACGCGCCACGCCACTGGAAGGTCTAGTGACGTCAGAAGATAGTCGCCGGTGCCATAGTTCAGGGTTTCCGTCCCGAGCCTGACGCTTTTTGCGCCCTGCAGCACCATAGCGACGCATGGGCGATAGGCCGAGTGAAAGGGTCCGGCCGGCTGGGAACGGCGGCTCAAGAAAAGGTTGCCGATGGCCGTCGCGAACTCGCCCTCGCCGGAGGCATGGCGCGCCGCAATGGAAGCGATTTCCTGATAAGGGCTGAAGGGCAATGTCATGGATAACTCGTTCTGGGGTGGTGCAGGTCTTTATTTAATCTTCACGGCAGCATCCTACAAACCCGAAGTCGCACTTTCAGATCTCAGAAGCAAAGGCGTTGTCGCCATTGCGGCAATGGATCGCTGGCTGCAGCTTCGCGGCAGTACTCGCAGTTGCGGCATTCGCGAAACGTCCTAATTTGCCAAGCGGCAAGAGCCTCGTGCCCAACTGGCGCGCTGGTCAGTATCCTGCGACAATGAAATTGAGCCTCTCGAGAGGAAAATGATGCGTTTTATCAATCCTATTCCTTTCGTTCGCGACATAAATCGCTCGAAGGAATTCTACAACAAGCTGCTCGGACTGAAAATAATAGAGGATGCCGGAAATTTCGTCCTTTTCGAGTCAGGTTTTGCAGTCCATGAGGGACGATCGCTTGAACATACGATCTGGCGCCAAACGCTCGACGCTGACCAATCATATGGGAGAAGAAACTGGCTTTTGTATTTCGAAGATGGCGATGTCGATGCCGCCTTTAACAAGATCGCGCCGCATGTGGAGTTAATCCACCCCGTAGAAAGACAGGCGTGGGGACAGCGGGTCTTTCGTTTTTACGATCCGGATGGGCACGCCATAGAAATTGGCGAGCCACTGAGCTGAAGAGGAAGATTTGCTTCTGCTTTTGGCCGATCCTGACAGTCATTTGAAGCCTGACTGCGAAGGAGGCCTGCGTAGTAGACAAGCCCGCTGAATATGACCGCATCTTTCAGC